>JAKIUU010000026.1 GCA_021647405.1 Flavobacteriaceae bacterium
CTTAAAATCGTTTAATTTATCTGATAAGTTAAGAGAAGATGTTATATTTGCGCAACGTCCCGAACAATTATCGGTCGCGCAATTCATCGCATTAACAGATAAAATTCAAAACGATGGCATTTGAAATAAACACCGACTTCTTAAACGAATTAAAGCTCTTAATAGATGCCCGTAACAGCAAACAAGTTACTAATTTTCTTAAAGAATTGCACTATGCAGATATTGCCGAAATTGTTGAAGAACTCGATTTCGACCGTGCTATTTACATCATTAAATTACTTGACGACGAACAAACAGCCGACATTCTTACCGAACTAGACGATGATACCCGCGAACGCGTTTTAAAAGGACTCTCTTCTAAAGAGATTGCCCTAAACATTGAAGAACTCGAAACCGATGATGCCGCCGATATTATAGGCGAACTCCCCGAAAAAAAGAAACAAGAGGTCATCAGTCATATTGAAGATGTAGAACACGCCAAAGATATTGTCGATCTTTTGCGTTACGAAGAAGATACCGCCGGAGGCTTAATGGCCAAAGAATACATTGAGGTCAACGAAAACTGGACCAACCTAAAATGTGTTAAAGAAATGCGCCGCCAAGCACAAGAAATGGAAAAAGTCCACACCATTTATGTGGTTGATGACGACAGTAAATTAAAAGGTATTTTATCGCTTAAAAGTTTACTAACTACCTCTGCAAAAACACCTGTTAAAGAGATTTTTGATGCAAAAGTAGTTTCTGTAAAAGTTGATGAAGAGGGCGAAGAAGTAGCCCAACTTATGCAAAAATACGATTTGGTGGTTTTACCAGTTGTAAACGATTTAGGTGTTCTTGTGGGACAAATTTCAATAGATGATGTTGTAGATTTCATTACAGAAGAAGCCGAAAAAGATTACCAAATGGCCGCCGGTATTTCTGAAGATATTGATACAGACGACAGCGTTATTAAAATGACCCGTGCCCGTTTGCCTTGGCTTTTAATTGGGATGATTAGCGGGACTTTTGCCGCCAGTATCATCACCGATTTTCAAACCATTATGAAAACAGCACCTGCACTTATTATATTTATTCCGCTTATTAATTCATCAGCCGGAAACGTAGGGGTACAATCCTCTGCCATTGTGGTACAAAGTATTGCCAATAAATCATTCAAAGGAAAGCTACTAACACATATTATAAAACAATTATTTATTGGTTTGTTAAACGGATTGGTCATGGCAAGCATTGTTTTTGGTTTGAGTCAATTATTCTTTCATACCGAATTAAATATTTCAATTACCATAGCTATTGCCTTGGTGACCGTCATAATAAATGCCGCTGTAATAGGCACTTTAGTGCCAATTGTCCTCAATAAATTTGACATAGATCCGGCCATTGCCACAGGCCCTTTTGTGACAACAAGTAATGATATTTTTGGTATTCTAATTTACTTTATGGTGGCTAAAATGATGTTGGGATTTTAATAAGGCAAGCCCTGATTTATCGGGGTGTGGCAATCTCTTGAAAAAATCTAAATATCTTCATGAGATAACCACGTCAATTTTTGTAAAACTCAAAAATTAACGCGTAAAGACACTTTTACAAGTGAAAGAACACAATTAAAATAATCAGTTCATATAATTTATGTCGCATTCATCCCAACTATTTTCATTAATTTTGCTCTTTTCAACAAAGACGATGGACGACAATACAAAAGCACTCAATTTTTTAGAGCAAATTATAGAAGAAGATTTATCAAATGGCCTTGACGCCAATAAATTGCGGTTTAGATTCCCTCCCGAACCCAATGGCTATCTGCACATTGGCCATGCGGCCTCAATTTGCCTCAATTTTGGCTTGGGCTTAAAATATAAAGCTCCCGTAAACTTGCGTTTCGACGATACCAATCCCACCAAAGAAGAACAAGAATATGTAGATGCCATTAAACACGATATTAAGTGGCTGGGTTTTAAATGGGATAAAGAATTGTACTCCTCAGACTACTTTCAACAACTATACAATTGGGCGGTATTACTTATAAAAAACGGCAAAGCTTATGTTGATGATCAATCATCTGAAGTGATGGCACAACAAAAAGGCACCCCTGTAAAAGAAGGTACTAACAGTCCTTTTCGGGATAGAAGTGTTGCTGAAAATTTGGCTTTATTCGAAAAAATGAAACAAGGTGATTTTGAAGAAGGTACCCATGTTTTACGGGCTAAAATCGATATGACATCCCCAAATATGTTGATGCGCGACCCTATTATTTATCGTATTTTAAAACGGGCGCATCACCGTACAGGAACCGATTGGAATATCTACCCCATGTACGATTGGACACATGGTGAATCTGATTATATTGAGCAAGTTTCTCATTCTATTTGTACACTCGAATTTAAAAACCACCGCGAATTATACGATTGGTTTTTAGACCAAGTGTACGACACAGAATTGTTGCGCCCCAAACAACGCGAATTTGCGCGTCGGAATTTGAGTTATACAGTAATGAGCAAACGCAAATTATTGCAATTGGTAGAAGAAAATCTTGTAAACGGATGGGATGACCCACGAATGCCAACAATCTCTGGCTTACGCCGACGCGGTTACACACCCGAAGCTATTAGAAAATTTAGCGATTTGGCCGGTATTGCCAAACGCGATAATGTGACTGATGTGGCCTTATTAGAATTCTGTATAAAAGACCATTTAAATAAAACGGCACCGCGGGTTATGGCGGTTTTAAATCCTGTAAAAGTGCTTATTACCAATTACCCCAAAGGTGGAGAAGAATGGTTGGATGCCGAAAACAATCCTGAAGACGAAAGTGCTGGCAGTAGAAAAGTCCCATTTGCGAGAGAAATTTATATAGAACGCGAAGACTTTAGAGAACAAGCCAATAAAAAGTTTTTCCGCTTAAAGTTGGATAAGGAAGTTCGTTTAAAAAACGCTTACATCATCAAAGCAAATAGTGTGGTAAAAAATGATGCTGGAGATATTTTAGAAATTCATTGTACCTACGACCCTTTGAGCAAAAGTGGCAGTGGCACACCCGAAAGTCAACGCCGCGTAAAAGGCACCTTGCATTGGGTGTCTGTAAAACACGCCGTTCCTGCCGAAGTACACCTTTACGACCGCCTGTTTAGTCACGAAGCCCCCGATGCTCAAAAAGAGGTTGATTTTAAAACCTTTATCAATCAAGATTCTTTAATAATCAATAAAAATGCCCTTGTAGAACCCAGTTTAACAGCGGCCAATATTGGCGATAGATTTCAGTTTCAACGTTTGGGTTATTTTAATATTGACGATGACAGTACCCCAGAAAAATTGGTATTTAACAGAACCGTTCCCTTAAGGGACAGTTGGGCTAAAACTGAAAAAAGAAAATAAAAACAACCACATAATCATTTTAATGCTTTCGCATTTAAATGATAAATTTTTAATAGATTTAACCTGTTGTGAATTGTAATCTTAATTTTTACCCAAGTGTGAGTTCGGGTGCCCTAAACTCGTTTCAGGATGTGTCAAGGGCTTATCTCAATCATAAAATTACTATTTTCGATATAATTTTTGTTCATTTTATTCACAATAATCACTCAAATTGACGTAATTTTATTTTTATGAATATCATCGCACAGATAAAGCAACCTATCGAGATAGAAATGGAAATCTTTGAACGCAAGTTCCTTGAATCTATGGCTTCTAAAGTGCCGCTGTTAAACCGCATTACGCATTTTATTGTGCGTCGTAAAGGGAAACAAATGCGCCCGATGTTTGTTTTTTTAGTTGCTAAAATGGTATCTAAAGGCAATTTTACAGAGCGTACTTACCGTGGCGCCTCTATTATAGAGCTTATACATACAGCCACTTTGGTGCATGATGATGTGGTAGATGACAGCAACCGGCGGCGGGGATTTTTTTCACTAAATGCACTTTGGAAAAATAAAATTGCTGTTTTAGTAGGCGATTATTTATTGTCAAAAGGCTTGCTCTTATCTATAGACCATGACGATTTTGATATTTTAAAACTCATCTCAATAGCCGTACGCGAAATGAGCGAAGGCGAATTATTGCAAATAGAAAAAGCCCGAAACTTAGACATAACTGAAGCTGTGTATTTTGAAATCATCCGCCAAAAAACAGCCACACTTATTGCGGCTTGTTGTGGTATTGGGGCAACAAGTGTTAACGCTTCTGATGATGATATTGCCAACATGCGCACATTTGGCGAACTTATTGGTATTGCTTTTCAAATTAAGGATGATTTATTTGATTATACCGATGATAAAATTGGCAAACCTACAGGCATAGACATTAAAGAACAAAAAATGACATTGCCGCTGATTTACACTTTGAATCATTGTGGTAAAAAAGACAAAAAATGGCTGATTAATTCGGTTAAAAATCACAATAAAGACAAAAAGCGCGTTAAAGAAGTTATTGCTTTTGTAAAAGACAACGGCGGAATGGAATACACCATTTCTAAAATGAAAGAATACCAAGAAAAAGCCTTAGAATTACTTAACAATTACCCCGATTCTCCCTATAAAACCAGTTTACAAACGATGGTTAATTACGTTATAGAGCGGAAGATTTAATTCGTATTAATACACTTTTAGACCTACTAGGTTTTAAAAACCTAGTAGGTCTTTTAATTTATCTTTATTAATTCATCCATTAATTTACGTGTGTTACACAAGCGCGGTACTTTGTGTTGCCCTCCCAATTTATTTTGAGATTTTAACCAATCGTAAAACAAATTTTTACGCGCTACGTTAATTTTGGGTTTGTTAAGTGTGATATTAATATAGCGTTTGGCTTCGTAATCAGAATTTAAAGACTTAAGTGCATTGTCTAATACTTCGGTAAAATAAGCGAGGTCTTTTGGGAGGGTACTAAATTCAATCAGCCATTCGTGAGCGCCTTTTTTAGCCTCTTTCATAAAAATGGGGGCTACTGTATATTCTAAAACAGCCGCACCAGATTGTTGGCAAGCGTGTTTAAGACCTTCTTCGGCATTTTCTATAATCAACTCTTCGCCAAAAACATTTATAAAATGTTTTGTACGTCCTGTAATGCGAATGCGATACGGTTTTAAACAAGTAAATTTAACCGTGTCGCCAATAAGATAACGCCATAAACCGCCATTGGTGGTTATAACCATGGCATAATTTTTATGCCTTTTTACAGCATTTAACGGTATGGCTTTTGAGGCTGTACCTTTGTATTTGTCCATCGGAATAAACTCGTAATAAATACCGTAATCTAGCATCAATAACAAATCGTAGGAGTGGTTTCGATCTTGAATGGCAAAGAAACCTTCTGAGGCGTTATACACCTCAAAATATTTAAATGTTTTTTTAGGAATCAGTTTGTGGAATTGTTCTCTATAGGGGTTAAAATTTACGCCGCCGTGAAAATACACCTCTAAATTAGGCCATACTTCTAGAATATTCTTTTTCCCTGTAACTTCTAAAACGCGTTGTAATAATACCAGCATCCAAGAAGGGACTCCTGAAAGGCTTGTGATATTTTCTTTAATGGTTTCGAAAACAATGGCGTCTAATTTGGTCTCCCAATCGGGCATCAAAGCTGTTTCTTGTGAAAGTGCGCTGCCATAATCAACCCAAAAAGGCATATTTTCGATTATAATAGCCGACAAATCTCCAAAATTAGACTGGCTGCCTTTGTAAACCTCACTACTTCCTCCCAATATCAAACCCTTACCGCTAAAAAGTTCGGCGTTTTCATTCTTATAGTAATACAATCCCAACATGTCTTTTCCTGCATTAAAATGGCAGTCGTCTAACGATTCTTGGCTAACCGGAACAAATTTACTCTTGGCGTTTGTGGTGCCACTTGATTTGGCAAACCACTGTACAGGTGTGGGCCAAAAGAGGTTTTGTTCCCCTTTACGGGTACGTGTAATAAGGGGTTCAATATCTTCGTACTTTTTTATGGGAACACGTGCCGCAAAGCTGTGGTAATCTGTAATCTCACTAAAGTGATAGGTCTTACCCATAAAAGTGTTCTGAGCCCTTTCAATCAAATTGAGCAACACTTCTTGTTGGACTTCGTGTGGATATTTTATAAATAAATCCATCTGATGATGGCGTTTTTTAAGTATCCACGACGCCAATGTATTAAAGAAAGAAAAAGGCATGATTTAGCTTGTATTGGTTAGGTTTTTCTTTGGCTTAATTGCGTATCTTTATAGCCATTAAATATAGCAAAAACCCTATGCAATACCAAGGTGTCTTAAAAAAAATGCGTTCAGAAAATGGGAGTCCTATAAATTATTACCTCGATTTGGAAGCTGATTTTCTCAATTTAAATCAGCTATTAGATAAAACCATCCGTATTGAATTTGTAAAATACCAATGTTTAAAGTGCAGCGAGAATAAAAAAATATACCGCCAAGGCTATTGTTACGATTGCTTTTTTGACATGCCCCAAACAGGCGATTGGGTGATGCATCCCGAACTGAGTACAGCCCATTTAGACAAAGAAGACCGCGATTTGGCTTACGAAAAAGAGGTGCAATTAAAACCACATATTGTGTATTTGGCCAATTCGAGTCATGTAAAAGTGGGGGTTACCCGTAAAAGTCAAGTTCCCACACGCTGGATAGACCAAGGCGCTCATGAAGCTTTGGTTTTTGTTGAAGTGCCCAATCGTTATTTGGCAGGTATTACCGAAGTGGCCTTAAAAAATTATGTGTCCGATAAAACCAATTGGCGTAAAATGCTTACCAACAGTATTACAGCGGTTGATTTAAAAATAGAAAAAGAACGCCTGTCTGCTTTTATCCCTGAAGAAGTGAAACAGTATTACGGACTCGATACCGAAAAAGTTCATTTAGACTTTCCTGTGATGCAATATCCCGTTAAGGTTAAAAGTCTTAATTTAGATAAAACACCTCATTTTACAGGCAAACTAAAAGGCATAAAAGGGCAATATCTCATCTTTGAAGACGGCACCGTATTTAATGTGCGCAGCTATGAGGGCTATGTAACTTCTATTAAAATAGTTTAATGTGTTACGAAAAGTAAAGGTAGACACCTATAACCATTATAATAATTATTAACCCTACCTGTTTTACGTATTTCCAAGATGTGATATCTACCTCGTTAGTGTACTCTTGAACAAAAGCTTCTTTACGTGGCGAAAATTTACCAATCAGTAACATAATAATCACATTTATTGCAAAAAGAATGGCCATTACATGTAAAAAGTGTGGATAATGCGCTTCGCCAAAAACAAAAGGTTTTAGAATATATTGACTGATAATATATAAGGTAGAACCCAAAATAATTGAAATGTTTGCTGCTTTTTCAGGCACCCATTTGGTTAGATAACCTACCACAACGATGGTTAAAATAGGAATACTGTACGCCCCATTAATTTCTTGTAAATAACCAAATAAACCCTGTGGTGCATTGGCTATAAGTGGTGCAATAAGCATTGAAATAACAGCCAATACAATACCAAATTGTTTGCCTTTTTTAACCACCAATTTTTCTGTGGCGCCTTTATTAATATACGTTTTGTATAAATCTACCCCAAATAAAGTAACCGAACTGTTTAATGCCGAATTGAATGAACTTAAAATAGCCCCAAACAAAACAGCAGCAAAAAATCCTACTAAAGTTGCAGGCAATACTTTACTTACAAGCATGGGATAAGCTTGATCTGGATTTTCTAAACCTCCTTTAAACATGTAGAAGGCAATAATACCTGGTAATACTACCAAGATAGGTCCTAGTATTTTTATAAAAGCTGCTAACATTAATCCTTTTTGACCTTCTTTTAAATTTTTAGCCCCCAATGCCCGTTGAATAATAGCTTGATTTGTGCCCCAATAAAAAAGTTGCACCAACATCATTCCTGTAAAAATAGTAGCAAAAGGGATAGATGAGTCAGGTTTGCCAATAGCATTAAACTTTTCGGGGGCACTTTGCATCAACGTTTCAAGACCCTGAAAGACATGACCATCACCAATGGCCATTAAACCAAAGATAGGAATTAATAATCCGCCTACAAATAACCCAATGGCATTGATAGAATCAGAAACTGCTACAGCTTTTAAACCGCCAAATATGGCATAAATAGAACCAATAATACCAATACCCCAAACCGTAACCCATAAAGCTGAAGTATCTGAAATACCTAAAGAAGACGGCACATTAAACATGGTATTTATAGCCAATGCTCCAGAGTATAAAACAATGGGTAAAAATATAATGGCATAACCCGACAAAAACAAGATAGATGCAATGGCTTTTGTTGATTTGCCATACCTATTTTCTAAAAATTGTGGTATAGTGGTTAAGCCACCTTTTAGATAACGTGGCAATAAAAAAAGTGCTGTAACAACCATAGCCACGGCTGCAAAAGTCTCCCAAGCCATGACTAAAATACCTTCTGAATAAGCTTGTCCGTTTAATCCTACTATTTGCTCAGTAGAGAGGTTGGTAAGCAATAATGACCCTGCTATGACCGGTGCGGTTAAACTACGCCCGCCTAAAAAATAACCTTTAGACGAAGTTTCGTCTGTTTTTCTGGTGGCTAGCCAAGCAATTAATCCAACCAAAGCCGTAAAGCCAATAAATGATAAAATTTCCATATTTATTGTTTTTCTAATATCGTTTTACAAAAAAATTAAAGGTAGGGTTTCAATACAGATTTCCCGCTTTATAGCCAATATTGTTTTTCAAAAAAATATTGGCTGTAAACAAAAGTACACACTTTAGTGGAACACTAATAATAAAACTGATGTTAAAAAATAAACCTTAAGAAATATTAATCCGAAAAGCAGAACAATACAATGGTTATAGATATTATGCAAAACCAAACCTACAGCCTTTTAGTTAACGTGCTTTATAACAGAAAGAAGTGGCATACCATCCCCAAGACTGTTGTTTTATATTTTATCAAATAAACATTTATAATGACTATTAAAAATACATATCTTTACACTATCCCCAACAAGGGTGTTGGGTAATTGCATAGATTAAAGTGCCATTTTACATGACGATACTTCAAACCCTAATTGTATGAAACGGTTTTTGCAACTCATTTTATTTATTCTATTGATTGCTTCGAATATTTATGCACAAAAAAAAGAGGAAGGAAAACTAAATTTATACGGCGATTTTCGTTTTAGAACTGAATTAGATCGAAATTCAAATAAAACCAATGGTACAAAAAGAGACAATAGAGACCGTTTACGGTATAGATTGAGGTTAGGTTTTAAATACAAATTAACTAATTATATTGAATTTGGGGGGCGCATCAGATCAGGCAATCCTTTAAACCAACAATCTCCCCACGTTACCCTTGGAAAAGAATTTCGCAGTGGTGATTTTTCCATAGATAAGGCCTATATTAAAATGTCTGATAAAAAAGGTTATTGGGTTTGGGTTGGTAAAAATAGCATGCCTTTATGGAAACAAAATGAATTTCTTTGGGATGATGATGTAAACCCAGAAGGAATTGCTTTAGGAAAACATTTTAAATTAAATAAAAGAGCAAATATAACTCCGGTTTTTGGTTATTTTATAATAGGTAATTCTGATAAAAAATTTAAGGATAATAGCACCTTAACAATCGCACAACTTAAATTTGATGGCGATATTGGAGAAAATAATCTAACTGTATCTAGTGGCCTAATAAGCGGGAACAGTATTCCCAATTCTCCTGACAAAACATCTTCTTACTTATTAAATTACAATATTTTGGCAACAAACATCCAATTTAATTTTAAAAAAACAGGATTGGTTTTAGGAGTTGATTATTTTGAAAATATATCCGATTATAATGGAAATGGTAATATTGACACTATTTTTAGAGACCAAACTACTGGTTACGTTACAAGTTTACTATACGGTATTAAAAAATTTCAATTTGGTTATTACTACGCTCATATAGAAAAATATGCTGTTATAGACTATTTTGCACAAGACGACTGGGTTAGATGGGGCAATAGTAATTACACCCGTTCAAGCAATTTTAGCGGACAAGAATTTAGAATAAAATATAAGATTAGTAAACAGTTTAATACAATCTTGAGAGCCTACTTTGTTAAAGGGTTAAAAACAACAGGCACCAATCTAGAAACAGGTACAAGAATTAGACTCGATTTTAACATTAAATTCTAAAATAAAGTTTTTCTAAAGACAAAACTTTAGCAAATTCTCTTTAATTCGCTATTATCTTCTTGTGAGAAAGCTCTAATCTTGATTTTTTTATTAAATTTAACGTGCAATTTCTACTAAAGACTTAAAAATGGAAAATCAAAACACTTACGATGCTATCGTTATAGGGACAGGTATCAGTGGCGGTTGGGCCGCCAAAGAACTCTGCGAAAAGGGCTTAAAAACTTTAGTACTCGAACGTGGTCGTATGGTTGAACATATTAAAGATTATCCTACTATGAATATGGATCCTTGGGATTTTAAATTTAAAGGACAACAAACCCGCGAAGAAGAAAAACGTCAATACAAACAGGCTAGAACCGGATTTGTTACAGATAAAGCACACAATCATTTTTTTGTAGATGACTTAGAACATCCTTATAATGAAGACAAACGCTTCGATTGGATTCGCGGCTATCAAGTAGGGGGACGCTCTTTAATGTGGGGGCGTCAATGTTACCGTATTAGCAATCTCGATTTTGAAGCCAATAAAAAAGAAGGTGTTGGTGTAGATTGGCCCATCCGTTATAAAGATGTAAAATCTTGGTACGATTATGTAGAAAGTTATATAGGTGTAAGCGGCGAAAAACTAGGTTTATCTAACTTACCCGATGGTATTTTTGAACCACCCATGGCTATGTTTTGTGCAGAGACCAAATTAAAGGAAACCCTAGCCACAGCATATAATGATCGCCTTTTAACTATTGGACGTACGGCTCATATTACAAGTGATAAACCTTATAAAGGCCGTAGTAAATGCCAATACCGTGATCGGTGTATGAGAGGCTGTCCTTATGGCGCCTATTTTAGCAGTAATGCCAGCACACTTCCCGCAGCAGAACGTACCGGTAATATGACTTTGAGACCTCATTCTATTGCTTACGAAATTGTGTATGATGACAATCTAAAACGTGCCACTGGAGTTAAAATTATTGATGCTCAAACACATCAAAAACTGGAATTTAAGGCTAAAATTATTTTTTGCTGTGCTTCAGCAATGGCCAGTGCTTCCATTCTAATGCAATCAAAATCAAAACGATTTCCCAATGGTTTAGGAAACGATTCTGGTGAGTTAGGCCATAATGTTATGGATCATCATTTTAAGGCAGGTGCATCTGCTAAATCAAATGAATTTCAAGATAAATATTACAAAGGCAGACGCGCTAATGGCGTCTATATACCAAGATTCAGAAATCTTGGTGATAAAAAAACAAAACAAGATTTTTTACGCGGATACGGATATGAAGGTGGTGCAGGTAGAGGCGGTATAGACGAATATGTACCTGAGGCAGCTTATGGAACTGAACTTAAAAAATCTATTCTGAAACCAGGTGAGTGGCGTATTGGTTTAACTGGTTTTGGTGAATGCTTACCAAATCATAACAACAAAATGACATTAGATTATAATAAACTTGATGATTGGGGGCTACCAACAATTACTTTTGATGCCCAATGGGGCGAAAATGAATGGAAAATGCGAAAAGATATGGTACAACAGGCCGTAGAAATGTTAACCAAAGCAGGTTTTACAGATATAGTACCTAGAGACGACCCGGGTGCCCCTGGATTAGGTATTCACGAAATGGGTGTGGCACGTATGGGTCGTGACCCTAAAACTTCTGTTTTAAACAAACACAATCAAATTCATACGGTTCCTAATGTTTACGTTACAGATGGCGCTTGCATGACCTCTTCGCCTTGTCAAAATCCATCTTTAACCTATATGGCTTTAACAGCACGTGCCGCAGAACACGCTTACCAACAATTAAAAAAGAAGTCTTAAAAATGACGCGTCAAAACTTTTTTATTTATCCTTAGACTCATAAAAAAGCCTGTTAATTAGTCTAATTTCTTGATTTTTATATTGCGATACCACACTTTATTGCCGTGATCTTGTAAACCAATATGTCCTGTTCTATGTTTACCGAAACCATCCCAAGTAGCAAATTTTGAGTTAGCAACCATGCTATCCCATTTTGATCCGTGAACAGGAAAACGCTCAATTTCAACACCATTTAGTGTAACCACACCAACATTGTTTTTATGGTCAATTTTTATAATACAAGTATTCCACTCACCTGCTGGTTTTACAGCATCGTGTTTAGGTTCAACCATGTCATAAAGAGCTCCGGCTTGATGTAATTTACCGCCTATTTTAGCATCAGGATGTCTTTCATTGTCTAAAACCTGAATCTCTGGCCCCGTTTGGTAGGCTTCCTTGTATTTTGCATCTTCGAAAACACCCCAAAATATACCACTATTTCCTGCTTCAGAAATTTTCCACTCTAAAGAGAGTACAAAATTTGTGTATTCTTTCTTTGTGATAATGTTTTTACCGCCGTATTTCCCTGGTGTAAAAGCCATAGCACCGTCTTTAATAGTCCACTCAGGATACATACTATCTGAATTATAACCGCGCCAATTATCAAAATTTTCACCATCAAAAAGCACTTGCCAAGTAGTGTCTTTTTTAACTATATTATCTGTTTTTTGTTCGGTTACTGTCGTTTTTCCTTTTTTATCTTTACAAGCTATAAGTGTCATTAAAGCCATAAGAATAATTGCCAATTTTTTCATAATTTTCTTTTTATTAACTAATTAAATTCCCTTTCTCATCCCACGCTGCTACATTATCTCTTTTATCTTGATCGACACATTTAGCCAACCATTTTTTGTCGTATTTGAGACCGTGTTTATCGAGTACTTCTTGAGGTACGCCATCCCAAACATTTGGACTATTCCCTTTATAACCTAAATCCTTTATCCCCATTTTTGAAGTAAAATAGCCTGTTAAAGTTAAATTACGCATTCTGGTAAAAAACTTTTCACCTTGTTTTAATGCAGGTTTTGTCTTATCAGGATAAGCTATTTGGTCACAAATAGTAAGTTGTTGTTTTCTAGAACAGTCTTTAAAATCTTGTCGGTATAATTTATGACTGTAATTGTTTAACCACATCAATCCACCTCTAATGGGCGTTTGTTGATAACTCATATCCTTAACAATAAAATCTATGAATTCTTTTACGCCAGCCTCTGAAGCAGAACCGTATGCATCATTTTTTGGTAAAATAATATCACACAAAACAGCTATTGTAGAAAGTTCCTCTTCATTTAAAAAGGTCTCTTTATAAATTTCTTCATCTCGCAACTTTTCTGAAGGTGTTCTGCCGTACAAAGGACGTTTTGCTAATTCTGGCAAAGCCTCTGAAGCGTTTGGTGAACAGCCATTTAAAACAAGTCCTGTCGCTACAGAACCCAATATTAACGATTTAAGTGTGTCTCTTCTGTTCATAATTTACAAATTTTGACTTTTTAATTCCTTTATAATATAATCGCAAGTGCGCCAAGACAAGGCCAAGATTGTCCAAGTAGGATTTTTATCTGCCTGAGAAACGAAAGGCCCTCCATCTACAATAAACACATTTTTGGCATCGTGTAATTGTTGGTGTTTATTGGTAACCGATTTTTTAGGATTATTACCCATTCTTGTAGTCCCCACTTCGTGAATAATTCTACCAGGCGCTGCCAAGCCATATTCTTTATCGGCGCCAGGTTTATCACCCAACATTTTACCGCCAATACCTTCTAATATTTCATCAAAAGTATTGATCATATGTTTGGCTTGATTTTTTTCGTGTTTACTCCATTCGTAATTGAATCTCAGAACAGGAATGCCCCATTCATCAACCATATCAGGGTCTAATTCGCAATAATTATCTTCCATCGAGATACTTTCACCTCTACCAGATAAGCCAATTATAGAACCATAAAATCTTTTAACATCATCTCTTAACTGATTGCCATAGCCGCCAACTTCTTTTCCAATATATTTATTTAAATCGTTGGGATTAAATCCGAAACCATAAGAGGGCATACCCAATCCACCCCAAATTTCAATGTGATAGCCACGTGGGAAATCTAATTTTTTATTATCGCCCCACCAAGGGGTATAAACGTGCAGACCTCCAACACCATCTTCATTATAGATTTTGCGGTTCATTAAGTCTGGTATAAAAGCCATACGACTGGCTCCTGTTGAATCGTGTAAATATTTACCAACAACGCCACTGCTATTGCCTAAACCATCAGGATGCACTTTACTTTTTGAATTTAAAAGTATGCGGGCACTACTACAAGCCGATGCTGCTAAAACAACAACATTCGCTTTTAATTCATACTCTTTTCTGTCTTTTTTGTTGATAAAAACAACGCCCGTCGCTTTTCCTGAATTGTCTGTCACAACTTCTCTCACCATAGAATCTGTAAACAATTTAATTTGCCCACCATTTTTTTGTGCTGGAAAAATAAGACAAGAACCCGATGAGAAATCGGCATAAATACTGCAAGATCTGTTACATTGAGAACAATAAAAACAAACACCGCGTTCTTTATTAATACGTTTTGTTAGAATGGATAACCGTGACGGATAAACAGGAACATTTGCTTTTTTTGCGCCTTTTATATAGTACAGTTCATGCAATCTTGGTTTTGGTGCCGGTAAGAAAAAACCGTCCGGGTCATTGGGTAAATTTTCGTTACTTCCAAAAACACCAATGAGTTTGTCAACCTTGTCATAATAAGGTTTCACATCGTCATAAGTTATAGGCCAATCTTCTCCCAATCCGTCTAAACTTTTACGCTTAAAATCTAAAGGACCAAAACGCAAAGAAATACGCCCCCAGTGATTGGTTCTTCCGCCGAGCATACGTGAGCGAAACCAGTCGAATTTCGTGCCATTTTTTCTTGTATAAGGCTCCCCTTTAATATCCCAACCACCATAAGAAGCATCAAACTCTCCAAAAGGTCTGTTTTTAGATCCAGCACCTCTACGTGGCGATTCATAAGGCCATTTTAGTTGTGTACTTTGTTCTGGACTTGCCGGGTCGTAAAAAGGACCCGCTTCTATCACAGCAATATTTAAACCAGCTTCTGAAAGTATTTTTGTGGCCATACCACCACCAGCACCAGAACCCACAATAATAACATCAAATTTTTCGGGAGACTTTTTTATATTCATAATTAGCTTAGGTTTTAATAGTTTATTTGAGTTTTATAAACCCAATATTTTTTTGAGATGTGCTTTATCTATGTCGGCGCCAGCAAAATCGTCAAAGGCTTTTTGAGTGGCTTCTATTATATGATTTTTAATAAAAACAGCGCCTTCTCTAGCGCCTTGCTCAGGCGATTTAATACAACATTCCCATTCCATTACCGCCCAAACATCACAGCTGTATTGCGTTAATTTAGAAAAAATAGATTTAAAATCTATTTGACCATCGCCTAAAGAGCGGTAACGTCCAGCGCGATCAATCCAATCGTTATAACCGCCGAAAGCGCCTTTTTTTCCTGTTGGATTAAATTCTGAATCTTTTACGTGAAAGACTTTTATAAACTCGTGATAAAAATCGATATACTCTAAATAGTCTAATTGTTGTAATACAAAATGAGATGGGTCGTATAAAATATTGACGCGTTTATGATTATCTGTAGCTTTTAAAAAACGTTCAAAAGTGTCGCCATCGTGTAAATCTTCGCCCGGATGAATTTCGTAACACACATCCACTCCATTTTCATCAAAGACATTTAAAATAGGCAACCAACGTTTGGCGAGCTCTGCAAAACCCATTTCTACCAAACCTTTTGGTCTTTGAGGCCAAGGATGCCAAGTAGGCCACAATAAAGCACCCGAAAAAGTAGCGTGGGCTTTTAAACCTAAATGTTTACTGGCTATGGCTGCATTTTTGACTTGCTGAATAGCCCATTTAGTTCTTGCTTTGGGATTATTTTTTAAATTATCTGGCGCAAAATTATCAAACATCACGTCATAAGCAGGATGAACTGCCACCAATTGACCTTGTAAATGCGTTGACAATTCTGTAATTTCCAGACCATAAGAATTGATTTTACCTTTCAGCTCATCGCAATATGTTTTGCTAGAAGCCGCTTTATCTAAATCGATTAGACGTGTTTCATTTGTTGGAATCTGAATCCCTTTATAACCCAAATCGCTTGCCCATTGACACAATCCGTCAAGGGAATTAAACGGCGCTTTATCATCCATAAATTGGGCTAAAAAAACGGCTGGTCCTTTAATTGTTTTCACAAAATTTGTATTTTAGTTAGTTATCGAGCTTAACCCAAACATTCCCTTTTTGATGCGATTCAACGGCGCATTCTATAAAATTCATACCTCTAGCCCCATCAATAATTGTTGGGAATTCGCCTTTATCATAGGGTTCATTTCTTATGGCTTTAGCGATGCCTTTATAAATATTTCCCATAGAATCAAAAATACCCTCGGGATGACCTGGTGGCAATTTTGTACCCTCTAAAGAAATGTCACTGTTATAAGTATGTCCCGGTTTTAAAATGTTTATGGGCTTTCCGTCTTCTAATAAATAGAGATAATTCGGATTTTCTTGTGCCCATTTTAGCCCTGCTTTTTCACCGTAAATCTGAACTGTGAAGTTATTCTCTTCGCCCGTAGCAATCTGACTTGTTCTAATAACGCCTTTTACATTTTCGCTTACGCGGATTAAAACCGTCCCATCAACATCCATTTTATTATCCTTGTAAAGATAGTTTAGATCTGCTAAAACCATATCTACTTTTAATCCGGAAAGATATTCTATCATATCAAAAGCGTGTGTGCCAATATCACCAATACAACAACTAATACCCGATTTTTCGGGATTTAAACGCCACGTAGCAGCGCGTTGTTTTTCATCGTGAATAATAGGATTTATCCACCCTTGATAATATTGGGCATCAATTTTTTGAACTTTACCAATCACCCCTTTTTTTATCATCTCGCGCATTTGGCGGATCATAGGATAACCTGTATAAGTATAGGTTACCGCAAAAATAGTTTTGGCTTTTTTAAGGGTTTTTTTTAAAATTTTGGCTTCTTCGTAAGAAGTAGTCATTGGTTTTTCACAAATGACATTAAAGCCATTTTCCAACAGTTTTTTGGCCATCGGGAAGTGTAAAAAATTGGGCGTTAAAATGGATACGACCTGCATCCTTTGATCTTCGGGTAACTCTAATTCTTCATTTATTAAAGTGTCAAAATCTTTGTAAATTCTATCTGTGGGTAAACCAATTTTTTCGGCAAAACCAATATTTTCCTTCCAAATAGGATTAAAAACACCGCCTACAATTTGAAATTGATCAAACATAGCTGATGCTATGCGGTGCAATACACCAATTAGCGAATCGCCACCACCCCCTAAAACACCTAATCTAATTTTTGTACTCATTGTTAAATGGTCTATGCTTTATATTCTATTTTTTCATCTTTAAACAAAAGGGCGAAAACGACCATCACCACAAGTGCAAATCCTGCTGGGAATAACCATATATTTTGCCAATTGTGTGTGCCATCTGCTAACAAGTATGTATCAGTAATTTTACCCGCTACCCAAAATCCTATGAGCATTCCTACACCATAAGTAGCTAAAGTAATTAATCCCTGAGCCGCACTTTTCACTTTTTCACCCGCTTTTGAATCGGTATAAATCTGACCTGAAACGAAAAAGAAATCGTAACACAATCCGTGAAGCGCAATGCCTAAAAGGAGCATAAAACTCATTTCTCCAGCATCGCCATAAGCGAATAAAACATAGCGTAACGCCCAAGATAACATTCCGAATAACAGTGTTTTCTTAAAGCCAAAGCGTTTGAAAAATACAGGCAATAACAACATAAACAAGACTTCTGAGACTTGCCCAATTGTCATTTTACCCGTAGGATTAGTCATGCCGATTTCTGTTAAAAACGGATTGGCATTTTGATAATAAAAAGCCAATGGAATACAAATTAATATTGACGCTATAAAAAACATCAAGAAATTGCGATCTTTTAAAAGTTTTAAAGCATCTAGTCCTAAAATATCAGACATTGTAACTTTAGAATCTTTATTAGCCGTTGGCGGTGTTTTTGGTAAGGTAAAACTAAACACCCCTAAAATAGCTGAAGCCAAAGCTGTCATTAAAAAAGTGTTTTGTAACAAACCACTTTTAATATTCTCGGCAGCATCCCAGTGAAATAAATAACTTATGGCTAATCCGGCTACAATCCAGCCAATGGTACCCCAAACCCGAATAAATGAAAATTCTTTAGTAGGGTCTTTCATTTGATTAAAAGATACCGAATTTACCAAAGCCAATGTGGGCATATAAGCAATCATATAGCCTAAAACGTAAGGATAGAATCCTTGAAAGGAAGTGGTATGCGCCATTTGGTACATTAATATAGCGCCGACTAGATGTAAGACACCCAATATTTTTTCAGCATTAAAATAGCGATCGGCTATCAAACCAATAATAAAAGGCGCAATTATGGCACCCCAACTTTGGGTTGCAAAGGCCATGCCTGTCTCGGCACCATTGGCTTGTAAGTTACTGCCTAAAAAAGTCCCTAGGGTTACAAACCAACCTCCCCAAATAAAAAATTCGAGGAACATCATCAGCGAGAGCTTAAATTGTGTTGCCTTATTCATAAATTTATTTTAATTGTTTAGCGGCTTTTAAAACCAAATTTTTAGTAGCTATAATCCCTTCTTCTTCACTTAAACGATCTCCTTCGTATTCAACGCCAATAAATCCTTTATAGCCGCCGTCTTTTACAATTTGAAGCATCTTATAATAATCTATAAGTGTCTCGTCTCCTTTTGCATCAAAATCATACGATTTGGCACTTACCGCTTTGGCAAAAGGTATCATGCCTTTAACACCTAAATAACGATCATATTCTTCAATACATTTTGCATCCCAACGTTTCCCGTCTTCTCTTTTTAAACACCAATTGCCAAAATCGGGTAAAACCCCACAATTAGACATGGCAACACCTTTCATAACTTTTAAAAGCTCGGGTGTATTTGAAGATAAATAGCCGTGATTTTCTACAATAACATTTATGTTTTTATCTTTAGCATATGCTGCTAATGCTTTGAGACTTTTTACAGATTGCGCCACCCAAACAGCAGGGTCATCACTGCCAAATAAATTGACGCGTACGTATTGCCCCCCTAAAAAAGTGCAGGCATCAATCCATTTTTTATGATTTTCTACGCCTTGCAATCTATCCTTTTCATTAGGCGATGCTAAATCGCCTTCATTATCAATCATAATGCCTATATTTTGCATACCGAATTTTTCACTTTTCATTTTGAGTGTGTCCAGTAAATTTTGCATTGCAATTTTAGGGTCATCTCCTTTTTTAAGGTAATTGGTGTACAATTGGCTCACATATTCAAGGCCTTCAAACCCAAAACTTTTTGCTTTTTCGGCAAAATCAACAGGATCTAATTTTCCTTCAATAATCTGTTTATGAACTGACCATTCGGCTAAGGACAATTTAAAATAGGATTTTTTTTGTACATTTTCTTGTTTCTTTTTAGGAGATTCCTGACAGGCTATTAGCAATATTACCATACTCAGTATGTACAAACTTGTTTTTGGAATTTTAAATAGAATTGATTTCATAAGTAGTGTTATTAAGTAGCCTAAATTAGGTAAATTTTATTAAAGTTATACGAAACCGGTTTCGTATAACTTTAACATATTACTTTTTTTTAATTAAAAAAGTTGTTTAACTTAACCAAATTTATATTTTTATACTGCTAATTATAATTCGTTTTTTATCAGAAAAATAAATTATTGGCTTTTAACTTTTAAAAATTCACTCTATGACTCTATCTGATAAAATTTACGATGCCATTGTTATTGGAACTGGCATCAGCGGTGGTTGGGCTGCCAAAGAACTTTGTGAAAAAGGTCTAAAAACATTGGTTTTAGAGCGTGGTAGAATGGTAGAACATATTAAAGATTATCCAACTATGGATATGGATCCTTGGGATTTTAAATTTAATGGCCAGCCCTCTCAAGAAGACATTAAACGGCAATACAAACAAAACCGTACAGGTTATACAACCAATAGAGCACACAGTCATTTTTTTGTTGATGATATAGACCACCCCTATAATGAAACAAAACGTTTTGATTGGATGAGGGGGTATCAAGTGGGCGGTCGTTCACTGGTTTGGGGCCGGCAAAGTTACAGGTGGAGTAATTTAGATTTTGAAGGTAATAAAAAAGAGGGTATTGCCGTCGATTGGCCTATCCGTTATAAAGATGTGTCGCCTTGGTATGATTATGTTGAGGAATATATCGGTGTAAGTGGCCAAAAAATGGGCTTGCCTCAATTGCCTGATGGTAAATTTGAACCCCCTATGGCTTTTACTTGTGTAGAAAAACATCTTAAAGAAAATATATCCGAAAATTATAAAGACAGGGTTTTAACTATTGGGCGTACAGCTCATATAACGAGCGATAAGCCTCACGAAGGGCGAACAAAATGTCAATATCGCGACCGTTGTATGCGTGGCTGTCCTTTTGGTGGCTATTTTAGCAGCAATTCTTGTACACTACCCGCTGCTTATAAAACAGGAAATATGACATTAAGACCTCAATCTATCGTTGCAGAAATTATTTATGATGATACATTAAAGCGTGCCACAGGTGTTAAGGTAATTGATTCTGAAACTAAAGAAGTTATGATTTTTAGTGCCAAAATAATTTTCTGTTGTGCCTCTACCATTGGCTCAACTTCTATTTTAATGCAATCTAAGTCTAAGCGTTTTCCAAATGGATTGGGTAATGATTCTGGTGAATTAGGGCACAATATAATGGATCATCATTTTAAAGCAGGTGCTACAGCCAAGTTCGACGGATTTGAAGATCAATATTATAAAGGACGTCGTGCCAATGGTATTTATATTCCGCGTTTTAGAAATCTTGGCGATAAGGCCACTAAACAAAAATTCTTACGTGGCTATGGGTATCAAGGTGGTGGTGGCCGTGGCGATCAATCTGAATTTATTGCTGAAGCAGGTTATGGTGCTAAGTTAAAAACAGGCATCCTTAAACCTGGTGGTTGGGGTATGACCTTAATGGGATTTGGCGAATGCTTACCTTATCACGACAATAAAATGACACTTGACTATCAAAAATTGGATAAATGGGGCTTGCCCACAGTTACTTTTGATGCCGAATGGAAAAATAATGAATGGGAAATGCGCAAAGATATGATTCAGCAGGCCATTGATATGTTGACAAAAGCTGGATTTAAAAATATCAATCCAATGGACAGTCCCGGTGCGCCCGGATTGGGAATTCACGAAATGGGTACTGCAAGAATGGGACACGATCCTAAAACATCTATTTTAAATAAACACAATCAAATTCATACTTGTAAAAATGTTTATGTAACCGATGGGTCTTGTATGACATCGGCAGCCTGTGTCAATCCATCATTAACTTATATGGCATTATCAGCAAGAGCTGCAGCACACGCAGCCAAAGAATTTAAAAACTTAAAAGCTTAATTATGAAACGTAGAGATGTATTAAAAGGAATTGGATTATCACTAGGTTATGTTGTGGCTACGCCCTCTATTCTTAGTTTGATACAAAGTTGTAAAAATGTGGATGTCGCTACTTGGACACCTGCTTTTTTTAGTAAAAATCAGATGACAGTAGTTAACAATTTGGTGGATTTAATTTTACCCAAAACAGCCGATTTACCCGGCGCTCTTGATGTAAAAGTGCCCCAGTTTATTGATGCTTATGTCAATGAAGTTTCAAAGCCAGAAGATCAAGAAGAATTTAAACAAGGTATTGATGCCATTATAAAAAAATTAAATAAACCCGTTGAAAAACTGACTGCTAAAGATTATGACGCTTTATTAGCTCTTTATTTAAAAGCTACTAAAGAACAACAAGAAGCTTTTATGAAAGACAAAATTGACGGTGCCGTTTATAGTACGCTTACTTCATTACGCAGTTTTAGTATCTGGGCTTATAAAACAAGTGAATTTGTTGGCGAAAAGGTTTTAGCTTACGATCCCATTCCGGGTGAACTTATAGGTTGTATGCCTTTACAAGAAGCTACGGGAGGCAGAGCTTGGAGTTTATAAGTTAGAACCAAAAATGTTGAGATTTGTTGCGCTAAGTTATTGAATACAAGACCCTCAAAATATAAATGATTTAACCCATTCTGATAAGATGAATTTCAAATAATTAATCTAAAAATTCAATTTCCTCTCCTTGCTTTAAATCAAACCGCCTTCTAAAATAATACACTGCTGCATAAATAAACGGTGTGTCAAACAGCGCGACAATCACTTTAAACAAATAGCCGTTAATTAACAATTTGCCAAACAAATGCCATTCAATTACGTTAAACGAACACAATAATAACAGCACGGTAAATGTATCTAAAAATTGAGAGCTTATAGTAGAGAAATTATTGCGTAACCACAGGTGTTTGCCATGGGTTAATTTTTTCCAAAAATGAAATATTTTAATATCTACAAACTGGGCGATTAAATAGGCCATCATTGATGAAAATACGGCTATAGACGAAAAGCCAAAAACCTTATGATACATACCATCGCCTACAGGCGACCATTGTGTGGCTGGCGCGCCATCGGCAATTATAATAATGAGCAAGGCGAAAAGCGAGGCAAAAATGCCCGCAATAACCACTTTATTGGCTTTCTTTTTACCATAAATTTCTGAAATAATATCGGTAATTATAAAAGTAATGGGATAGGGTAAAATCCCTACAGACAATTCAAAATGATACCATCCAAAAGGATTCCAAGTAAAGAATTTTTGGAAGATTAAATTAGAAACCACCAAGGCTGTAATAAATAGCGTCGCTAAAATTAAATATATTTGATGTGCTAAGAGTTTTTGTTTTAAGGACATATAAAAATTTAAAGCCTCTAAAATATAAAAATTAAATTAGTTCTAAATTTTCTACATTTGTCTTATAAAAACCTAACAAAAAAACCTATTTAAATATTTTATGAAAGCACACATATTCCCCGGTCAAGGCGCACAACACACAGGCATGGGACTTGATTTATACGAAAATACTACGCTGGCCCAAGAACTTTTTGAACAAGCCAATACAATTTTGGGCTTTTCAATTACCGATATAATGTTCGAAGGCACTGCCGAAGATCTCAAGCAAACCAAGGTAACACAGCCCGCTATTTTTTTACATTCAGTAATTCTAGCACAAGTTTTAGGAAATGTTTTTAAGCCTCAAATGGTAGCGGGACATTCCTTAGGCGAATTTTCGGCCTTGGTGGCTAACAAAACTCTCTCTTTTGAAGACGGCTTAAAATTAGTGTATCAACGCGCTTTGGCCATGCAAAAAGCCTGCGAAATAAAACCCTCAACTATGGCGGCAGTTTTGGGATTAGACGATAAAGTTGTTGAAGATACCTGTGCTACAATTAACGGCATTGTTGTAGCGGCCAATTACAATTGCCCAGGTCAATTGGTGATTTCTGGCGATATTGAGGCTGTAAATTTAGCTTGTGAAGCTTTGACAGCAAAAGGTGCCCGCCGTGCTTTGGTGCTCCCTGTTGGCGGGGCTTTTCATTCGCCACTAATGGAACCTGCTCGTGAAGAATTAGCTTTGGCTATTGAAAATACAATTTTCCGTACCCCCAGTTGTCCCATTTATCAAAATGTATCGGCAAAAGCCGTAACCAATCCTGACGACATTAAAAAGAATTTAATGTTGCAATTAACGGCGCCTGTAAAATGGACGCAAACTATGCAACAAATGATAAAAGATGGTGGCACCGAGTTTATTGAAGTCGGCCCAGGTAAAGTCTTACAAGGCCTCATGCGTAAAATAAACAGGGATGTAAGTACTTACAACGCCAGTTTAGACGATTTAAATTTATAAAAATGAATCAAGGTAGTATTACAAAAAACATTGATAATTTTATTGCAACAGTTACTTTTGAACATCCTTTAAGTAATGCTTTTCCAGCTTCTTTGTTGCAAAAATTAGTCGCTACTTTAAACGATTTAAGTCAGGATGATACCGTTAAAATCATCATTTTAAAAAGTGCAGGCAATCGTGCTTTTTGTGCAGGTGCGTCATTTGATGAATTGTTAGCCATAAAAACACAAGAAGAAGGCACGCGCTTTTTTTCAGGATTTGCCAATTTGCTTAACGCGATGCGTTTGTGTTCAAAACCCATTATCGGCCGCATTCAAGGCAAAACCGTCGGTGGCGGCGTCGGTATTATTGCGGCCTGCGATTACAGTTTTGCAACTGTACAAGCATCCGTTAAATTATCAGAATTGAGTATTGGCATCGGCCCTTTTGTTATCGCCCCCGCTATTGAAAGAAAGATTGGCACAGCTCATTTTTCTGAATTATCTCTTTCGGGCGCGTGGCATACTTCCGATTGGGCTTTAGTAAAAGGCTTATATACACACACTTTTAAAGATATCCCAGAAATGGATACCGCATTAAAAAGTTTTGCTCAGAAATTAGCCAATCAAAGTGCTGAAGCTTTGTGTACAATGAAAAAAGTCCTTTGGGAAAATACCGAACATTGGGATACCCTTTTATACAAACGTGCCGCTATGAGTGGTAAATTGGTTTTGCGTGAGAGTACAAAACAAATTCTTAAAAATATCAGCAAAAAATAATGGGAAAACTGGTCTTTTTTTTAAACTTTTTACAACAGATTGACGTAGAACAAAAGCTAAAGGACGCCCCCGATAAACAGTATGCCATAGGGGTTTTTATTGGCGAAATGCTGCCATTTGTTATCTTGATAGGTTTGGCTTATCTCTTTTTTTATTGGGCTAAAAAGAAGCGTAAATAAAAATTTTAGAAACATTTTACGGCTTAGATTAACCCAAAAAAAACTGGTTTTATAGTATCTCAAAATGCGATACCATCTAAAAAACACCTTGAGATTCTGTAGTTTAGCCCTCGCCGTTAGTGCGAGCATCCATGCTCGTATCATAAAAAGAAACCTACTAAAAACTAGAATATTATGCTCCACAAACATAAATGTGTGCAGAAGCGACTCCTCAGCTTTTAAATTATAATCACATCTCGTACCTAAAGGCACGGTTTTGTCAATTCATCTTTTAAATTATCTATATTTTGTCCCTACAGGACAACTACAAAACAATAACTTTTACAGCAATATAAAACAAGTCCATTTATGGACTTAATATGAGTAACTATAAGCTACCATCAAAGTTTTTGTGCCTTTAGGTACAAAATATAATTCTCCCTCCTTACCTGAGAACAACCTCTATAATCAGCGCTTATCATAAGAATCTGTGTCATCTGCTTTCAAAAATTATTTCTCCTTTTTTTTACTACATTTGAAAACCTTGTTTTTTAAGACAATTAAAAAAAATTAAACTTACGTTTTTATGTGCCAGCTAGTAGAAAATCAACATCAATATTTTAATACACATAAAACTAAAAATTTAAAGTTTCGTTTAAAGCAATTACAAAAATTAGAGGATGTCTTAAAATCTAACGAAAAAGAAATTTATAAAGCTATTTATAAAGACTTTAAAAAATCTGAATTTGATACTTATACAAGTGAATTGTCTTTGGTTTATAACGATATTAAAGAAGCCAAACGAAATCTTAAATCTTGGGGAAAAGTTAAAAGTGTTGGTACAAATTTTCTAAATTTCCCTGCAAAAAGTTACATCATTCCAGAGCCACTTGGTGTGTGTTTGATAATTGGTGCGTGGAATTATCCTTATCAATTGTCATTAGCACCGGTTGTGGCGGCCATTGCCGCGGGAAATACCATCATTTTAAAACCCAGTGAAATATCAAATGCAACAAGCGCCCTTATGGCACAACTCGTCAATAATAATTTTGAGGCCAATTATTTTAAAGTTATTGAAGGCGGTGTTTCTGAAACTACAGAACTTTTAAATCAGAAATTCGACAAAATATTCTTTACGGGCAGCACGCAAGTGGGCAAAATTATCTATCAAGCGGCGGCTAAAAACCTAACACCAGTTACATTAGAATTGGGGGGTAAAAGTCCGACTTTTATCACGAAAAGCTGCAACATAAAAATGACTGTAAAACGGCTTATTTGGGCAAAATTTCTCAATGCTGGGCAGACCTGTATTGCGCCAGATTATATTATGATTCACCAATCTAGAGAGCAAGAATTTTTAAAACTGGCCAAAGCCGAAATTCAAAAAGAACAATTTTCAATAGAGAATGGTAATTACGTACAGATAATTAATGAGCGAAATGTAGAACGCCTTAAAAAGATGCTCCCTCAAGAAAAAATATATTTTGGCGGAAATATAAATCTCAAAAAAAGAATTATAGAACCCACTCTTTTACATAATGTTTCATTCGATGACGCTGTAATGCAAGAAGAAATTTTCGGCCCTATTCTTCCTGTAATTTCTTACAATTCACTTCAAGAGGCGATTGATAAAGTAAATAAATTACCCAAGCCTCTTTCTTGTTATGTTTTTACAAACAATAAATCCGATAAGAAGAAAATATTAAATCAGATTTCATTTGGTGGTGGTGCTATAAACGATGCCGTAATGCACATTACAAATAGCAAATTACCGTTTGGGGGTGTTGGCTTTAGTGGTCTTGGAAATTATCACGGTGAAGCCGGATTTAGATGTTTTACGCATTATAAAAGTGTACTCGATAAACCTACTTGGCTAGAGTTGCCCTTAAAGTATTATCCACATACCCCTTTTAAATTAAAATGGATAAAACGGTTTATGAGGTTTTAAGGTATCTTTTTATTAATCCCGAAGGTCGTACTCAAGTTATAAATATCTGCGCAAATCCTTACAATCAGCGTTATCAGCGTTCCAAAACACTTTCCTGGCGATTCATTTTTTTTAATTATTCTGATTATCACATTTCGTACCTAAAGGCACGACTTTGTCAATTCTTCTTTTAAGTTATCTATTTTTTGTCCCTAAGGGACAGCCTCATAAAAAAAATTATTGGATCAGTATAAAACAAGTCCATTTATGGACTTAATATGAGTAACTATAAGCTACCCATCAAAGTTTTTGTGCCTTTAGGTACAAAATATAATTCTCCCTTCTTGCCTAAGAACAACCTGCTATAATCAGCGCTTATCATAAGAATCTGTGTCATCTGCGTTCAAAAATTATTTCTCCTTTTTTTTACTACATTTGAAAACCTTGTAATGTAAGATTCTACTGTTTTTCTACACTAACAAGGTTTAACTATTAATTCATTTTGAAATGCTCACAAATCAGATTCACCCCACCCCCGAACAATTATCCCAACTACAGACCTATCCTAAAAATATTCCTGTGGTAATGCTTAATATTTTAAAGTTTAAAGCCCAAACAGAATCAGGTGAGTCTGGTCAAGAAGCCTATGCCCGTTATTTTAAAAATGCAGGCCCTTTTGTTGCCAAATCGGGTGCTAAATTGGTATGGAAAGGACGTGTACACACAAGTTTAATAGGAAATCTCGAAAATCAACCACAGGTAATTTTCCTAGTTGAATATCTTTCTGTTGACCATTTTTTGGCAATGGCTGGCAATCCAGAATATCAAAAAATAGCAACCGATAGGTCTTTGGCTTTAGAATACGGTGGTCTTATCGCTTGTCAACCAGAAATATAATGAATAATACACAAATCCATTTCCGTACCTGCAATCTTTGCGAAGCGATGTGCGGCTTAGAAATTACTTATAAAAACACTGAAATAATCGCCATTAAAGGGGATAAAAAAGACCCTTTAAGTCGCGGGCATATTTGTCCAAAAGCCACGGCTTTAGAAGATTTATATCACGACAAAGACCGCTTAAAAACCCCTATAAAACGCACAGAAAAAGGTTGGATAGACATTTCTTGGGAAGAAGCTTTTGACGAAGTGGCCACACAAATTAAAAACATCCAAAAAAAATACGGTAAAAATGCCGTAGGTTCCTATCGCGGCAATCCAACGGTTCATAATATTGGTTTGATGTTGTTTGGTGCCCCATTTATGCAAAGTGTGGGTTCTAATCAGAAATACACCGCCACATCGGTTGACCAACTACCCCATCATTTTGCTTCTTTAATGATGTTTGGACATTATCTCATGTTTCCCATTCCCGATATAGACAGAACCGATTTTATGCTTATCATGGGTGCTAACCCGGCTGCTTCAAACGGCAGTATTATGACAGCTCCCGACTTTTCGAAACGCCTTAAAGCCATTCAAAATCGCGGTGGAAAAGTAGTGGTGGTTGATCCGCGTTTTACGGAAACTTCAAAAATTGCGACAACACATCATTTTATAAAACCTGGTAAAGATGCCTTGCTGCTTTTAGCTATGCTCAATGTCATTTTTGATGAAAATCTAGCTGATGCTAAACATCTAAAAAATCATATAAACGGTTGGAACACGGTAAAAGAAATTGTGAGCAATTATCCTCCAGAAAAAGTAGCTACTAGTACTGGAATGACAAGCGAAAATATTAAAAATTTAGCACGACAATTTGCAACAGCCAAAACAGCGGTTTGTTATGGTCGCATGGGTCTTTCTACCCAAGAATTCGGTGGTTTGTGTCAGTGGTTGGTGAACGTGCTGAACATTGTAACGGGTAATTTAGACACAGAAGGTGGCGCTTTATTCACCAAACCGGCTATTGATGTTGTAGAGATGTCTCGTAGAACAGGTAAAATAGGTAGTTTTAACAAACGTCAAAGTAGGGTACACGGTTTGCCCGAATTTACAGGCGAATTTCCTGTTTCCACCTTGGCGGATGAAATTTTAACACCCGGTAAAGACCAAATAAAAGCGATGATAACAGTTGCGGGGAACCCCGTTTTATCTACGCCAAATGGTAAACATCTTGAAAAGGCTTTAGATTCACTAGAATTTATGGTGGCCATAGATATTTACCTCAACGAAACTACCAAATACGCTAACATCATTTTACCGACAACAACAGGATTAGAAACTGCTGTTTACGATTTGATTTTTCATCAATTTGCCATCAGGAATACGGCTAAATATGCCGAAGCGCTGTTTGAAAAAGACAGCAATCAGCGTCACGATTGGGAAATTTTAGAAGCCTTGACATCGCGCTTAAGCGGAAAAGAAAATCCGGCTAATCTAGAACAAACTTTAGATTATATGTTACAATTTAGTGCTTATAAAGAGTCAGAATTATCTGTAGCCACACTCAAAAAACAACCTCACGGAATCGATTTTGGCGCCTTAAAACCACAGTTACCAGAGCGCTTGTTTACAAAAGACAAAAAAATTGAATTGGCACATCCTTTATTTATAAAAGACTTGGATCGCTTAAACAAAACCTCTTCGGATAAAAACACAGATACTTATCCTTTTTCACTTATCGGACGCCGTCATTTACGCTCTAATAATTCGTGGATGCACAACAGCAAACGTCTTATAAAAGGCAAAGAACGTTGTACTTTACTGATAAATGCTGAAGATGCCCATCAGCTTAAGCTTAAAAATAATGAAAAAGTAAGTGTTATATCAAATGTTGGATCGGTTATTTTACCCGTAGAAATTACAGAGCAAATGATGCCAAAAGTTGTGAGTATACCTCATGGTTGGGGGCATCACCGCAAAGGCATAAAACTAGAAATCGCACAACAAAATGCAGGCGTAAGTATTAACGATTTAACAGACTCAAATAGGTTAGACACCTTAACAGGTAATGCCGACTTTAGTGGTACCCGTGTTAAAATTGAAAGGCTGAATTAATCAATACGTCTAAAAAAATGCATTAAATTCCCCTCTTGAGAGGGGTTAGGGGTGTGTTCTTCTTGATACTTTCTATCCTTTCAGGAAAGGAAAACTCGAAATGACACTTCTTAATTTAACTAACCAAAACCGTTTTATCATGTTTAAAAACAAACGCATCTTAACTTTTATCATTTTAT
This sequence comes from Flavobacteriaceae bacterium, assembly GCA_021647405.1. GTDB lineage: Bacteria > Bacteroidota > Bacteroidia > Flavobacteriales > Flavobacteriaceae > CG1-02-35-72. Next base: position 29,966 of record JAKIUU010000026.1, read on the forward strand.
TTGTAAGCTTTTCAACCATCGCGCAAGCGCAATTTAAAAACCCGAAAAAACTTCCTTTTACGTGGAAAACGGATATTAAAAAGCACACCGTAAAACTCTCAGAAATTATGATTGTTTTACCCAAAGGCTCCTTTCCTAAAATAGAACATCCTAAATATGTAGGCAGACAAGAAGCTACGACTATGTTTTATGGCAAAGAGCCAGTTATAACTGTAAGTATCAATGGCCAAGCCAAAGCTTTTTCGCTCAATATGCTTACTACGCATGAAATGGTAAACGATGAGTTGGGCAGTGTCCCAATTTTAGCCACTTATTGTCCACTTTGTAACGCGGGTTTGGTTTATAACAGAAAAGTGACAATAAATGGTAAAACCGAAATTTTAGACTTTGAAGTATCGGGAATGCTGCGCAATAGTGATATGGTTATGATGGATACAAAAACCGAGACTTTATGGCAACAGCTAACTGGCGAAGCCATTGTGGGTACATATTCTGGTAATGTTTTAACAGCTATACCTTCTATGATTGTTTCAGTTGATGAATTTTTTACACGTTATCCTATGGGACAGATACTCTCTAAAAAAACAGGTATTGCTCAAGCTGAAAAATATTATGGTTACAATCCGTATGTTAATTACGACAGTAAAGCCAAACCAATATCACAGTTTATAAACCCTTTAAACGTCAGCTCTCGATTGCCAGCTATGGCGCGTGTTGTAGATATACAAAGCGAAGGTAAATACAAAATTTACCCCTTTAGTACTATTGCAAAAAAAGGTGTGATTCACGATGATTTTAAAAGTGCTAAAATAGTGGTCTTTTTTAAATCGGGTACCATAAGCGTTATGGACAAAGCCGATATTACAAAATCTAAAGATATTGGCACTGTGACTGTTTTTAAACGCTTTTTAAACGGCCAAGAATACCGTTTTAAAAAAATAGATAACACCTTTGTAGATGACAATACGCATTCAAAATGGGATGTTATGGGCTATTGTTACGAAGGCGTATCAAAAGGCAAACAATTAGAAATTGAACCCCATGGCAATCATTTTGCTTTTGCGTGGTTTGCTTTTCATCCAAAAACCAAAATATTTAAAAATAAATAGTACATTGGTGGGTTTAATTTTCAATCCATTTATATGTCAGTTTATTTAGCAGAGTTTTTAGGAACTTTTCTCCTTATTTTGTTTGGTGGCGGTGTGGTTGCCGGTGCCGTTTTAAAAGATTCTAAATCGTTTAATGCAGGTTGGTTAACTATTTGTACAGCTTGGGGTCTTGCCGTAGCTTTTGCCATTTATGCCGTGGGCAGTATTAGTGGGGCACATATTAATCCGGCTGTGACTTTAAGTTTTGCTTTTGCAGGCGAATTCCCTTGGGCAAAAGTTCCCGGCTATATCTTATCACAAATTGCAGGCGCTTTTACAGGCGCTGTTTTAGTGTGGATTTTCTATATGCCTTTATGGTCAAAATCTGACGATAAAGAAGGTAAACTCGCTATATTTTGTACAGGACCAGCTATCCGTTCATTACTCAATAATTTTATCAATGAAATGGTGGCTACTGCTATTTTAATTTTTGCCCTTATGTTTATTGGCACTAATAATTTTACCGAAGGGTTAAATCCTTTAGTTGTGGGTGCACTCATTATGGCTATTGGCTATTCTTTGGGGGGTACAACAGGATTTGCCATTAATCCGGCTCGTGATTTAGGGCCTCGCATCGCCCATTTTTTAATGCCTATAAAAGGCAAAGGCACTTCGGATTGGGGCTATGCTTTAATCCCCATTTTTGGGCCAATTTTGGGTGGATTCATCGGTGCAGCTGCTTATCAAATGCTGTATAAAAATATGTTTTCAACTATTAATTGGTTGGTCATTGGTTTAGGCATTTTAATATTGCTTACGGCCGTTTATAAAAATATAACTTCAGAATCTTAAAATATTATGTCACAAAAATATATCATTGCTTTAGACCAAGGTACAACGAGTTCTCGTTCCGTTTTATTTAATCAGAAAGGTCAGATTATAGCCATCGAACAACAAGAATTCGAACAGATTTTTCCTAAATCGGGATGGGTAGAGCACCGCCCAGAGGACATTTTAAATTCGCAGTTAGAAACTTTAGAGAGACTCATAAAAAATAACACTATTTCGCCAAAAGATATTGCGGGTATTGGCATTACCAATCAGCGTGAAACAGCTGTCGTATGGGATAAAAATACGGGCAAACCCATTTACAATGCCATTGTGTGGCAAGATAAACGCACCGCCCCTATTTGTGCTGATTTAAAAGCGCAAAATCTAGAAAATTACGTCAAAAAAACTACGGGTTTGGTAATTGATTCCTATTTTTCGGGTACTAAAATAAAATGGTTGCTCGATAATGTTACGGGAGTCAGAGAAAAAGCTGCAAACGGCGATTTACTTTTTGGCACAGTCGATACTTGGCTTATTTGGCACTTAACCCAAGGCAAAGTCCACGCGACAGATTATTCTAACGCCTCAAGAACACTGATTTACAATATAAAATCTTTAGCGTGGGATGACAGCTTGTGTAAAGCGCTCGACATTCCTAAAAACATGCTTCCCGAAGTGAAACCGTCAAGCGGTTTGTTTGGTTATTACGCTTTGGATGGTGTTGATATTCCTATTACAGGCGTGGCTGGCGATCAACAAGCCGCCCTATTTGGACAATCGTGTTTTGAAAAAGGAGAGGCTAAAAATACTTACGGTACAGGTTGTTTTATGCTGATGAATACAGGCCAAAATTTACAATATTCTAAAAAAGGATTGCTCACAACTATTGCTTGGGGCTTAGAAGGTAAAGTAACTTATGCGCTAGAAGGCAGCGTGTTTATAGCTGGTGCCGCTATTCAATGGCTCCGTGATGGTTTAAAATTGATAAAAACAGCTCCAGAATCTGAAGCAATCGCTCAAGAGGTAGAGGGAGAAACCCCTGTGTATGTTGTGCCTGCTTTTGTGGGATTGGGAGCGCCTTATTGGGATATGTATGCACGTGGGGCTATTTTTGGGCTCAATCGCGATACCGGAAATACGCATATTGTAAAAGCTACTTTAGAATCTTTAGCTTATCAAACCAAAGATATTTTAAATGCGATGCAAGAGGACTCTGGAGTTAAATTATCCGCTTTAAAAGTGGATGGTGGCGCTTGCGCGAATAATTTATTGATGCAGTTTCAAGCAGATATTTTAAATACACCTGTAGAGCGTGCTCAAGTCATTGAATCTACGGCTTTAGGCGCCGCTTATCTCGCCGGAATTGGCGTGGGGCTGTGGCAAAAAGAAGACATCCTAAAGAATAGAAAACTGGACAAACTTTTTAAACCCTCTTTTGACAATGATACGATTAACCGCCTCTATAAAGGATGGCAAAAAGCGGTAAAACGCACTATGAATTGGGAGGAAGAATAAAGCTCCCCTCCCGATAGCTATCGGGATGAGAGGGGCTGGGGGTGTGTAAAAAATGTCATGAAAAAAAGGAAAATCATACCATATAATCCAAAGTTAAAAGTGTTGGCACGCAAACTGCGGAACAATTCAACCAAAGCAGAAATTATCCTTTGGCTAAAACTAAAAGGGAAACAAATGTATGGTTATGATTTTCATAGACAAAAACCTATTGCCAATTATATTTTAGATTTTTTTTGCCAAGAACTTATGTTAGGAATAGAAGTTGATGGGTACTCTCACGAGTTGTTAGAAGTTTATAACAAAGATGTTAAAAAAGAAGCCTCATTAAAAAAAATTGGTATAACTATTTTGAGATTTAGTGATTATCAGGTATTACGAGATATGGAAAATGTTTTAAGAGCTATTGAATATTTTATTTATGAATTTGAAAAAGGACACACCCCTAACCCCTCTCAAGAGGGGAATCTAACAGATTAAAATTATTTTAATTGATAAACAAATTAAATGGAAAAATTATTTTATTACACAGCGATTATTGAAAACCTATTTTAAGAATATAAAAAGTCTAAAAATAAAATCAGCTTTTATTGCAGTTTTAATTGGAATCCCTGTAATTGTAATTCTTTTTTACTTAACAATATCAATAATGCTAATTAATCAACCTTTCTAAACCTAAATTCCCCTATAGCCTGCCCGACTTTAGCGGGAGAGGGGCTAGGGGTGTGTAAAAACAAACAACAATGAACAACTTTTCAGCTTTAAATAGAACCCAAACAGTTAAACAACTAAGTAGAACCAAATTCGATTTACTCATCATTGGTGGCGGCATTACCGGTGCTGGCATTGCATTGGATGCCGCTTCACGCGGTATGAAAGTGGCCTTGGTTGAGAAAAATGATTTCGCCTCGGGTACCAGTAGCAAATCTACAAAGTTAATACATGGGGGACTGCGCTATCTCAAGCAATTCGATTTTTGGTTGGTTAAAGAAGTGGGTACAGAACGCGCCATTGTACACAAACTGGCCCCACATTTGGTCTTGCCAGAAAAGATGCTATTGCCCATCATAAAAGAAGGAACTTATGGCTCTTGGCTCACTTCAGTAGGATTGAAAATCTACGATATTCTGGCCAAAGTTTCGGGAGATGACAAACGTAAAATGCTCAATAAAAAAGAAACACTTGATTTAGAACCTTTGTTGCCAAAAACCATTTTAGAAGGCGCAGGTTATTATGCCGAGTACCGTACTGATGATGCCCGATTGACTATTGAAGTTTTAAAAACAGCTATAAAACACAAGGCCGTAGCGCTTAATTACTGCCAAGCCACAGGGTTTTTATATAAAAAAGGTTACGTTACTGGGATTGAAGCAGAAGACAGCATCACCAAAAACACTTTTAAAATTAAAGCCAAATACATAGTGAGTGCCACAGGGCCATGGGTAGATAACCTAAGGCAATTAAACGATCTAAAAACAGGCAAACGCTTACACCTTACCAAAGGGGTACATTTGGTTTTTGACCGAGAAAAATTACCCGTAAAGCAAGCTGTTTATTTTGATGTGCCCGATGGACGCATGATGTTTGCCATCCCCAGAGGGAAGACCACTTATATTGGCACAACCGACACCAATTACCAAGCCGACAAAGAAAATGTAACTGTAACAACCGCCGATGCAATTTATTTAATTAGTGCTGTAAATCAGATGTTTCCTGAAATTAATTTGAGTTTAGAAGATGTACTATCTAGTTGGGCAGGCTTGCGTCCTTTAATTCACGAAGAAGGAAAATCGGCTTCTGAACTGTCGCGAAAAGATGAAATTTTTGTGTCTGATTCTGGCCTAATTTCTATTGCGGGGGGTAAATTAACAGGTTATCGTAAAATGGCAGAACGCATAACCGATTTGGTTTGCAAAAAATACAAACGCCGTTTAGACGGGACTTTTAAATCGGTTAAAACAGCAACTATTGCACTTGTAGGGGGGCCATTCAAAAATTATAAATCGGTTTTAACTTATCAGAAAAAGGTCTTTAAACAAATTGAATCTTTTGGGTTTTCTACTATTGATGCCGCCTATCTCGTTCAAAATTACGGCAAGCAAACAAATGAAATACTAAAATATTTTGAGACCTTAAAAACAGGCAAACCCGAAGTCAATTTGGCTTTAGCCGAATTGGATTTTTGTATAAAAAATGAAATGGTTGTTAATCCATTAGACTTTTTTATGCGCCGTACAGGACGCCTTTACTTCGATATAAAAAGTGTTGCCGACTTAAAAGAACCTGTTTTAAAAGCTTTTGCTAACTACTTTAATTGGAGTGCTGCAACATTAAAATCTGAAAAAGAAATTTTGGAAGCTGAGTTGTTTAAGGCTTCAAATTTTGAAGGGTAAATAATGTCATTCTATTAAATTAATGTCTTTCCCACGAAAGTGGGAATCCAAACTGGCTTCTGTATAGATTCCCGTTCCTGCCTGACGCAGGCTGGTTCACGGAAAGACCAGCAGGGTAAAAAATCAATCCAACAAATTAGTCAGTTTTTTAAAGGCTTCTTTGGCATCATTACCCTCATATAAGATACCATAAACGGTGTCAATTATGGGGGTATTAGCCCCATTTTTTTGATTGATAAAATAGGCGCTTTTGGTAGCGTAATAACCTTCGGCCACCATACTCATTTCCATCATAGCCGATTTTACTGTATAGCCTTTTCCTATCATCGTGCCAAACATGCGGTTGCGACTAAAGGTAGAATAGCCTGTAACCAATAAATCGCCCAAATAGGCCGAATTATTGATGTTGCGTTTCATGCGGTGAATTTTTTTTATAAAACGCTTCATCTCTCTGATGGCATTACTCATTAACACAGATTGAAAATTATCGCCGTAGCGTAAACCATGTGCCATACCTGCTGCAATGGCAAAAATATTTTTAAGCATGGCCGCGTATTCTGTGCCTATAATATCATCCGAAATTTTAACTTTTATATAATCGCAAGCTAAATTTTTACCAATAAAATTGGCTTTAGTTTTATCTCTACTGGCTATGGTTAAATAAGAAAGACGTTCTAAGGCCACTTCTTCTGCATGACAGGGTCCTGTTATAACGCCAATATTTTCAAAAGGAATACTAAATTTTTGATTGAAATGCGCGCCCACAATTAATCCCGTAGAGGGGATGATTCCCTTAATGGCCGAGAAAATTATTTTGTTTTTTAACGATATGGTCAGATTTTTTAAGGCTTCGTCTATA
>JAKIUU010000027.1 GCA_021647405.1 Flavobacteriaceae bacterium
CAGATATACGTGCGGGAATTTCACTTTTAATAGCCGCCTTGTCTGCCAATGGCACTAGCACCATTCACAATATTGAACAAATTGACAGAGGTTACGAAGCTATTGATAATAGACTTCGCGCCATTGGTGCAAAAATTACACGGATAGATTAATTTTAAAACACACTTTTTAGAGCTACAGTGACAATTTGACATTACATTACTATTGGCAAAAAAATTGTTAAGTAAGAGATGACGATAAGAGAATTTATTGATACTATGAGTAAACAAGAAAAAGTACAAGAAGAAAAACCAAAAAATAAAAAAGCGCCAAAAGCTTCAAAAAAGGCTGTAGAGAAAGAGTTACAAGAAGCTTTGCAACAAGAAAAAGATAAATTTTTACGACTTTTTGCAGAGTTCGAAAATTACAAAAAGCGCACAACTAAAGAAAGAATTGAGCTGTATGGCACAGCCAACCAAGAATTAATGACAGTATTGTTACCAATTCTAGACGATTTTGACAGAGGTTTATTAGAAATTGAAAAATCGGCTGATAAGCCAGTATTAGAAGGTATGACGCTTATTTATAATAAGCTTAATAATATACTAGAACAAAAAGGTTTAAAGAAAATGGAAATCAAACAGGGAGCCGATTTTGATGTTGATTTTCATGAAGCCATAACACAAATCCCTGCCCCATCAAAAAAGCTAAAAGGTAAAATTATTGATGTTGTTGAAAAAGGCTATAAGCTAAACGAAAAAGTAATTAGATATGCCAAGGTCGTTATTGGCCAGTAGTTTAAAACATTTGCAAGCAAAATACGGTTTATGAAAAAAGATTATTATGAGGTATTAGGTATTTCGCGTTCTGCGAGTGCGCAAGAGATAAAAAAAGCTTATCGCAAGAAAGCCATTCAGTATCACCCTGATAAAAATCCAGGAGACACATCGGCAGAAACAAAATTTAAAGAGGCTGCCGAAGCTTATGAAATATTGAGCAATGCCGATAAAAAATCAAGGTACGATCAATTTGGTCATCAAGCCTTTGAAGGAAACGGTGGTTTTGGTGGCGGTGGTGCTTCTATGAATATGGAAGATATCTTTAGCCATTTTGGCGATATCTTTGGCGGTGGTTTTGGTGGCAGCTTTGGTGGCGGTGGCGGCCGTACAGTACGTGTAAAAGGCAGTAATCTTAGAATCCGTGTTAAATTAACACTCGACGAAATTATAAAAGGTGTCGAAAAAAAGGTTAAAGTAAGGCGTATGGTGCAAGCCAAAGGGGCTACATATAGAACCTGTTCAACCTGTAGCGGAAGCGGTCAAGTTACGCGTATTACCAATACTATTTTAGGACGTATGCAAACAGCTTCTACCTGTGGTACTTGTAGAGGTGCAGGAAAAATTATTGATAGAAGACCTTCTGGTGCCGATGCCAATGGCATGGTACATCAAGAAGATACAGTAAGTGTGAGTATTCCTGCCGGGGTTACAGATGGGGTGCAACTTAAAGTTTCTGGCAAAGGAAATGATGCCCCAGGCAATGGTGTTTCTGGCGATTTATTGGTAGTGATTCAAGAATTACCCCACAACAAATTAAAACGTGAAGGGTTAAATTTGCACTACGATTATTATATAAGTATTTCTGAAGCTGTATTAGGCACTTCAAAAGAAATAGACACCCTCTCGGGTGTGGTACGTGTTAAAATCGAATCGGGTACACAATCGGGTAAAATATTGCGCTTGCGCGGAAAAGGAGTGCCGAGCCTAGAGCATTATGGCAAAGGCGATTTGTTGATTCATATTAATGTATGGACACCTCAAACTTTAACCAAAGAGCAGAAAAAATTCTTTGAAGACGCAAAAAACGATGATAATTTTATTCCCAGTCCTTCGTTAAATGAGAAATCTTTCTTTGATAAGGTAAAAGACATGTTTTCTTAAGCTTACACAGTTTGTGAGAGACTGCTTTATGAGTATTCTTTTTAAGAGATAGCCGTATCGCTGTGCTTCCTATAGCGTTTTTATTCAAACGGTGAATTTATTCTTCACTAAAAAAACTAAACATACTGCCACCATATTTTTTTGAGTATTCAAAGTGGGGCAGCTCTGATAAATCGGTTTGTTTGGCATGTTCAATTATTAAATACCCATCTTCTAACAGTAAGTTGCGTTTAAAAACAGTGCTGACAATGCGTTCAAATTGCACATCTGTAAAACTATAGGGCGGGTCTGTAAAAATAACATCAAAAGTTAGCGGTGTTTTTTCTAAAAACTTATACAGGTCACTTTTTACAGTTGTTATATTTAAATCCAATTGTTTGGCAGTGGTATTTATAAATTTTAATGTACCCGCTTGTTGGTCAATACTTGTAATATTGTTGCAACCTCTCGAGGCAAACTCAAAACTAATACTGCCTATACCACAACACAAATCTAAAACGGCCAATTCACTAAAATAGAAATGGTGGTTTAAGATATTAAATAGGGCTTCTTTGGCAAAATCGGTTGTGGGTCTTATCGAATCGTTTTTAGGGGCTATAATGCGCTTTCCCTTATGTTTGCCTGATATAATCCGCATTAGTGTTGTTGTAAGAGTGTAAAGAATTTGCGTTTAAGATTTTCGGATAATGGGAAAAGTACTTTATAATTTAAGTTAAAGCTGTATAATGATACATTTTTAACATAGGAATAAGCCATACTAAATAAGGCGTCATGCGTATTTATATTCCCTAATAGATTGAGTTTAAAGATATTTGTATCCAATCCGAGTTGTTCTGCTACATAAAGTATGTAGTAGATAAAATCTTCTTTGCTTGTATAAACATAGGTATTGTACAATAAGAGTTTTTGTTTTTTTATAACAATTATCTCGAAATGTGTTTCGCCAATATGGGCAAACATTTCTGTTTCGGTTGCGTGCGTATTTGACAATAAATACTGAATAAGGATGCTGGAAAAATGATTGTAAGTAAAACTTCCAAATTTATCAATAAAGAAATTATTGACATTTACATAGGGTATGTAAACATTTTCTGAATCTAAGATTTCTAAGTTATCAAAATCAAAAAAATCATTTTCTAAAGTTTTTACTGCATAACTTAAATAGGTAGCTAGTTTTTCTTTGTCGAATAAACTCTTGGGTACCAAAGTAGATAAATTACTTTCGTGACAGACCATTACTTTTTTGAAATTGAGTTTTAACAAGTCAGAATTGTCAAAAACAGCTTCTATTTCTTTAAGCAATTCAGTGGGTGAATTGGTTTTAAAAGGATGGTGGTTAAGGGCAATTAAGCCTTCTAAATTGTCGCTGTATATACAAAAAGAAAATCCATCCAAACTAAGTTGGATGGATAATGTGTACTCTTTTAAAGTGTTTAACTCTAAATTATTCTTTATTAGCGCGTGCTTTTTGTTTTTCGGCTTTGTCATATAATGGCGGCCAGTTACCGTTTGTTACTACATCTTCTAAAGAACCTACAGATAAAAAGGCGCCTCTAACTTCATCACCACCTAGCATCTCTTTTTCTTGTTTGACGAGCGAAATTTCTTCGCCTTTTAAGACTATGGCTTTATCAACTTTAGCCATAAAAACAGGGACTTTTAAACCTTGTGTTTTTTCTACAAAACCAGTTTTTAAATCAAACTTAACATCTGTCCCTGGTACATTCATCATATCTTTGTAGTTTCTATTTTTAAACAGGTTTCTTACAGGTTCGTAACCAATAGTATCAACTATTCTGTGTTCTTCTTCAACTGTAATTCGGCCTTTTCTAACAGTAACAACTGTATCTCTATTTTCAATAATGGCAAACTGTGCTGTGTCAATAAATTTTACTAAATCATCGCCATTAGCAGTATAATTTCCAATTATTTGTTTGTGTGCCAATTCGGCATCTCTAATCATTTTTAAATGATCTACAACATGTGCGTATTTAACAACCTTACTTTTGTTAAAGTTTATAGGCTGCATAATTCCATTATATACGCTGTAACCTAAGAAAATTATTAAGACCCATAATCCAACAGAGATAAAAGGTTGATATTTTTTAGGTATAAAAGAAACTATCCCTTTAGCTAAAAACACCGTTAAAGCAAGACCTAGAATAATTAAAAGAATAAATTGTAACATTATTTTTTGTTTTTTATGTGACTGAAGGCAAATCTACAATTTTTTTTTAATCGTAAAAACTTTTAAGCATAAATCAATTAGTATCTTTGAAAAATTATTAAAATAAATATGATAAAAGCCTCAGAACCTCTAAAAAACCAGCTTTTAGAAAATTTTCAGTTTGAACCAACACAATTGCAACACCTTTTGTTTGAGCGCATGTCTGAATTTATTTTTAGTACCAATAAAGACGCGCTTTTTTTGTTAAAGGGCTATGCAGGTACAGGTAAAACATCAACTGTTAGTACAGTTGTAAATAATTTGTGGCGGGCAGGTAAAAAGGCAGTGCTTTTAGCACCAACAGGCAGAGCAGCTAAGGTTATTGCTAATTATTCAAACCGGCAGGCTTTTACAATTCATAAAAAAATATACTATCCTAAAAAGAATAAAAGCGGCAATGTGAGTTTTACATTACAAAACAACAAACACAGCGATACCCTTTTTATTGTTGACGAATCGTCAATGCTTTCCAATTCAAACGGTGAGGCAAAATTATTTGAAAATGGGGGCTTGTTAGACGACTTGATGACTTATGTTTATAATGGCAGAAATTGTAAACTTGTGCTAATAGGCGATACAGCTCAGTTACCGCCTGTAAAATTAGATACAAGCCCAGCACTTGAAATGGATACTTTGGTTTTTAACTATCAAAAAGAAGTGGTAGAAATTGAACTTACCGAAGTCATGCGCCAGCATCAAAATTCGGGCATTCTTATCAATGCTACAAATTTGCGAGAACAAATTCAATTCTCAAATATAGGTGGTTTTGTTTTTAGTCTGGGATATCCAGACTTAATTAGACTAGAGGATGGTTATGATATTGAAGATGCCATTCAATCGGCTTACGATGATGAAGGTGTTGAAGACACTGCTTTTATTGTCCGTTCTAATAAGCGTGCCAATCAATACAATCAGCAAATAAGAAGCAAAATAAGGGGTCTTGATAATGAGATTACCACGGGCGATTATATTATGGTGGTTAAAAATAATTATTTTTGGCTTGAGCAAAGTTCTGAAGCCGGATTTATTGCCAATGGTGATATTTGTGAAATCATGCAAATGCGTAGTACAAAAAAATTATACGGATTTTCTTTTGCCGAAGTAACCGTAAGGATGATTGATTACCCAAATCAGAAGCCTTTTGAAACAGTTTTGTTGTTAGATACTTTACACTCAGAAACCCCTTCTTTACCTTACGAAGATTCGAACAGATTGTATCAAGAAGTGTCTAAAGATTATGCGCATTTATCATCAAAATACAGAAAGATGTTGGCCATTAAAAAAAACAAATATTTTAACGCCTTGCAGGTTAAATTTTCGTATGCCATGACCTGTCATAAATCGCAAGGAGGTCAGTGGAAAACAGTATTTGTAGAACAGCCTTATCTGCCTAGTGGTCAAGATATTGGATATTATAGATGGCTTTATACGGCCATCACACGCGCTCAAGAAAAATTGTATTTAATTGGTTTTAAAGAAGAATTTTTTGAATCATAAGAAGTTAAAAAAATGAAGAGGATAATAGCAAATCTTATATTATTTATAAGCCGTTGGAAAGTCGATTACCCCACACAATTTATGATTGATAAATGTGTCATGATTGCAGCACCACACACCTCAAATTGGGATTTAATGTATGCCGTTGCTGTTTACTGGAAAAAAGGTATAAAGGCCAAGTTTTTAATTAAAGATTCTTATACCAAAGGTAAATTGGGTTTTATCTTTACTTGGTTGGGCGCCTTGGGTATTGACAGGAGCAAACACACCAATTTTGTAGATTATGCGGCAGATTTATTAAAATCATCAGACAAGTTGGTTTTATTGGTGCCAGCCGAAGGAACGCGAAAATGGGTAAAAAAATGGAAAACAGGATTTTATCACATTGACAGTCAAGCGGAGGTACCTGTTGCTTTGGGTTTTTTAGATTATAAAAACAAAGTAGCTGGCGTTGGGGGTTTGTATTATTTAACAGATAACTTTAATGTTGATATGGATATCATCCAAACTTTTTATCTGTCCAAAACGGCAAAACATCCAAAACAATATAATAAGACGATTTATTAAAAATAAAATATTCAAAAAAATGAAATTCCAAAAGTACTTACTAGGTCTGTGTATTATTTTACTTGTTTCTTCTTGTAAAAAAAATACTAAAATAAATGTAACCTTATTACAATTAAATGATGTGTACGAAATTTCTGCTTTAGAAGGCGGTAAAGTTGGCGGTATGGCAAGGGTAAAAACAGTGTATAACAAACTTTTAAAAGAAAATCCAGATACTTATATTCTTATGGCAGGCGATTTTTTAAACCCATCGCTTTTAGGTACTTTAAAATACAAGGGCGACCGAATTCGAGGCAAACAAATAATTGAGGTTATGAATGCTTTACCTGTAAAGCTGGCTACTTTTGGAAATCATGAATTCGATTTAAAATATCCCGATTTACAAAAGCGTTTAAACGAATCAACTTTCGATTGGGTTTCTGCCAATGCCAAACATAATGTGAATGACAGTATCAATCTTTTTTATAAAATACAAAACAATAAAAAGAAAGCCCTTTTCGAAACATATATTTTAAATATCAATCAGAAAAATAAAGAATTTAAAATTGGTTTTTTAAGCCTGACAATAGATTCAAATAAAAAAGATTATGTTAATTATGAAGAGAGGATTACTTCTGCAAAACGCGTTTATAAGGGCCTAAAATCGCAAACTGATCTTGTTTTGGGTTTTACACACCTAACAAAAGCATCAGACCGCGAATTGTTAAAAAAATTCCCCAATGTACCACTGATTATGGGCGGACATGAGCATACCAATATGTTTTTAACCGAAGGTAATTCGCATATTGCAAAAGCCGATGCCAATGCCAAATCGGTATATGTGCACCGCCTTCAATTTGATACCAAGACCAAGAAAACAACAATTAAATCTACTTTGGTTTTTTTAGATTCAACGGTAGCGCAAAATTCACAAATATTAAAAATTGTAAATAAGTGGAATGCCATTCAAGAGGCCCAACTTAAAGGGGTTATAAAAAATCCAGAAGCCGTGGTTTATGACAGCAAAATTCCACTTGATGGACGTGATACACCCATCCGATCTGTGCAAACAAATTTGGGGCAAATTATTGCTAAAAGTATGTTTGTAGCCTCAAAAAAACAAGCCGATTGTGCTTTTGTTAATGGGGGTTCTATAAGACTTGATGACGTTTTGGTTGGCGAAATAACGGGTGTTGATATTTTCCGTGTTTTGCCTTTTGGCGGAAGCGTTTATGAGGCCGATGTTAAAGGGCAGTTGCTAAAAGAAGTTTTAGGTTTCGGACAGAATGCTGCTGGTACAGGTGCTTATTTACAGCGCTATAATGCCAACTTTGAAAATGGAAAATGGTTGGTAAACGGTAAAATTATTAAGGCAGACAAAACGTATCACATTGTCCTTTCAGATTATTTGATGAAAGGTTTTGACATTCCGATGCTCAAACCGTCAAATCCAATGGTGCTAAAAGTATATAAACCCATTATGACCGATACCACAGATATTAGAGCCGATATCCGCAAAACGGTTATTTCGTTTTTGAAATCGGATAAGTAATACTAAAGGAGATTCATATAAAATGGATTATAGGCTTGCCCATTGTTTTATAGGAATGTGGGGAAGGACTTTGACTCATATTGAGTTTAGATGTTTAAGAATTAATGATATTTTACCGCTGTAACTGTATTCTTTCTCCATCAGATTTTTTAAAATTTATATTTTCGCTTCCAATGCACTTTAAATGAATTAGATAAAATTTCTACCAGCTTAATTTAAATCCTTATTTAAAATAATTCTAAATAAGCTTTTTTTGTAAGAGAAATAGTAATAATTTTGTATTAAAATTAACTATTTATAATCATTCTAAATAAGAAGTAATGAAAAATATAGCAGTATCATTGCTAATATCAGTGATGTTTGTACCCATTTACGCACAAAAAAATCAGACAAACTTATCAATTGGTGGCTATGCTCAAATTGATTATTTACATCCAAAAAATGACATAGCAAATATAGATTTACACCGCATGGTTTTATATGTTGGCTATCAATTTAATGACAGAGTGAGTTTTGAAACCGAAGTAGAATTTGAGCATGTTAGAGAATTAGAGGTAGAACAGGCTTTTGTAAATTACCGTTTGGGTTCAAATTTAACTGCAAAGGCGGGTTTAATACTTGTGCCCATGGGATTAATAAATCAAACGCATGAGCCCACAACCTTTTTTACGGTAACACGCCCCAGCCAAGACCGCAATATTATTCCTTCTACATGGACTCAAATAGGCATTGGTTTAAGTGGCAACAGCAATAAATTAGCTATCAAATACCAAGCCTATATTTTTAATGGCATTAAATCTTACCAAGATGGGGTGCCTTTTTTAAGAGGTTCAGATGGTTTGCGAAAAGGCCGTCAGAACGGTGCCAATGCCTTTTCAAGTCAAGCCAATTTTTCGGCTAAAATAAATTATTACGGAATAGCTGGATTAAATATTGGTTTGGCTGGTTATTTTGGAAACACACAAACAACAGATTTAAATTTAAAAGCATCGTATGTTGGTCTGTCTATGATAGGGCTTGATGCTGTTTATCAGAAAAACAACTGGATATTACGTGGACAATATGTGGTAAATAATTTATCAAATACCGAAGCCTATAACAATTTAACAGGAAGAGATGTTGGTTCTAAGATGGCTGGATTTTATTTAGAGTCTGCTTACAATATTTTACCATTATTCAATAAAAAAGCTTCTGAAAAATTACTACTTTTTTCACGCTATGAAGCCTATAACACCCAAGCCAGTGTATCGTTAAATACCGTCAAAAATGATGCTTATAACCGCACATTCACAACATTTGGTTTAAATTATTTTATGGCAACTGGCGCTGTTTTTAAAGTAGAATACCAGGTTAGAGATAACAAATTACCCACCGATGTAGCCAATTCCTTTAATATGGGCATAGGAGTGGCATTTTAAAATTATTATGTAATGAAATATTCAAGTTTTCTATTATTGTTAGTTTTCGGTCTTTTAAGTTTTAATTATCCTAAGAAAATGGATAAAAAAATAAGCAAAGAGATAAAGAGTTCATTAGGAATTAAATTATTTACTTTAAAACAAATTGCAGTTGGGCCAGATATTAAATTGCCTTTAAAAATTGTTAGCGAGTCGCTTTTTGAAATTGAATCTTCAGCTAAATTAGTGGGCTATTTGTATTATGGTCAGGGCAAAGGAAAAGCCGCTAAATTTGATTACATCGTTATATTTGACAAAGATTTAATCATTGCAAAAATAAAATTGATGGTTTATCGCGAAAGCTATGGTGGCGAAATAGGGAGTGTGCGTTGGTTAAAACAATTCGTAGGACTAACATCACAATCTACAGCTGTTTATAAAAAAAATATAGCTGCTATTTCTGGAGCTACTATTTCGGCAAGTTCTCTAACACGCGAAGTCAACAAACTACTACAATCAATAGTAATTTTAGAAAAAACAAATAAATTATAATGGAGTTACACGGTTTAATTTACAAATTTCCTAGGTTTTATAAGAACACCATTTTGGTATTTATTATAATGATAAACATCGGTTTTTTTACAGGGATTTTCTTTATAGAAGATACTACAAACTTTAGTCCAAATGGTATTAAAGAACAATATTTAGGAAACGAACAGGATGCAAATGCGGTGGTAATGAAGTTTAAAAAACCACAAAAAGAAATGCTCACACTTATTCATAACCACATTTTATCTTTATCGGTTTTGTTTTTTATAATGAGCAGTTTATTGGCAGTTACAGGCACCAATAAAAAGCTAAAATCTTTTTTAATGTTAGAGCCATTTGTATCGTTATTGGTAACCTTTGGCGGGCTCTACATTATTTGGAGTGGTGTTTTGTGGTTTTCGTATGTGGTTATGTTGTCAGGTATTTTAATGACATTGAGTTTTTTAGCTATGTCTGTTTTAATTATAAAAGAATTATTTAAAAACAAATAAAAAATCTTTAAATCAAGATAAATCATGTAAATTTGCCTGCAATTAATTATTAAACAATACTGCCACAGTATAAATTGGTTGCTTATGATTTCAAAATCCCAAAAATTTAAAGGAGAAGGCTTAACTTACGATGATGTTTTGTTGGTTCCTGCCTATTCTAAAGTGCTACCCAGAGACGTTTCAATTAAATCTAAACTAACCAGAAATATTGGCATAAATACGCCCATTATTTCTGCCGCTATGGATACCGTAACAGAATCTGCTATGGCCATTGCTATGGCACGCGATGGGGGTATAGGCGTTCTACATAAAAATATGACAGCTGTACGACAAGCGCTTGAAGTTAAAAAAGTAAAACGTTCAGAGTCGGGTATGATATTAGAACCCGTTACCCTTACAAAAGAAGCCACTGTTTTAGACGCCAAAAAATGTATGGCAGAATATAAGATAGGAGGGATACCTATTGTTGATAAAAAGGGAATTTTGGTAGGTATTATCACCAATCGCGATTTGCGTTTTGAACGTGATGACACCCATAAAATTGATGAGGTAATGACTAAAAAGAATGTGGTAACAACACATGAAGGAACCTCTTTAAAAGAAGCCGCAGTAATCTTACAGCGTCATAAAATTGAAAAGTTACCAGTGGTAACATCAGAAAATAAATTAATAGGTTTAATAACTTATCGTGACATTATAAAAGTGAGCGAAAATCCAGATGCCAATAAAGATACTTACGGACGTTTGCGTGTAGCAGCTGCTATTGGCGTAACAGCCGATGCGCTTAGTCGTGCTACTTTATTGGTTGAAGCGGGTGTTGATGCTTTGGTAATTGACACAGCACATGGACATACCGAGGGCGTTGTCCAAACGCTTAAAACCATTAAAAAAAACCATCCAAAAATAGATGTTATTGTAGGCAATATTGCTACTGCCGAAGCGGCTACTTTTTTGGTAGAAGCTGGTGCTGATGCTGTAAAAGTAGGTATTGGCCCAGGCTCTATTTGTACAACGCGTGTGGTTGCAGGTGTGGGTTTTCCACAACTTTCTGCCATAATTGAGGTAGCCAAGGCTTTAAAAGGTACAGGTGTACCGCTTATAGCAGATGGCGGTATTCGTTATACGGGTGATATCGCAAAAGCTATTGCTGCAGGCGCATCAACAGTTATGCTGGGCTCTTTGTTGGCAGGTACAAAAGAATCGCCTGGCGAGACAATTATTTTTGAAGGACGGAAGTTTAAATCTTATCGGGGTATGGGTTCTATTGAAGCGATGGAACAAGGTTCTAAGGATCGTTATTTTCAAGATGTTGAAGATGATTTAAAGAAACTCGTTCCCGAAGGTATTGTTGGACGTGTGCCTTATAAGGGCGATTTATTTGAAACAATGCACCAATTTATTGGGGGTTTACGCGCCGGTATGGGGTATTGTGGCGCTGCTACTATTGATGATTTAAAAGAAAACGGACAATTTGTAAAAATTACAGCGGCAGGTGTTGCAGAAAGTCATCCACATGATATTACCATTACAAAAGAATCACCAAATTATTCTAGGCATTAACACCAAGGCAGTTAATAGCTTTTTGAACGAGCATACACACCTATTTTAGATTAGTCTAAGGGTCATTTTTTTAAGTCTGGGTGAGAACTATTTTAGATCATTTTTTGTTCGATAAACGGAATTATTTCTGAAGTATCATTAAAATCATACCAATTTATCGATTTATCTTTTCTAAACCAAGTCCCTTGTCTTTTGGCAAACCTGCGGGTGTTTTTTTTGATTTCTTCAACAGCAGTTTCTAAATCACATTTGTCTTCAAAATAATTAAAGAGTTCTTTATAGCCAACGGTCTGTAACGCATTTAATTCTTTGTGCTTGTATAAGTGTTTGGCTTCGTTTAACAAGCCCTTTTTAAGCATTGCGTCAACCCTTTGATTGATGCGTTTATAAAGCAGCTCTCTAGGCGCAGTTAGACCTATTAAAAGAGGTGTAAAGAGGCGTTTTTCTTTAGGCTTTTGTTTAAAACTACTGTAAGATTTACCTGTACCTACACAAATTTCTAAAGCGCGAATTATGCGATGTGGATTGTCAATTTCAATATTTTGATAACTGATGGGGTCTAATTCTTTTAATTGTAATTGTAGAGATTCTAGACCCGATAGTGCTAATTTATTGTTTAACTGCAATCTTATATTGGGGTCAACATCGGGAAAATAATCCAACCCATTTAAAACAGCATCAACATATAAGCCACTGCCACCAACCATTACAGCAATATTTTTAGAGTTGAAAATATTTTCTAATTGTTGTAAAGCATCACGTTCAAATTGTCCCACGTTATAAGTTTCAAAAATTGTTTTATTTTGAATAAAATAATGGGTTGCTTGTTGTAACTCTTCTTTTGAAGGCACTGCGGTGCCAATTGTCATTTCCTTAAAAAACTGCCGTGAATCGCACGATAAAATAGGGGCATTAAAATGTTGGGCAAGTTTTATACTCAATGCTGTTTTACCAATAGCCGTAGGGCCTACTATGACAATCAAATATTTTGTCATTACTTCTTTTTAAGAATTATTACATCACTATATAGGTTTATAAGGTTTTTATAAAAATCCTTTAATTCATTGTATTCTTTTGGAGGAAAAGAAGTTTTATTAATTGAGAGTTTAAAGTCTATTGTAATTTTTTGATTGTTAATTGTGCTTTTCGAAACCAGATTTGCTGCATTATATGGCAAACTTAAAGTAATATTTTTGGGAACAGAACTAATGATATAACCTTCTGGCACATCAAAAATAAAACGGTAATTTTTGGTGCGTGGATAGCCAAAATCAACTGGGTAATCGCGATCTTCTAAAGTAAATGGATTTTTTGTTTGGCTGCCAAAGAAGGGGTTGATAATCAACATATCATCATCACTTAATTCGTTTCCCAAGCTTATTTTAAAATCTTCTATAAATAATTTTTCTAAGTTTTCAAGGTTTTTATTTCTATAGGATTCAATGATCAAATCATTCATTTCAGAATCATTTTCAAAATCTTTTCTATAGTTTAACTCCCCTTTACTTATTATTTCATCCCTTTTTTTAAGGGCTGTATAAGCAGTACTGCTTACTCTCATCATGCCTTCTAAAACATCTTCATTAAAATGTAAATTAATTGAAGTTGTTGTGATGTTTCTATTGGCATCTAAGTTTTCCCAGTAGCTCTCATTTTCAAAGTCCATAACACGGCCATATGAATTTAAAGCGCGGTAGGGTAATAAACTAAAGGGAGCGAGCTTTTGACTTGCGTCGAGTTTGTATATTTTTTTGTCAATATGTGACACAACAATGGCGTAATTAAAATCTGACAATACAGGGTGTACAAAGGTTGGCAGTCCGTTGTTTCTTGTTGAAATTAACATCAAATTAGATTTAATTCCTGCGGCATTTAAAGCATTGCATAAAGCAATATTTATTTCGGTGGCATTACCTGTTTTACTTTTATAGGCTTTTTTAAAATTAACCTTTCTGAATATGTGATATTCTTCATTCCAACTAAAATGATTTTGTATAAAATGGTAAATATTTACGGCTCTTTTTAATTTGTCAGTTTCGTTTAAAAGTTCTCTAGGCAGAAGACTTCTGGTGTAATCAATTTTTTTAAGCTGACTTCCTATTTTATATTCATACTTAAATTGCTTGTCAACATCTTTCCATGTTTTGGTATATTTTTTATGTCTGCCGTCAAAATAAAAGACTTCAGATAATTCAAAAGCGATACGCGACAGGTAATTTTTTTTACTTGTTAAATAAGCTTCTTCTTTAAAGGCAGGAACGTCTTTCATTGCAAAGGTTAGGTCTTCACATTCAGCAGGAGCCTCTAATCCTATAATAAAAAAACATTTTTTTTTGATTTTTATTTTATTGATATCTAATTTTCTAAAACCGACCAGCTTTTTATTATAAACCCAATTCCCTGGTATCAATGAGTGTAGTTCGCTGTAAATTTTTGGGATATTGCCTTGAAATTCCCATCCAGTGAATCTGGAAAAGTAAGGCGATTTTATAGTGTATGTATATTCTATAACACTGCCTTCTTTTACATTGGGTAAAGTAAATTTTACTTCTTTATAAGTGTCACTTATTTTGGTTTTATAGATTTTCTTTTTGCTTAAGTAGGTTGGGTTATCATGCCCATTTTCAAGGTTGTGCGTAAGGGCCTTAATTTTTACAACCCATTCGTGAACTTTTAAATTATTGTAAAGAGGTATTGTTATGGTAGCATTGCTGTAACCATCTTTTTTAAATATTTTAATTTTGTGATAGTAGGTTGTTTGTATGAGTATATTTCCACTTGAATAAATCATTTTAGCCAAAGCCTTTTCATATAAAACAACGGCATTAGCAGACGCATCTTTTTCGTAATATTTAAGGTTGAGCTCGTTTAAGGGTATGTTTCCAAATTTAAAAGGAAGCTCTAATTCTTGAGCGTGACTTGTAACAGTAAGCATTAATAAAGCAAATGATATGATTATTTTTTTCATGTATTTAAATAAATTATTTTTTCTGATTTATAGCGTTTTAAATATTGGTCAATTAGGGGTAAAATCACAGCAGAATCTCCTGTGTCATTAATTAAATTTTTGATGATTTCTATTGAATTTATCTGAAAATTCAAATCAAAATAACCATAGCCTTTATATTTATTGTTTTCAATTAGAATAACCGATTTTTCGCCAAGAGTACGCCCTTTGTTAATAACCAACATATCGGGCAATTCAATGGCATATTTTTTGTAAGGTGTGTGGTATTTTTTGTTGTATTTGGGTTTGTTTTTTTGTAATTCTTGTATGTATTTTATTTTTGTTATCAATAAATTCCCTGTTTCTTCTGTAGAGATAGATTGCACCTTTTTTTGAAGTGCAATTTTAGTAGTGCTGCTGCCAATAAAAATTTTTAGTACTTCTTTTTTTACAGATGCCGATTTGCCAATAAATAAAATATTTCCATCGCTATCATGCAGGTAAAAAATGCCAATTCCCCTAGGAAGTGGTTCTAGCAACAGGGTTAATTTTTCTGATATTATCTTGTCGTTTACAATGGGTTTGATGTTTTTTTTGATAATGGTTTTATCGGTGTCTTTTAGCATCAATAATTTTAGCAATTTTATTGTTGCTTCTGCATCTCCACTGGCACGGTGCCTGTCGGCTACAGCAATACCCAAAGACCTACACAACTTACCCAAACTGTACGATTCTAGGTTTGGAATGAGTTTTTTGCTAAGACTTACTGTACAAAGTGTTTCCTTTTCAAAATTGTAACCAATTCTGTCAAACTCGGTGCGTAAAATGCGATAATCAAAACTGGTGTTATGCGCTACCAATACACAATTGGCAGTAATTTCAATGATGCGCTTGGCTACCTCATAA
Organism: Flavobacteriaceae bacterium; assembly: GCA_021647405.1. GTDB lineage: Bacteria > Bacteroidota > Bacteroidia > Flavobacteriales > Flavobacteriaceae > CG1-02-35-72. The sequence continues at coordinate 15,592 of JAKIUU010000027.1, forward strand.
AATTTAGGCGCATTGCGGAGCATCTTGTTATTTATGCCGGTAAGGTTTACCACAAATGGCTGTATGGGCTTTTCAGGATTAACCAAGCTTATAAATTTATCTACAACCGCATTGCCATCAAATTTATAAATAGCTATTTCGGTTATGCCTTCTTCATTAAATTTACCTCCTGTTGTTTCTATGTCGACTATAGCGTACACCTAATTTTTGTCAACTTTTAGTTTGGCAGGTCTGTTTGCAATTTCCCAAGCAGTATAAAATATTAATTGTGTGCGTTTTACCAATAAATCGTAATTAATTTTATCGGGCGTATCCGTTGGTTGATGGTAGTCATCATGGATGCCATTAAAGTAAAATATTATCGGAATATTGTGTTTGGCAAAATTGTAATGATCAGACCGGTAGTAAAAGCGGTTGGGATCATTCTCGTCATTATAAGTATAATCTAAATTTAGGTGGGTATAAGTGCTATTGGCCATTTCTGATAAGTTATGCAATTCGGTACTCAGCTTGTCAGATCCAATCAAGTAAATAAAATTTTCATCATCTTTATGGGCTTCATCAACACGCCCAATCATGTCAATATTTAAATCAGCAATGGTGTTTTCTAATGGAAAAATGGGCTGACTGGTATAATATTTCGATCCAAATAGGCCTTCTTCTTCGCCAGTTAAATTCAGAAAAACGATTGACCGCTTTGGCCGATGCCCTGCTAAAACAGCTGTTTTAAAGGCTTCAGCAATTTCTAAAACAGCCGATGTGCCCGAAGCATTATCATCGGCACCATAGTACACTTGGCCATATTTTTCGCCCAAATGGTCGTAATGTGCAGAAACAATTACATATTGATTTGGATGTGAACTGCCCTTAATAAAAGCCACAACATTTTCTGAATTGGCATCAGACAATCCATTAAAAAAAGCTTTGGGAATATTTTGAAAATAATTTTCATTAGCCTGAGCAGCATTTATGTTTAAGTTTTTATAAAAATTAGCAATGTAGGTAGCCGCTAGTTTTTGACCATTTTCTCCAGAACGCCTGCCATTAAACTCATGTGAGGCCAATTTATAAACTATGTTTTGCAAATCTATTTTAGAGATACTTTTTGCAAAAGTGGTGTTGTTAGAATAGGCCTGAACGTTATTTTGTTGGGTTGCACAAGAAACGAAGCCTATAAAACACAGATAAAAAAATAATTTTCTCATAAAAAAGATGCGGCTAAAATAAAAACTAAAGGTAAGTAAAATTAAGTGTTTTTAATATTAAATTGTTTGGTATTGGAATTAAAGCTTATTAAATTTGAATTGAATAATTCTTGTAAAGTTTTGTTGGTAATCAATGCGTCTGGAGTACCAGTAACACATTTGTTTGGATGCATAAGCCAGAGTGTGTCGGCTAATTGTATGGCAAAACTTACTTCGTGTGTGGCAATAATGATGCTTTTATTTAAATTTTTACTGATGTTTTTTAAAAGCTTTAAAACAGCTATTTTATGATGAATGTCTAGATGAACGGTTGGCTCGTCAAGAATTATGATTTCAGTATTTTGTGCCAAAGCCCTTGCAATCATAACACGTTGTTTTTGCCCATCGCTTAATTCGAATATTTTTTTTGAAACCAAATTTGTTATTTCAGTTTGTTGCATCGCTTTGGTTACCATTGTTTTGTCAATATCAGATAAGGTACCAATCCAGTTGGTATAAGGCTGTCTGCCAAGAGCTACAAGTTCAAAGACCGATAAATTAGAAGGCGGAACAGATTCTGTTAAAACCAAACTAATTTTTTTTGAAAGCTCCTGTGAGGTATAATCGTCACTATTTTTATTGTCTATTAAAACACTGCCAGATAAAGCAGGTTGCATCTTAGCCAAGGTTCTGAGCAGTGTTGATTTTCCAATGCCATTATTTCCTAGAATACAAGTTAATACACCTCTTTTCAATTCTAAATTGAGATTTTCTTGAATTATAAGAGCTTTCTTTCTTACCGTATAACCGATGCTTAAATTTTCTGTTTTGAGGATTGTATTTGACTTGTTTGTTGCCACTATTAAAAAATTAATTTACGTTTTCTTACAAGCAACCAAATAACTATGGGAGCGCCAAAAAGGGTTGTTACAGCATTTAGAGGTAAAGTGTAATCGCTTGTTGGCAATTGTGCAATGGTATCGCTTATAAGCATTAAAATGGCTCCTGTAAGTGCTACTGCTGGCACTAAAATTTTATGGTCAGAAGAAGTTATAACGAGTCGCGTTAAATGTGGCACGGCCAAACCAATAAAAGCAATTGGGCCTGCAAAGGCGGTACATACACCTGTTAATAAGCTTGTTGCTACTAGGGTGATTGTGCGTGTTGATTTAAAATTAACCCCCATACTTTTGGCATAGTTTTCTCCTAAAAGCAAGCTGTTTAACGGTTTAATTATAAAAATTATTAATAGAATTCCGAGACTGTAAATGCCAAAAAAGAAGCCCAATTCTTGCCAACTTAAATTGCCCAGAGAACCATAACTCCAAAACATAAATTGCTGTAATTGTTCAGCAGTACTAAAGTAGGCCATAATACTGATAATAGCCGAAGTAAAACTGCCAAACATAAGTCCAATTATTAAAATAGACATGGTGTTTCTCACTTTACTGGCCGCAATTAAAACGACCAGCAAGATTAGAAAAGCGCCGCCACTGGCAGCCAAAACCATACTTAAATCTGAAGTGGCTAAACTGGCAATAGTTCCGCCAAAGAATCCAGCGCCTAATAAAAGCAGGGCCACACCTAAACTCGCCCCAGAACTTATTCCTAAAACAAATGGGCCCGCTAAAGGATTCCTAAATAAAGTTTGCATTAATAGGCCACTCAAAGCCAAAGAAGAACCCACTAAAATAGCGGTTATGGTTTTGGGTAATCTGTAATCTACAATGATGTATTGCCAAGTGTTATTTAAAGTTTCTTTACCTAATAAGCTGTAAATAACATCTTTAAAAGGAATACTTACTGAGCCAAAACTTAAATTAAGCAAACCTACCACAACTAATAGCAGCAGTAGCATAAGAAATGTGAATCGATATGTTTTTTTTGGTAGCAGGGTTAAGATTTAGATTAAAGTGTGTAAATTTAATTAAGTTTTTTTAAAAAATAAGGTGTGTAATTTGGCAATAACTCTGGATGGGTAATTTTTATAATGTCTTTTAAAATTATATTGGGTTTAAGTGGCGACTCTTCGTAATATATAAATCCTCCCGTAGCCCCTTTGGTTAATGCAAATGTATAAATCTGTCGCGATTTAAAAGCTTTGAATTTGGCATAATGTAAGTTGGCGTTTTTAAGTTGGTTAAAAGAAGTGTATGCCCCTGGAGCAAACCAAAAATCGGCATTTTGTGCCTTGTTTAAAACAGATTCAAAACTAAGGCTTAAACTGCCTTTCCCTGAAGTTTCTTGCCAGTAGTATTGCGTATTGGCTTGCTTTAAAAATTGCGCTTCAAAACTATTTCCTGCGGGTAGATTCCATATATTGTTAAATAGTATACCTGATAAGACAGTGGGCCTGCTTTTGGCTTGTTTGGCAATTTTTTGTGCACTGTTATAATCGTTCACAATTTCTGTAAAAATACTGTCAGCCATTTTTTCTTTGTTGTACAAGGCGCCAAAAAGCTTTACCCATTCGGCACGACCTAAAGGAGATTGTTCTAACCAATCGCCATTTAAGATAACAGGAATCCCCTTTTTCTTAATTGTTTCATACATCTTATTTTGACTTTGCATGCTAAAACCAATAACCACATCAGGTTTTATATTTAATAAAACCTCTGTATTTAACAGTGTTGAATTGCCCAATTCTCTCACTTTATTTTTATCAATTAGCTGACGTACACCAGGTGTTGAAATGTATTTTAAATTCGGAAAACCTACCAAAGTTGAGGCCTCATTTAGCACATCAATCATAGGAATATGGGTTGTAGAAGTGGCTACAATTTTTTTGATGGGAATGTTTATTGTGATTCCATTTTTAATTTTAGGATGTTTGCCTTCTTTAACCAGATAATAATCAAAGTGCTCCTTGGCATCTGGATAGGGACTTTTAATAACCAGTTTGGTGTAATTTTTATAATGGTAAAGTGCAAATCCTTTGGCGTAAGTGACATCATTTTTAACATTTTCTACATTTTTTTTAGTCTGATTTTGACATGAAAAAAAAAGGAGAAAACCCAAACTTAAACAGAAGCCTTTAATAGTATTTTTTTTAAACATTTTAATCAAAAGTATCTGCTTTGGCTTTTACGGTAAGGGCTTTGTCATTTAATAGTATTTTAGATAAACCTTCTAATTTTCCATTTCGTAGGTGTAAAAATAAGCCATGGTATGGATTAAATTGGCTTCAAGCCCTGTTTTATTATTTGCTTTGGTTTCTTCAGAAGTAAGCCCAATTTTAAGCCACTGCCAGCCTATAACAAGGGTACTTAAAAAATCCATAAAGATAGTAGCATCGGCTAAGTAGTTTTCAAAATCACCTTTTAAAGCTCTTGGAATTAATTCAGACAATACGGTTTTAACCAGTTCTGATTGTGTCTGAAGTTGCTTGGCATAAGGTTTTAGATTGTCATATTGGTAGGACTTGGTAATTGTGGTTGTCATCTCTTCAACAAGATAATGCAATGCCTTTCCGTTTTTAATGGTCACTTTTCTGCCCAACAAATCAAGCGATTGAATGCCTGTTGTGCCTTCATAAAGTGAGATAATTCTTATATCTCTATAATATTGCTGTAATATAAAGTCTGAACAAAAACCATAGCCCCCTAAAATTTGAAGCCCATTACTTACAGATTTAAGCCCTTGTTCTGCCGGATATGTTTTAACCATTGGTGTTAAAAGTTCTAGCAGTAAGTTGTATTTTTCTTTTTCGCTCTCATCACAAACTTTACTGAGGTCTAAATAGTGAGAGGTCTGAATTACCAAACTCAACGAGCCTTCAACAATAGCGCGTTGCAGTAATAACATTCGTTTTACATCAGGGTGGTTAATAATGAGTGTTTGTTCGCTGCTGCTGTCTTTTTTGCCAGTATTATTTAGAGGTCTGCCTTGTGGTCTTTCATTGGCGTATTTTAATGAGGCATAATAAGCTGCCGAGGCAATAGCTGCCCCCATACGCCCTGTGGCTATTCTGGCTTCGTTCATCAATAAAAACATATAGCTAAGCCCTTTATTTTCTTCGCCAACCAACCAGCCGCGACAATTATTATTGTCGCCAAAAGAAAGGTGTGTGGTGCAATAACCACGTTGTCCCATTTTTTCGAATTCGCCAATTACATTTACATTGTTGTCTTCAAAATCATTTTCTACAGGACGCTTATTGGGCACTACAAATAGTGAAACACCTTTTGTTCCTGCGGGAGCTCCCTTAATACGTGCCAAAACCAGATGTACAAAATTGTTTGAGAATTGGTGGTTTCCTGCCGAAATAAATATTTTTTGTCCTTCAATTAAATAGTAATCGGTTTTGTCAATTTTAACAGCTTGTGAGTTTATATCAGATAAAGAACTGCCGGCTTGTGGTTCGGTTAAGCACATTGTGCCTCCCCATTCCATACTTAACATTTTAGACACGTAAGTATCTTTTAAATATTGATTTCCGAAAGAAATAATAAGATTTGCGGCACCTGTTGTTAATCCAAGATAGCCAGGCACATGGTTATTTGCGGCTTCCATTATATAATAGAGGCTGTGAAAAACACTTGAGGGCAATTGCATACCACCATCTTCAAAACTGTAAACAGCACTTAGCAATTCCATTTCAGCAGCTTTATTAAAAATAGTTTCAAATTGTGGATGCACAATGATTTTACCATCTTTAAAATAAGAAGGTTTTTCATCCATTTCCTTGATATAAGGATAGAGTTCTTTGTCAGAAAAATCTTTTACGGCCTTTAAAAGTAAGACCAAGGCATCTTTGTCAAAGGCACTGTAGTAATCGTATTCTAATAGCTTTTCTGTTTGGTGCACATTAAAAAGCAAATAAGAAATTATGTTAAGGTTGGTGTAATTATGCATATACTTTTGAAATGAAGTTTACAAAGAGGTACAAATATAGCGGAATTAATTTTAAATATTTTTGTGATATTTAATAAAAAAATCTTTGAAATAAGTGCCTCTTTTATAAAGAATCTGTAAGTTTGCATCTGATTATGGTTTTGCCATTTGAGCAAATTAAAAGGGAATCTTGTTAAATTCAAGAGCTGTCCCCGCAACTGTAAGCTTTACTTTAAAAAGTATGTGTACTTCGTAAAACCACTATCCGTCAAACGGATGGGAAGGTTACACAAAAGCAAGCCAGGAGACCTACCTTAATCTAGAGTATTAACAAGCTTTCGGAGGAAGAGTAGGTTGTGATTCTAATCATTACCCCATTTTTTTTACGAATAGCCATTTTTAAACTCGGATTATGTATTAAGACTTCGTTATGAGAAGTTAAATAACAATAAATCAGAATGTTTTATTGATTTCGGCATAGCATCGCTATGGTTAAATTAAAAAACATAAGAAAATACTGATTTGCAGTTATTTAGATTCGGAATAGACTTCTTAATATATAATGCGAGATAATCATCATAAAAAACAAAAGAAAGATGAAAAAAAGGTTATTTATCGCACTTGTAACAGTGTGTTCATTATCCACAGTAGCGCAACAACAAAAAGACACCACAACTGTTACGCCATTAGAAACCGTAGAATTGACTTCTACAAAATTTAAATTAAACCAATCAAAATCAGGAAAAGTAGTTACCGTAATTAGCTCAAAAGATTTAGAACATTACCAAGGAGCCACCATTGCCAGTGTTTTAGACAATTTAGCAGGTATCGAAATTTTAGGAAACCAAAGTGTAGCTGGTCAAAACCTTACCTACAGTTTTAGGGGCGGCTCTAACCGGCAGGTCTTAATTTTAATTGACGGTATAGCCATTAACAATCCGTCAGCCATTGCAAATGATTACGATTTGCGTTTGCTGCCATTAGATCAGGTAGAAAGTATCGAAATTATTAAAGGCGCTACCAGTGCACTTTATGGCTCAGGGGCTGCAACAGCCGTTTTAAATATTAAATTGAAGTCGGCTAAAGAAAATTTTAAATTGAGCCTAAACACAAGTGTGGCTACAAATAGCAATCAAGAGGACAAATCGCTGGGTTTAAATAATCTCAAGCAAGGCATAAGTTTAAGTAAAAAATTTGATAATTCTAGTGTGTATTTTTCATTTGACAATACAAGTAGTAGTGGTTTGTCTGCTGCCAAAGGGACAGGCTTTAAAGATGACCCTTTTAAACGTCAGAATTTATTTTTAAAATACCGACTTAAAGCGACAAAAAAGGTATCCGTTTCAGGCTTGGTAAACTACAATAAGTTTAACACTAATTTTGATGCAGCGGGTTTTGTAGATGCTGAAAATTTGACCAAGAGTGAAGAATTTAGACTGGGCGTACAAGCAACTTATGTTTACAACAAAGGTGATTTTAATATAAAATCGGCTTTTAATACCATAACCAATGACAATAAAGAAACTTCATTTCCTTCAGTTAATAAGGGAAAAATAGTTTCTTTTGATGCTTATAACCGTTATCATTTTAATGAAAACACACAATTATTGCTAGGATTAAATACGCAGTTAAACGAGATGAATAGTCTTGAAATTCCGTTTGGAGAAACCAGTTTAACAAAAGTTATTGACAATGCTAATTTTAACAGTATTGACCCTTATGTTAACTTTGTTTTTAATGCCGACTCTGGGTTAAATCTTAACATTGGCGCCAGATTAAACAATCATAGCGACTATGGATCACATTTGGTTTACACCTTAAATCCGTCGTATACCTATAAAATTAATGGCGCTGATTTTAAACTGATGGCTTCGTATAGTACAGCCTATATTACCCCCACACTTTTTCAATTATTCTCTCCAAATTATGGATACAATAAGCTTAAACCAGAAGAAAATCAAACTTTGGAAAGTGGGTTTACCCTTAGTGCTAAGAAATACAACTTTAGCATGGTTTATTTTTACCGACAAGAACAGAATTTTATAGACTTTACTTTGCTTGACCCAGCAACTTTTAAATATGGCTACAGAAATATTGATTCTAACTTTTATGTAAGTGGATTGGAAACGGATTTTAAATACACTATTTCTTCAAAAATAAAGCTAAAAGCAAACTATACTTTGACCAATGTTGCCGATACCAGAATCAGGATACCCAAACACAAATTTAATGCAAGTTTGTGGTTTGCAACAGATGCCAAAACAAACTTTAGCTTAGATTTTAATTATACCGATAAACGTACTGATAGTTTTTTTGATATGACAACTTTTACAGCGTCAAAAGTGGTTTTAAAATCTTTTAGTTTGGTTAATCTTTATGCCAATAGAGCGTTGGTAAAAAACAAGCTTTATATGCATGCCAATATTACCAATATCTTTAATGTAAGTTATCAAGAATTGGTTGGTTTTTCTACCAGAGGACGTAACTTTTTATTAGGATTTAAATTAGATATTTAGATTACGAGGGCTGCGAGTCATCGTATCATTACTATAAATTCAGGGCTTCACTCTATGTGGAATCCTGAATTAAAATTAATTGCAATCGATTTCGTAAAATCACAACATTTTAGCCTTTTAGTCTTTTATTGTGCTTAATTTTGTATTGTAAATTTTATGATAATGGATTTATTTTCTAATAGCTATTTTGTATTATTTTTTATAATTTTTATAGGATTTATTATAGGTCGCATTAAGATTAAAGGCATTTCACTCGATGTTTCGGCGGTCATATTTGTGGCTTTGGTTTTTGGTCATTATGGAATGGTTGTTCCTAAAGATTTCCAGTCTTTAGGATTGGTGTTGTTCATTTTTACAATTGGTATTCAGGCAGGGCCTAGTTTTTTTGAATCTTTTAAAAAGAATGGCCGGCAATTAGCCCTTCTATCAGCTGTGTTAATAGTTAGTGCAGGGATTATTACTTATCTGGTATCTTATATTTTTGGTGTAGATAAAAACTTGAGTATAGGCTTATTAAATGGTTCTTTAACAAGTACGCCGGGTTTAGCGGCTGCTGTCGATGTTACAGGCTCTCCGTTGGCTTCTATTGGCTATGGAATAGGTTATCCTTTTGGCGTGATTGGCGTCATTTTATTTGTGAGTATTTTACCAAAATTATTGGGTGTTAAAGTAACAGAAGAAGAAAATAAATTAAACGACATTATAGAAAATCAGTATCCTAAAATGTACAACAAACATTTTATGGTGGAAAATGAGAATGTTATTGGTAAAAAGTTGACTGAATTAAATATCCGTTTTATGACTAAAGCGGTAATATCTAGGGTTATGCACAACAATATTGTTATGATGTCTGATGACGATATAATTTTACAAAAAGATGATTTGGTTAAAGCAGTAGGTTCAAAAGAAGCTTTAGAGCGTGTAAAATTGCTTATTGGTCCCGAAACAAAAAAAGAAATACCCTTAGACAATCATTTTGATGTGCGGTCTATTTTAGTAACCAATAAAGAGGTTGTTAAAAAAACTTTAGGCGAATTACACGTTAGCACTTTTCATTGCACAATTACACGCGTGAGAAGAGCAGGGATAAATTTATCGCCAAGTCCTTCTTTAAAATTACAATTTGGTGACAAATTGGTCGTAATCTGTAGAAAAGAAAGTATGTCTCGCATTACTAACATATTTGGAGACGATACTAAAAAATTATCAGATACAGATTTTCTACCTATTGCTGCGGGTATTATTTTGGGGATTCTTGTAGGAAAACTAAGCTTAAGTTTTGGTAATTTTTCATTTTCATTAGGCCTAACAGGAGGGATTTTATTAATAGCTTTGGTTTTAGGTCGGACTGGTAAAACCGGCCCTATTGTATGGACTATGACGGGTGCAGCCAATCAATTATTACGTCAATTTGGACTCTTATTTTTCTTAGCAGCTGTGGGGACTAGTGCGGGTTCACATCTCACTCAGACTTTTGAAGAATACGGATTTGAACTCTTTGTTTATGGTGCATTAATTACATTGTTGCCGATGATTATTACAAGCCTGATTGCACGCTATATTTTAAAAATGAATATTCTAACACTTTTAGGAACCTTAACGGGAAGTATGACAAGTACTCCCGGTTTGGCCGCTATAGACAATATGGTAGATTCTGACGCGCCCGCTTTGGCTTACGCAACAGTTTATCCCATAGCCATGGTTTTACTTATTATTACTGTACAAATTTTAAGTGCGTTATAAAATTGGAACTAACCTCAAGAGATCACCACGTCACTACGTTCCTCGTGAAGATATCTTTGCGAGTTTTGCTTTTGCAAAACGTGGCCTGCCCGTACCGAAAAGGTGCGTTCGGGCGGGCAATCTCTAGATTAATAGTTACTAGCTTCAATAGTTCATCACGCGAAAGCGTGATTCGTGACGACGTCTTTGCAAACGAAGTGAAGTAATTTCTTTGTAAAATGTTACAATATTTAATGAGATAACCAGATCCCATAAATCGGGATTTGTTAAGACGAAATATTTTGACCTTCTTTTTTTAAACAAGTCAAGCTGGTGTTGAGCTCGTAGCCCAACAATAAAATAATGGCGTTAAGCCAAATAAAAAGCATTAAAACGATAAGCGTACCAATAGAGCCATAGAGCTGGTTATATTGTGAAAATTTGGAGACATAGATGCTAAACAATTTAAAGTTTAGCAATACTAAAAGGGTTGTCATAATGGCACCAGGAGAAAAGAAACCATTTTTTTTACCCTCTTTGGTGCCAAAAAAGTATAGCGTAGCGATGCCTAAAAATAAACTTATCAAAAGAATGAGCATTTGTAATGAGTCAGAAATAAATGAGGCGTTTTTTATAACACCACTTTCTTGAAATTGTTGAATACCATAATTACTAAAGACTAAGATACTTGCTAATACTATCAAACTAAAAACGAGTAGGAGAGATACTGAAAGGGCTACTAAATATTGTTTCACAACAGAACGTGTTTTTATGGTGTGATACGTATATTCAAAAGCACTAAACAGCGCGTTAATACCATTGGTCATTAAAAAGATAGACATCAAAAAACCAAAGGATAATAAACCTTGGTATTTATTGTTGGCAATATCTATTAAGACCATATCTACAGCGTCAGAAGTTTTTGGTGGCAGTGCTTGCTTAATTAACAGAATAAAATCAGCTTGAAAGCCGTCAATGGGTATAAAAGGTATTATGGTTAAAACAAATAAAGCAAAAGGAAATAAGGCTAAAAAAAGACTAAAGGCAATGCTGCCAGCACGCGAAGTTAAGGCGCCTCTAACAATGCCTATTATGTACATTCTAAAAAGATTGTATACACTTAAACCCTCGAATCCTGGTAATTTTATGGATTTTAAATTTTTTAAAAACCAGCTTAATACAGGTATTTGCATTAATTTTTCTTCGAGATCCATGGGTTGTTTTTATAAATCTGAACTTATTCCAGTTTGGCTATGCCATTTGTCTTGCACTTTTAAAACTTGCTCAATAACATCGCGTACACAGCCATTACCCCCTTTTTTTTGCGATACATAATGGGCAATATTTTGTATTTCTGGCGCAGCATCTTTTGGACAAGCCGCTAATTTTACCTTAATCATTACAGGGTAATCGGGAATATCATCGCCCATATACAATACATTTTCTGTATTTATATTATTAGAGCTCAAGTAGTCTTCAAATTGTTCTATTTTGTTATGAGCTCCTAAATAAATAGCCGAAATACCCAAGCCGCTCAATCTTTTTTTAACCGAAATATCATTGCCGCCTGTAATAATACAGACATTATAACCCGCATCTACAGCTACTTTTAATGCGTAACCATCGCGTGTGTTCATGGTGCGAATCAGTTCGCCATTGGGAAAAATAGTGAGACTGCCATTGGTTAAAACACCATCAACATCAAAGACAAAGGTATTTATGTCGCTCATTAATTCTTTATAACTTTTTGTCATAAGTTTTTGAAATAGATTTTGTCAGCAATTTATAAATTTCTTGCTGATTATTGGTTAGCCTGATAATATGTTTTTCAATCGTATCGGTATCGCTGCGTTTGGCAGGTCCTGTTTGCGCTTTAAGCGGATGCAAATCGGCTATTTTTTTAGCAGTTTCTTCTATAAGCGGCTGTAAAATTTTAAAAGAAATATTATTTTCTTCACAAATTTCACTGCCAATAGTGTAGAGGTGATTGGCAAAATTATTGACAAAAACGGCTGCAATATGAAGATTTTTACGTTGTTTAGAATCAACATGATAGACTGATTTTGAGATGGATTTTGCCAGTGTTTCTAACAATTTTAAATCGCTTTTACGTTCGGCTTCAATGCAAATAGGAATGGTAGAAAAATTTAATTCTCTCTTTTTTGAAAAGCTCTGCAGTAAATAAAAAACACCTTTATTGGCATCTGATTTTAGATCGCGCATAGCGATGCTTCCAGAGGTGTGAACGACCAATTTGTTTTTTAGTCTCAGTTTTGAGGAAACATCGGCCACAGCCTTATCTGATACAGAAATGATATAAATAGCGGCCTCTTTTAAATTTATTAAAGAATCTGTTATTAAAGTTTTACCTTCTAAATATTGAATTTTTTCAATGTTTCTGTTATATACTTGAACTACTTTTACAAACTTATTATCTAACAAATTCTTTGTTAAATGATAGGCAACATTGCCACCACCAATTACGGTTACTTTAATCATAGGGCTAAGATAAATTAAATGATTCACAAAAAAAATTCCACCTTATAAAAAGGTGGAATTTTAACTACTACTACTACTACTACTACTACTAACTAAAAAATCATGATTGATTTCTAATAGCTGCTTGGGCAGCTGCTAAACGTGCTATAGGTACTCTAAACGGAGAACAACTCACATAATTCATGCCTACTCTGTGGCAAAATTCTACCGAACTAGGTTCGCCACCATGTTCACCACATATTCCTACTTTAAGATTTGCATTTGTTGCGCGTCCTTTACGGGTTCCCATCTCAATTAATTGCCCAATACCCTCTTGGTCTAAAACTTGGAAAGGATCGGCCTTTAAGATGCCCTTTTCAATATATATTGGTAAAAATTTATCAGCGTCATCTCTTGAATAACCGAAGCCCATTTGTGTAAGGTCATTGGTGCCAAATGAAAAGAATTCAGCCACTTCTGCAATTTGGTCTGCAGTTAAGCAAGCGCGTGGAATTTCTATCATAGTACCCACTAAATACGCAATTGTATCTCCTTTTTCTTTAAATACTTCGGCCACAACTCTTCTTATAATCTCTTCTTGTAACTTAAATTCTTTAACGGTTCCAATAAGCGGAATCATTATTTCAGGAAATGTTTTAACGCCTTCAGCTTTTAATTCCATTGCAGCTTCAATAATGGCTCTGGCTTGCATCTCGGTAATTTCAGGATAGGTATTTCCCAACCTACAACCTCTGTGGCCTAACATGGGGTTAAACTCGTGTAAATCCTCAACTTTTTGTTTGATTGCTTCTACAGTAATACCCATTTCGGCAGCCATTTCTTTTTGATTTTCTTCTTCATGTGGCACAAATTCATGCAAAGGAGGATCTAACAGACGAACTGTTACAGGCAATCCTGCCATAGCACTAAACACATCTTTAAAATCTTTGCGTTGTATAGGAAGCAATTTATTTAGGGCTTCTCTTCTTCCGGTTTCGTCATCAGCTAAAATCATTTCACGCATGCGAACCAAACGTTCACCTTCAAAAAACATGTGTTCTGTACGGCACAAACCAATACCCTCGGCACCAAATTTTACAGCAACTTTACATTCTCTTTCGGTTTCGGCATTTGTTCTTACACCTAGAGTTCTGTATTTATCTGCCAGTTTCATAATGTTGCCAAAATTACCACTTAACTCGGCATCTTTAGTGCCAATCTTACCTTCGTAAACTTCACCTGTTGAGCCATTTAAAGAAATCCAACTGCCTTCTTGGTATTCTTTTCCTTCAATGGTCATTACTCTGGTTTTATAGTTAATTTTTATTGCTCCAGCTCCAGAAACACAGCATTTTCCCATCCCACGTGCTACAACAGCAGCATGAGATGTCATCCCGCCACGGGCGGTCAATATACCTTTAGCAATATTCATTCCTTCCAAATCTTCAGGAGAAGTTTCAATACGTACAAGAATAGAAATGGGGTATTTGTCAGCCTCATCTGCAAAGAATACAATTTGACCTGTGGCTGCACCTGGCGATGCTGGTAAACCTTTTGCCAATACTTTGGCTGTTTTAATGGCATCACTATCAAAAACTGGATGTAAAAGCTCGTCTAATTTAGCAGGTTCTTGCATCATAAGAGCTTGTTTTTCATCAATATAACCAGCTGCTAATAACTCCATTGCAATCCTGACCATTGCGGCTGCTGTACGCTTGCCATTACGCGTTTGAAGCATCCAAAGTTTTCCGTCTTGAATGGTAAACTCTAAATCTTGCATATCGTTGTAATGCCTTTCGAGAATTTCTTGTGTTTTATTTAATTCGTTATAAATATTTGGCATTAACTCTTCTAAAGAAGGGAAGTGGCTTTTTCTAACATCTTCGGAAACACCTGCCAAAACGGCCCATCTTTTTGAGCCTGATAATGTTATTTGCTGAGGTGTTCTAACACCTGCCACAACATCTTCGCCTTGAGCGTTAATTAAATATTCGCCGTTAAAAACGTTTTCGCCAGTTGCCGCATCTCTTGTAAAAGCAACACCAGTACCCGAATTGTTACCCATGTTACCATATACCATAGCCTGAACATTTACAGCAGTCCCCCAAGATTCTGGATAACCATTCATATTTCTGTAATATTTGGCTCTTGGATTCATCCAACTGTCAAAAACTGCAGTGACACTGCCCCAAAGTTGCTCCCAAGGATCTTCGGGAAAAGCTTCGCCAGTATGTAGAACACAGGCCGCTTTAAAGTCGGCTACCATCTTTTTTAAATCGCCAACGTCTAAGTCTGTATCTAATTCAACCCCTTTGGCTTCTTTGGCTTTTTCTATAATTTCTTCGAAAGGATCGTTATCTTCTTTTGATTTTGCACCAACACCTAAAACAACACCTCCAAACATTTGAACAAAGCGGCGGTATGAATCCCAAGCAAATCGTTCATTTCCTGTTTTGGCTATGAGGCCTTTAACAGTATTATCATTCATACCCAAATTTAATACGGTATCCATCATACCTGGCATTGAAACACGTGCACCTGAGCGAACGGATAGTAAACATGGATTTTCATTACTTCCAAAGGTGGTACCCATAATTGACTCAACATTGGCAACCGCTTTTTCAACTTCGTCTTTTAAAAGTGCAACAACTTTATTTTTACCTAATTTATTGTATTCTGTACAAACTTCTGTGGTAATCGTAAAACCTGGAGGTACAGAGATTCCTATTAAACTCATCTCTGCTAAATTAGCTCCTTTTCCGCCAAGGAGGTTTTTCATTTTACTATCTCCGTCGGCTTTTTTATCGCCGAATTTATAAACGCGTTTCTTGATTTTTTTTAATGTAGCCATCTGATATTGTTTTAAAATTAAGTAATCCATGGTAACAAAATTAACGAGATGTAGTTCTTTTTAACGTGATATTTGTCATACTCTTGAATTTTATTTTCTAAATTATTTAATACCTTAGCCTCCATTAAAAACTACTGCTATGAAATACATTTGTTTATTATCACTACTCGTTGTTTTAAACGCTTGTAGCCAAACAACCAAAAGTAAAACAACTAAAGGCTTAAAAACAGAGAAAATAGCTATGAAAACCGAAGACATTTATCAATTTAAAATGACAGATTTGTATGGAAAAGATTTTGATTTTTCATCCCTTAAAGGTAAAAAAGTGATGCTGGTAAATACGGCATCAAAATGTGGTTATACACCACAATACAAAGATTTAGAAAAACTTTATAAAACTTATAAAGACAAAAACTTTGTTATTATTGGATTTCCTGCCAATAATTTTGGCAAACAAGAGCCAGGAACTGATGGGGAGATAGCTGCTTTTTGTGAACAAAACTACGATGTTAGTTTTCCTATGATGACAAAAACTTCTGTAAAAGGAGCTGATATGAATCCTGTTTATAAGTTCTTAACCCAAAAATCAAAAAATGGTTTTGGAGATTCAGGTGTGGCGTGGAATTTTCAAAAGTATTTGATTGATGAAAATGGTCATGTTGTTAATATGTACAAATCAAAAGTTTTACCAACAGATCCAGCTATTGTAAAATGGATAGAAAATAATTAAATATGAAAAAAAGAGGTCTCAATACTATTTGCACACACGCTGGTGAAATAAAAGATACGCAGTTTGGTGGGGCTGTATCACCCATATTTATGGCGTCTTCTTATCCCTATATGGATGTTGAAGTAATGCGCTATCCACGCTATTTTAATACGCCTAATCAAGAAGCACTTGGCAATAAAATAGCGGCTTTAGAACATGCAGAAGCGGGGATGCCTTTTGCTTCGGGGATGGCAGCTATTAGTACAACCTTGTTGGCTTTTTTGCAAAAAGGTGACCATGTGGTTTTTCAGAATGAAATTTACGGAGGTGCCTTTAATTTTGTAGTAGAAGAATTTGATAAGTTCGGTATAGATTATACTTTTACTAAAGGGGTGTCCATAGCCGATTTTGAATGTGAAATAAAACCCAATACCAAAGTTATTTATATAGAAACACCTTCAAATCCTTTGCTCACCATTACAGATATTAAAGCTGTTGCTGATTTGGCTAAAAAACACAACTTAGTGAGTATGATTGACAATACTTTTGCGTCACCAGTCAATCAAACGCCGATTGATTTTGGAATTGATATTGTTTTGCACTCGGCTACTAAATATTTAGGGGGTCATAGTGATATTTGTGCCGGTGCTGTGGTTTCGAAAGAAGCGCATGTGAATACCATTTTTCAGAAAGGTAAAAACTTAGGGGGCAGTATAAGTGATTTTATGTGTTATCTTTTAGAACGCAGTATTAAAACATTGGGATTACGCGTTGCCAAGCACAATGAAAATGCCTTGGCTATTGCGCAATATTTAGAATCTCATAAAGCGGTCCAAAAAGTATATTATCCCGGATTAGTATCACACCCAAATCATCATTTAGCAAAATCGCAAATGAAAGGATTTGGTGGTATGTTATCATTTGAATTAATGGATGGTTTAGATGCTCATAAATTTCAGAAAGCTTTAAAAATGATAAAACCATCGCTGAGTTTGGCAGGCGTAGAATCCACTATTTTATTACCAGCAGAAACATCTCATGCGCTTATGAGCAAAAAAGCGAGAAAAGAACAAGGTATAAGTGATACTTTGTTACGTTTTTCTACAGGAATTGAAGAGGTAGAAGATATAATTGAAGATTTAGAATTAGCATTTAAAAAAACAAATAACAAATAACAAGTACCAAATGACAAAAAATAAAAAATAAAAAGGTGGGCAAAGTTTACGATTTAGAGGAAAGAACATTTCAATTTGCTAAAGAAGTTAGATTGTTTATTCAGACTTTAAAGAAGACTATTGCTAATATTGAAGATGGCAAACAAGTGGCTCGTTCATCAGGCTCAATTGCTGCAAACTATATTGAAGCCAATGAATCGTTAAGTGATAAAGATTTTTTATTTAGAGTTAAAATAAGCAGAAAAGAAGCTAAGGAAACTGTTCTTTGGTTGCGTTTAATTAATGAAACTAATGATTTAAAAAATAAACAAATAATCGAAAATTTAATAAAGGAAGCTATAGAAATAAAAAAAATTCTATCGGCAATACTTAATAATTCCAAATAGGCTCAATTTTGCCATTTGGAATTTGTATTTTGAGATTTGTAATTTATAGATAGGTATGAAACTAGATATATTAGCCATAGGAGCACATCCTGACGATGTTGAATTAGGTTGTGGTGCCACAGTTGCCAAAGCTATTGCAGAAGGTAAAAGAGTGGGTATTTTAGATTTAACCCGCGGAGAACTAGGGACACGTGGTTCGGCTGAAATACGTGATAAAGAAGCAGCTGCTTCTGCAAAAATTTTAGGTATTTCTGTTAGAGAAAATCTAGCTTTTAATGATGGTTTTTTTGTGAATGACAAAACGCATCAATTAGAAGTGATTAAGATTATAAGGAAATACAAACCTAAAATTGTTTTGTGTAATGCTGTTGCTGATAGGCATATAGACCACTCTAAAGGAAGTTCTTTAGTTTCTGATGCGTGCTTTTTATCGGGTTTGGTAAAAGTTGAAACTAATTTAGACGGCACAGTTCAAAAAGTTTGGCGTCCAAAACATGTGTATCATTATATTCAGTGGCAAAACCTAGAACCCGATTTTGTAGTTGATGTCGGTGAATTTATCAAAATCAAATTAGCATCCGTAAAGGCGTATAGCTCACAGTTTTATGATCCTAACAACAATGAGCCCGCATCGCCTATTACAAGTAAAAATTTTCTAGACAGCATTACTTATCGCGCCCAAGACTTAGGCCGTTTGATTGGCGCAGATTATGCCGAAGGCTTTACCGTAGAGCGTTTTGTTGCCGTAAAAAGTTTAGACGATTTAATCTGATTTTTTATTCTAAAAAGGTTTGTGAAAATTTGGAAATAGTTTACATTTGCATCCGCTAATTAAGATGATTATTTAGCAAAAAATGGTGGTTGTAGCCCCGCCTGAACGAGTTCACTCGGGCAGGTCAGTTGGTTACCTGCCCGAACTAAACAGTATGTTTAGGCGGGGAGCGTTAAAATAGCGAGATCATTTTTTTATTGAATTATGGTGGTTGTAGCTCAGTTGGTTAGAGCATCGGTTTGTGGTACCGAGGGTCGCGGGTTCGAATCCCGTCTTCCACCCCAAAAGAGTTGATTCATATGAGTCAGCTCTTTTTTTTTGAAAGAGTTATTGATATAGGATAAGGTAGGGTGAGAAGTTTATCCCGAAAGCGAAGTGCTTCGGGGAATCCCGTCTTCCACCCAAAACTAAAGCTTCTAGTAAAAAGGAAGCTTTTTTTTGTGGTTAAAAGTGAAATTCAGAAATTTAATAGAATTTGAAGATAAAACTGTCTTCACGAAGCACGCCAAAGGTGTGCTGTGGTGACCTCATACATTGTTACTATTTATAATGAGATTGCCCGCACCGAAAAGGTACTTTCGGTGCGGGCAGGCCACAGTCATTCTTTCAGTCCTCCTTCCTTTAGATTAGCAACGTGAAGTTTCTTTTAACTATTTAACTTTACAAAAAAAAGAACGGAGTGAACTTTGTGCTCCTCTAGTGATTCAGAACTATTTTGCGTATTAGTCTCCGTTCTTTAAAGTTAGATTACAAAGGACCAAATAGAATTTTAGTTTCATCCTTATAAAGGTTTTGGTCAACGTAATCTTTTTATCTAATTAAAAACAAAATTAATTTTCGAAATAGAATTTTCTGAAATAAGTCTTTTAGAGTTAATTAAATATGATCAGACTAAAGAGCGTTTAAATCATTCTGTAAATTTTTTAGAAAAATGACTATGAAAACAGTACAAAAGAGGCTATAATTGCTTTTAACGAACTTTTGATAGAATATAAAAGAAGTAATCAAAAAAATATTATGATTCTCCATTTGAATTAACAGAAAGTTTATCATTTAATAATTCTAGTTGGGAAGCTTACACCACTAATCCTCTTTATGTATATAGGCCTGTCTGTAGTACAAACCTTATTTTTTAAGAGGTCTAATTAGAAATATTTCTTCATTTTAAACGTGTGTTGTTTTAGTACGTAAAAACAGGTAAACTCG
>JAKIUU010000028.1 GCA_021647405.1 Flavobacteriaceae bacterium
ATTAAGGAAAATGAACCGAAAAAACAGAAGACTAGGCATTATAAAATCTAAAAAAAATCATAAAATTTGAATTGAAAAAATGAAAATAGAACCGAAAAAAGAAATAGGTGATTATGCAACGGTCTTATGATATTTAAGAATCTACGACATAAATCATACCATTACTAATGATAAAATAAAAAAGTATTAGATGTTTAAAAATTTACTCTATAAGCCCCATCAGATATTGACCATACCCACTTTTTAGTAAGGGTTGGGCAATTTTTTCGAGTTGATTTTTGTCTATAAATCCATTTTTATAGGCAATTTCTTCTATACAACCAATTTTTAAACCTTGGCGTTCTTCAATAATTTGCACAAATTGTGAAGCTTGATTTAGTGAGGCAAATGTGCCTGTATCTAACCAAGCCGTACCACGTGTTAAAGTGCGGACTTTTAAATTTCCTTGACGGAGGTAGTGTTTGTTAATATCGGTAATTTCATATTCACCACGTGCACTTGGTTTGAGGTTTTTAGCGATATCGATTACGGAGTTGTCATAAAAATAAATACCTGGCACCGCAAAATTAGATTTGGGATTTTTTGGTTTTTCTTCTATAGAAAGGACCTTGTTATTTTGGTCAAATTCAACAACACCATAGCGCTCAGGGTCATTTACATGATACGCAAATACAATACCTCCATCTGGGTTTGTTGCGCTGCGTAAAATGTGTTCTAAACCTGTTCCATAAAAAATATTATCGCCTAAAACCAAGGCCACTTTATCATCTTTTATAAAATCGGCTCCTAAAACAAAAGCTTGTGCCAATCCGTTTGGCACTTCCTGTGCTTTGTAACTAAATTGGCATCCAATACGACTGCCATCGCCTAAAAGGCGTTCAAAAAGAGGTAAATCGTGTGGTGTAGATATAATCAATATTTCTTTGATGCCCGCCAAAAGTAAAATTGACAATGGATAATAAACCATGGGCTTATCATAAATAGGCATTAATTGTTTGCTAATACCTAGTGTTATGGGGTGTAATCTGGTGCCGCTACCGCCGGCTAGTATGATTCCTTTCATATTAATTGTCGTCTTCTTGATCTATAATTTTGATTAATGGTTCTTTTAGCACCTTTTTATTTGCAATATTTTGATCTAAAGATAGTAATAATGAGGGGAGTAAAACCAAGTTTGATACCATGGCAAACAACAAAGTGATGGATACCAATCCGCCCAAAGCGATGGTCCCTCCAAAACTTGAGGCTGTAAATACTAAAAAGCCAAAGAATAAAACTATGGATGTGTAAAACATACTCACCCCAGTTTCTCTTAAAGCCAAATAAACCGATTTTTTTATTTTCCAATTATTAGCTTGTAACTCTTGCCTGTATTTTGCCAAAAAATGGATGGTATCATCTACAGAAATACCAAAGGCAATACTAAAAACCAAAATTGTTGAGGGTTTTATAGGAACACCAATATAACCCATAATACCTGCCGTCATTAACAATGGAAGCATATTTGGGATAATTGATATTAAAATCATTCTGAAAGACCGGAACATCCACGCCATAAATAAAGCAATTAAAAGTATGGCCAGACTTAAAGAAATAACCAGGTTTTTGGTTAAATATTTAGTGCCTTTTAAAAACAATAAAGCCTTGCCTGTATAGGTGATTTCGTATTTATCTTTTGGAAAAACTTTGTTTATACGCTCTTCTAACCGCTCCTCAATACGGTTCATTTTTTTTGTGCCAATATCTTTCATAAAGGTTGTCATCCTGGCATAACGTCCTGTTGAATCGACAAAGTTTTTAAGAAAGTTAGAATTGGTATTAGAATTCTTAGTATAAGCTAAAATAAAGTTTTTTTCTTGTGATGTTGGCAGTTTATAATATTTAGGATTTCCGTTATAAAAAGCTTGTTTAGAGTATTTTACTAAATTTAAAATGGAGATTGATTTTGATAATGACGGAATTTCATCAATGGTTTCGTCAAGTTTTTCCATCCGCTTAAGCGTAGAGAGATTGGTAACGCCTTTTTTCTTTTTTGTGTCGATTATAATTTCTAAAGGCATTATGCCTCCAAATTCATTTTCAAAAAAGATAATATCTTTGTAAAACGGCTCTCCTTTTGGCATATCGTCTATCAAACTGCCCGAAACATTAATCATATAAACGCCTATCATACTTACAATAACGATAACAAGAGTGGTAGCGTAAACTGCAAATCTATGAAAGCGGACAGCATTTTCTAAAGTGAGTACAACTTTTTCTATCCAACGTGTTTCGAGATGTTTTAAATGCTTGTCTTTTGGGATAGGCATAAAACTGTAAATAATAGGAATAAGTAATAATGACAACACAAAAATGACCATTATATTTATGGATGCAATAATACCAAACTCTCTTAAAATCTGACTTTTAGTAAAAATAAAAGTGGCAAAACCAGAGGCTGTTGTTACATTGGTCATTAATGTGGCATTCCCAATTTTTGAGATAACACGTTGTAACGATTTGGCTTTATTGCCATGATTTTTTATTTCTTGCTGATATTTATTTATCAGAAATATGGCATTTGGAACCCCAATAACAATAATCAAAGGTGGTATTAAAGCTGTTAAAACAGTTACCTCGTATTGAAAGGCGCCAATTATACCAAAGGCCCACATTACGCCAATACTTACAACTGTCATGGCAATAAGTGTGGCCCGAAACGATCTAAAGAAAAAGAAAAATATTAAGGCAGTAACACCAAAAGCGAGACCTACAAAAGTGCCAATTTCGCTAACGATGCTTTCTGCATTCATCGTTCTGATATAAGGCATACCAGATACGTGAACTTTTAAATTGTTGTCTTTTTCGAATTTTGAAATTATGGGATTAAGTTGATTTAAAACAAAGTCTTTTCGTGCAACAGTATTGACAATATCTTTTTTAAGATAGATAAGTGTACGAATTGTTTTTCCTTTCTTATTGTATAAAAAATTATCAAAAAAAGGCAGGTCTTGAAAAAGAACTTTAGTTATTTTAGCAACCTCTTCATTGGTTTTAGGATCTTTATTATACAGAGGTTCAACAACAAAGCGTCTGTGAACAACGTCTTTTTTAAGTTTCTGAATATCGCCAAGAGAAAATGTAAAATCAACTTCTTTAAAAGAATCTAATTTTTTTGAGAGGGCATTCCAATTATTAAATTTTGTGGGTGTAAAAAATGAGGAGTCTTTAACTGCAATAATGATTAAATTACCTTCTTCGCCAAATATTTTTAAAAACTTATCGTATTTTAAAGATGCTGGATGGTCTGAAGGCAACATATTGGCTTCAGTATTAGAAATGCGGATGTACTTGGTTTGGGTAAGGAGTGCCGCTGTTGCACCGGCAATTAAAAATAGAATAAGAATTCTATTTTTTAAAATTATGCGCGATACAAAGGTCCAAAACCCCATTTAGGTTAAAAAATTAGTTGTGCAAAGTTAATAAATACTTGTTTGTTATCAATGTTCTTTTAAGTTTATTAAAAGATCTTGTTAAAAATTTAAACCAAAATGATAGTTGAGTTTTACAGCAATATTATCTTCGAATTTGGGATTGTGATAAGCGCCATAACGGTAAAAGAAACTGAATCCAAAACCTTTTAGTAGAAACTTATTTACCTCTAAGCCCGATTCGAAATAGCCTTTTTCCATTTTTTTAAAATTAAAACCACGGTGGAATTGGGGATTGTCTAAAGTGCCAATGGCAAAGCGAGATACCACATTAATTTGGGGTTTAAATCGTTTTGATATTTTTAACCGATTAAAAGATTGCCTTACTTGGAATGATACATATTTATCTGATATAAACTCATTAAAAGTCATTGTTTCAAAAGCATTAACACCCGATAAATTAATGCGTTTTTGCCACGGATTCTTAAGGGCGTAATTAGGAAAAGCATTGTATAAATGAGAAATAGGGGCATCGCCAAAAATGAGACCGCCCTGCAATAAAAAATGGGTGGTACTTTTACTTAGCGCTTTAATTTTTTGTGAGATTTTAAAGTTAAATTGGGTAAAATCAAAATCGCCATCTAATACATTATCAAAACTTTTTGTAAGTTGGGCTATAATTTTTAAATGCCCATCTTTAACCCTTATTTTGCCAATAGGCGTATTCATATATTTTGAAAATGGTGTCCATTGGAGGGCCATAGTGGCTAAACTTAAATTGTAATCAGAAACAAATGTACTTGGCGAAATAAACTGATATCTAAATTTGGTTTCGTAAGCACCATTACTTAATTGAATGCGACTTTCTAAATTAGATTTGACATCAAAATCTAAATATACCTGTGTTGTTTTGTAATTAAAAAACTGACCAATATTTAAATTTCTGGGATTTATTAAAGAAAACGAGGTATCCTCAAAAAGGAAATTAAGTTTTGCAGCTTCGCTCAAATCATCGGTATAACCAATACCAATCCAAGTGTTGGTATTTTTATTGGGTCTAGCATAAGCCGAAAGATGATATTTAATAGTATTGTCTTTTAAGCCATAGGCACTATAAGCTTTAAATTTAAAGGTTTTAGAAAAATCGGTATTGGTTGTAAAACCGCCTCCCACACGTAAACCTTCTTGATTGTTAAAATTTATAAGCTGACTCAAATTAAAATCGAAATTTTTAATAGGATAATAACCTTTGAATATTTTTCTTGACAAACTAAGGTAATGTTCAAATTTTTCTTCTTTACCAATACTATCCATATATTTATAGGCTTGTACACCTCTTTTAGAAAGACTGTCTGTACGGTATTTGTTCCAAAAGGCTTGTTTTCTATTGGCGGCATTAACGTCAATTTCTACAGTTTGAGTCGGATTTTTTACTTTTATGGGGGTGTTTATTTCAATGTCAAAATTTTGAGTATTTGAGGCCAAATAAATTTGATTTTCGGGATTATTCCGAGACTTCGTTTTCTTTTTTATAGAATCTTTTGGGGTTTCATCATGAACGCTAAAACCTATTTTATTGCCAAATAGATTAATTTGTTTATTATTATTTCCTCTTCTAATACTTATGCTGGTTGATGTGGGAAACCAAATCTTAAAATTTGGTTTAAAAGTAAAATTCTGAGTGGCTTTTACAGCAATAACACCTTTTAATTCTGCAATGGCTTTTACTATCACAAACCCATTATTGTTAATATATAACACGCCTTCTATACCTACTGTTTCTTTGTTTTTTTTAGGTTTAAAATATATGAGATATGTGTTGTTTGTTAGGGTGTCTAAAATTTTATATTTATAAAAATTCAAGGCATTATTACTTATAGGACTTTTGTAACTGTTGCCTAAAACAGTAAATCTGTTTTGATAAAAATCGAAACTTTGAATATCAAAGGCCAAGAGTTCATAAATAGGATTTTTAAATCCAGCCATGCGTGACGCCAACACAATCTCTTTTTTATATTTTCCTTTCTGATGTTTGTGTTCCGATATTTTTTCGGTAATATATAAATGATGCTTTTCTATTTCTTTTTTGAATTGATAGCCAGAAGAATCTATCCTTGAAAATATTTTTTTACCCTCTTTTACTTTAAAGATAGAATCAATTTTTGAATCTATAGAATCGGGTGATGCTGTCACCAAAAGTTTATTGTAACTAGTATATTTATAAGTACTTAAAGCTTTATTGATATCGTTTTTATCTTTGTTAAGAATCACTTTACGCATGATAGCCAAAGCTGGATTTTCTTTAGAAAACAATTGAACCGTTTGTAAATTTTCGACTTTTGGTTTTAAGTAAATGGTGATAAATTTCTGTCGATTTAAAATTATTTCTTGGGTATAGTATCCAATATAAGTCACTTTTAGTTTTGTAATAGGTTGGCCAGAATCTATGTTAAAATGGCCTTTGGCATCGGTAATTAAACCCAAGTTTTTTTGTGTAATTACTGTAGCGTAGGGTAAAATTTCTTTGGTTTTACTGTCTTTTACAACGCCAGAAATATGAAATTGGGCTTGTACTGACGTCGATAAACAAACAAAACAAATTATATAAAAAATTAATTTTCTCACGTTTAATAGGGTAGTTATTGCAAGTAACAAAAATTAATAATCAAAAAAGCACTCAACTGAGTGCTTTTGATTTTTTGATGAAAAATTTAACATTTAAACCGTCATTATCTCTTTTTCTTTGGCTGATAAAATATCATCTATTTGTTTTATAAAAGAATTGGTAAGCTCTTGAACATCGCCTTCAGCATTTTTAGCTAAATCTTCAGAAAGCCCTTCTTTTTCAAGTTTTTTAATATCGCTATTAGCATCTTTACGTGCAGTACGCACACTTATTTTATCATTTTCGGCTTCGGCTCGAGCTAATTTTGTAAGATCTTTACGGCGTTCTTCAGTCAAAGCAGGAATATTTATAATGATAGATTCGCCGTTATTCATTGGGTTAAACCCAAGATTGGCAGCCATAATAGCACGTTCAATTTCATGTAACATTGCTTTTTCCCAAGGCTGAATGGTAATTGTTTTTCCGTCTGGGGTGTTGATATTAGAAACTTGAGTTAAAGGCGTTAAAGAGCCGTAATAATCTACGTGAACACTGTGCAACATAGATGGTGAAGCTTTACCAGCTCTAATATTTAACAATTCTTTTTTAAGATGAATAATGGCATTTTGCATGTGCTCTTTGGTACTGTCTAAAATAAATTGAACTTCCTCATTCATGGTAATGTGTTTTTGTTATTTATCTACTAGTGTGCCAATTTTTTCGCCATTCAATATTTTTTGCAAGTTCCCTTGTTTATTCATATCAAATACTAAAATTGGTAAATTATTTTCTTCGCTTAAAGTGAAAGCCGTCATATCCATCACATTTAAGCCTTTACTCATTACGTCTTTAAAAGAAATGGTATCGAATTTAATAGCTTCTTTACTTTTTTCGGGATCTGATGAATAGATACCGTCAACACGGGTGCCTTTTAAAATAACATCAGCACTTATTTCGATGGCTCTTAAAACGGCAGCTGTATCAGTTGTAAAATAAGGATTACCTGTTCCTGCGCCAAAAATAACAACACGTCCTTTTTCAAGATGCCTAACAGCACGTCTTTTGATATATGGCTCGGCAATTTGTTCCATTTTTATAGCTGTTAACAAACGTGTTTTCATATCACAATCTTCTAAAGCCGATTGTAAAGCCAATCCGTTTATAACGGTAGCGAGCATCCCCATATAGTCCCCTTGCACACGATCTATGCCGTTACCCGCACCAGCCATACCTCTAAAAATATTGCCACCACCAATTACAATGGCTACCTCTACACCTTTTGAGACAATTGATTTAATTTCATTGGCATAGTCGGTCAGTCTGTTTGAATCAATACCATATTGTCGGTTGCCCATTAAGGCTTCACCACTCAATTTTAATAATACTCTTTTGTAATGCATATTTTTTAAGAATGTTTTACAAATATACTAAATTATGGACTTATTATTTTTCTAATATAAAGATTAAGTATTTTGTAAATTTTCACCTTAGATTTGAATTAAATTCCTGCTAAAAAATAGATATTGCCACAACACAAAACAAAAAAAACCACGCTATTAGCGTGGTTTTTTTATCACATAGAGTGAGAATATTATACTAACGAAACACGTTTAAAGTCGGTTACTGTAACATCGCCAATAGATTTTACATATTCGGCAACACTTATTTTTTCGTTTTTAATAAAGTTTTGGTCTAAAAGACATTGCTCGTGGTCAAGTGTTGTATTATCAGAAATAAAACGCTCTAATTTTCCAGGAAGAATTCTGTCCCAGATTTGCTCTGGTTTGCCTTCTGCTTTTAGTTCAGCTCTCAATCTTTCTTCAGTTTGCGCCATAACTTCATCTGTTAATTGCGCTCTTGAAATATAAGTAGGAACATTTTTAAGTGTTTTACCCAATCGGGCCAATTCAATATTGTCTTTTTCAATCACGGCTATTCTGGCTTCGGTTTCAGAAGCAATGTATTTAGGATCAAAGTCTTTGTAAGATAAAGTTGTTGCCCCCATTGCAGCGGCTTGCATAGAAACATCTTTGGCGACCACAGCCGATCCTTCAACATTTGCAGACAATGCAGTTAATGCGGCAATTTTATTGCCTACATGAATATAAGAACCTACAAATGCGCCAGAAATTTTTTCGAAAGCGGCAATTTCTAATTTTTCACCAATAACACCTGTTTGCTCAATTAATTTTTCTTGAACAGTCATCATATCATCAAAAGAAGCTTTTAAAAAATCTTCTTTTGAATTGGCATTAAGTGCAATATGTGCAAATTTTGTAGCCAAAGCCACAAAGGCATCATTTTTAGAGACAAAATCTGTTTCGCAGTTTAATGATACAATAGCCCCTTGGGTATTATCTTCATTAACTACTGCTATAACAGCACCTTCAGAGGTATCTCTATCAGCTCTTTTATCAGCAATTTTTTGTCCTTTTTTACGTAAAATACCAACTGCTTTGTCAAAATCACCTTCTGCTTCAACAAGTGCGTTTTTACAGTCCATCATACCGGCTCCGGTATGTTTCCTTAATTTATTTACTTCGGCGGCGGTTATTTTTGCCATTTTTATTTAAATTTTAAAAAGTATTAATTTATTTTTCTTCTTTTTTTTCAGTAGTTTCAGTTTTAGGCGCTTCTTTAACAGGCGTTTCCTCTTTTACTGAAGCTTTTTTTGCAGGTGCAGTAGCTACTTCTTTATCCGAAGTTTTGTCTTTAGCAGATTTGCGCTCTGCCATACCACTAACTATGGCATCGGTTAAAAAACCCAATACTTTACTAATAGATTTTGAAGCGTCATCGTTAGAAGGAATTACAAAATCAACCAAGCGTGGGTCAGAATTTGTATCTACCATTGCAAAGATTGGCATATTTAATTTTCTAGCTTCAGCAACAGCAATGTGTTCACGTTTAATGTCAACTACAAAAATAGCAGCAGGCAAACGTGTCATATCAGTAATTGAGCCTAAATTCTTCTCTAATTTTTCGCGTTGTCTGTTAATTTGTAATTTTTCGCGTTTAGAAAGGGCATCAAAAGAGCCGTCTTGTTTCATGCGATCAATTAAGCTCATTTTTTTAACAGCCTTTCTAATAGTGATAAAATTGGTTAGCATTCCGCCAGGCCAGCGCTCAGTAATGTAAGGCATGTTAACGCTTTTTGCAGCATCGGCAACTATATCTTTAGCTTGTTTTTTTGTAGCAACAAATAAGATGCGTCTTCCAGAAGCGGCAATTTTATGCAAGGCATTGGTTGCTTCTTCTATTTTTGCAGCTGTTTTGTATAAATCTATAATATGGATACCTGTACGCTCTGTATAGATATAGGGAGCCATATTAGGATCCCACTTTCTGGTGATGTGGCCAAAGTGCACACCGGCTTCAATTAATTCTTGAATTTCAATTTTTTCTGTCATTTTAAATTTAGTTTACGTTCCGTTAGGCAGCAATAAATGAGTAGCGTTTTGTTTTCGATCTCAATTATTTGGATGCTAGACTATGCGACAACAGTTTGTTTATTAATGTAACCAAGTTCTAAAATATTAACGTTTAGAGAATTGGTATTTTTTACGGGCTTTTTTCTGACCGAATTTTTTACGCTCAACCATTCTAGGATCTCTAGTAAGTAAGCCTTCTGGTTTAAGCACTGCTTTATTTTCTTCGTCCATTTTTACCAAAGCTCTAGCGATGGCTAATCTAATAGCCTCGGCTTGACCAGTTAATCCACCACCAAAAACATTTACACTTATACTAAAAGCTGTTTTGGTTTTTGTAAGGGTTAGCGGTTGTTGTACTTTGTATTGTAAAGATGCAGAAGGAAAATAATTTTTTAAGTCTCTTTTATTGATGGTAATTTTACCTTTACCCTCAGAAACATAAATACGCGCTACGGCTGTTTTACGTCTTCCTATTGTGTGTATTGTATCCATTATCTAAGATCGTTTATGTTAATAACTTTAGGGGTTTGTGCTTCTTGTTTGTGTTCAGTTCCTACATATACATATAGGTTTCTGAATAAAGCACTTCCTAATTTGTTTTTAGGCAACATACCTTTTACAGCTTTTTCTACCAAACGTGTTGGGTCTTTTTGAAATAATTCTGTAGCGGTAAGCGATCTTTGTCCTCCTGGATAGCCTGTGTGACGGATATAAGATTTATCTGTCCATTTTTTTCCAGTTAAAATAATTTTCTCAGCATTGATAACAATAACATTGTCACCACAATCAACGTGAGGTGTAAAATTGGGTTTGTACTTGCCTCTTATAAGCATTGCTACTTTAGAAGCCAAACGACCCAATGAATGTCCGTCCGCATCAACTAAAACCCACTCTTTGTTGGCGGTTTCTTTATTAGCCGATACTGTTTTGTAACTTAATGTGTTCAAACGATTAGTTTTTGTGATTAATAAATAAAATTATCCCTCCTTAAAAAGGGAGTGCAAATGTAAGACTATTTATTTATATAACAAACAGCGAATTGTAGATAATTTACACGCCTGAAAGACCCACAGGGTTGTCATAAATAATTGGCGTTTTCTAACTGATTAGCAGATTAGAGAGTCTCTAATAATTACAGCAAAACGGGGTGTATTTTACTGTAATTAAATATAGAAATTTTTATTGATTGATAATAGGGTTGGGATAAAAAGCAGCAATGGCAAACCAATAACTTACCACAGATTTTGCACCCTTCATATGTTCGCCTGTCCTGGGTCCTGAAATGGCTTTTCCAAAAACATCCCAAGTATTTCCTTCATCATCGGTAAAAAATGCTTCAGAGTTGTTAAAACTAAAAGTATAATTTAATGAAGCTTGACTGGTATTTAATTCGAAAGAATTGATAAGGTCAGCATTGCCAACTACTAAATAGTCTTTGCCTTCAAAAGATTGTTTAAGGGCTTTTCCGTTTGAGAAATTTTGAAAACGATATACCACAGACTTTGTATTGGTCATGATGGCATAAACCCGCTCTTTATGAGGTAAAGCATTGTTTAAAGGGGATACTTCAAAAATAAAAAAGTCTTGATTTGTTTTGTAATCGCCATAAGGATAGCGGTCATAATTTCTAGAAAAGCCAGTATTGGTTGTTAATATTTGTGTATTTGGATATAATGATTTCCATGTTCTCCAATTGGTTTCTACAACATTTACCAAAGTGGGTTTATTGCCAATTAATGTGCCGTTTACAGCTTCTAATCTTAGTTGTGACCAATTGCTGTCTGTCTTTCTATCATATAAAATTAAATTGGCATTATACAGTAATCCAGATACGCCAAAGCTTGTTTTTGAGCCGTTAGATTTACTTTTCCATCCAAAAGAAGTGCCTGTTAGTGGGCAATATGAAATTGTGGTAAAATTACCATTTAAATTATCGTTTACAACTTCATGCCAATCTAATATAAAGTGTGGGTAAGCTTTAGTAACGCCATCTTTTACAATACCAATAATCAAATCGGTATCATTAATAAAATTAATATTATCAGTATTGGCATTGGCAAAAATGGGACTGTCAATTGAGGGAATGCCATCCTTACCGGGACCACCGTCTTTTACTTGATTTATAGGGATGAGCCAATTAGAACTGTTACTACTTGATCCACCATTATTCGAATTATTACCAACCGAAGAAACGTTACCGCTACTTCCTCCGCTACAAGAAATAGCAATTGTAGCCACAAATGTTACTAAAAGAATTTTTTTCATAATATTTTTTTTAAATTAATAACTTTTATCTTAGGTGTGATTTTTAGTAAAATACCTGTTGTTATTCTGTATGTTGGTGTTAATTGTGTGCCTACAACATTACTATAAATAGGTATTTCGGCCTTAGCTGAATAGATTAAATTGGGTGTGATATCAATGCCAAAACTGGGTATTAAACTCACCCAATTTCCACCTGTATTTTCTAAGTCAAACCCACCTGTTTTATCTTGTTGTGCCTTTCTGTATTTAAATGAAATACCTGGAAAAAGTTTGGTATTTAAAGCAAAAAATTGATCGGAAATACCAATAAAAGACTGAAATTCGTTGCCAAATTTATAGGTAGAATCGCCAAAATAGGAGTTGTTTGTGCCTGTTTGCCTGTAAATAAATCTTGTAAAAGCATTAAAAGTGGGTCTAAAATTAAATATTTTAGAAAAAAGTGACCAGTAAATAATATCCCAAGCATTACTGCCAGGTTGAAGGTCGGCGTTTAAAGTTATATTCTGATTGTTTTTCTCTGTAGATGAGCCCAAAGGCAGTTTTGCGCCTATCCCTAAATTTAGACTGCTGTTTTTGGCCAAGATGTTTTTAAAATTATATTTAAGTAAAAGCACTGCGTCACCAATACCCGAAGTGATATCTAAATTTTGATTTCCGAATTGTGATATTTTTCGACGTTGGTTAACCCAAGTAAAC
Source organism: Flavobacteriaceae bacterium (assembly GCA_021647405.1). Taxonomy (GTDB): domain Bacteria; phylum Bacteroidota; class Bacteroidia; order Flavobacteriales; family Flavobacteriaceae; genus CG1-02-35-72. The sequence continues at coordinate 12,408 of JAKIUU010000028.1, forward strand.
AGGCCTTCAATTGAGAGTTTGTCTGAAATGGCATAATCGGTATTTATTAAAACAGAATGTGTAACGCGGAGTCTTGAATTATCATCTAATTGGGTATCCTCAAAATTAAGAGTATTGAGATTGTTGTAATCATATTGAATGCCAATTTGTACAACTCCCTTACCGGCACTTGTAATGCCAATACTATTTGAAAGCGGAATGCCACCGGAGCAGCAAGTTTGCGAAAAGCCATTGGTAATTCCAGCCAGTAATAATAGCGCAGATATTATGTGCTTCATATTCGTAAGTTAATAGAATATAGCAGTCGCCTGTATTATAGCTACCTTACGTAAAGAATGTTAAAAAAAGTAATTTTTAATGCGCTTCAAGCCAATTGTTACCCATCCCTAAATCAACAATAAGAGGAATACTCAATTTATAGGCATTTTCCATTTCTTGTTTAATGAGCGGTGTAAGAGTTTCAAGCTCTTCTTTTGGAACATCAAAAACCAATTCATCATGAACTTGTAAGAGCATTTTTGATTTGAATTTTTCGTTGGTTAAGCGCTTATCAATATTAATCATGGCTATTTTAATAATGTCGGCAGCGGTACCTTGAATGGGCGCATTTACCGCATTGCGCTCATCGGCGGCACGCACAATGGAATTATGGGAATTTATATTTTTTAAATAACGGCGTCTGCCCAACAAAGTTTCTACATAACCGTTTTCTTTTGCAAAAATTATCTGATTGGCAATAAAATCTTTTAAAGTGGGGTAAGTCTGATAATAAGCATCAATTAATTTTTTTGATTCTTTTCGACTCAAATTGGTTTGTTGGCTTAATCCAAAGGCCGAAACCCCATAAATAATACCAAAATTTACTGTTTTAGCTTGGCTGCGTTGTTCTTTAGTAACCGCTGCTAAAGGGATGTTAAATACTTTAGCCGCTGTGGCTTTATGAATGTCTTCACCATTTAAAAAGGATTGTTTCATGGCTTTATCGCCACTCATTTCGGCAATGAGGCGCAGTTCTATTTGAGAGTAATCTGCAGCGAGCAAAATATGATTTTCATCTCTAGGAATAAAAGCTTTTCGAATTTGTTTGCCACGTTCTGTGCGGATGGGAATATTCTGCAAATTGGGGTTTATAGAACTCAATCTTCCAGTAGCAGCAACAGTTTGGGCAAAAGTGGTATGGATTCTTTTTGTGTTGGGATTAACTTCGTTCGGCAAGGCTTCAACATAGGTATTTTGTAACTTTACAAGGCCACGCCAATTTAAAATATCGGCAATAATGGGATGTGCAGTAGCCAACTTAGATAAAACTTCTTCGCCTGTTGCATATTGGCCTGTTTTGGTTTTTTTTGGTTTTTCAATTATTTTTAAATTTTCAAATAAAACAATACCCAATTGTTTTGGAGAGGCAAGGTTAAATTCTTGGTCAGCTGTTTTAAAAATATTTTTCTCTAAAGAAATGATATCGGTTTGTAATTCTAAAGAAAGGGTTTTTAAATACGCTGTATCTAAACGAATGCCTTCCATTTCCATTTTTGCCAATACTCTTAAGAGCTTTATTTCTATGTCTTCATAGAGTTTTAAAAAATTGTTTTGCTTGAGTTTTTTTTCTAAAATAGCTTGTAGTTGGTAAAATAGAGAGGCTTCTTCAGCGCCAAAATCAGCTTGTTTTTTAAGGCTTAAGTCGGTTAATTTTATTTGAGATTTCCCTTTGCCTAAAAGCTGCGATTCTTGTGTTAATTTGTATTTCAAATAGTGTTCGGCTAGGAGCTCTTTGTCGTGGCGTATATCAGGATTTATAAGGTAATGCGCAATTTTAATATCAAAAAGAGGCCCATTTAAACAGATATTGTACTGTGTTAAGAGTTTGGTGAGAGATTTGAGATCTTCACCAATTTTTAAGATTTCTTTTGCTTCAAAAAAAGGCTTAAAGACATTTAAAATATTTTTAGCTTCGCTGGTATCTAAAGGAAGGTTTACATAGTATCCTTTGTTGGCTGCAAAACTAAATGATACGGCTATACATTTTTTTTGAAAGGCGCTTTCTTTATCTGTTTTTACAGAAATGGCAACAGATTGTTGTTGTAAAAGCTTGCTCAAAAGTAATTGTCTGGCCAAAGCTGTATCTACATATTGATAAAAATGTGGGTGTGTTTTTTCTGTGTTCAAATCATCTGAAGTGGCAAAAGAAAACAAATCTAATTGCGCCGTTTGGGGTTTTGTTATTGTGGTCGTTTTTTCTTTAACAGTTTTGGGCATTTTTTCGGTTGGCTGTGATGCTGGTTTTGAAATGCCAAATATTTTTATAAACTGCTCGGCCATGCGTCTAAATTCTAATTCTTGAAAAATTTCTGATACTTCATTAAAATTAGGTTGCGACATTTTAAAATCTTCTTCATGAAAACTAACAGGACAGTCTAGCATAATAGTGGCCAGTTTTTTAGAGAGAATTCCCAGTTCTTTATTGGTTTCAATTTTTTCTCTGAGCTTTCCTTTAATTTCGTGTGTATTGGCCAATAAATTTTCCATGCTGCCATATTCCTTAAGAAATTTTTTAGCTGTTTTGTCACCAACGCCGGGCAGGCCAGGAATATTATCTGCAGAGTCGCCCATCATTCCCAGGTAATCTATAACCTGTATGGGATCTTCTATTTCAAAACGTTCTTTTACTTTATCAACACCCCATATTTCAATACCATTACCCATTCTGGCAGGTTTGTACATAAAAATATTTTCTGAAACTAGTTGTGCAAAATCTTTATCGGGCGTAACCATAAACGTTTGATAACCTGCTTTTTCGGCTTGTTTGGCAAGCGTTCCTATTAAGTCATCGGCTTCAAAGCCAGATTCCTCAATAATTGGAATTCGCATGGCTTTTAATATGTTGTGAATATAAGGTATGGCAAGGCGTATGGCTTCTGGTGTTTCTTGGCGGTTGGCTTTATAATCAGAGAAATCTTTTGTTCTGGCAACCGAGCCTCCTTTGTCGAAAGCAACGGCTAAATAATCGGGTTTTTCACGTTTTATAACATCTAATAATGAATTCATAAAGCCTAAAATAGCCGAAGTATCCATGTTTTTAGAATTAATTCTAGGGTTTTTAATTAAGGCGTAGTAACCTCGAAAAATTAATGCAAAAGCATCTATTAAAAACAATCTTTTTTTAGGCATCATTAAAGAAATATTAAAGGAATAATTTGCGTCTAAGATAAGTTAAATTATTATAAAATAAAGAGAGAATATTTGACTAAAAAGGCTTACATATTTGGTAATTCAATACTTTGTTAGTAGTTTTATGGCAAGATATAAATGTATTTCTTCTCCAGCCTACAATTTATATTTGTTTAAAGAAATTACTTGGTTTGAAAAAATACAATGAAGGTAAAAAATAAAAACACATTAGTTTTTTGTGAATCAGATTGCTTATCTGGCATTTCTGATAAGATGTTTCTAGCGTTAGAAAGTAATTTTAATGTTCTAAGAGTAAATACTATTCAAGAATATACTACCTCACTTAAGGAAGAAGCGATAGACTGTGTTTTAATTTTTTCTTCTTTAACAGATAATAAAGTTGTACAAAACATTACCCGAAATTTTTTGAGTTTTCCGCATATTATTGTGACAGAGGAAGCTAACGAATCAAAAGCACAAAAACTTTTTAATAAAGGCCTTAAAGATTATGTTATTACTGAAAACCTCTCGAGGCTTTTACCTGTTATAAACAGAGAAATTAATGCTTTTGAAGACAGAAAAAAAGTAAATAGCGCTCTTTCAAGACTTGAAAGAGCCAAAGAGACATTAAACTCACATTTTGAAAATGCACCACTGGCTACTATTTCTTGGGATTTAGATTTTAAGGTTATTAAATGGAACAAATCGGCCGTAGAAATGTTTGGCTATACCGCATCAGAAGCCATAGGTAAAAACTGTTTAGAGTTAATAGTGCCAAAAGGTTTAGAAAATACAGCACAAACCATTATTAAAGACCTTGTAAACCAAAAGGGAATTACAGATAATATTAACGAAACACTTTGTAAAAACAACAAAATTAAAGTTTGCCATTGGCACAATACCATTTTAAAAGACAAAGAAGGTAAAACCACGGGTATCATATCTTCTATAGAAGATATTACTAAAAAAAGAAAAATTCACAATGAGGTTTTAAGAAGCAAGCATTTATTACAACAATCGCAAAAGCTATCTGAGGTTTACTTTATAGACTTGAGCTTTGAAGAACAAAGGATTATTTTAGATAAGGAGTTTGTAAAATTAAGTAATTTAACACCAAAAGAATACTACAAGCCACAGGAATTACTTAAAGAACTTATTTACCCAATAGACAGAATTAAATTATTAAGGGCTTATAATAAAGCATTTAAAAGTAATAACAAGTTAAGTGTTGATATACGTGTGGTTTATGCTGATGGTACTGTGCATTGGGTTAATATTTTAGCCAACAAATTATCAGACGAAACCTTAGAAAAAAAATCGTTTGTAGGTACATTTATCGATATAACTGACAGAAAAAATGAATTGTTAAAGTTAAAGGCAGACGAAAAGAGGCTAAAATTATCAATAAACATTGCGCAAATAGGTTTTTTAGATTGGGATTTTAAGAATGACATTATTAAAGTTTCTGGAAAGACCAAACAAATTTTTAATTTAAACAAAAACAAAAAAGTATTTAAGTTTGCTGATTTCCTTTCTAAGATACACCCTAATGATGTAGATAAAGCAAAAAAAGCTTTGCATTTAACTAAAACAGAAAACAGACCCTATCATTTAAATTATAGACTGCTGCGCGATACCGGAGGAATTACTTGGGTTAATATATTGGGTGAAATTGATTTTAACGGACATGATAAAGATCCCAAAATGATTGCTATTGTCAGAGATATCACCAAACAGGTAACAAGAGAGAGGCGCTTGTTACAACACTCATTAATCTTAAACCAACTTAATTCTCTAATTTTGGTGATGGATAAAAATTCTGACTTTATTTTTGCATCTTCCTCAGTATTTAAATTAACGGGTTATAACATAGAGGAGGTTTTAGGTCGAGGATGGTGGGATGTGTCTTATGTTTCTGAAGAAGAAAAATTAAAATCAAAAAATTATTTTATAAGCATCTTAGATAATACTAAGGTCATTAATAATTTAAGACACGAGCGTAAAGTGCTTTGTAAAGACGGCTCGGTTAAATGGTTTAATTGGCAATTCTCAAGAGGTGCCGAGGGTACCATAATTGGTTTGGCACATGACAGTACTAAAGAAAAAGAAAAAGAATACTTGGTTTCAAAACTATTTAAAGCCATTGAAAACAGCCCAACTATAGTTGTTATAACAGATATTAATGGTAAGATTGAATATGTAAATCCAAAATATGAAGAAGTTACAGGATATACGGCTAAAGAAACAATAGGTCGGAATCCAAGGGTTTTAAAATCGGGTGAAACGCCGCCAAAAGAATATAGAAATCTTTGGCAAACAATATCTAAAGGTAAAACATGGCGCGGAGAATTTAAAAACATAAAAAAAGATGGTACTGCTTTTTGGGAAAAAGCCATCATAACGCCCGTTAAAAATAGCGAAGGGGTTATAACAAATTACATTGCTCTAAAAGAGGACATTACAGAAGCAAAACAACAAGAGAAAAAGTTTTTATACGCATTGTTTGAAGCGCAAGAAAAAGAAAAACTTAAATTTGGGGAGGAGTTACATGACAGCCTAAGTCAGATATTATCTGCAATGTCTTTTTATTTAGAAGCTGTTTTAAATCCTAAAAATAATAAAGACCATTTAAAGGTGGAATATTTAGAAAAAGTAAGACAATTATCAGAAGATGCCCTGCGCGAATCGCGTCATATTTCTCATGGTCTAATGTCAAAACAGCTTTTAAAAGGAGGTCTGGTAGCCGCAATCAATGAAATTTGCGAAAATTATAATGTTTCTAGAAATATTAAGTTTATCTTTAACCATAAAAATTATAATGGGGCTATTTTAGATGCGCAAACCAAACAAAATATTTATAGGATTACGCAAGAAATTACTACAAATATTGTGAGACATGCTGTTGCCTCTGAAGCCCATGTTAAAATCTCTATTGAGGATGATAAATGGTTTCTTTTAGAAATTAAAGATAATGGCATAGGAATAGATCCAAAAGCCGTTAAAGAAAAGTCAAAAAGTTTTGGTCTTACAAACATACAGCAAAGAGTTTCTTTGTTAAGCGGTCATGTTAAAAGAACCTCAAAAATGAATAAAGGGACAAAATATAATATTAAAATACCTATTGATTTAGAAATTATAGAAACAGAATCTGATTAATCTTTTAAATAGTATAAATTATGAGTAAAAAATATAGTGTTCATATTGCAGATGATCATCAAATAATAATTGACGGTATTTCGGCTGTAATAAATTTAGAAGACGATTTAGAGGTAGTTGGTTCATCGTTTAACGGAAAAGAAACCATAAAATGGTTTAAAGAAAACTATGCCGATGTGCTACTTCTTGATATAAACATGCCAATATGTAATGGCAAGGAAGTACTTAAACAATTAAAAGATATTGAGGACAGACCTGATGTTATTGTACTTACCAGTTATGATGATGTTAAAACAATAAAAGATGTTTTAGACCTCGGTGCCAAAGGCTTTTTACCGAAGAAAACGGCAGGTCTTAATGTGGCCGATGCTATTAGAACGGTATTAGGTGGCGAAGAGTATTTTACACCCGATGTAAATAAAAAAATAATGCATTCGTTATTGGGTAAACCATTAAAAGAAGAAGGTGTTGAGAGTCCAGAGATTGTCAATTCATTGTCTAAAAGAGAATTCCAAATTCTTAAAATGATAGCCCAAGAGTACACTACAAAAGAGATTGCAAAAAATCTCTTTATCAGTACCCGCACCGTTGAGGCCCATAGAAATGTTTTATACGAAAAAACAGGCTCTAAAAATGTTATTGGTTTGGTGAATTTTGCCGCTAAAAACAATGTTATCTAAAAGAGTTAAACCGAATTACCTAGTAAAAAGGGGTATTATTTAAATTACAGTATTTTACTAAAAACTGTGACTTTCAAGTTGTCTAAATTTGTAATGAAATATTAGATGATGATTGAAGACACCTATAGAGAGCCCCCACTTAAGAAACTAGGATTTTCAAATTTTGACAAAATTCAGGAAAATGATTTTGTTGATAGTTTAGAGAAAAAAACAGCTTCTAATGCTGTTATTTTTGAAAGTAAAAAAGAAAGAATTTATTTAGGGAAACAATTACACAACAATTTAATACAAGTACTGTCGTCTTTAAATTTTTATGTTGACGCTTTAAAGCATTCAAAAAGTAAAGGGACAAAAGCAAATTCATTGTTTCTTGACAATATTAAAGATTTAAGTGAAGACGCTCTTAAAATTTCACATGATGTGGCAAACTCTTTAATGTCTAACTGTTTGTCAGAAGATAATGGTCTTACAAATATTTTACAAAACCTATGTAAGAAATTGGCCAGAAGGCATCATTTAAAAATAAAATTAGACTTAAATTTTAAAGAGTCAAATTTAAGTTTAGACAGAAAACATCAAATCCTTAAAATTTCGAGCGAGATATTATCACACCTGGCTAGTACAGGTAAAATAGATACCTTTTTGGTAAAATATTCTTTGAAGTATAAAAAAAGAATATTACAAATTGACATTCTTTTAAAAGACACCCTTATTTATATATCTGATATAGAAAAACAAGATATGGTTGGGTATAATAATTTAAAGCATAGCCTAGATATATTAAACGTAAGATTGTCTGAAAAAATAAAAGATAATAACACACTCTTAATAGTAAAACTGCCATTAATCAGATAAATTAACAGCATTTTTACAAAATTACTCTTTTAAAAAATACCTACTTTTACTAATACGAGAGAATATTATTGAATGTACTTTAGCGACCATAATAACAAATAATAATCAAGTTATTTAATTTATTAAGAATCCTTGTACTAATGTTTAAAAATATTCTTTAAGAATTGACTTCGTTGAGGGGTGAAGTTGTTAGAAATAGTGGGCATATGCTTAAAAAAGGTCACTTTTGTAGTTTAGTATTCCTTACTTCTACTGGGGAAATAAGTGACACTAATATTGTCTAACACCAGTCTAACATTAAACATAATAAGATACATGCGCTTGCATTAGTGTTTAAAAGGTACAAGGATTTATTTTCATTACTTTTCTCATCTCAATGATTCATCCGTTTTTTTTTGAATAAAATTGTATATTTGTACGTAGTGTGTAACACTAATTAAGTGTTTGGTCATAGATTAACAACCTGTAAGAGCTCATAATATGGCAAAATTTGGTGAATTAATAAATGCTGAAATCCCTGTTTTAATAGATTTTTTTTCCCATTGGGACGAATCAAAAGGAACGCTTAGTGATGTATTACGCGATGTAGCTGCTGCTTTGGGCGATAAAGCCAAGGTTGTTAAGATAGATATAGATAAAAATGAAGCCTTAGCCAATGCCTTAAGAATTAAAGGAAATCCAACTTATATAATCTACAAGAAAGGCGAAATGAAATGGCGTCAGTCTGGCGAACAAGATGCCAACACACTTATTAATTTGGTAGAGCAATATCTTTAATAACCTTAAAAGAATATCCCTTTTCTGTAAAATAGTTCAATATTTTTGGCAGGGTATCTTCCAACCTTTCAAAAGCCTTTAAACTGTCATGAAAAACAATTATACTGCCATTTTTTGTGTTTTTTATAACATTATTAAAACAATCTTCTTTACTTGTTTTTGTATCAAAGTCACGGCTTAAAACATCCCAAAGAATAATTTTATAGCCTTTAGCTCTAAGGTTTTTTGCTTGTTTTGGCCTAATTTTTCCGTAGGGAGGCCTAAACAGCAGGTTGTTTTCTAAAAGAATACCCTTATTTAATTTTAAAAAAACATTATGGGTGTCATTGCTGCTTTTAAGGTAGTTCTTTACAGTTGTTTTTAATCCATTTAGATGGTTAAAAGTGTGATTTCCTATTTGGTGTCCCTCAGAAATAATGCGTTTAAAAAGAACAGGCTGTTTTTTTACATTTTCGCCAACACAAAAAAAAGTAGCTTTGGCATCAAACGCTTTTAATGTCTCTAAAACCCAAGGCGTTATTTTAGGCTCAGGACCATCATCAAATGTGAGGTACAATTCTTTTTTTTGTCGTGAAAAATGCCAAATATAACCACTAAATAAAGCAGAAATAAATTTGGGTGTTTTAACAAAAGAAATCACTTTTATTCTATAAGATCTTTAAATAAATCTATTATCTGAATGTAATTGTCTTTAACCTTATCGGCGTATTTTTCGTCATCGTAAGACATTGTGGCCTGTACCAAATTTTGATACTGTCTTAAATTACTTTCAATTTCGTCAAAAACTAAAGGGATATCTCGTTTGTCAAATTGGGCAAAATATTTCAGATTTTCTTGGTATTTTCCTATAAGAACAGTTGCTAAATTCCGGGCTTTTTCTTTGGTGCCAATTATATAATAATCTTCTAAATGACCTAATAATAAAGAATAGTATCCAAATTTATCTACAGGCATTTCGTTTATTGAAAGGTCTAAAATTTCTTCGGCTTTCTTGTTATTGCCTTCTTCAATAAATGTGTTGGCCAAACGCTCTAATCGCCCTCTGTAAGAGATGCTGTTGCGACGTGTTTCGACATCTAAATAGACATTGGGATTATTCATATTGCCCCAACTCCATTTTTTTACATTTCTATACATGGTGTCGGTATTGATACTGCCCATATCAAAAGGCCCATAACCCGTATCTTCTTTTTTAATAGGTACCAATTTAAAGGCAAGGCCATCAACTTGTAAATAATCTTTCATCCAAATATACTCTTCGCTGTCAAAACTGCCACCCGTAAAATAAATAGGGCGTTTCCAATTATTATTGGCGATGATGTCGAGCATAAGGACACGGTTTTTTGTAATACCACCTTCGTTGATGTCAATATCAATATAAGGCACAATTTTAGCCGAATCTTTTAAGGCCACAATGCCATTTTTAAGGACAGCTTCTTTATCAACAGGAATCCTAATTTTATTTGTTGGATAATATACTTCTTCATGGCCATTGCCAACTTCTACGCGTGTTCTGTCATCATCACTGGCAATCCAATTCATAAAATCTTTAATAGCCCAACGTTTGTCGGTACGCTCCATGCCATAAATAATTTCGCGTGTGCCATTTTTGTATTTATCGTGGGTTAATTGTGACGGAATAGGGTCGGCCTTGTAGGTTTTTCGTTTCATTTGGTCAATATACCAAGCCGTATTAAACAGGCTGGTATTTACCAATTTAATATCTGTTCGGTAGCCTTCAATTTCTTGAATGTACCACAGCGGATAAGTATCGTTATCGCCAATGGTAAACAAAATGGCATTTTCTTGACACGAATCTAAATAGTTTTGGGCAGTAGCTCTGGCCGAATATCTGTTGGAGCGGTCATGGTCATCCCAATTCTGATTGGCCATAAGTGCCGGCACAGCCAACAAGCTGATTAGGCTAATACCTAAAGCCAAATAAGTTTTGTTAATCTTATTTTTAAAACGCTCATAAATAGCCAGAACGCCAAAACCTATCCAAATGGCAAAGACATAAAAAGAGCCTACCACAGCATAATCGCGTTCGCGTGGTTCAAAAGGTTTCGGATTGGTATAAAAAATAATGGCCAATCCTGTAAAAGCAAAGAAAAGCAGTAAAACGTAAAAGTTTTTTAAATCGAATTTGGTGTGGAATAGCACCCCTATTATTCCTAAAATAAAGGGTAAAAAGAAATACACATTCCGCCCTTTATTATTCTTAATATCTGATGGTAAATTAATTTGAGGCCCCAATCTGGGTTCGTCAATAGCGTTAATACCACTCAACCAATTGCCATTTAAAATGTCAAGTTTGCCTTGCACATCATTTTGACGCCCCACAAAATTCCACATAAAATAACGGCCGTACATATACCCAAATTGAAACTGAACCATAAAACGCAAATTCTCACCAAAAGAAGGCCGGCGTTTGCTTTTGGGGTTAATACCTGCAATAGATTTGTAGTTTTTTATGGCTTCAGCAGAAGTAGAAGTCATACGCGGAATAAAGCCTTTGTGTTTGCTTGAATAATTTTGTAAATCGTCTTTGTAATTATTGACAATTATATATTTTTTATGGACGGTGTCTTTTTCGTAATGTGGTTTACCGTCTATATAAGGTTTTTCTTTGTCTAGATCACGATCAAATGCTACAGAATAATAAGTGTCGTAAAACAAAGAAGCATCGCCATATTGTTCGCGGTTATAATAAGCCAATAATTCTCTGGCACTTGACGGATTACTCATATTTATAACCGGATTAGCTGTAGCGCGTATCGGTAGCATTATCCAAGACGAAAAGCCCAACATCACAAAAAGGACAGATAAAATAATGATATTGGCGTGAAATAGTTTGTTTTTACGGGTGTAATTTAACCCGTAATAAAAGACGAAAATTAAAACAATTCCTGCAATAATACTGCCCGAATTAAATGGCAAGCCTATTTTGTTCACAAAAAATAATTCTAAAGCACTAAAATATTTTAAGGTAAATGGAAATAAAAATTTAAATACAAAAGCCAAAGCCAAAACAGCTAAAATGTTGGCAAGAATAAAGTTTTTTGTAGTAATGGTTTTGTAGTGTTTAAAATAATAGATAAAACCTATGGCTGGAATAACCAACAACGACATTACATGCACACCAAACGAAAGGCCAATTACAAAACACAATAATAGCAGCCATTTATCACCTCTTGGTGAGTCCATATCGGCTTCCCAACGAAGACCTAGCCAAAAGAGCAGCGCTAAAAGCATAGACGATAGGGCATAAACTTCGGCTTCTACAGCGCTAAACCAAAAGGAATCACTAAAAGTATAGGCCAATGCGCCAACCAAACCACTGCCTAAAACAGCGATTTGTGTGGCTGAAGAAATGGTTTTATTTTTTTTATTAAGCAAATGGATAGATAAGCGGGTAATGGTCCAAAATAAAAACAAAATGGTAAAAGCACTGGCTAAAGCCGACATAAAATTAACCATCATGGCCATATTTTTGGTGTTGTTTGCAAAAACAGCAAAAAAAGCGCCAAGCATCTGAAACAGTGGAGCGCCAGGTTCGTGACCTACCTGTAATTTAATGGCTGTAGATAGGTATTCGCCACAATCCCAAAAACTAACAGAGGGGCCTATGGTACTTGTATAGGTAAATAGAGCTATAGCAAAGCTTGCCCAACCCAAAAGGGTATTCCATTTTTTGAAATTAAAATCAGACATATTTTATATTTTAGACTGTGGGCGAATTTAATAAATAATAAAGTAATACAATTACGTACAAATAAAATTACAGATTAAAATTCTGTTAAAACTTAAAAAATAATATTTGCAATATATTTGCTGATTTAAAACTTTACCGTAAATTTGCGCCTGCTTAAAGCAAAAACAAAAACTGACCCATGGTGTAACGGTAGCACTCCGGTTTTTGGTATCGTCAGTCAAGGTTCGAATCCTTGTGGGTCAACTCTTAAATTTTATAAAGAACTGTTTAATACTATTTTGAACAGTTCTTTTTTTATGCGCCTTATTTGTTAGTTAAAATGGCGTACTTACTTTCAACTCAGGTTATCAATAATTTGTTTATAAAAACTGACATCCATTTTTAACCGTGTCAGTAATAAATTATAACTTTGAGAGTAATTAAAAATGATGTTTCAATGAGAATAGAGTACGATTTAAAACTAGGCTTTAGCGATGTGATGATCAGGCCCAAACGTTCTACTTTAAAAAGCAGGGCGCAAGTAAATTTAGAACGCAGTTTTAAATTTTTAAACAGCACAGCTACTTGGACTGGAGTTCCTATTATGGCGGCCAATATGGATACAGTTGGCACTTTTGAAATGGCTTTGGCTTTGTTTCAGAAAAAACTTTTTACAGCTATTCACAAGCATTATGCCAATTCAGATTGGCAATCTTTTTTGGTCAATGCCCCTAAAGGTATAGAGAATTATATAGCCATAAGTACAGGTACAGGTATAAAAGATGCCAAAAAATTAGCCACCATCTTTAAATCAAACCCACAATTAAAATTTATTTGTATTGATGTTGCCAATGGTTATTCTGAGCATTTTGTCAATTTTGTAAAACAGACACGCCAAAGTTATCCTGATAAAATCATTATTGCAGGAAATGTGGTTACTGGCGAAATGGTTGAAGAACTTTTGTTGGCTGGTGCCGATATTATTAAAGTAGGTATTGGTCCCGGGTCTGTGTGTACAACAAGGGTAAAAACAGGTGTGGGCTACCCACAACTGTCGGCTATTATCGAATGTGCCGATGCGGCCCATGGTTTGGGAGGTCAAATTATTAGTGATGGTGGTTGCGCTATTCCGGGAGATATTGCAAAAGCTTTTGGTGCTGGCGCCGATTTTGTAATGCTTGGCGGAATGCTTGCCGGACATGATGAAAGTGGTGGCGAAATTGTAGATCGTGGCGGTGTTTCTTACAAGCAGTTTTACGGAATGAGCTCTTCCACAGCTATGGGAAAATACGTTGGTGGTGTGGCTGAATATCGCGCAAGCGAAGGAAAAACAGTCGAAGTACCTTACAGAGGAAAAGTTGAAACGACACTTCAAGATATTTTAGGCGGTTTGAGAAGTGCTTGTACTTATGTAGGGGCTCAAAGATTAAAAGAACTTACCAAACGCACAACCTTTATAAGAGTAGCCGAACAAGAAAATAAAGTTTATACAAAATAAACAGCTGTAATTTGTTTTTATAAATCACAGAACCCAACAATTCAGAACAACACTTTTTTAAAAAAGTGAAAGGCCCCGCTACCGTACGAATTTTTCGTGTGGGAATAAATAACATACTGTTATACCACTACTCAAAGTATTCAGACTTCGCGTAACCCCAGCACCCAAGAACATTTTAAACACATAGTTTTTGTCAAAATGCATAATATGTATTATATTTGCACCGAATTTTACGAAGAAGATAATTGAAAGGGCATTACAAAGCCCTTTTTTTGTACGCAAAATGGAGCAGAAAAAAGTATTTGATCTTTTAAATGAGGCGCTAGAAGAAAACACAAGTTTGTTTTTAATTTCGGCTACAATTAGCGTAGATAATAAAATAAAAGTTGTGGTAGATGGCGATGAAGGTGTTCCTTTAAGCGAATGTATGAGGATAAGTAGAAAAATTGAGCACAATTTAGATCGTGAAGAAGAAGATTTTTCATTAGAGGTAACAACCGCAGGAGCATCTGAACCTTTGATAATGAAAAGACAGTACCATAAAAATATTGGCCGAACTTTAAACGTAAAATTAAATGACGGTAGCAAAATAGAAGGCACCTTAACCGAGGTTTTAGAAGATGAAATTGTTTTAAGCTGGAAAGCAAGAGAACCAAAACCCATAGGAAAAGGAAAAGTTACAGTAAATAAAAATGCAACTATTGCATTTGAGGACATAAAAGAAGCGAAAGCTAAAATAATATTTAATTAAAATTTGTAATGGAAAATATTGCATTAATTGATTCATTTTCTGAATTTAAAGACGATAAAAGTATTGATAGGGTTACATTAATGGCCATATTAGAAGATGTGTTTAGAGCGACCTTAAAGCGTAAATTTGGATCGGATGATAACTTTGATATTATTATTAATCCTGATAAAGGCGATTTAGAAATTTGGCGTAACAGGGTTGTTGTAGCCGATGGCGAGGTAGAAGACCCAAACGAAGAAATATCACTTACAGAAGCACGTAAAATTGAGCCCGATTTTGAAGTGGGCGAAGACGCCTCTGAAGAAGTGAAACTTATTGATTTAGGACGCCGGTCTATTTTGGCTTTACGTCAAAATTTAATTGCTAAAATTCAAGAACACGACAATACAAATATCTTTAAGCAATTTAAAGATTTAGAAGGCGAGTTGTACAGCGCAGAGGTTCATCATATAAAACACAATGCCATAATTTTGTTAGACGATGACGGTAACGAACTCGTTTTGCCTAAAAGTGAACAAATACGATCAGATTATTTTAGAAAAGGCGAATCTGTAAGAGGGATTATAAAAACAGTAGAGTTACGTGGTAACAAGCCTGTAATTATTATGTCTAGAACAGCGCCAGAATTTTTAGAAAAATTATTTGAACAAGAAATTCCTGAGGTTTTTGATGGCCTAATTACCATTAAGAAAGTAGCCAGAATACCAGGCGAAAAAGCCAAAGTAGCTGTTGATTCTTATGATGATAGAATTGATCCTGTAGGCGCTTGTGTTGGGATGAAGGGGTCTAGAATTCACAGTATTGTAAGAGAATTAGGTAATGAGAATATTGATGTAATAAATTACACCAATAACACACAGTTGTTAATAGCACGCGCTTTAAGTCCAGCTAAAGTTGTTTCAATGACAATTCATGAAGCTGAAGAAGGCTCTGACAGAAGACAAAGAGTAGATGTCTTTTTAAAACCAGAAGAAGTGTCTAAAGCTATTGGTAAAAATGGCGTTAATATTCGTTTGGCTTGCCAGTTAACAGGTTTTGAATTAGATGTGCAACGCGAAGGTTATGGCGATGAAGATGTTGAATTAACCGAGTTTTCTGACGAAATAGATACTTGGATTTTGCAAGAATTAAAAAATGCTGGTTTAGATACAGCAAAAAGCGTATTAGAACAAGATGTAAACGATTTGATAAAAAGAACAGATCTTGAAGAAGAAACGATTATTGAAGTTCAAAGAATTTTAAAAGAAGAATTCGACAGTTAAACATGTCTTTAAATAAGGTTAATTAAATTTATTATATGGCCGAGGGTAGAACATTAAGGTTAAACAAAGTATTAAGAGAGTTAAACATTTCTTTAGATAGAGCTGTAGAGCATCTTGCCAAACACGGTGTAGAAATTGAAGCTAGACCAACTTCAAAAATTTCTAACGATGTGTATGAAATACTTTTAGATGGCTTTCAGACTGATAGAAACAAAAAAGCAGCTTCTCAAGAAGTAGGAGATGAAAAGCGAAAAGAAAAAGAAGCCTTGCGTATTGCTTTAGAAAAAGAGCATGAAGAAAAACGTTTGGCTGAAGAGAAAACCAAAAAGACGCTATTTAAAACAGAGTCTGAAAGAGCAGTAGGTTTTAAAAAAATTGGAAAAATAGATTTAGATGTTAAGCCTGTTAAAAAAGAAGCGCCTGTTATTAGCAAAACTTCGCAAGAAGAAAAAGCAGTAGAAATTCCTAAAACAGAAACAGAAACAGAAAAAACACCTAAACCAAAAGTAGAAAAGGCGCCACCTAAAGAAGTTAAAAAAGCGCCTGTTAAAGAAAAAATAGCCGATAAAACTGTTCCCAAAGCCCCAGTAAAAACAGAAGAAGAAGCCGAAGAAAAAACAACAGATCGCAAGATTTTAACACAATACAAAAAATTAGGGGGCCCTAAACTTACAGGACAAAAGATAGATTTAAAACAATTTGAAAAACCTAAAAAGAAAGCAGAACCAGCTGAAAAGACTAAGGCACCCGTAAAAAAATCAGAACACGACAATAGACGTAAGAAACGCAGACGCATACACAAACCTATCGATAAATCAGGTAAAGGCGCTCCTTCAAGGCCATTTTCAAAATCTCAAGGCAGAGGCAGAACCCCTTTGGTAAAAGCAGAACCAACAGAAGCCGAAGTACAAAAACAAATTCGCGAGACTTTAGAAAAATTACAAGGTAAATCTAAATCGAAAGGCTCTAAACACCGCAGAGATAAACGCGATTTACACCGCCAACAAACCGAACAAAGTCTTGAACAACAAGAGGCAGAAAGTAAAATACTTACCGTTACAGAATTTGTAACAGCCAACGAAGTGGCTACAATGATGAATGTTCCAGTAACACAAATTATTTCGGCCTGTATGTCTTTAGGGATGATGGTAACGATGAACCAAAGACTAGATGCCGAAACGCTTAGTATTGTGGCTGATGAATTTGGATACGAAGTGAATTTTGTAACAGCCGAGGTAGAAGAATCGATTTTGATTGAAGAAGATAATGAAGAAGATTTACTGCCCAGAGCGCCTATTGTTACTGTTATGGGACATGTAGATCACGGTAAAACTTTGTTGTTAGATTATATTAGAAAAGCCAATGTTATAGCAGGCGAATCGGGAGGTATTACACAACATATTGGGGCCTATTCTGTAGAACTTAAAGACGGTCAAAAAATTACATTTTTAGACACACCTGGTCACGAAGCTTTTACAGCTATGCGTGCAAGGGGTGCTCAGGTAACCGATTTGGCAATTATTGTTATTGCTGCTGACGATTCTATAATGCCACAAACAAAAGAAGCTATTAGCCATGCACAAGCGGCAGGCATTCCTATGGTTTTTGCCATAAATAAAATTGACAAACCAGATGCAAATCCCGAAAAGGTAAAAGAAGGTCTGTCTATTATGAACTTATTGGTAGAAGATTGGGGAGGTAAAATTCAATCGCAAGATTTATCTGCCAAAACAGGAAAAGGCGTTCCAGAATTGTTAGAGAAAGTGCTGTTAGAAGCCGAATTACTTGAATTAAAAGCCAATCCAAATAAAAATGCCAATGGCACTGTTGTTGAAGCCTTGCTCGATAAAGGAAAAGGCTACGTGGCTACTATTTTAGTAGAATCAGGTACCTTAAAAATAGGCGATTATCTATTGGCAGGCACCCACAGCGGAAAGATAAAAGCCATGTTTGATGAGCGTGGTAAAAAAATGGATACAGCAGGACCTTCAATTCCTGTTTCTGTTTTAGGCTTAGATGGCGCGCCACAAGCGGGCGATAAATTTAATGTTTTAGATGATGAACGCGAAGCCAAACAATTGGCAACTAAACGGGGTCAATTACAACGCGAACAATCTGTAAGAACACAGAAACATATTACCTTAGATGAAATTGGCCGCCGTATTGCTTTGGGCGATTTCAAAGAGTTAAATTTAATACTAAAAGGCGATGTAGATGGTTCTGTTGAAGCTTTAACAGATTCATTAGAAAAACTTTCTACCGAAGAAATTCAAGTGAATATTATTCACAAAGGGGTAGGCGCCATAACTGAATCTGATGTTCTGTTGGCATCAGCCTCCGATGCTATTATTATCGGATTTAATGTGAGACCTTCGGCAATTGCACGTCAGTTAGCCGACAAAGAAGAAATTGATATCAAAAATTACGCTATTATTTACGATGCTATAAATGATGTAAAAGATGCGATGGAAGGCATGTTGTCGCCCGAAATAAAAGAGGAGATTACGGGTAATGCCGAGCTTAGAGAAATCTATAAAATATCAAAAATTGGTACCATTGCAGGATGTATGGTTACAAATGGTAAAATAATGAGAAACTCTAAAATTAGATTAATTAGAGATGGTGTTGTGGTATATACTGGAGTATTGGCTTCGTTAAAACGTTTTAAAGATGATGCCAAAGAAGTAACCAAAGGTTTTGATTGCGGTTTGAGTATCAAAAATTATAACGATATTCGTGTAAATGATATTATTGAAGCGTATCACGAAGTAAAAGTGAAGAAAAAATTAAAATAAAAGGCTCTCAATGAATTAAAAAAAGCCCCTTTAAAAAGGGGCTTTTTTGTGTAATAGACTTTGCTCTTTAGCAGTGTTCAAAATTTTAAAAAACTACTCAATCTTTAAGGTTTTAAAGATGGCTTCTAGTTCAAAAATGTAATCACGTTTATTTTGATTGGGCGCATATACAAATCCGTCAAGGCATAAAAGACGGTTGTTTTTACTGTCTATAAAACTATAGTTGATAAAAGCACCGCCCATAAAATCGTTTTTAACTTCCCATAAGCCACGGGTTTCGAATGCTTTTGTGCCATTGATAATAACCGATTTAAAAATAGGTGTTAAAGCTTTTGAAGTTTGCATATAAGTGTCTTTAAATTGTCCTGGCACACGTGTTTTACCTATACTATCTCTTAAACTTAATACGCTTTTTAAATCTAAATTTTCCGCTTTAGGTAGCGGAATGCTATAGGCTAAAATATTGATGGCACCATCTTTTGGGATGTATCTTCGAATCCATAAAAAATCGGATAAATCTTCTACTTTTAAATATTTATGAGGAAGGTTGATACGGCTATTTTTTAGCAGTTTAAAATGATTTTCAGCCCATATATTTTTATGCAATTTTGATTGATATAAGTGCAAATCGCTTTTTTTAAAAATGCTTAATATCTGTGTTTTTTTCTCTTTAATTAGTTTAATTAATGCGGTCTTATTTTTTCCTGTAATGTTAATAATTGTTTGAGGCGAAGCGTATTTGTTTTTTGTGACTTTAAAGGAATTTTGTTTTGAAATACCTATAATCAACAGGTTTCTATTATTTTGAAATAAGCGGCTAAAATTAGCTGGATTTATCTGCGAAACTCTTAACTGCATTTCGGGCTGTGGCAAAGCTTTAACAGGCTCTTTTACAATGTCTTTTATAGCTGTTCCTATTTCTGTATCCCAGTCAGTATTATCAATAACTACCAAAACAGAATTTATGCGTCCTGTAGATGATTTTAAAATTAATTTATTTTTGCCAGTGTTGCAACTTACAAAGGCAATTAAAATTCCAATGAGTACAAATACTTTTTTCATTTGAGTTTAACTTTTAAATATTTTTAATTTGGTACCAGGTTTTAATTGTCTGCTGTTCCAAATATTGTTCCAATCCTTTATTTGTTGCGTACTTATTTTAGGATATTTCTGTGCAATACTCCAAAGTGAATCTCCTTTTTTAACAACATAAATACTGTATTTCCCTTTTGGGAGGCTTTTTTTAGTCCTCTTTTTTGCTGCTGGCGGAAAGCGTCTTGGGTAAATAGTTAAACGCTGTCCTATACGTAGGTTATTGCTTTTTAGTCTGTTCCATTGTTTTAATTTTCTGACACTTACACCATGCCTATTGGCTATTTTACCTAGATAATCGCCATTTTTAACCCGATACCGAATGCGGTTATTAAGTTCAAAATATCTGGGCAAAGGTTTTTCGCGAGCGGCTGCATCGGCAGCGGCATAGGCATAAATAGAATCTTCGTTGGTTACAAAGACGCCTGCCAAATCATAGGGCAAACGCAAGGCATAATGACGCCCTTTTAAATACGGAATAATACCCAATTTGTACTGCGGATTGAGTTGCCAAAGCAGTGTGTTGTCTGTATTTAAAACCTTATTTATTTGTGCAAAAGTCAACTGTCTTTTAACGCGAATGGTATCTGTTTCAAAATAGGAAATTGAAAAGGCGTTAGGACGCAAATTGTGTTCTTTGGCATACTCAAAAATGTACATGGTGGCATAAAAAGCAGGCACATAACCTTGTGTTTCTCTAGGTAAATAAGGGCGGATATTCCAGTAATTTTTATATCCACCAGAACGCCTAATGGCTTTGGTTACATTACCTGGACCTGAATTATAGGCAGCCAATGCCAAATCCCAATCGTCAAATGTTTTGTAAAGACTTGATAAATATTTACAAGCCGCTTCGGTAGATTTTAAAGGGTCGGCACGCTCATCGACATATGAACTGACTTTTAAATCGAACATCTTGCCCGTACTGTACATAAATTGCCACAAACCTTTGGCGCCAGCTCCCGATCGTGCATTGGGTCTTAAAGCCGACTCTACTATGGCCAAATACTTCATTTCAAGAGGAATATCATATTTGTCTAACTGCTCTTCAAACAAAGGAAAATAATATTTGGCCTTTGTCATGAGGTTCATTAAATGTTTTTGACGCTTTTTTAAGTAGGTTTTAATAACACGTTCTAACACAGGGTTATAAGCAATATTAAATGGCGAGTTGTGGTGTAAGCTGTCCAAGCGATTTTTTAATTTTGACGTAAATAAGCTGTCGGGAACAAAGGGTAATAATTCGGCATTCGGAATTACAAAAGCCAAACTATCATACAAAGGCGAATTGTATTTTGCTGCCAACCAAACGCTGTCCATTTTGCGTGTAATTTCATAGTCTTTTAAGACTTTGGCTATATCAGAAATTTTATCAGGATTTTTAAGACTGTCTTTGGGTGTTTCTTGGAGAACATTTGTCTGACCAAAAATCAAAAACGGAAAAATAAAAATATATATAAGCAGGTGTTTTTTCATAAAAAAAGAATAGTAATTACGGCACTAAGTTATAAAGATTTTAAGCAAAAAGTATGCCTATTTTAATTTTCTAA
Organism: Flavobacteriaceae bacterium; assembly: GCA_021647405.1. GTDB lineage: Bacteria > Bacteroidota > Bacteroidia > Flavobacteriales > Flavobacteriaceae > CG1-02-35-72. The sequence goes on from JAKIUU010000028.1 coordinate 33,686, forward strand.
TTGTAGGTATAGCCAATCGCTAATAACATTCAGCATTTCTGTGCGACACACATCGTTGTGTAATTCGTGGTAAGCCCCTTCAAAAAGTTTGATTGAAGCCTGCCCGTTACTATTATCTGCAAATTCTTTTGTGGCTTTATGGTCTATTATTTTGTCACCTGTACCGTGTAAAAGTAAAGTGTTAACTTGTAAATCTTGAGCATGTTCTAAAGCCCATTGTCCAGTTTCAATAAATTTTATAGAATAGTTGGGACTAATCTTATCGTGCACCAAAGAGTCGTTAATATAGGCAACTACCTCTTCGGGTATTCTAGAAATGTTATTAGGATTCAACTCATTAGACATGGTTAAGCCTGGGGCTATTTTATATAAAAGTTTCCCAATTTTAAGTTTTAAAGCAGGTGGTTGAAAAGCCAAACGCAAAAACGGACTCGTAGCGATGACGCCCTTAAAAGGATGCTTGCGTCGCAACACGTAATTCAGAACCACATTACCACCCATACTATGGCCGTATAAAAATAAAGGTTTGCCATTAAAGAGTTTCTTACTCTTTATAATGACTTCTGTAACGCAGGTTAAAACACTGTCAAAATTAGGATTATGTCCGCGCTTCCCTTTTGTTTTGCCGTGACCGAATTGGTCGTAACCTACTACGGCATACCCATTTTTAAGCAAATGGGGAATAACACTTCTTTCGTAACGCCCAATATGCTCACCCATACCATGAATTAAAATGATAACAGCTTTAGGCGGTGTTTTAGGTTGCCAATAACGGCTATAGATTTGGGTATCGGAAACTGTAAAATGAAAGGTTTGAGAGGTCATATATTATATTTCCTCAAAAATAAGAAAATAAATAAGATTTAATTAGACCTACTAGGTTTTTAAAACCTAGTAGGTCTGAAAACATTTAAATGTGTATCGCCCTTTGGGGGCTGTTTTGGGTTGCCAATAGTGGCCAAATAGTTGTGTGTTGGCAACTGTAAAATGAAAAGTAGGAGAGGGCATAAATTATGTTTCCTCAAAAATAGGAAATTTATATAACTCTGATAGGGTTCAAAACCCTATCAGAGTTTAAAGTTCAAGTTTTAAAAAGGGGATTTTTCCCCTTTTTTCAAAAAAAAACCTAAAAAGCTTCTGTAGTAGTTTTTTTTTTTTTAGCTTTGTCCTGAAACAAATTAAGACCTTCCTAAAAAGGAGAAAACATTCCTGTTTTTAACTTTTTATTATTTTTATTCCTAGTGTAATTTAACGAAAAATTATGCCATTATTTGGTGTAAAGAAAACCTCTGTTGCTTTGGCAATAGAGAAACAAAAAGGACAAACTATATGTTTAACTTAAAACCGTATAACTATGACATAGCTAAATAACAACAGAGGACTACAAATATATGTTTTTTAGTTAGAAAATGCCTCGTCAAAACCTAGCTTTTTATTTTTAAAGGGTTAGAGATTTTTTCAAGATAACTAAAAAGCAATCA
>JAKIUU010000029.1 GCA_021647405.1 Flavobacteriaceae bacterium
TCCTTACCAGCTTGTTCATTCCCGTATTTCCCTGTAGGCCTCCAGTATGAATGAGCAATATTTTGCTGCCTTTTTTAAAATAATTATTTTCAATCAAATCGGCCAAACCAAACAACATTTTACCTGTATAAACAGCATCTAATGCCACAGCTGTCTCTGCTTTAAATTTGTTTATAAATATAATTAAATCTTTAGACACTTTGGCATAGCCGCCAAAATGATAATCGGTAATAAGTTCAAAATTGCTTTTCTGTTTGATAAATCCATTGATTTCGCGGGCTAAAAAATCGCCCTTAAGTGCTGGGAATCCCAACACTTTTTGATGTGGTTTTGAGGTGTTTATAAGTCCAGAAATGGTTCCTCCTGTACCTACAGCCACACAAATATAATCAAAGACTTTATCTTGTGGCTTTAAAATTTCTTCACAACCCATAACAGCTAATTTATTTGTTCCTCCTTCGGGAACTTCATAAAAAACACCGAATTCATTGTGTAAAGATTTTAGAAAATCTGATGTGTGTTTTAATCTATAATCCGAACGACTTACAAATTTAAATGCCATGTCATATTTATGTGCCAATTGTAAAGTGGGATTATGCATTAAGGTTTGTTGTAAATTCATGCCCAATTCATCGCCTCTTATCACTCCAATGGTTTTAAAATCAAACATATGTCCTGCTGCGGCAGTAGCTGCAATATGATTGGAAAATGCCCCTCCAAAAGTCAACAGTGTTTTAAAATTATCAGCTTTGGCTTTTATTAAATTGTATTTTAATTTTCTGAATTTATTACCAGAGACTTCTGGATGCAACAAATCTTCGCGCTTTATAACAACATCTACCGATTTATTTTTAGCCAAACGCCAATTTAAGGTTTGGTTTAAAATGGATTTATTGTTAAAAAATTGTTGCAAATCTGTCCTTTTAAGTATTTTTGATAAAAATAAAATCTATTTTTTTATCTGTGCCAATTTAACTAAAAAGTTAATGCAATATGTATTTTTAATTTATGGAAAATAACGCTCAAGATTCATCAGGTTTGTATTACTTTTCGGAAGAAGGTTATCGGGTTTTTACCGAAAAATACCACCTAATGAGAGGTTACTGCTGCGAAAACGCTTGTAGGCACTGCCCTTACGGATACGATGCTAAAACCAACACCATTAAATCACAAAAAAAATAATCATGAATTCTTTTCACCAAGCCATAAAACAGGGAATTCCGCCTCAATTACCGCAACTTAAACCATACGATATTAATGTAAATCATGCCCCAAAACGTAAAGATGGGCTTTCTCAAGAAGAAAAAAAACTGGCTTTACAAAATGCCTTGCGTTATTTTGACCCATCACAACACCCTTTTTTAGCCGAGGAATTTTTAGGAGAATTAAACAATTTTGGGCGGATTTATATGCACCGGTTTAGACCCAATTATAAAATGTTTGCAAGACCTATTAGCGACTATCCAGGGCAATGCGAATCTGCCAAAGCACTGATGCTAATGATTCAAAACAATTTAAATCCAGAGGTAGCCCAACATCCACATGAACTCATAACTTATGGAGGTAATGGAGCTGTCTTTCAGAATTGGGCGCAATATTTATTAGTGATGAAGTACCTGTCTGAAATGACAGAAGAACAAACCTTGGTTATTTATTCTGGCCATCCTATGGGTTTATTTCCATCGCATAAAAATGCACCACGTGTGGTTGTTACCAATGGCATGATGATTCCAAATTATTCAAAACGAGATGATTGGGAAAAATATAATGCCCTTGGCGTCACGCAATACGGACAAATGACAGCGGGTAGTTACATGTATATTGGGCCACAAGGCATTGTTCATGGCACAACCATAACTATTTTAAATGCTGGTAGAAAAATAGCCAAACGCGGCGAAGGTTTGGCTGGAAAAATTTTTGTGACTTCTGGTTTGGGAGGCATGAGCGGTGCGCAGCCCAAAGCCGGAAATATTGCTGGATGCATTACGGTAATTGCTGATGTTAATCCAAAAGCCGTACACACACGTCATTCGCAAGGTTGGGTTGATGAAGTTTTTAAAGATTTGGACACTTTGGTTGCACGTGTTAAAAAAGCGCAAACAAATAAAGAGGTTATATCCGTTGCTTATTTGGGAAATATTGTAGCCATTTGGGAAAAATTTGACACAGAAAATATTTATATCGATTTGGGTAGCGATCAAACCTCATTACACAACCCTTGGGCAGGCGGTTATTATCCGATAAGCTTAAGTTTTGAAGAAGCCAATACGATGATGGCTAATAAGCCTAAAGAATTTAAAAAGCACGTTCAGGCCTCTTTACGCCGACAAACCGATGCCATAAATAAACACACCAAAAAAGGAACTTACTTTTTTGACTATGGCAATGCCTTCTTGTTAGAAGCATCAAGAGCTGGTGCGGATATTATGGATGAAAAAGGCGGGCATTTTAAATACAACTCTTATGTTGAAGATATAATGGGCCCTCTTTGTTTTGATTACGGATTTGGCCCTTTTAGATGGGTTTGCACAAGTGGTAATCCCGATGATTTGGCTTTATCCGATGCTATTGCTACAACTGTTTTAGAAGCGCTAAAAAATGACTCTCCAAAAGAAATCAGACAACAATTACAAGACAATATTAAATGGATAAAAGGGGCACAAGAAAACAATTTGGTTGTAGGTTCGCAGGCCCGAATTCTTTATGCCGATGCCATTGGGCGTATTAAAATTGCCGAAGCCTTTAATAAAGCCATAGCCACTGGTAAGATTTTGGCCCCTATTGTTTTAGGACGTGATCACCATGATGTTTCTGGTACCGATTCACCCTATAGAGAAACCTCAAATATTTACGATGGTTCACGTTTTACAGCCGATATGGCCATTCAAAATGTTATTGGCGATAGCTTTAGAGGTGCCACTTGGGTATCCATCCACAATGGTGGTGGTGTGGGCTGGGGTGAGGTTATTAATGGCGGATTTGGTATGGTTCTTGATGGTAGTGAAACCATGAATAACAACTTAAAATCGATGTTATTTTGGGATGTTAACAACGGAATTTCCAGACGCAGTTGGGCTAGAAATAAAGAAGCCATTTTTACGGCTAAACGTGCAATGGAATTTAACAAAAAACTAAAAATCACACTGCCTAATTTGGTAGAAGAAGGTGTTTTAGACAAATTGTTTTAAAACCTAAATTGTGTATTTTAAATTATAATTTGTTTCAGTATTAGAAACATTAAAGCTTATTTAGAATGAAATATTTTAAAATTTTCGCCCTATTATTATTGGTTGTAACCTACTCTTGTGTATCTGTTAAAGTGACTACAGATTACGACAGTAAAACTGATTTTTCGACATTTAAAACTTTTGCCTTTTATAAAAAAGGAATTGAAAAGGTTGATTTATCCGACTTAGACAAGCGCCGTATTTTACACGCCATCGAAAAACAATTATTAGAAAAGGGGATGACTAAATCATCCAGTCCTGATGTATTGGTTAATATCTTTACAAAATCTAAAGAAAAAATTGACGTATATGACAACAGCTATTACGGATGGTATCCCTGGTATTATGGTTATGGATTTTACGGAAGGGGCATGTATAATAATGTCTCAAAATCTACAGAAGGCACGCTCTTTATTGACATAATTGATGCCCATAAAAAAGAATTGGCTTGGCAAGGTATTGGGGTTGGTGTTTTAAATTTTACCGATAATAAAGCTAAAAAAGAGGCGCGAATTAAAGAATTTGTATTAGAAATAATGGAAGAATACCCTCCAAAAAATTAATCAACAATTTCTACATTTATTGTTATGGGAGTTTTAAGACGGTAAGTCTTTTTTCCTTTCAACCTTGCCTTTACATTAAATATTTTGAATTTTCTGCCGCGTTTAGACTTATTTAAAACACTAATGGCTTTAAGAGTTAATTTGTTACCGTAAATTTTTATTGTAGGTTGGTTTGAAGGTTTAAAATTAAATTCAGTAACCTCACCCTCAAAATCTGAATCTGGAATGACAACATCGATTGTGGCTAATCTAAAACTGCTCTTTGCTATCTTAATAGTACCTCGTGTAGCTTGTTTGCCTCTAATAGAAATCTCAGGTCTTGCCAAACTTCCTATATTAGCAAAATTTTTCTTAGGTTTAATCTCTATGTTTGCTTTTTTATTATTCCGTTTTTTATTTCTTGCTCTGGCTTTGGGTTTAGCCACAACTTTATATAACTTATTAAAATAAAGTGTAAAATCTAATTTACCTTGCGAAATTGTAAGTTCGCCTTCTACGGGATAATCGCCAACTTTTTTAGGTGCATTAAAAACAATCTCTACTTCACCATCTTTAATAAATTTTTCGTCAATGTTTTTGCCATTCAAAATAACATCTTTTGCTATTAAATTTTCGGTCGATTTATTAATTATGAGTTTTCCCCTTACTTTATCTCCAGGATAATACTTTGATTTTTCTAATGCAACATCTACTTTATAAGCATTGGTACTAAGCTGCTGATCGCCCATTATTTTAGACATTAAACGGGTCTGTATGGCTACTATATTTGATTGTATTAAGGTTAAATTAGCGATAGCTGTGGCATTACTAACACCTTTAAACATAAACGACAAATAAGTTTCTTTACCACTATTTAAGACCGTAACAGGGCCTGTGTTAAATAAAGAATCTAGCGCTTCTTTAGTCGATAAATAATCTTCTTCCAGATAGGGAGTCAATTCGCTTTTAAAGCGCTCCATCATCTCTATAAATTGATGTCCTGCTTTGGTTATTTCTTTTTTATTAAAAAATTCTTTTTGTAACAAATTTAACTCTGCTTCTTTACTAGAAGTAGGATTGTGTGTTTTTACAAGGCTTTTTAATGAGTCTAAATAATTAAAATAATCTTCAGAAATATTCTTTACAGAAGTTACTAAATCATATTTATTTTTAAAAGAATCATCTAAATTAGATGTGCGTTCTAAAATTTCAAATTCACTTTTTAAGTTTGAGATTTTATATGAATTGTAAAGTTCTGCCTTTCTATTTAATTCGCCAAGGGCACTGTCTGTCTTAAAATCGGCACACGAAACAAGCACAAAAAATATAATAAAAAAAGTATAAAAGTATTTCATAAACAATAAATTTTTGACGAAAATCTAATCACCCCTGATTATAATTAAATTATAATAACAACTCAACAACTCTGTAAATATACATAAATACTTACAAATTATACATTTGAAAAGTTCTTATTTTTTAATAAAAATTTACAGCTTATCTGTGGTTAATAAAATAATAATAATATCAACAACAAAAATTAAAGCATTAAAAGCTTATAAACATTTGATAATGCTATTGGAGATGCGCTTGAATAATGAGAAATAAAGTACTTTAAATAAAGCTTTCCTTTGTTTTGATCTAGTTCATTTTGGAGGGCTATTTTTCCGTATTGGTAATGAAATCGAAGGTCTTTAGGGTAAATATTCAAAGCTATATTTAAAATTTCTAAAGCTTTTTTTGGCTTGTCTAAATAAACATCATAGAGTTCTGCCAACCTGTAATAAGCATTTTTAGAGCCTCCTGTTTCAACAGCTCTATTAAAATAAACTTCGGCAATTTTATATGATTTGTTATATTTTGCAATTCTTCCCTTAGCCAGAAAGCCGTCAATTTTACTAATTTCTTCTAACTGATTGGCATAATATTTAGCCCTGCTTATACGCCCTCCAAGAATGTAGGGCAACCTCAAATAAGTTTCTATCAAAGCCCAACGGGTATCAATATGATTGGGGTCTAATTTGGCTGCCTTTAAAAATTCGCTCTTAATTTTTCCTATTAAAAAAAGTGCTTTAAACTTATTGCCTTCAAGGGCATTAAAACCTAAAGCTGCACCATACTTATAATGATAATCGGCATTGTCCTTCTCGCGACCAATGAGTTCTTTATAAATTGTCATTGCTTGGCCCCATTTTTTGCTTTTTAAAGCATTGTCGCCGTTACTTTCTTGCTTAAAATATTTTGAAGTTATTTTTGTACTTTGTTTAAAAAGAGAATTTACTGCTTGATTTTTTTCAATAACAAAAGCTTCATCTTTAGGAACATCAATAGCCGATTGTGCCAAAGTAACCGAAGTCATTAATAAAATTACAAATTTTAGAACAAAACGCATATTAAAATTATCTACCGTATATCAGTCGTTAAAAACAAGCTGTGTTTACTGTGTCTTAAAATTATCTATTTTTTCTTGGCATTTTTCCCAATCTATCATTAGTTTTTCTAATTCAAACTTTTTATCTTGATACTTTTTGAAAATATCATTTTTTAAGGTATCAAAGTTTAAATCTTGTACTTGGGTTTCTAATGTTTTAATCTCTTTTTCTAAAAGATCTATTTTTTTTTCAACTGAACTTAAATTATTTTTAAGCTTATTAAGTTGTTTCTCTCTTCGCTTTATGTCTTTGTAACCTGATTGATTTGATTTTTTTTTGGTCACTTTAACCACATCTTTTTTTTCTAAAGCTCTAAAATCTTCAAGATTGTGTTGCTCCAAATAATAGTCAATATCGCCTAAATATTCACGGGTTTTATTATTTTTAAACTCGTATACTTTATTGGTTAATCCCTGTAAAAAATCACGGTCATGAGATACAATTATCATGGTTCCTTCAAAATCTGACAAAGCTTTTTTGAGCACATTTTTTGAGGCTATATCAAGGTGGTTTGTAGGCTCATCCATAACCAAGACATTAAAAGGGGTGAGCAACATCTTGCATAAAGCCAGTCTATTTCGTTCGCCTCCCGACAGTACTTTTACTTTTTTATCTATGGCCTCTTCGCCAAACAAAAAAGCCCCTAAAAAATCGCGAATACGTATTCTATTAGAATCATTTGCAGCATCTTCCATCACTTGAAGTACTGTTTTATTTTCTTCTAGATAGTCTGCTTGATTTTGGGCAAAATAGCCAATTTCAACATTATGTCCGATTTTAAGAAAGCCTTCGTGTGCAATTTCTTTAACTATTATTTTGGCCAAGGTAGTTTTTCCTTGTCCATTTTGACCTACAAATGCAATTTTACTATTTCGCTCAATCAATAAATTTAAATTTGATAAAACCTTATTGTCGCCATAGCTTTTTGATAGGTTTTGGGTTTCAATAATTATTTTTCCAGGTTGTTTAGACAAAGGGAATTTAATCTTCATAACGGCATTATCTTCCGCATCTACCTCTATGCGCTCAATCTTATTTAATTTTTTTATTAAAGACTGCGCCATTGAAGCTTTTGTTGCTTTAGCCCTAAATTTATTAATAAGTTTTTCTGTTTGCTCAATAGATTTGGTTTGGTTTTTTTGCGCTTGAAGCTGATGGGTTCTAATTTCATTTCTCAGCACTAAAAAATCAGAGTAATTTTTTTTATAATCGTAAATTTTACCCAAAGAAATTTCGATGGTTCTGTTTGTAACATTGTTCAAAAACATCTTATCATGAGATACCAACATTATGGCACCCGTAAAGGTTTTTAAGAACTGCTCAAACCAAATAATAGATTCAATATCCAAATGGTTTGTGGGCTCATCTAACAACAGCAAATCATGGTGCTGCATCAATAATTTGGCCAATTCAATACGCATGCGCCATCCGCCAGATAATGTTTCGGTTTGTTTGTCAAAATCTTCGCGTTTAAAACCTAATCCTAAAAGAATTTTTTCGGCTTCACCCTCGTAGTTATACCCCCCTTCCATTTCGTATTGATGCTGATAGTCAGTTAAATCATGAATCAGCTTGTGGTAGTAATCGCTTTCATAATCTGTTCTCTCTACCAGTTCTTTATTTATGGCATCTAATTTTCTTTCAATTTTCTTAATGAGTGTATATGCTGAGTAGGCTTCTTCTAAAACAGTTTTTCCAAATTTAAAGTCGATGTCTTGTCTAAGATATCCTATAGACAGTTCTTTTTCGTAAGCGATAGATCCGCTGCTATAACTTTGCTGTTTTGAGATAATTTTAAGCAAGGTAGATTTACCTGCGCCATTTTTTCCAATAAGTCCCACGCGATCTCCCGCATCTAACCGAAACGATATGTTTGAAAACAATTCTTCTCCAGAAAAAGATACCGTTACATTATAAGCATTTAGCATTTTTATTAGACTTTATTTTATATTTATTTATAATTTGCAAACTTAGTTATAAAGATTGGTTTTATTATGTTTCAAAAAGGCGCTAAACTGTATGGTATTTTTAAAAATAAATGTCCGCAATGTCACAATGGTGACTTTTTTATTGAGTCAAATATGTTTACATTTAAAAATGTTTTAAAAATCCATGAGCGCTGTAGTAATTGTCATTTAAAATATATGATCGAACCTTCATTTTTTTATGGCGCCATGTATATTACCTATGCGCTTACAATTGCTGTAGCTTTTGTAATTTCATTAATGGGTTACTTAATGGGTTTGTCTTTTATAGGTGTTTTAATTTTTATAAGTATTATTTTAACAATTTTAAGCCCCTTAAGTTTGCGCTTATCGCGATTAATTTACATCAATATATTTGTCCATTTTGACAAGTCAAAATCTGTAGATAACTAAATCTTAACTTAAGGCAGCTTGTTATTCTATAAATATTCCTAAAGAAAATTTACTGCGTCCCAATTATTACCCAAAGACATTATTTTTAATAAGAAATCAAAAAAAATATTCTTTAAAACAAAAAACTCCCACAATAAGTAGGAGTTTTTAACAGTTTTTTAAAATCTTAATATTGCCACATATCGAGTTCTCTGTTTCTGATATTCTCTTTAATTCTGCGCGACTCTAAAACTTGGTACAGCGCATTACCTTTGATATACTCAGAAATTTCACGGTTGTCATAAACATTTTGCTCTTTATAAATACTTGCACTAAAACGTCTGGCGTTTATAATTAAGTCGTAGGACAAAGGATGGGCTGCATTTTTTGGATTAAAAACTTTCATCTGATAAAGTGTCTCTCTTGCGTCTGGAAACCAAACCCAGAATAATTCTACCAAATTATCTTGCGCATCGTCGCTATCAATAAAGTTCACATCTGGTGCCACAGGAGCCAGTCCTAGCAATCTGTATTTAAGCTCTCCTTGCCGTTTATCAAAATACCAAACACCTTTAATTTTAAAACCTTCAATGTCTGCCGAGGTAATTGTTCTTACATCAATATCTTCTTTTGTAAGTGTTTCGCCAGCATTTAATTTGTCAAAGCCCACATCAGTTGTATCACGTCTTGTAAGACGTTGTCGGATATCATTTAGGGTTAATCTGTCTTGAAAATAAGAATCGTCATAAACATCAACAATCTCACTTTTTTTAATACCTTTCATTAAAGTATCGTATAAAGACCGGCGCTTATTACTTATATTAACAGTATCTATAGGGTAGTAATAAGGCAGGTTCATTTTTTCATTTAAATCAATATACTCCCAAACAACTTTAGACCACAATATATCACGATCGTCAATATACTCATATGGCAAAGGGTGGTCATTATCTGCTGCCACTTGAGCTGCCGTTTTCACACCAACCTCTTCAGGAAACAGTGCATTTAATAAATTAGCTTGGGCACTTAAAAAGTTTGAAGCCAATAAAACCAAACACAGAATTAATAATCTTTTCATGCTATTATGTTTTAATTAGTAATTTCAATAATTACAGGTGATATCTTTTTAAGGTAATAACCTTCGTTACCAAGTAACTTGGCTTTTATATTTAAAATCATTACGTTATCGCCACGTCTTGCCCTACTTAAGGCACGTTTCCCCGCTTCATTAAGACGTTTTCCTTTAATATTTAAAGTAGGTTTCCCTGGTACTTTAATACTAAAGCTCAAAACGCGAAGATTAAGGTCGAAATCAAAATCGGGTAAAGTGGCGCCAATAGTTGCATTATTTAAACTCGATTTTGGCATTTTTAACACATCATTTCCTAATTGACCGCGAATTGTACCAACTGGGGCTGGAATGTCTTTAATTCTAAACTGTCTTGAACTTCTAACTTTAATACCATCAGAACGAACACCTACCACAACAATATCAATTTTTCTGCCTTTGCCTGGGTTCATCATATAATTTTCTGATGTACCAATACGTTTTAACCCGTCAGCTGTGGCCGTAATTTTATTGTTAGAAATACCTGGCATTGAAATGGTAATAGGGTTTGGCACACCACGATAAACAACATTCATTTTATCGGCAGAAATTACAGCACCATTTGGTTTTGGCACAACAGCATATTCACTAAAAATAGGTATTTTAATTTCTTCGCCATTTTCAATAAATACAAATTCTCCTTTTATAGTGCGCGTTCCTATACGACCCGAAGGGAAGTCTAATACAACTTGGCCTTTTTGTAAATTCTTTTCTTTAATTTTTTTCCCATTAATGGTAACACGTTCGGCTTTTAAATTATCATCTTTTCTACCCAAATAAATTTTACCCTTAAAATGTTCGCCTTGAAAAAAAGCAGTTTTGTCGGCTACAACTATTGCATCATAATTATTTAAAGAGACATCTCTTTCCAATTGTCCTTGCAGCATAGCTGATAATATATCGGACTCCGTTTCCTTTATATCAGATTGAATTTGTGTAAATCGTGTTAATGACGCTATTAGCGGATAACCTTCAAAATGGTATTTTAACCAGCTTTGAGAAACACCTTCGCGGTCTTCTACATCTTCTGTCTGAAAGCGTTGGTAAACAGTGGGATTTATTGCGGCATAATCTTTACCTAAAACCTTATTAACCTCGTCCCGATAAAGCTTTAGGTTGTCTAAAAATTCTTGCCCTTTTTGGTTGATTTCGCCACCCGTAAAGAAGTACTGGTCAAGAATATCGGTGCCATCCATTTTTTCAAAATCTTTTGGATCTTCTAAATTTTTAGTTAACTCCGATTTTAAATTAGATAAATAATTATAAAATGTATCAGATAAGTCTTTTATCTTCTCTGCTTTAATTTTTAAAGATTCGTATTTGGCTTTTTGATCAATGGCTTTGGTAGCCAGACTCTTGAAAGCCACATCGTTTTTTTTGTTTAAAGTAATGTTGCCATCCTCTAATTTTTCGTTCATATACCCAAATGCAGACAATACCTCTTTAGACATATTCATAGCCAACATGGCTATAAATATGAGGTACATCAGATTAATCATCTTCTGCCTTGGTGATAACTTTCCTACTGCCATAATTCTTAGTTTTAGCTTTTAAATGTTACTAATTTGAATTTGACATTGCTGATAACATGCCTCCATAAACACCATTTAATGAAGATAAATTTGTAGCTAAAGATTCCATTTGCTCTTGTAATTTAGCTGCATTTTCCATAATGGCTTCATTAATCTCGGTTTGTTTTTCTGAGTTTTCTAATTGTAATTTATAATAATCATTCAATGATTCCATTTGATTTGAAGCAATATTCAATTGCTCGCTATAATTATTTGTAGAAGCAATTGATTCTACAATTGGTGCCACATTTTGACTGGCATCTTGAAAGTTCTTAATACCTAAAGTTAAATTTTGAACCAATTCAACATCTAAATGTGCATCGGCCAATATTTTATTTAATTTTTGGGCAAGCATTCCTTCTGCGTTAGTTGGTTCTAGAGAAGCCCCAGATTTTAATTCTGGATATACCAAAGACCAATCGTATTCATCATCAACTGGTTCAAAGGCAGATAATGCAAATACTATAGCCTCTACAACCATACCTATCGTTAACATAACGCCTCCTGTAAATAGCCATATTTTAAAGTGTAATATTTTAAATAGGGCTCCTAAAATTACTACAGATGCACCTAGGCCATAAGCCATATTGTATAATTGTTTTTTTCTTTGAGATTGTGCCATAATATTAAATTTTATAAGGGGGGATTTAAGTTTATATGCGTTTAATTATTTGTTAATTTCGTTCCGTTATAATCTTGAACTGTTCTAAAGCCTATATAGCTTCTGGCAGAGTCGGCATACTCATAATCTCTGCTACTTACTTCTAGAAAATAGGCAACATCTTTCCAAGAGCCACCTCTAATTACCTTTCTTTTATTTTCTAAATCTTTTACATCAGGATTTAAAGTAGAACTAAAATAATACGATGTGGGATTGTAAGAAGCTTGTGTCCATTCTGACACGTTTCCTGCCATATTGTATAAGCCATAGTCGTTTGGGTTATACGAATAAGCTTCTACTGTATAAAGAGCACCATCAGCAGTATAATTGCCTCTTTCTGGTTTAAAATTAGCTAAGAAACAGCCTTTGTCGCTAATTATATAAGGCCCTCCCCAAGGGTATTTAGAATAGGTTAGTCCACCTCTGGCGGCATATTCCCATTCGGCTTCACTTGGCAATCTAAAGAAAGGAACTTTGTCTCCTATAGCGCCTTTTTTGCGGCCTATTAAAAATTTATTCTTTTTAACGGTTCTCCAATTGCAAAAAGCTTTTGCTTGATGCCAGTTTACACCTACCACAGGATACTCGTTATAGGCTTTATGCCAAAAATAATCTTGATGTATGGGGTCGTTGTACGAATAATTAAAATCTTTAACCCATACTGTCGTATCGGGATAAATAGTTAAAACCTCTTCTTTAAAAAAGTCTTTACGTCTGGCAGTATTACTTTTTGCCGCCGCATTTTTATCAAACCAATAATAGCGGTATTTTAATTTTTTTACGTTTAACAGTCTTTGGGCATTAAATGAATCTTCTATAGGTATGTATAGAGAATCCATAACTTCGGCATAATATTGGTCTGGAAATCTGTCCACTTCCCATTCCAAACTAATTCTCCAATTCAGGAATTTACCTTCGGTAGGCGAATTTAAATCGCCCAAACCACCATAGTTATTCATCATGTATTTGTAATAAGGAGAGGCTTTACTTGTATCAACAACTTTAAAAGCATAGCGTTGAATACCAATAGCTTTTGATCCTTTTTGTACATCTTCTCCAAAAGACAATTCTTCTGCAAACAATGCCAAATTAGTTCTTGCTGTTGAATCTCTTACCCAATTTACAAATTCTTTATATTCACTATTTGTAATTTCGGACTCATCCATATAGAAAGGTCTAACAGTGGCTGTTCTGGAAGGTGCATCGTAAGCGCCTATAGCATCTTCAACCTCTTTACCCATTGTAAAACTACCTCCAGGTATAAACACCATTCCAAATGGTTTTTCTGGATGCCATTTTTCTCCGTATTTAATACCTACCAATTCTCCTCTATCACTTGAACCACAACTATATACTATAAATGCTAGCAAAAGACAACCGAATAATCTTTTCATATTTTTTTATCTAATCTAATTTTACGTTTTAAAAGTGTAAACCTATTAAATTTATTTAACTTAAACAATAGATTAACCATCCAAAGTCACTAAGAACCATATTATCCTCAATGTCTTTAATAATTAAAATATTATTTTGATTTAATTAGTTGGTTAATTTAATTTTTTAAATGCTGTAAGCCATCTATTAGGTATCTCTTGACTACACGCATCAAGGTAATCTTGATAGCTACATGGAATTAACGCATTTTTATTGGTATTATTGTTTGTTGAGACTTCCATCCACCATCTATCACTTTTAGGACTTTTATAAAAGTTTATATCCCTATCCTCTAAGGGAACAATATATTTTTTATATTTTTCCTTACTTTCGAAAGGATAGTCTTTTGTTCTGTAATTTACACCCTCTATAAAATACCAAACCAACTGCGCCATAAGTTGTGCAGTTTGATGGTTGGCATCTAAATTAGGATTGTATTCATAAATTCCAAACGAAGAAACTTTATCGCTCAAACCTGCATAACGTGCAATGGCACAAACTTCTACTCCGGTAAGCCCATTTGGCGATGCATTATTATTGGCTTTTGCTTCGCTGTACTTTACAGCACCTAAATCTATGCTTATAATATCGGCATCTCTTAAAACGGGTTCGGTTAAAGCAATATTTTGAGAAATCTCTCCCAATCTGTACGCATCAAAATGCAAACTCTTTATCAGGTCTATTTCGGCTTGCGAATTAAAAAAAGTTTGGTAACCTATATTACTAAAGCTAAATAAATTATTAGGTTTTTCCATAATAATTTTATGAAGATAGGTTTCCGAAGATAAATCGTCTTCTAACATACCCAAATCAAATTTATTATCTATTGACACCATATTTACTATTTGTTCTAAATCATCATAGGCACGATAATTGGCATATACCAAATCATTGCCTCCTCCTAATAAAATAACAATCACATCCTTTTTTAGTAAATAAGTTGTAATTTCCTTAAGGGCAAAATAGGTGTCGGCAACATTATTGCCTTTTTCAATAGTTCCTAAATCTACTATCTTTCTGTGCCAGTTTCCTGGATATAGTTGGTAAAATTCTTTTCTAACTTGTTCTAAGTCTGAACCTGTACCAATGTTGTTTAGGGCGTTTCTATCTTCGTCAATACCTATAATGGCAATTTCATTGCCTTTAAATTCTGGAAAACCACTTTCCTTTGTATGCATTGTTATGCCTTGCCCCAAACTGAGACTTGGCTGCAAAACCAAATGGGCTAAGGTGACATCGCTAACGGGTTTTAAATAATTTGAAAACATAATTTTAAAGCTTATTTTTTAGCTTTTCTCTTTGTTGTTATTTTCTTTTTAGCCGATTTCTTTTTGGGTTTTTTCTTTTCAATAATGCTCTTAACCTCCTCTAGCGTAAGTTTAGAAGCATCTACAGTTTTAGGCAATTCAATTTTAAGTTTTCCGCTTATGATATTTGAACGTCCCCAACGGGCTTTTTCTACTTTAATACCTTCAGCTTCCCAATTGTGAATTACCTTATCAATATCCTTTTGTTTTTTATCTTCAATCAGTGTTTTTATATCTTCTTGCGATAAATTATCGAAGTCATACTTTTTGTTCACATTTATAAACACACCATTCCATTTTAGAAAAGGGCCAAATCGCCCCACACCTTTTTGAACCGGCAAGCCTTCGTATTCTGCAATTGGTGCATCGGCTTTTTGTTTTGCTACAATAAGTTCTATGGCACGCTCTAAATCTACAGCCATGGGGTTTTCGCCTCTGGGCAAAGACACAAACATCTTATCAAAACGAATATAAGGGCCAAATCTGCCATTCGAAACAATGACTTCTGTGTCTTCGTAAACACCCAATGTTTTTGGCAATTGAAACAAATCTAAAGCTTCTTCAAAAGTTATTTTTCCCAATGTTTGCTCTCCTTGTAAGCTGGCAAATTTTGGCTTTTCTTCATCAGTAGCTTCGCCTATCTGAATCATGGCGCCATAGCGTCCCAATCTGGCATAAACATTTTTGCCTGAATTTGGATCGACACCCAAAAGGCGTTCGCCTTTGGCTCGCTCGGCATTTTGAGCAACGTCTTCAACCACAGGGTGAAAATCTTTATAAAACGATTTTATCATTGTTATCCAATCTTCTTTACCTTCTGCAATAGCATCAAAATCGCGTTCAATATTGGCCGTAAAACTATAATCTAGAATATTAGAAAAGTGTTCCACCAAGAAAGCACTCACAACCTTACCGATATCGGTGGGTACGAGTTTTCCTTTGTCTGAGCCTACTTTTTCTGTTAAAACTGCGGTATTTATTTCATTGTCTTTAAAAATCAATTGTGTATAAGATCGCTCTTTGCCTTCAACATTTCCTTTTTCTACATACTCACGACGCTGAATGGTTGAAATTGTTGGCGCATAGGTAGAAGGGCGTCCAATGCCAAGCTCTTCTAAGTGTTTTACCAATGCCGCTTCTGAATAGCGATAAGGGGCTTTAGAATAACGTTCAGTAGCTTTAATATTTAAGACTTTAAGTGTCTCGTTTACTGTTAACTTAGGAAGCATTCCTGCTTGCTCATCATCTTCAAGGTCTGTTCCTTCTAAATACACTTTTAGAAAACCATCAAATTTAATCACCTCTCCATTAGCGGTAAAGTGTTTGTCAGAATTCGAATGGTTTATCTTTACATTCGTTCTTTCTAATTGGGCATCGCTCATTTGAGAAGCAATGGTTCTTTTCCAAATTAAACTGTACAATCGGTCTTGATCATAATCAACAGAAACGTTTTGTTTCCTCATATTTGTTGGGCGAATAGCCTCATGTGCTTCTTGTGCGCCTTTAGACTTATTTTTAAAACTTCTGGGATGACTATAAGAATCGCCATAATTTTCAACAATAGTTTCAGCCGCATCCTGTTTGGCATCGTTTGATAAATTCAAACTATCTGTACGCATATAAGTAATCAAACCTGCTTCGTATAATTTTTGTGCCATCAACATGGTTTTGGCAACTGGAAAACCCAATTTTCTTGAGGCTTCCTGTTGCAAGGTTGATGTCGTAAATGGTGGGGCTGGCGATTTTTTAGCGGGTTTTGTTTGTAAATCGGCTACTCTGAAAGCTGCATTCTTACAAGATTCTAAAAAAGATTTTGCCGATTCCTCATCGCCTAAATTTTTAGGTAATTTGGCTTTAAACTTCTTCCCTTCTTCGGTTAGAAATTCGGCATCAACTCTGTAAGAAGCTTTGGGGGTAAAGTTTTCAATTTCTGTTTCGCGTTCTACAATTAACCGTACAGCAACCGATTGCACACGTCCTGCCGATAAACCTCCTTTAACTTTTCGCCACAATACAGGCGACAATTCATAACCAACCAGTCTGTCTAAAACCCGACGGGCTTGTTGCGCATTTACCAAATTATAATCTATTTTTCTTGGATTTTCAACAGCTTTTAATATGGCCGTTTTTGTGATTTCATGAAAAACAATGCGCTTGGTATTTTCTTCTTTTAATTTTAATTGTTCAGATAAGTGCCATGCAATAGCTTCTCCTTCCCTATCTTCATCACTTGCCAGCCAAACCGTATCGGCTTTTTTGGCGAGGTCTTTCAACTTCTTTACAACGGCCTTTTTATCTTGAGATACTTGGTACTTTGGTTTAAAATCGCCTGCTACATTAATACCCAATTCTTTTGAGGGCAGGTCGGCTATATGCCCAAAACTCGACTCTACTTGAAAGTCTTTTCCTAAATATTTTTCTATGGTTTTGGCTTTCGCCGGAGACTCCACAATAACTAAATTCTTCGCCATTCTTTCGTTTTTATACTGCTGCAAAAGTATGTAGATTTTTTTTATATCAAATTTTAAGTTTGTTTTTTTGATTTTTTTATATATTCGCCTTACTCATCTTATTCATTTTCATAATTATGAGACGTTTTTTATTTTCTATCTTGTTTATAATTTCAATTTCTGAAATACATGCCCAAACCTACACGCCTATGCTAGAGAATGGCAAAATCTGGAATATGAAATACGAAACATGGACGGTGGGTATTCCTAACAGTACCATTACAACGCTTTACGGTTATTTTATAGATGGCACGACCACTTTTAATGCTACAACATACTATGTATTAAGAGATTCACGCAATACTACTGTGTATTATTTAAGAGAAGATATCGCTAACAAAAAAGTATATCTTTACGAAACTAGCAGCAATACCGAAAAACTATTGTACGATTTTAATGTTCAGGTGGGCGATGTTTTTAACGCAGATAAATTAAATGCCGTATTTACATCAACAGAAAGAACAGTTGTTGCTACAGGTACCGAAATGAAATTTGGCATAAACACCAAGTTTTACACACTCGCCAGCACAAACAATAATAATTGTGTAAAGGTTTACGAAGGTGTTGGCCTTTCACCCGAAGGTTTGATAGACGACCCCATTAATTGTACAACTTTCGACCCTAACTACAGATACACCTTAACAAATATAAATCAGACATTGGCGCTTACCGATTATCCTTATAAAAATAATTTTTACATTTTTTACGATGCCAACAGCCAACAACTTAAAATTAATAAAGTCAGTAATACTTTTAAGATTAAAATGTATTCTGCTTTAGGACAAATAGTTTTAGACACACAATTAAAGGGCATGCTTGATGTTTCTCAGTTAAAAAAAGGACTTTATTTTTATACTTTAAGTTCAAACAAGACCGTACTTAAAGGTAAGTTTTTTATTTATTAGAGTTTTAACTCATATCCTGTACCTAAAGGCACAAGACTTTTACTTAACCAAAGAGCTATCCATATTTTGTTTCGATGGACAAACAAATCATTTAAAGGCATCTGTTACAAAACCTAGTCCCGTTAGGGACGCAATATGACTAACAATAACTTTGAAATACATCTTTGTGCCGTAGGTACAACATATAATTTTGTGTACTATAGCGCATTTTTAACAAAACTTTTACCTGCCAATATGTCATATTTTTACACAATTGGTTGTATCTTTGCACAAATTTGAAATATGGCGACAGAAAATATTATCGACGAAAAAAAACAAGGTCAAGCCTTAGTTACCGATATAAAAAAAGACAACACCAAAAAACTTTTTATTGAAAGCTATGGGTGTCAAATGAACTTAAACGATAGCGAAATTGTAGCAGCAATCTTATCAGATGCTGGTTTTAACACCACACCGCATCTTGAAGCGGCCGATTTGGTTTTGGTAAACACCTGCTCAATCCGCGAAAAAGCAGAACAAACTGTGCGTAAACGTTTAGAAAAATACAATGCTGTAAAAAAAATAAACCCAAGAATGAAAGTAGGCGTTTTAGGCTGTATGGCAGAGCGCTTAAAAAGACAGTTTTTAGAAGAAGAAAAAATAGTCGATTTGGTGGTGGGGCCAGATGCTTATCGCGATTTGCCCAATTTAATTGAAGAAGTAGAAGCTGGCAGAGAGGCTGTAAATGTTATTTTATCTAAAGAAGAAACTTATGCCGATGTGTCGCCTGTACGCTTAAATTCAAATGGTGTTTCTGCTTTTGTTTCCATTACCCGCGGTTGCGATAATATGTGTACTTTTTGTGTGGTGCCATTTACCAGAGGGCGTGAACGCAGTCGTGATCCGCAAAGTATCTTAAAAGAAATTCAAGAATTGGCAGATAAGAATTTTAAAGAAGTCACCCTATTAGGTCAGAATGTAGACAGCTATTTATGGTATGGTGGGGGTCTAAAAAAAGATTTTAAAAAGGCGAGTGATATCGCCAAAGCCACTTCGGTAGGTTTTGATAATTTGTTGGATTTATGTGCCATACAATTTCCAAAAATCAGATTCCGATTTTCAACATCAAACCCACAAGACATGCATACAGATGTTTTGCATATTATGGCAAAACACGACAATATCTGTAAGTACATCCATCTACCTGTTCAGACAGGAAGCACACGAATGCTTGGGCGTATGAACAGACAGCACACACGCGAAGAGTATATTACATTAATTGACAACATCCGTAAAATATTGCCCGATTGTGCTATTTCGCAAGATATGATTGCTGGTTTTTGCGGTGAAACCGAAGAAGACCATCAAGAAACGCTTTCGCTGATGAACTATGTTAAATACGATTTCGGATTTATGTTTGCTTATTCCGAACGCCCAGGCACTTTGGCTGCTAAAAAAATGGCGGATGATGTGCCTCAAGAAATTAAAAAACGCCGTTTAACCGAAATAATTCAGCTACAACAAAAACACGGTTTGTATCGTATGGAACAATTTTTAGGAAAAACCGTTGAAGTTTTAATTGAAGGAACTTCCAAAAAATCTGATTTACATTGGAAAGGCAGAAATTCACAAAACGCCGTGGTTATCTTTTCTAAAACAGGAGAAGAAGCCTTGGGCGATTTTGTACAAGTTAAAATAGAAACATGTACTTCGGCTACATTAATAGGCGAAAAAATAAAAAAATAAAATTATGGAATCTTCATTACAAGCCATAAAACAGCGATTTGGAATTATAGGAAACGATAGGCATCTCAACCGTTCTATTGAAAAATCTTTACGTGTCGCTTCTACAAATATTTCGGTTTTGGTAACAGGCGAAAGTGGTGTGGGGAAAGAAAATATCCCTAAAATTATTCACCAACTATCACACAGAAAACACGCCAATTATATTGCTGTAAACTGTGGTGCCATACCAGAAGGAACGATTGACAGCGAGCTTTTTGGTCATGAAAAAGGGGCTTTTACTGGGGCAACACAAACCCGAAAAGGCTATTTTGAAGTAGCCGATGGTGGCACAATTTTTTTAGATGAAATAGGCGAACTGCCTTTAACCACGCAAGTGAGGTTGTTGCGTGTTTTAGAAAATGGTGAATTTATAAAAGTGGGCTCTTCTAAAGTGCAACAGACAGATGTACGTATTGTGGCCGCTTCAAATATAGATATGATTAGTGCCATTCAAAATAATAAATTTAGAGAAGATTTATATTATCGTTTAAGCACCATCGAAATACATTTACCACCTTTACGGGAGCGTAAATCTGATATTCATTTATTGTTTAGAAAATTTGCATCCGATTTTGCGCAAAAATACCGCATGCC
Source organism: Flavobacteriaceae bacterium (assembly GCA_021647405.1). GTDB lineage: Bacteria > Bacteroidota > Bacteroidia > Flavobacteriales > Flavobacteriaceae > CG1-02-35-72. The sequence goes on from JAKIUU010000029.1 coordinate 20,413, forward strand.
TACATTGCGCTTAGAAGATGATGCCGTTATTTTGTTAGAAAATTACAATTGGCCAGGTAACATAAGACAATTGCGTAATATTGCCGAACAAATTTCTGTAATTGAAAAAAGCAGACATATCAATGCCGCGCTTTTAAAAGGCTATCTTCCCAGTCAAAATCAGAATTTACCCGCTATTATTGGCGAAAAGTTTAAAGGCAGTGAATTTGCCAACGAACGCGAAATTTTATATAAAATACTGTTCGATATGCGCAATGACATTACCGATCTAAAAAAACTGACTCTCGGTTTGCTCAAAGATGAAGGAAGTGCCGATAATATTAAAGAAAACCAACATCTTATCAAAAAACTGTACAGTGGTTTGGCGCCCCAGAAATCTGAAGCTGCACCTGTTGAAATAATCCATACAAAAGAAACTGAAGGCTATACAGAAACCCATTTTAATCACACCGAAACCATTGAACCCACCCAATCACTTCAAGACAATGAAATTGAAATGATAAAAGAGGCCCTTAATCGCAATAGTGGCAAACGAAAGTTAGCCGCGCAAGAATTGGGTATTTCTGAACGCACACTTTATAGAAAAATCAAACAATTTGATTTATAGCTAAATCAATTCTGAATTCAGAATTATTAATATCTTTGAAACCCTAAAAGAAAAAGCTACAGAAAAACATGACTCAAAAAATAAAGCCCTTTTTAAATGCAATAATTATTGTCGTTTTAATTTTAGCTACAACCCAAAGTTGCGGTGTGTATTCATTTACCGGCGGTAGTACTGGCGATGCCAAAACAATTCAGATTGACTATTTTCCAAACAATGCCCAATTGGTTGAACCCAGACTTAGCAATGAATTTACACTGGCTCTACAAGACCTCTTTTTAAGACAAACCAATTTAAACTTAATAAAATCTAATGGCGATTTACAGTTTGAAGGCGAAATTACCCAATACCGCATAGAGCCCATGACGGCAACAGCACAACAAACCGCGGCACAAAACAGATTGACTATAAGTGTAAGAGTCCGCTTTTTTAATAAATTAAAAGAGGCAGATAATTTTGAGCAAACTTTTAGCTTTTATTACGATTTTGATGCCAATGCCCAACTTACAGGAAGTGTTGTAGATGAAGCTTTTAAAGTGATTTTTGAGCGCATCACTCAAGATATTTTTAATGCTTCTATAGCCAAGTGGTAATAATATGACACGTACAGAATTCAACCACATATTAACCAATCCAATTCAAATAGATACAATTTTTACAAATAAAATTGAAGCCGTTTTAGAAGCTTATCCCTTTTTTCAGATAGGCCATGTTCTTCATCTAAAAGGACTTCAAAACCAAGACAGTTTCAAGTTTAACACAAGTCTAAAAAAGGCAGCTGCTTACAGTACAGACAGAACTGTTTTATTTGATTTTATTGCTGATAAAAAAGCGTTTGAGCACAATGTAAAAAACACTAAAAACGGCCTTGAAAACATTGTTAAACTTCATAAAAATATAGGTACTTCTAACGACAGTGCTTTAAAAAGAGCCCAAGAATCTCTCAAAATAGGGCGCCCTATTGCCTTTTCTACAAACGAAACACATTCATTTAATGAGTGGCTAAAGCTTGAAAGTTTTAGCCCGATTAAAAGAAAACCCACTTCTGGAAATTTAGAATTAATAGAGAAATTTATTAAATCGAGTCCAAAAATAAAACCGTTAAAAAAAGACTTAGACACCCTGTCTTTTACAAAGGACCATCAAGAGAATCTAGATATTATGACCGAAACATTGGCAAAGGTCTATTTAGAACAAAAAAGATATGAAAAAGCCATTAAAGCTTATAAGATATTAAGTTTGAAATATCCAGAAAAAAGTAGTTTCTTTGCAGACCGAATTAAAGCAATAAAATTTTTAAAAAAACATAATAAATCAACATCATGACTTATACAATATTCTTAGTATTAATCATAATTGTAGCAGCTTTGCTCGTTTTATTAATAATGGTTCAAAACCCAAAAGGTGGCGGATTATCTTCTTCTTTTGGAGGGGGAGGCACTCAGGCAATGGGAGGTGTTCAAAACACAACTAACTTTTTAGATAAAAGCACATGGTATTTGGCTTTTATTCTTTTAGCACTTATTCTTTTGTCTAATTTCGCTATCAATTTTGGTGGCCCTCAGCAAAATTCTCAAGTAGAACAAAAACTTGAAAACAGAGAAATCCCTGTTGAAGATCAGAAACTAGCAGCCCCTATTACAACACCTGTTAAAACTGACAACAAAAAAGAAACAGGCAACTAATAAATAACTGTTTTAACCTCATAAAATGCCAACGTAAAATGACACGTTGGCATTTTTTTTACCTTATTGACAGTAATTGCGCTTTGGCATAATTTCTGACAAACCTAGATTGAAAATTAACTTAAAATATCTAAATAAAATGAGTAAATTAAACATCAAACCATTAGCAGATCGGGTTTTAATTGAACCCCAAGCTGCAGAAACTACAACTGCTTCTGGTATTATTATACCTGATTCAGCAAAAGAAAAACCACAGAAAGGAACTGTTGTTGCTGTAGGAAATGGCACTAAAGACGAACCCTTAACCGTTAAAAAGGGGGATACTGTACTCTACGGAAAATATGCTGGAACCGAATTAAAACTAGAAGGAAACGACTATTTAATAATGCGCGAAAGCGATATTCTCGCTATTGTTTAATTAAACAATAATATTTAAAAACCTAAAAAATAAAACATATAATTATGGCAAAAGATATTAAATTTGATATTGAAGCACGCGATGGCCTCAAACGTGGCGTTGATGCTTTGGCAAATGCAGTAAAAGTAACCCTTGGTCCTAAAGGTAGAAATGTAGTTATTGGCAAAGCCTTTGGTGGCCCTCAAATTACAAAAGATGGTGTTACCGTTGCAAAAGAAATTGAGTTAGAAAATGAATTGGAAAACATGGGTGCTCAAATGGTAAAAGAAGTGGCTTCTAAAACCAATGATTTGGCTGGCGATGGTACAACAACCGCTACCGTTTTAGCGCAAGCCATTGTAAAAGAAGGTTTGAAAAATGTAGCCGCTGGTGCCAATCCGATGGATTTAAAACGCGGCATAGACAAAGCTGTTGTAGCTATTGTTGCCGATTTGCAAAAACAATCTCAAGAGGTTGGTACTAAATTTGACAAGATAAAACAAGTGGCTTCTATTTCGGCTAATAATGATGAGACCATTGGCGATTTAATTGCCGAAGCTTTTGCCAAAGTTGGCAAAGAAGGTGTAATTACCATAGAAGAAGCCAAAGGCATGGAAACTTATGTTGACACTGTTGAAGGCATGCAATTTGACCGCGGTTACTTATCACCATATTTTGTAACCGATTCTGAAAAAATGATTGCCGACTTAGAAAGTCCTTATATTTTATTGTACGACAAAAAAATATCTACAATGAAAGACCTGCTACCCGTTTTAGAACCCGTAGCTCAAACAGGAAAACCTTTGTTGATTATTGCCGAAGATCTAGATGGCGAAGCCTTGGCTACTTTAGTGGTAAACAAATTACGTGGTGCCCTTAAAATAGCGGCTGTAAAAGCCCCTGGCTTTGGCGACCGTCGTAAAGCCATGCTTGAAGATATCGCTATTTTAACTGGTGGTACCGTAATATCTGAAGAACGCGGTTTCACTTTAGAAAACACAACTATTGAAATGTTGGGTACTGCCGAACGTGTGGCTATTGATAAAGACAATACAACAGTAGTTAATGGCGCTGGCGGTTCTAAAGAAATTAAAGCCAGAGTGGCTCAAATTAAAGCGCAAATAGAAACCACGACATCCGATTACGATAAAGAAAAATTACAAGAACGCTTGGCTAAATTAGCAGGTGGTGTTGCTGTTCTTTATGTTGGTGCGCCTAGTGAGGTTGAAATGAAAGAGAAAAAAGACCGTGTAGACGATGCTTTAAATGCGACAAGAGCTGCTATTGAAGAAGGTATTGTTGCTGGTGGTGGTGTGGCGCTATTAAGATCTGCCAACACACTTGCTTCTGTTGAAACAATAAACAATGATGAAGAAACAGGTGTGGGTATTTTGAGTCGTGCCATTGAAGAACCTTTACGTCAAATTGTTGAAAATGCAGGTTGCGAAGGTTCGGTTATTGTTTCAAAAGTAAGCGAAGGTAAAAAGGACTTTGGCTATAACGCTAAAACCGATGAATATGTCAACATGTTTAAAGCAGGTATTATTGACCCTACTAAAGTAACGCGTATTGCCTTAGAAAATGCTGCATCTGTTGCTGGTATGATTCTAACGACTGAGTGTGCTTTGATTGATATCAAAGAAGATGCCCCAGCGGGTGGCGGCATGCCTCCAATGGGCGGCGGTGGCATGCCCGGTATGATGTAATAATTCTTGGTCGCCCTGAGCACCAGCCCGACAGAGACATTCTGGCGGGGGAGTAAAGGGCACTTAAAAGAATAATAGAGCTAAAAATCCGCTAAGAAAATTTCTTAGCGGATTTTTAGCTTATCAATACCATGAATAAATGGATATACCTCTTGTAGGGGGGTCAATTTTACGCCTTCCTTATCAATAGCCGTAATTTGATAAACATTTCTTAACAAGGTTTCTTCAAGTGTGAAGAACAGAAAAAAGTTTTTATTTATTTCTTTTATATACCAATAACCACTTGAATTGGTATGCCTTACAGTTTCTTTCCAAATATTCTCTAATACTCTAATTCTTTTTTGTTTGTCAAAACGGTAAAACTTATCTGAAAAATTTAGCTCGAGTGAATCCATTGTATTTTGGAAATCTTTTTTAATCAAATAATCAATAATTTGGTTATAGTTTAATTCTAACTTATGATTTAAGTTTAGACGATGAAAAACTGTAAGTGTATCGTCTCCTATTACAATTTTATTTAATGTCTTTTTAGTTATGTTAAATTTCCTTTTTGAAGTATCGGCTACTTTTTCAATTGTCATTTTTTCAAAGTTAATATTTAACTTAACAAGGGTATCAGACTCTGCATTTGTAGCAACTGACTTATCAAAATCTATTACAAAACCATCTACACCTCTAAGAATAGGATTAGAATAACTATCAAGCCTATCATCATAAGACATCCAAACACCGTGAACTTTTTGATTGTTACAAGAAGTAAAAAAGACAAGAAGGATTAAGATTATAAAAGAATTTCTCAATTTTTATTATTTAATTATCCGCTTTGTACTGCCGCAAGTCAGCATTTTATCGCCAAAATAGGGATTTTTAATAGCCGCATCTGTACTGAGCCAAAAGCCCCCTTTAAAATCGGCTGCCATAGGGCAAAACTGTACCATTAATTCATGAGATGTACCAAAGTTTTCAACCAAAACTATCATGCTGTTAGAGACCTCTAAAAAAGCAGTGCGTTGGTCGGCCAGCGAAGCATCTCCAATCATCTTATTTAAATTTTGTTTTAAAATAGGTTTTTGCGACATCCAAACTTTATGAGATTCAGGTTTTTTTAATAAGCTCATATCGCCTTTATCTAAGGCTGCTAAAACTTGGTTTGCAGCAGATACTGAAGCTTTGGCATCTGACGCCACCAAAGCATCTTTTAATGTGTTATACGCATCGTAAATAGCTGTTATTTGTAATTTAAATGTGGCATCAACATCGTTTATTTTAGGCGCTATTTCTGCAACTTTAGCAGTGACAGGTTTGGCCTCTTTTACTTTTGGAGTCTGTGTTTTGGTTTGACAACTTATAAGTATTAAAATAAATGTTAAACTCAATAATTTAAGAATATTCTTCATCTGATATTTTTTTAAAAAAGTAAAGATATAAAAAAACCACCCTAGGGTGGTTTTTTTTATTAATATAATTATCATTAAACTTTAGTTAACTATCATATCAAAATCAACAGTCATATCAGTTTGATTTGCCATTTGCATAGTGCCCATATTGGCTTCGTCTCCACTACTGTTTATCATATAACCATCGGCCTCAGCCATAATGGTATAAGTACCTGTTGGGACACCAATTATTTTATAATGACCTGTACCATCAGTATGTGTGGTTGTGTAAGCCATACCATTTTGCATAAGACTTATGTTAACATCGCTTAGCCCATCGCTACCCATATGTACAAATCCAGAAATTGTACCTGTGTCTCCTAAATTGACAAAACGCATGGTTGGGTTAAAAGTGAATCCTGTTATATTCATCATACCAGCACCACCCATACCCGAAAAATTAACACCCTCTAACATAAATGAATGGTCAATATCTAAATCCATTAAAAAGTCATTCTGACTGCCAGCCATAATATCTATAAAATGGTCTAATGTAATATCAATACTGCCGGTTTGATTATTAAATAGCATGCTGCCACCCATCATATTGCCACTGCCTGATAGGCCATTCTGACTCATATCATAAGTAAAAGAGTCACCATTATTCATCACCATTTCTGTAGATGAAATATAAAGACGAAGGGTGTCGTATTGGCCTTCCGGAATTTCCATATTGGCCATGGTTTCGGTAATGCCATTAACCAAAGTTAGCATATTGTATGTGGTGCTTTGGTTCATAATAACAATAAACGAATTGGCATCAGCGGCATTGCCAAGTTCAATTTTATCTATGGTTATGTTTACTGCCATAAACTGATTATACGGCATGGGGGCATCGGTAAGTTTTAAGGTTAACGTACCCAAAGAATCAGTTAACGTACCCAAAGAATCAGTTATAACTTTTGAATCTGAGCAGCTAAAATTGAGGACTAAGATTAGGGATATAAGTATGTATTTTAAATTTTTCATTTTAATTTAATTTTTAATATTTTGTTTTTATTGTATTTTTTGAACGTTCAATGTCTTTTAGACCATTGATAATTAAAAAAGTTTTTTTAATCTTATTATTATTTTTGATTTGCTATGAAATCATCAAAATCAAATTAAAAAAGATTGGTAGAGCACGTTAAAATTATTCGTTTTAAATAATGCCAAATAGTCTTTGTGAAGTATTCTATTTTTACTGAGAAAGTGTGTTTTTTTTTACTAAAAAAATTATTAACGACTCCTGAGAAATTAAGTTCTGACCTGTTTAACCGTGCATCACTTTCTTTTTTAATAGTGTTTCCATTCGTTATAAAACGGACATCTGAACAGCAAGATTTAGATTTTACAGTGCTATCGGGATTTAACTCCAATTTGCAAGACATTTTTGCCATATCGCAAGATTCGGCATGCCCCATAACTGAAATGTCATAAACTTTTCCATCGCATTTATGCACATCTATAACAAATGACGTTGTTGAAAACAACACTATTTGCGCCAAACAGAAAGCTAAAATATTGCGAAAATTCTTTAACATTTTATGGTTTTATTGATTCAAAAAATTAAATCGGAGATTTGACTTCAAATTTACGCTTATTCTGGCAGTCAAAGTGTAACCTATGCTACTTAAAATACTGATAATTAAATGATTTGCGAAAATTAAAATGCAAAACAATTATTTACCTTTAAAGAGTTGACTCATTGTTTTAGAGGCTTGGTAAAAATAAAATGGTAAAACCCAATAACTTTATAATAAATAAATTAGCTATTTATTGATAAGTAAAATAATAAAATTTAACTTCGCTCCTGCCTACCGATAGAGCAGGAGCGCGAGAATGATAATTTTAACAGAAACCTCGATGATTTGCATCGAGGAATTCTTTTCGGTTAAATGAAAAAGAATTGTTATTTTTGCTTAAAACCATAATATAATGGATATACAAGCTGAAAAAATCGAATTATTGAAAATTGGTCGTTAAAAGTCAAAAGAAACTTTGTAGAAAAACTTGATGAGTGTATTTACATTATAAAAATTCAACCTGAAAGCTTCCCCGAATCTTCAAAAATACAGGGACTTCGAAAATGTGTTGTAACAAAACAAATTACTTCGTACTACAAAATAAGTGGAGGAAAAATTTATATTGTTTCAATTTTTGACAATAGACAAAACCCTAAAAAATTAGTGTCTTTCGCAAACCAATAAGCATAATCTTATAATTTAAACCAACTCTTCAGTAGTAATACAATCAAACGCTTTTTTGTGTTTGTATTTTCTTATAATAAGGCGGTTGCCTTTATCGTAAGTAAAATAACTGGAAGCCCAATTTAAGCCTACAGCAATTTTATTTTTAAAGCCACTAATAGACATCAAATGTACTGTTGACCAAATAAACCAAGCAATAATGCCACTAATGTGGAGTTTACCAAAATCGGCCACAGCACTTTTTTTACCAATGGTGGCCAATGAGCCTTTGTCATAATATTTAAAGGGGTTCCAATTCTCTTTAGGTAGCTTAAAATTTGTAGCTAAGTTTTTGCCTTGTTGCATGGCTACAGGTGCTACCATAGGGTGTCCGTTGGGGAATTCATTTGTTTTCATCATGCCAACATCGCCTATGGCAAAAATATTTTCACAGCCTTTTACACAATTAAAAGTATCTACTTCTATTCTATTGCCACGCTGTACAACATCGGGTTGCAAGCCTTTTGGGAAAGCGCCCTTTACGCCCGCTGTCCAAATTAAGTTAGTTGCTGTTATGGTTTCTCCGTTAGAGAGTTTGACATTAAGTCCATCGTAAGCTTGAACCGATACCCCAAGATGTACATTTACTTTTAAGCGTTTTAAATCTTTTAAAGAGTTTTTGGATGATTTTTCACTTAACATGGGTAATGTTTTTATCGAAGAACTTATAAGATGTATTTGCAAAGGATAGTCTTTAAGCTCTGCATAATCTTTAGGGAAAACATATTTTTTAAATTCGGCCAAAGCGCCAGCCATTTCAACACCAGCCGGCCCTGCCCCTACAATTACGACTGTTGTATTGGCTTCTTTTTCTTCGGGTAACGACACATCAACGGCAGTTTCTAGATGTTGTAAAATCATACTGCGGATAGCCAAAGCTTCGTGAATTGATTTGAGTCCTACAGCATTTTCTGACACATCCTGCATCCCATAAAAATTATTGACACTACCTGTAGCAATAACCAAATAATCATAACTCAAGCTGCCTTTATCGGTTAAAATACATTTTTCTTGAGGCTGAATTTTTTGCACAGAAACCATCCTAAAAAAGGTGTTTTTATAATCGCGGACAATTTTACGTGTTGGGAAAACGATAGAATCGGGTTCTAAACCGCTAGTGGCTACTTGATATAACAAAGGTTGAAATTGATGGAAATTATTTTTATCGAGAACAACAATTTGATATTTGGCTTTTTTAAGTTTTTTAGCCAATTGCAATCCTGCAAAACCAGAACCAATAATAACAAGGCGTGGTAAATTACTTTCAGGTATAAACAGTGGTAGTTGTGGCATATTAAAAAAGTTATGGTTTCTCTTTGGTCATAAAAAATGTTTAATCTTTACAAGTCGTGACACAAATAAATGTTAATTATGTCATTTATTTTAATAACTTTTTTGCATAAAAAAACCACCCTAAGGCGGCTTTTTTCTTTACAATAGTTTAAAAATTTAATTCGCTTCAATCATATCAAAATCAACTGACATGACATCTTGTGCTGTCATATGCATGGTGCCCATATTACTATCGTTTCCAGTACTGTTCATCATATAACTATCGGCTTCTGCTGTAATAATATAAGTTCCAGAAGGAATACCAATCATTTGATAATGGCCGGCATCGTCTGTATGTGTTGATGTGTAAACTTCACCATTTTGCATAAGGCTGATATTAACATCGGCTAAACCATCAGTCCCCATATGAACAAAGCCATAAATAGAGCCTGTTTCTGCTAAATTAACAAAACGCATAGTTGGATTAAAAGTAAATCCGGTCATACTCATCATACCGTTACCCATACCCGAAAAACTAAGGCCTTCTAACATAAACGAGTGGTCTATATCAACATCCATTAAAAATTCGTCATCACTGCCCATTTGAACGTTTACCAAATGATCTAAGGAAATATCTATACTTCCAGTATCATTGTTATAACTCAAACCGTTACCCATCATACCGCCTGACATGTTAGATTGATTGGTTTCGTAAGTAAAGGTTTCGCCTGAGTTCATTTGCATTTTAGTAGAAGATATGTACAAACGTACTGTATCGTAATTCCCTTCGGGAATAGTGGCCGTAGTTAAAACTTCTGTTATACCATTTACCATATTTAACATGTTAAAGGTCAACCTATTTCAGTATAATACATTTTTTCTGTTCCTAATAAAACAATGAGATCATTAACATCTGTACTTAAATTTTCAAAGTGTTCTCTTTGATGGTCAATAGGACTTTTGGCAATGTGCTCAGATTGTTCTTTGGCATCCTCTACAATATCCATATAAGATTTATGCTCATCAGCCGATAATTTACTCATATCATCATATCAAAAGCTTCAAAAGCGGTAAGCATAGATTTGGCAGCTTTAGAGGCTCCAGATTTATCATCGGCAGCTAAAGCATTTTTTAAAGACAAATAACTATTTACTATAGGTGTAGTTAGCGCGTTTTTTTTAACAGTAATATTTGCTTTTTTAGTACCATCCATTTTCATGCCTTTCATATTCCCATCGTGATCGCCGTCATCGTGATGCTCCATATTTTTCATAGGCATGTCTTTAGTATGCTTATGGTCATCATCATTGTGTTTTGCGCTGTTTTTACAAGCACTTAAAAATAGTGTTGCTAAGGCTAATACATAAATTGTTTTTTTCATAGTTTTTGTTTTTAAAATAATTAATATTAGTTGTTTAAATTTTTACACTTCGCAATCTAAGCGAATTAACAATAACCGATACTGAACTGAAACTCATCGCTAAAGCAGCAATTATGGGTGACAATAAAATACCGAATACAGGAAATAATAGTCCTGCGGCAATAGGAACTCCCAAAATGTTATAGGCAAATGAGAAAAATAAATTTTGTCTGATATTTTTCATCACGGCGTGGCTGAGGTTTTTAGCCTTAACAATACCTTGTAAGTCGCCTTTTACCAAAGTAATTTCTGAACTTTCAATAGCCACATCAGTTCCTGTTCCCATAGCAATACCCACTTGAGCTTGTGCCAAGGCAGGCGCGTCATTTATACCATCGCCAGCCATAGCTACTATTTTACCTTCGTCCTGTAATTTTTTAATGACGTCTAATTTGTCTTCGGGTAAACAGCCTGCTTTAAAATCTGTTAAGTGTAATTCATCAGCGACAGCTTTCGCAGTATTTTCGTTATCGCCTGTCAACATAATCACTTCAACACCTTTATCCATCAAATTTTTAACCGCTTCTTTACTGGTTAATTTTATGGCGTCTGAGATACTGACATAACCCACCGCTTTTTGGTTAACAGCAATAAACGACACTGTTTTACCCAGTTTTTGTTCGGCTACTATCATATCTTCTAAATCTTTTGTTAGGGTTGCTTTAATCTGCAACATCAATTTTTTATTACCTAAAGCCACTTTATCATTATCAACAGTTCCTATAACACCCATACCAGCTACGGCTTCAAAATCGTCAACTTTACTGAGCTTGGCATTATTCTCTTTTGCGTGGCTTACAATGGCTTGTGCTAATGGGTGCTCACTGTATTGATTTAAAGAGGCTATTTGGTGTAATAAATCTTTTGAATCGCCCACAAGAGCAAATACGTTTTCAACAGAGGTTTTACCTTCGGTAAGTGTTCCTGTTTTATCGGTAATCAAAACATTTACCTTATTCATAGTTTCTAAAGCTTCGGCATTTTTAATCAACACACCACTTTGAGCGCCTTTACCAACGCCTACCATAACAGACATAGGTGTTGCCAAACCTAAAGCACAAGGACAAGCAATTATCAATACAGCTACGGCATTAACAAAAGCATAAACCAAAGCTGGATCGGGACCGAAATTAGCCCAAATAATAAAGGTTATTATGGAAATTATAACCACTATGGGTACAAAATATTTTGAAATGGTATCGGCTAATTTTTGAATAGGCGCACGTGAACGACTGGCATCACTCACCATTTGAATGATTTGTGATAATAGGGTTTCAGACCCTACACGTTCGGCTTTCATCACAAAAGATTGTGTGCCGTTTATAGTTCCGGAACTCACTTTATCGCCTACAGTTTTATCAACCGGAATAGGTTCTCCTGTAATCATCGACTCATCAATACTACTTTTACCTTCGGCAATGACACCATCAACTGGTATTTTTTCGCCTGGTTTTACGCGTAATAAATCACCTGCTTTAATATCGTGAATTGACACAACCTTATCTACACCATCAACAACCAAAGTCGCTTCTGATGGGGCGAGTTTTAAGAGTTCCTTTATGGCACCACTGGTTTGACTATGGGCGCGTGCTTCTAACAATTGTCCTAACAACACTAAAGTTAAAATGACGGCTGTGGCTTCGAAATACAAACTCACATCACCTGATGTACCTTTAAATTCAGACGGAAAAACATCGGGGTAAACCAAACCGACAATACTAAATAAAAAGGCAGCACCTGTTCCTATCCCTACAAGGGTAAACATGTTTAAATTCCACGTGACAATTGATTGCCATGCCTTTACAAAAAACATCCAGCAAGCATAAAACACCACTGGAAGAGTTAGGGCAAATTGCACCCAATCCCAATCGTACTGAGGCATTACTAAAAGTAGTGGGTTTTTTGGTAAATACATGGCCAAAGATATAAGAAGTACGGGGACAGCAAATAGCGTGGCCCATTTCATCTTTTTAGCCAAAGCATTATAGGTTTTAAGCTCCTCGCTTTCGTCGGGCTCCATTGGTATTAAATCCATACCACAAATAGGGCAAGCGCCTGGAGCATCTTCTACAACATCTGGATGCATTGGACAGGTATATTTTGTGTCTCGAACCAATGTAGGCTGTTCTACTAAATCCATCCCACATACAGGACAGTTACCTGGTTCGTCATATGTTTTATCACCCTCACAACCCATAGAGCAATAGAAAATACCGTTCCCTTTTTTGGTTGTCTTTTGGCTTATTTTTTTTTCTTCACCCTCTTTTCCGGGTATAGAAATTGTATAATGCAAACCTGCCTTT
>JAKIUU010000005.1 GCA_021647405.1 Flavobacteriaceae bacterium
AACTGCCTATCAACCGGTCTTCTAAAAACACTTTTTTACCAATGGGTAGGTTTGAATAGGTGGCCTTAAAGGTTATTTGTGTACCCGCATCAGCATCCAAGCCTATGGGAATAACCGTGGTGTCATACACATTATCTGGCAGTACTTGCAACATAAAGTTCACACCATTGTCTGCTACCAATTTTGTATAAAGATTAAAATTACCGCCCGAAGCATCAAAAAGACCCGCATCATAACCCGGATCTAATCCCAGACTTTTCCCTGCTATATATTTAATAGCTGTCGTTTTTGTTTTGCCTGCATTGTTATCCACACTAAGTGTGATAGTGGGTCTTGTTGTTGCGGTTCTTTGAAAGGCTACACCCGATTGATTGGTGCGCATGGCTGTGGTAAAGTTTACCGTAGCGCCTGCTGAAACAGATTTTACAAAGAACCCTTGTCCTGGGGCTATATAAGTGGTTGCTGAGGCTTGGTTTATTAAATCATAGGTTGAAGTTCCTGGATTCCAAAGGTAAATCGCCTGAAAGGAAGCATCCATTGCAGCGCTATTGACTGTTATAAAATTATTGGTGGCATCGGCACTGCTGTTGGCAAAAAGAGAAGAGGGAAAAGGATTGCCTATTAAATTCCACGCATTAGCCGAACCAGGCTTGGTGATAGCAATACTTACTTGTGAGGTTGGTACTGTGCCTGTAAAGGCTACTGTACCATCGGCAGTAGTCAATATTTCGTAACCTTTGCCTGCTGTAAAATTACCCGCTCCCGATATATTGCCTGCGCCAGTACCATCGCTTGTCCAATGGCTCCATGTGCCTGTTGCGCCTTTGGCAACCGTATTGTCATAAGGTGTGACACTATAATTTACACCGTTGGTGGCTATATTATTAGCGCCAGTTGTTGCAAAGGTATTGATGCTTTGGGCGCCTATGGGCGCAGCAATGAGATGCCATTTTGTAGAACTGGTGCTTGTAAGATAACGATTATAAGTGATATTGCCTGTTGATGTGCCGCTTACTATTAATGAACCACTGGTTGTGGCATCTGAAGCTACAGTTATTGCGCCATTGTTTACCAAGTTACCACTAATTGTTAAGCCTTTGGCAGTATTTATAGTTAAAGAGCTACTTGCATCAATAGTTAAATTATTGCAAACCATATTGGTATTGGCAATAATTGGCTTGTTACTTACATTAGGGACAACTGCATCTAAACTCGCAGTAGGTATTCCGTTATCCCAATTGCCTGCAGTATTCCAATCTGTAGTACTTGTACCAGTCCAAGTGGTTACACTTATTTTTAATACACCCGAAATATATGTAGTGCCATCCCAAGTATTGCCCCCACCAGAACTCGGCGTAGTACTATTAATACCTCCATATGTAAAACTACCAGAATTTAATTGAAATCTACTTGCGTAATAATAAGTTCCAGAAGATGAAATAGCAAATCCAATATTGGCGATGTATTCATCGTTATTTCCTTGATCTGTGTTGTAACTAGCCACAACCCAATTGGTCCAAGTATTAGGATTTGTATTTGTTGTGCTGTAACCAATCCAAGCATTTATACCGGCACCTTGACCAGTAGCATCTGTAATACCCGCTTCATATACCTGAGCGTAAACATTGAATGTATCACCAACATTTATACTGCCACTGTGCGGCCATTGTAGATTAACAAATGTTTGCGAAAAACTTAGGCTGCTAATAAAAAGTAAGGCTAAAAGTGTAATTTTGTTTTTCATAGTCTATAAAATTTAATTGTTATTAAAAGACAAGTAAAGGTAAAAAAATAATTAATAAATAACACAAAATATTGTTTTTTATTAATCTATATGATTTTTAATCAAATGATTACCTTTTAAAAGATAAAACTGTCTTTTAAAAGGTAAAATTAATACTCTAAAGCCACGAGATTTAATACGTCATTATTAATTTAAAATATTAATATATAATCTGTTATGGTTTTTTAAATTAAAATAAATCCTATGTATTTAAAGGGTACAGGGTTACATATAAAATGAATTTCTATTTTAAAATATTCGGTAATATGGTTTAAAAACGGGAAGTCCGAAGTAAATTACTTTAGCTTAGACACCAAAATTTAAACCTTAAAATTTATAAAAACTGAAAACCTTGCTCTAAAAACACATCGTTTTAACCAACTAATGAGATACAATTAATACTTCACCAATTTTTTGGCATACAGTTTAGCCTCTGAGGTTTCCACCCTAATAAAATATACAGAAGGCGCCAAAGTACTTATATCAAATGTTTTGTTTTTAGAAAAAGAGCCTTTAAATTGTTTTACAATCCTGCCCGAAATATCGTAAACAAGAACACTTTTTGTATCCAGATTTAAATTAAATCCATCTTTAACAGGATTGGGATATATTTTCAAGATCATATTTAATGGGCTTCCTACTTTTTCTATAGCCAAAGGATTGTTTAACAGCACTGAAGAATACAGTCGGTATTCTCCTGCTTGTAAAGAAATAGGGAGCGTGGTGTTTGTTACATTTAGAGAGCTGCCCGTATAGTACTCATACCAAGTTCCTGTTTTGGTAAAGTTAGGTACAATACTTTGTGTTGTAACATTGAAATTACCGATAAGAACAACATCCATAGAAGGATGGCGCAACACGATGTTTTTATTAAGCCCCGATACATTTAAGGTAAAGTCTGTGGTATTAAAAACAGGTTGTTGTTTTTTAAAGGTGGTTAAAGTGCGCCATACGTCATAAACATTTTTACGATTGGCATCATTAAAATATTCCCAATGGATGGGTTTTCTACCTGTACGCCCATTTTGGTTGATGCTTATATCGTAACCCAATTCGCCAAATTGCCAAATCATTTTTGGCCCTGGTATGGTAAAAAAGAAGTTGGCAGCTAATTCTTGACGTTTGAGGGCTGTAGCCAATGTTTTGACATTATAACCGCCACTGCTATTTCCAAATTGCAAGTTTTTATACATCAAACGCTCTTCATCATGACTTTCCATATAGCCAACGACGTGTGGATTGTTCCAACCACGGTTTTTATAAGAGAGCCAAGAAACATCTGAACTGCTACTCCAGCCCATAGCACTTTGGGCATAGTTGTTATTCATATTACCCCAAAGTAACATGCCATAATTGGCAAGAATTTTTTCTTCTGAATTGCTGGCCAAGTGTTCTAATATAACATAGGTATTTGTGTTGACACCCCACATAAAATTGGCGTAATCTTCTAAAATAGCAATACGACTGTTGTCTTGATTGCCCCAAGCACCTGTGTTTCCTAAAGTGTTTGTTTGGGTAAATCCTTTAGATAAATCAAATCTAAAACCATCTACTTTATACTCATTTAGCCAATATTGCAAAGTTTCTTTAACATACGTTTTTGTATAGACACTCTCGTGATTAAAATCGGAGCCCACATTAAAATCATGTTTGGGAATGGGATTTAAATAAGGATTGCTTGCACTCGGTCTGCTGTTGGTGCCATCCCACCACATTTGTGCCAGTGGACTTTGCCCCATAGTGTGATTGTAAACCACATCCATAATAACAGCCATGCCACGTTTGTGACATTCGTTGATAAAAGTTTTAAAATTGGTTGGTGTGCCATAAGCTTTATCTAAAGCACCGTGAAAAGAAGGGTTATAACCCCAACTGTCATTGCCTTCAAATTCTGATACGGGCATTAATTCAATGGCATTAATGCCTAAATTTTGCAGGTAGTCTAAGTGGGTTAAGGCCTTGCTGTAGTCGCCAATATCGTTTGTTCCCACCACGTCAAAATCACGCAAAAGCATTTCGTAAATTATTAAGTTGTCTTTAGCAGGCGGTGTAAAAGCACTCCATGCAAAAGAGGGTTGGGTTATTTTAAAAGTAGAAACAATGCCTGTTGTTGATCCTGTTGGATAAGCTTTTAAACTTGGGAAAGTGGTTGATGGAATGTACTGATCGTTATTGGGGTCGAGTACCTTATGGCTAAAAGGATCGGCCACTGAAAGCGAATAGTCAACATAGTATTGGTAGGCGTATTCGGTATTGGGATTTAAGCCCGATACAGTTATCCAAAATTGATTGGTAACGGCATCTTTTTTCATATGATAGGCTTCATTGAGCATCCAGTTGTTAAACTCCCCTAAAACAAAGACATCTGTTTTATTTGGGGCGGTCAATACAAAAGTAACGCTGCCATCGTTGTTTTTATTGACACCATTTTTCATACCAGCAGGAATACTGGCCATTTGGGTAGCCGATTTTACAAAGACACTTACCTCATTGGTTACAGTTGAACTATTTAATGTGGCTGTTGCTTTTAAGGTGTGGCTCCCCGCTATAGAAAAAGTATAACTTTTACTAGCAGTTGTAGCAGAATTAGTTGTTGATTGTAATACATTGTCAACATATATTTTTATTGTAGAAGCTAAAGAAGCATCTGCTGTAATATTCTGTGTAGCATTTAGTGTAATAGCATCGTTATTAGCATGGCTCGTTATTAAAACATTTAAGCCAGAAGAAAATATGGGAACAAAATAATCTGGACGCGATTGTTTGGTGCCATCTGAAGAACGAAATACAAAAGACAACTCTGACACTGTACCTGAACTTAAACCATAAAAGGAAGTTACACTAGGTGTTATAATAAATTGATAGAGGTTACCCCCAATGTTGGTAAGGGCTGGTTGCGTTGTATTATTCCCCCATGAGCCTACAACATTTTGCCACTGCGCCCCATTAATGGTGGCACCCGTATGGGCATAAACGGTTCCTGTATAGCCATCTAGCTCGGTACCTGTGGCATCAAATGTTACTGTTATGGCGTCAGCAACTGTTGGAATAGAGGGTACTGTAGTTACTTGAGTCATACCAAAAAAAGGCAGCAAAAAAAGTAGAATTAATTGTAATTTTTTCATGGGTTTAATATAAAAAATTTAAAGGTAACAGACCAGAAGGAAAAAAACGGACGGGTTTATTACAAAAAGTAAAAATAGGATAAAAAAAAGGCTGTTTATTTGTTAAATATAAACAGCCTTTTTAAGATTACATTAATTATATTTTGTTTAATAAATAAGTACCTTGATTAAAATCAAGTACAATTCTATATTGGCCAGCAGTAACTGCAATATTAGCACCACCAGCATCTAAAGTACCATCGGCACCATCATCGCCATAATTGAAACCCCAATCCTCATTTAAACGGAATTTAATTTCGCCATCTAGAAGGGTAACCATATCGGCAACCCAAATACCTGGGTTTACTTCGGTAAATGTAAAATCTGGTGTTGCACCCCAATTGTTATAACCAGAGCCTACCACACCGTATAAATCGGCAGGAGCCATCGTGTAGGTGCTATTGTTTAAGTCTAATGTAATGGCGTAATATCCAGCAGTCACAACAATATTATCACCACCAGCTTCTAAAGTACCATCAGCACCTGTATCGCCAAAATTGGTGCCCCAATCATTATTAAATCTGAATTTAAATTCACCATCACTTAATTTAATACCTATTTTAAAAGTATCTGTGGTAGCATCGTAGGAGAACTGTCCATCAGGAGTTGCACCCCAGTTGTTAAAGGCAGAGCCAACAACACCCCAAGAAAAAGGTTCAATAGTATATGTTAATGCGGTAACATTAAACGAAATTTTGTAAGCACCTGCAGTAACAACGATATTAGCACCACCAGCATCTAAAGTGCCATCAGCACCATCGTCGCCGTAATTATTACCCCAAGCATTATCTTCTCTAAACTTGATTTCACCGTCAACCAAATTAACGTAAGCAACAATAACATTTACATCGTTGGTTTTATAAAATGGTGCATCTGCAAAAGCGCCCCAATTATTATAGCCACTTCCTACAACACCCCAAGTAGTTGATAAATTAAGAACGCCGCCTGTATTTTCTGGCATTACTAGGGTTAATGTAATGCTAGGCGAAAACATTTCTATAGTACTGCTTGCATTTCCGCTACGTGCACGTAGTCTAAAATAAACGTCGCCTGTATTTGGGTCTGCTGTATCAGGGTCATTATCTAACCCAGCTTCTCTTGCGTAGTTAAGCAAGTCTCCAATGGTTATGGTTAAATCATTTCCAGTGGTAGATCCTATAATTTCCATATCAGAAAAATCACCGATAATTGATTTTTGTAATTCGTAGGTAATGTTTGTTGGTACGCCAAAATCGGCATCAAACCATGTAAACCTTTCTCCCAAGTTATGAGCAGTAGCAGTGGTCAATACGTATTCTGATAAAAGTGTGTTGGTAAATTCAAAATTACCAGCAGGCTTTGCTATATACGTTAAGCTGGCATTGTTGTCTGCACAAGAGAACAATCCAATTACGCTTAAAAACAGTAAAGTTAAAATTTTAATATTTTTCATTTTTTTATAGTTTAATTTTTATTAATATCCTTGATTTTGTTTCATATTAGGGTTTGTAGTAATTATATTAAAAGGTATAGGGAATATATTTCTATATGAATCTATTGAGATACCTAATAGTTGATTGCCTTTAAATGGCCATAAATAACTTCCCGTAGTAAAATAATTATAACGAACCAAATCTGTACGGCGTTGTCCTTCCCAATACAATTCTCTAGCCCTTTCATCTAAAACAAAATCTAAAGTTAAATCGCCACTGGTAATATTTCCAGCAACACTGCCATAGGCGCGTTCGTGTAGCTCATTTATTTTAGCAGTTGCCAAACCTAAATCGCCAGCACCCCCTCTTAAGGTTGCTTCGGCATAGTTTAGATAAATCTCAGCCAAACGGATAAGGGGTAGATCTGTATCTACAAAATTACCAGTAGCATCACTCCCTGCATTGCCATTTGAATCTACATTTTTAAACTTAGTTACGGCATACCCTTCTTTAAAAGGAGGTATTTTAGCAATTTCTAAATTTTGGCCATCTGTATGAAACATCCCTCTTTTATCAGTTATAGGCGTAATGGTATAAGTAAGATTGGCTATATCCATAGTTATATAATAGGTACCTGCCGTAACAGTTATATTGTCTCCACCTAAAACACCATCAGTTCCAGAGCCACCGTAATTTGTTCCCCAATCATTATTAAAACGGAATTTCATATCTCCGTCGGCTAATACGGCATAAACAGCATAATTGTCGGGAGCTGTTTCATACATGACCATGTCTGGAAGCGTTCCCCAGCCATTTGGTGTGGCATCGCCAACCAAGCCCCATTGTGAGGCTGTGCCAAGTGCGGCATTTAAAGGGTTTAAAGCGCTTTGAGTTATATGAGGTGTGAATTTATCGACTAAAACTTTGGTAGTTCTTAGACCACCCCAGCCGCCATTAACACCAAAATCAGCAGGATTCATCGATCCGCCTATAGCCGCGTGAACTAAAAATGTTGTACCACCATAAGTTTGAGATTGGTTGCCGTCAAAATTTAAGGCAAAAATAAATTCGTTTTGAGCGCCGTTGGTATTGTTATCGGCCAAGAATAATTCATCGTAAGCTGTACCATTGCCATTGGCATCGTTTGTATTAATGGCATAAGATGAATTCATTACCTTATCTGAAAAAGTTACACATTCTGTGTATTTAGGGGTTCCTGTCCAAACTTCGGCATTTAGATACAATCTTGATAATAAAGCCCAAGCGGCAACACGATCTACACGGCCATATTCATTAGAACCACTGGGTAATAACAAATCTTGAATGGCTAATAATTCTGATTCTACAAAAGCAAAAATTTCTGTTCTGTTGCTTTGTGTGGGCAAATCTGTAGAAATTTGAGTTGCTAAAGGAACATTTGCATACAAATCCATTAAATTATAATAAGCATAGGCTCTTAAAAAACGGGCTTCGGCAATATAAGAATCAACCTCTGCACCCGATAAAGCACTTGCATTTTTAATAAATGAATTGCTAAAAGATACCGTTTGTGCCAAACGCGAATACATGGCTTCGGTAAAGTCATTACTACTTGACCAAGTCATGCCATGTAAGTCTGGTAAACCGGGGTCACCCCAACCTACAACAGCATTGTCTGTTGTTATTTCGTTTAAGTTAAACAGCATTCTTGAGAATTGCGAGAATCCTTCGTCAATACCAGCAATATCGGGCTGTCCTGCTGGACCCGCCTGACCTGTAAGCGCCAAACTGGCGTATAATTTTGCCAAAGCACCTTTTGCTATGGTAGCATTGGTAAATACGTCTTGTTGCGTAAAACTATCTGGATCAATTGGAAATTGATTCAAATCTTTAGTGCACGATGTTACTAAAAGGGTAACAATTGCAACAAAAAAGAATTTTTTAATTATATTTTTCATATTTCTATTTTTATTAAAAATCAATATTAACACCTAACACAAATGTTGAAGGCCTAGGATAAAAGTTATTGTCAATACCTCCTGAAATTTCAGGATCTAAGCCTTTATAATTGGTTATGGTAGCTACATTCTGTATAGAACCATAAAATCTTGCAGTAATATCCCCTTTATTTTTTAAGCGATAGCCCATTGTAATGTTGTCAATCTTAAAGAAAGAGGCATTGCTGATAAAATGACTGCTCAATAGGTTCTTTTCAGTTGTGTTAACAAAACCGTTAACCAAAGAGCTTGCATGTAAATTTGTTAAGATACCATTGTCGGTGGCACGTCTTAAATAACCTGTACTAGAGGCTACGTTGTTGTAAACATAATTGCCTATGTTGGCTCTTGTTACAACATCTAAATCCCAGTTTTTATATTCTAAATGCGTGTTGAAACCCATGATTACATTGGCATAAGGATCGTGATAGATGTACCTATCATTGTCATTAATAATGTTATCGCCATTTCTATCAACATAAGCACCTTCAATAGGATTGCCTGCACTGTCATAAACTTGTTGGTAAACCAAAAAGCTAAAAGGAGATTCTCCTTTGGTATGTGTTTGAATGTTGTTTCCAACACCGCCACTAATACCGCCTACTTGTTGAACAAAAGGAAGCTTGGTAACGGTATTGCCATTAAAAGCCACATTGTAATTTAATGTCCATTTAAAGTTATCTGTTTTTACAGGGACAACACTTACAGAAAATTCTACTCCTTTGTTTTCCATATCGCCAATATTTTTAGAGATTTTGTTTCCAAAATTTGTAAAAGGGTCTATAAAGGCTTCGGCAATTAAGTTGTTTGTTTGTTTGATATAGGCATTTATTGAACCCGATATTCTTCTGTTATAAAAACTATAATCCAAACCAATATTATAAGTTCTACCTACCTCCCATTTAAGATTTTCATTGACAGGTTCTGGTCTAAAGGTTTGCAAAAAACCTGTGCCAAATTGATAATTGGCTGTTGATTGACTGCCCGTATAACTTGTTAGGAATTTATAATCGCCTAAGCCATTAACATTACCTACTTCGCCATAACCGATGCGCAATTTTAATTCGTCTATATTTTCAGATTTAAAGAAATCTTCTTTATCAATATTCCAAGCAAAAGCTACAGATGGAAAATACCCCCAACGGTCTTTTGGATTTAATTTTGACGAAGCATCTGCTCTTACAGTAGCTGTTATTAAATATTTGCCTTTATAGCCATAATTTAACCTGCCAAAATACGATAACAACACATTTTTAGATTTATCTATAAATTCATAAACATTGCCTGCTCTTTGTTTTTCACTGTCAGAATTAAAGTTATTAAATTCGAATGATTGGTAAGAATAACCCCCTACAACTGTCAGGTCATGAACGTCATTAAATGTCTTTTTATACGTAAGGTAAGTATCTAACAGATTGCTGGTCGCTTCTTGGGTAAAAGTATTTCTAGAACCCGGAAATGTAGTATCCGATGTAGGCATAAATTTAGAAGTTACCGTTCTGCCACGACTGTTAGATTTGTCGTACCCAACATTTACTGTTGCTGTTAAATTAGGTAAAAACGGTAAATCATAATCAAATTTTGCATTGGCTATAACCCGTCTTACCTCGGCAGTATCATCTACCAAATTAAGTAAAGCAATGGGATTGGTACCTGCCAAATTTAATTGGTAACCATCAGAGTCAACCCATGTAAAGAGATTTGCAAATCTCGCGCCTGAATTTGAATCATTTACAGATTGTGTTGGATCAAAGCCAACTGCTGCGCCAATGGCACCTCTGTTAGCAAAGGCATTTTCTGTGTACATGCCTCTGGCATTTAATTCAATTCTTAAATGATCGTCTAATAAGCTAGGCGAAAAATTTAATGAGGCTGTTGTGCGGTTAAAATTATCGCCTTTTAACACACCTTCTTGGTTTGAATTTCCTATAGAAAATCGCATTGGCACGCCAAAAGCACTGCCTAAGGCACTAAAAGAATTGTCAGTACCAACGGCCGTTGTATAAATCAGATTTTGCCAATTTGTATTGGCCGATCCTAAACGCCCAATGGCATCTGCATCACCGACTCTTGTAACCAAATCTGTAAATTGTGTTGCTGTAAGCACATCCACACGGTCATGTGTAGAAGATACTGTTGCCGAGGAGTTAAAGTTGAACCTAAACTCGGTATCTTTCCCTTTTTTTGTTGTAATCAAAATAACACCATTGGCAGCTCTAGAGCCATAAATAGCGGTTGCAGAGGCGTCTTTTAAGACCACCATGCTTTCAATATCATTGGGATTGATAAGGTTTAAAGGATTTCTAGATCCTCCTACACCACCATTGTTTAAAGGAATTCCATCAACTACAATTAAAGGGGTTCTGTCTAAAGACAATGAACCAACACCTCTTATAATAATTTCTTGTCCATCGCCGGGAGCACCACTACCAGAAGTTACAGATACCCCTGCAATTTTCCCACTGATAAGTTGCTGTGGCGAAACAACAGGTCCTTTGTTAAAATCTTTTGATGTAATTAAATCAACAGACCCTGTCAAATCCTCTTTTTTTACACTACCATAACCAATAACCACAACTTCGTTTAAAGCTTGTGCGTCATCTTCAAGGCTAATGGTTATAAAACCACTTGAAGCAGAAACTTCTTGGGTTTTGAATCCTAAAAATGAAAATACCAAAACAGCATTTTCATCTTTTACACTTAGGCTAAAAGCACCATCAAAATCGGTTGTTGTACCGTTTAAGGTTCCTTTAACTACAATATTTACACCTGGCAAAGGTTGGCCGGTGGATTTTTCTATAACTTTACCTTTTACAGTCTGCTGTGCAAACATTGCAAAGGGCAATAGCATTAGAATACTTAAAAAAATAGACTTAAAATTTCTCATGAATTTAAGGTTAATTAAAGTTTTAAAATTGTCAATTTAACTTACTAAGTTTCACATTTCACGTGCCGAAGATATTAATTTAACTTTATCTTAACATCAAGAAAAGTTAAATTAGCAATTACGAAACCGATTTCGTGTTAAAAACTTTTGTATTTTGCATCATATTTTTAACCTATTGCTGTTATTACTTGCTGTAAAGAGCGCTATATATTTGATAATAAATGAAGTCTAGAATTACCATAAAAGATATTGCCAGAGAGTTAAGTGTTTCTACCTCCACAGTTTCAAAAGCGCTAAAAGACAGCCATGAAATTAGCGAATCTACCAAAGCAAAAATTAAAGCTTTTGCCGATTTTTATCACTACAAACCCAACAGTTTGGCATTAAAATTACGCAATCAAAAAACACAAGTTATAGGGATTATAATTCCCGAAATAGTACATCATTTTTTTTCGAGGGTTATTAGCGGCATAGAAAAAGTTGCCAATCAACATGGTTATAATGTTATGATTTGTGTTTCTAATGAGTCTTACGACAAAGAGCTTTTAAACATTGAAATGTTGGCCAATGGCAGTGTGGATGGTTTGCTTATTTCTTTGTCTAAAGAAACCCAAAAAATAAAAGA
Source organism: Flavobacteriaceae bacterium (assembly GCA_021647405.1). Lineage (GTDB taxonomy): Bacteria > Bacteroidota > Bacteroidia > Flavobacteriales > Flavobacteriaceae > CG1-02-35-72. The sequence goes on from JAKIUU010000005.1 coordinate 11,848, forward strand.
TTTTAAACATTTTGATGAGTTGATTGAGAACAACCTGCCTTTTGTGCTGTTTGACCGCATAGAAAAAACCATAAATTGTGATAAAATTATAATTGATGATGAAGGAGGGGCTTATAGAGCCACTAAATATTTGATAGAAAAAGGATGTAAGAAAATAGCCTTGATAACCACTCCAGCGTATGTTACAGTTGGCGAGTCAAGAAAAATGGGTTATATAAAAGCCCACCAGAAACACGGCATAAATGTGGCGGAATCTTTAGTGATAAAAATTGACAAAGATGATGATGACCACGATGCTATTTACGCCCTAATAAAAAAATTAATTTTTGTTAAAAACCCGCCCGATGGCATATTCGCTGTGAACGAACTATATGCAGCCTTGGCAATGAAAGTGTCTAAAGAAAGAGGTCTGCGCATACCCCAAGATATCGAAATAATTGGCTTTACAGATGGCATCATTTCAGAGTTTTCTTCACCCGCTTTAACAACAGTAGCTCAACATGGTTACACAATGGGCAAGCACGCTGCCGAAATGCTTATCAATAGAATTGAAAACAAAGCCAATGGCAATTTTCAAACCGAAGTCATTTCAACCGACTTAAAATTTAGAGAATCAACTCTTAATTAAAGATTCTTTTATTTTTAAAATATTTTTATATCTTTACGCCCTAGTAATAAGAACTTATTACGTTTCACACTTCACAAAAATAGCTATTTAAAAGGCGTAATGCCTTTTGGGTGCTTATGTATTACATCAAAATTTAACAAAATTTGGTTTAAAATTACTTTAGACATCTATTTAAGGATGTTGTTAATGTAAATATAAATTATGAAAAAAAGACATCTCAGTTTTTGGGAGATCTGGAACATGAGTTTTGGATTTCTCGGAATACAATTTGGGTTTGCCTTACAGGGCGGATTCATGTCGCGTATATTTCAAACGCTTGGCGCCGAAAAAGAGTCAATTCCGATTCTTTGGATAGCGGCTCCTTTAACAGGCCTGCTAATTCAACCAATTATAGGTTACATGAGTGACCGCACTTGGAGTGTCAGATGGGGCCGCCGAAGACCGTATTTTTTGGTAGGGGCTATTTTGAGTTCTGTCGCGTTGGTATTTGTACCACATTCTCCAACGCTTTGGATAGCTGCCGGATTTTTATGGATTCTTGATGCGTCTATAAATATCTCTATGGAGCCTTTTCGCGCTTTGGTAGCAGATAAATTACCAGATTCACAAAGATCAAATGGCTTTGTTATTCAAACTTTAATCATAGGTATTGGCACATGGGTGGCAAGTAACTTACCTTGGTTTATTTCAAAATTAGGCGTGAGCGATGAGGCTCCAATGGGTGTTGTGCCAATGTCTGTAAAAATTGCTTTTGCAATTGGCGCAATGGTTTTTCTTTCAAGTATTTTATTTACAATTTTTACAACCACAGAATATCCACCAGAGGATATGTCAGAATTTGAGAAAGAGAAACAAAAGAAGAACCGTTTTTTTAGAGATATTTATGAGAATATAAGCGGGATGCCAACCACAATGAAAAGATTGGGTGTTATTCAATTTTTTAGCTGGTTTGCATTTTTCACGATGTGGAGTATGGCAAATCCAGCCCTAACAGAACATGTGTTTAACGCCCCTGCGCCAATTGAGAGCGCTTATAATATGGCTATAACAGCACAAGCTGAAGCTTTTAATGTAGCCAATACAGCTTTCCAAAAAGCCTCAAACTTAGTAGGTTCTTACATGGGGGTTTATGGCTTGTCTTCAATGGTTTTTGCACTAATTTTGACTTTTTATACCACCCGAAGGAGAATTAACAGGAAACTTGTACACATGGGCTCATTAATTCTTGGCGGAATTGGTTTTATATCGATGTATTTTATTCCCTCTCCTCAGTATTTGGCAATATCATTTGCCTTAGTAGGCTTGTCTTGGGGAAGTATTTTATCGATGCCTTACGCCATGCTGTCAAGTGCTGTTGACCCTAAAAAAATGGGTGTTATTATGGGAATCTTTAACATGTTTATTGTAATTCCTCAAATAATTGCGGCCATAGGAGGTATCAATTTTATATCTCATCTTTTAGGAAACGATTCTATTAATGCCATGATAGTTGCTGGAGTAAGTTTAATAATTGCTGGGCTAAGTAACTTTTTAATAACCAATAAAAATGCGATATCCTATCAAAAGGTTAGCGATTAACTCTAGTAAATAATGTTTAAAGCTGTAATTTTTGATTTAGATGGTGTTATAGTCGACACAGCAAAATACCATTTTGAGGCTTGGAATGAACTGGCCAAAAAATTAGGATTTGAGATAACGACACATCAAAATGAGCAATTAAAAGGTGTGAGTCGTATAAAATCATTAGACATTATTTTAGAATGGGGTCATATAGATTTAACTCAGGAACAAAAAGACATATTGTTAATTCAAAAAAACAAAACCTATTTAGAATTTATAAACAGGCTTGATAAATCTGATATTTTACCAGAGATAGTTAATGTTCTAAATTATTTAAAATCAAACAATACCGCTATAGCCTTGGGTTCGGCAAGTAAAAATGCCCTTCCTATTTTAGAAAAACTGGGAATAAAATCCCTGTTTGATGCCATTGTTGATGGTACTGTGGTTGAGAAAGCCAAACCAAATCCAGAGGTTTTTCTAAAAGCTGCAAATAAGTTGGGTGTTGCGCCAAAAGATTGCATTGTAATTGAAGATGCCAGAGCGGGTGTTGAAGCAGCCAACAGTGCAAAAATGCTGAGTGTAGGTATTGGCAGTAAAGAGGTTTTAAGCAATGCAAATTATATATTAGAAGACACGTCTAAATTGTCTGAAAAGTTTTTAGACAGCTTATTAAAAAATGAAAAATGAATAAAGATTTTATAGTTCCTAACGCGTGGTCAATTATTGTAGACCATTTTAATAAAGCAGATGTTTCGGCCTCCGAAAGTATTTTTAGTTTGGGGAACGGCGTTATGGGACAACGCGCCAATTTTGAAGAAAAATATTCTGGCAACTCTCTGCAGGGGAGTTATATAGGCGGTATATATTATCCTGATAAAACACGTGTAGGTTGGTGGAAAAATGGTTATCCTGAGTATTTTGCCAAAGTTTTAAATGCGCCAAATTGGATTGGGATTAATGTAAAAGTTAACAAGCAAACTTTAGATTTAAACACCTGCGAAGTGACTTCTTTTTATCAAGAACTCAATATGAAAGAAGGGTGGTTAGAACGCACATTTACAGCTGTTTTGCCAAATGAAAATCAAATAAAGATTACTTCTAAACGCTTTTTAAGTTTAAGATATAATGAAATTGGCGCCATAAAATATAGCCTTACCCCTTTAAATTTTGATGGAGAAATAAGTCTTTCTCCTTATATTGATGCAGGTATTGTCAATCAAGATGCCAATTACGACGAGTATTTTTGGAAAGTATTAGACAGCGTTGTTTCAACAAACAGTGCTGCCATCACTTCAAAAACCCTCAAAACAAATTTTTATGTTTGTACAGCTATGGCAATAGCTTTAAAATTAAACAACGAACCTCTTATATTAAAACAAACCACAGTAACCAAATCAAAAAAAGTAAAACTTAAATACACCCAACAAGTCACCCAAAATCAAACCTTAACCTTATACAAGTACGGTACTTATGTTCAATCTATGAACCATAAGAAGAATGCGCTTTTAAAAGTGGCAAAATCTAATTTACAACAGGCAAGCGAAATAGGCTTCGAAGGTTTATTAGCACTTCAAAAAGAAGATTGGGCTGCCATTTGGCATACGGCCGATATTAAAATAGAAGGCGATGTAAAAGCACAGCAAGCCATACGTTTCAATATCTTTCAATTAAACCAAACCTATTTAGGCGAAGATGCCCGTTTAAACATCGGACCAAAAGGCTTTACTGGCGAAAAATATGGCGGCAGTACCTATTGGGACACCGAAGCGTATTGTATTCCGTTTTATATGGCTACAAAAGACAAACATGTTGCTAAGAACCTGTTGTTATACCGTTACAATCATCTTGAAAAAGCGATAAAGAACGCTGAAAAATTAGGCTTTACTAATGGCGCAGCCTTGTACCCTATGGTTACCATGAATGGTGAAGAATGCCATAATGAATGGGAGATTACCTTTGAAGAAATTCACCGCAATGGCGCTATGGTTTACGGCATATACAACTATGTAAACTACACAGGCGATTATGCGTATATTCCAAAATTTGGCTTAGAAGTAATGATAGCCGTAGCGCGGTTTTGGTACCAACGCGCTACTTTTTCTAAAGACAAAAACAAATATGTTATTTTAGGGGTTACAGGGCCTAACGAGTACGAAAATAATGTAAATAATAACTTTTACACCAATTATTTAGCGCAATGGTGTATCAATTTTACTTTAGAAAATATAGCAAAATTAAAAACCGATTATTCAGCCGACTTTGAGCGTGTTTTTACAAAGACAAAACTCAGCACAAATGAGTTGGAACAAATGCGCGAAGTAGCCCAAAATATTTACCTGCCTTACAGTAAGGACTACGGTGTGTTTTTACAACAAGACAATTTTTTAGACAAAGAAATTATACCCACAAGTTTTTTACCCAAATCGCAACGCCCCATAAACCAACATTGGTCTTGGGACAGAATTTTACGGTCTTGTTATATAAAACAAGCCGATGTATTGCAAGGCATTTACTTATTTGAAAACAATTTTGATACGGAATCAATTGCCAAACATTTTGATTTTTACGAACCTTTAACCGTACACGAATCTTCTTTATCGCCCTGTATTCACACCATTTTGGCTGCTAAAATTAACCGGATTGACAAAGCCTACGAAATGTATTTGCGCACCGCCCGTTTAGATTTAGACGATTACAATCACGAGGTTGCAGAGGGCTGTCACATTACAAGTATGGCAGGCACTTGGATGGCTATTGTGCAAGGGTTTGGGGGTATGCGCACATTTGACAACACACTGGCTTTTAATCCACAAATACCAAGTCAATGGCAGTCTTATTCGTTTACTATAAACTATAGAGGTTGTATTTTAAATGTACACAAGAGTCACACAGAGTGTGTTTTTACAAATGAATCTAACGCATCTATCACGATAGAAGTTTCTGGCGAAAAAGTAGAAGTGTTGCCAAATACCTTGGTTAAAATTTGAGGGCATTTGTGAAAGGTGTAAATTTATAGCTTTTAATCTATAATTATCAATATGAAAAAATTAGGAATACTTTTGATATTGGTGTCTTTTATTGCGCAAGGCCAGATTAAAAGGGTAGAGCCGCCTTTTTGGTGGGTAGGTATGAATAACACCCACTTAGAATTGGTGGTTTACGGGAAAAACATCAACAGGTTTAATGTGAAAATAAAAAGCAGTGGTGTTGTTCTGACAAAAGTGCAAAAAACCGAAAATCCCAATTACTTATTTGTAGATTTAGACCTTTCTAAAGCCAAAGCAGGCACATTTAAGTTACTGTTTTCACATCCTAAATTAAAGAACTTTAAATACAAATACACTTTAAAAGCCCGTCAAAAAAATGCCGCCTCGCGCAAAAGTTTCGACAACTCTGATGTTATTTATTTGTTGATGCCCGACCGTTTTGCCAATGGCAATCCCAATAATGATTCGTCATCGGCTGCGACCGAAAAAGCCAATCGCACTGATAAAGGTGGCCGTCATGGCGGCGATATTCAAGGTGTTATCAATCACTTAGACTATATTAAAGAATTGGGCGCTACCACTATTTGGAGCACGCCGCTGTTAGAAGATAACCTCCCTACTTATTCGTACCACGGCTATGCTATTACCGATACCTATAAAATCGATCCGCGTTACGGCACCAATCAAGATTATAAAAATCTGGCTACAGAAGCCCACAAAAAAGGTTTGAAATTGGTAATGGACTACGTTACCAATCACTGGGGTAGTTTACATTGGATGATAAAAGACCTCCCTACAAAAAATTGGGTGCATCAATTTCCAAAATTCCAACGGTCCAATTATCGCATGACAACGCAATTTGATGCTTATGCCTCAAAAATTGATGCGCATCTGTGTATGGACGGTTGGTTTGATACCACCATGCCCGACCTTAACCAAAGCAATCCGCTGGTTTTAAAATACCTCATTCAAAATGCCATTTGGTGGATAGAATATGCAGGGCTTGACGGATTACGCGTCGATACCTATTCTTACAACGATAAAAAAGGTATCGCTGCTTGGACCAAAGCCATAACCGACGAATACCCGAATTTTAACATAGCTGGCGAAGTAATGATGCACCAACAATCGCAAATTGCCTATTGGCAAAAAGACAGTAAACTGGCAGCTATTCAGAATTACAACTCGCATTTACCTGCTGTAATGGACTTTACCTTACATGATGCCGTAGCACAGGTTTTTAACGAAGATAAGGCCACTTGGGATAAAGGGATGATTAAGGTTTATAAAAATTTTGCCAACGATTATTTGTACCCCAATCCCTACAATACCTTTGTTTTTATAGAAAATCACGATACCAACCGCTTTAACCAAATTTATAAAAGCGATTTTAACAAGTATAAACTGGCTATGGCTTTGATTGCTACCGTTCGTGGTATTCCGCAAATTTATTACGGCAGCGAAATTGGTATGATGGGCGATAAAAATCAAGGGGATGGCGATATTCGGCGCGATTTTCCCGGCGGATGGACTAACGATAAACAAAATGCTTTTACAGCAGCAGGGCGCAATGACGCGCAACAAAAATGGTTTGCTTTTACCAAAAAATTACTGAATTGGCGCCAAAAAAATACGGCTGTTCAAACAGGTAAATTCAGCCATTACATCCCACAAAACAATGTGTATGTGTATTTTAGACATGATACATCTAAAACTGTTATGGTGGTTTTAAACAACAACGCAAAAGCGCAAATCTTAAGCCTGCAACGCTTTTCCGAAAATTTAAAGGGCTTTACAAAAGGCACCGACGTTCTTTCGGGCGAAAGCTTTGATTTTACCAATACAAGCATTAAGGTAAAAGGGAAAACACCTTTAATTATTGAATTATACTAAAATGATAAAATTAAATAAGCTTCTATTTTTTGCTTTACTTCTCAGTTTTTTCGCTTTAAGCGGACAAAACAGTCAGCGTATTTTTAAGGATTATACAAACAGAAATACTGTTGTTAAAATCACCACTAACGATGGGGTTTACCTTATAAAACCTTATTCCAAAAAAATTGTCGAAACGGCGTTTATACCTGCCGGAGAAACTTTTAACCCCAAATCTCAAGCTGTTGTTTTAACACCAAACGGCACCGTTTTTTCGGTTAACGAGAAAGAAAATAGCATCACTTTGACCACAAAAGGCCTTTCGGTAAAAATCACCAAAATACCTTTTCAAATTACTTATTATTACAAAAACAAAGAACTGATTTCTGAGCGCAAGGGCTATATGAAATCCGATAAATATCAGATTTTAGATTTTAATTTAACCCCCGATGAAATTTTATATGGCGGCGGTGCGCGGGCTTTGCCTATGAACCGCCGTGGCTACAAATTACAACTGTACAACCGTGCCCGCTACGGTTACGAAACCGATGCGCCTTTGATGAATTATACCCTGCCTTTGGTCTATTCGTCAAAAAAATATGCTGTGCTTTTTGACAATGCGCCTATTGGTTATTTAGATTTAGACAGCAAAAAAGACAACTCTCTGCAATATCAAACCATAAGCGGGCGTAAAACCTATCAGGTTATTGCGAGCGATACCTGGCTAGATTTGGTCAATCAATACACAACGCTTACAGGTAAGCAACCTATGATTCCACGTTGGGCTTTGGGTAATTTTTCGAGTAGGTTTGGTTATCATTCTCAAAAAGAAGTTCTCAGTACTATTAACGCTTTTAAAAAAGACAGTATTCCCGTTGATGCCGTTATTATAGACCTTTACTGGTTTGGCAAAACCATAAAAGGTACGATGGGAAATCTCAATTTTTACAAAGATTCTTTTCCATCGCCTAAAAAAATGATTGCCGATCTTAAAACAAAAGGCATTAAAACTATTTTGGTTACAGAACCCTTTATTTTAAAAACATCTGATAGGTGGCAAGAAGTGGTCAATGCCGGTGTTTTAGGCAAAAACAAACTGGGGAGACCTTATGAATTCGATTTTTACTTTGGGCATACAGGATTGTTAGATATTTTTAAACCATCGGGTAAAAAATGGTTTTGGAACATTTATAAAACCTTTACCAAAAACTACGGTGTAGCTGGATGGTGGGGCGATTTGGGTGAACCCGAAGTCCATCCCAGCGATATGATTCACGCCACAGGTACCGCCGATGAAGTCCACAATATTTACGGACATAATTGGGCCAAATTGGTTTACAAAGGCTACCAAAAAGATTTTCCAAACCAACGCCCTTTTATTTTAATGCGTGCCGGTTATTCTGGGTCGCAACGCTATGGTTTGATTCCTTGGTCTGGCGATGTAAACCGTTCTTGGGGCGGGCTGCAATCGCAACCCGCTATTGCCCTGCAAATGGGCATGCAAGGTTTAGGCTATATGCACTCTGATTTGGGGGGCTTTGCCGGAGGTAATCTTGATGACGAACTCTACACACGTTGGTTACAATACGGTGTTTTTCAACCTATTTACCGCCCTCATGGGCAAGAAGAAGTGCCCAGCGAACCTGTTTTTAGAGAAGTCAAAACAAAAGCATTGGCTAAAAATGCCATCGTTTTACGTTATCAACTCTTACCTTATAATTATACTTTGGCTTTCGAAAACCACGTTAACGGCACCCCCCTTATGCGGCCTTTGTTTTTTGAAGAAACAGCCAACAAAGCGGCCTTAACCAACGATAAATCCTACCTGTGGGGGCACGATTTTTTAGTGAGTCCTGTGGTCAAAGTGGGCTTAAAAACGCAAGCTGTTACATTTCCTTCAAACAGTAATTGGTTCGATTTTTATACCGATGTTAAAATTGCCGGTGGGCAAACCAAAGAGATTACTTTGCACAAAAATTATATTCCCACTTATGTGCGGGGTGGGGCCTTTATCCCCAGAATAAAAACCATTCAGAATACAGAGGCCTACAGTCTTAAAAACTTTGACTTGCATTTTTATTACGATGCCGCTGTTACAAAAAGTACGGGGAAACTGTACAATGACGATGGCAAAACCCCTCAAGATTTTGAAAAAGGAGCCTACGAAATTCTTCGTTTTTACAGTAAGACTAAAAAACAACATCTCATCATAAAAATAACGACTCAATTGGGTTCTCGCATGACTTTTTATAACAAAACGGTTGATTTAATAATCCACAATATTGCCAAAAAACCTGTAAAAGTAAGGGGTTACAATTTTGTGTGGTCGCTAAAAAACAACACCCTAACTATACCTGTTAAACTCAATAACAGCCATCCCAAAAGCATTAATATAAAATTATCGTCGCAATGAAAAAATACCTAGTCCTTATAATATTGTTTTTTGCAATGGCAAGTTGCGCCGAAAAAAACAAAAAAGAACTCGTTTCTTCTAATGCGACTCAAAAACCCTTTGTTTGGGAGAACGCCTCCATTTACTTTTTGTTGACAGATAGATTTTACAATGCCGATACAACTAACGATGTTAATTTTAACCGCACAAAAACAACTGCAAAACTGCGTGGTTTTGAAGGCGGCGACATCAAAGGCATCACCCAAAAAATTAAAGAAGGTTACTTTACCGATTTAGGCATCAACGCTATTTGGCTGACACCTGTTGTAGAACAAATTCACGGTATTGTTAACGAAGGCTCCGGTCCAACCTACGGTTTTCATGGCTATTGGACCAAAGATTGGACGGCTTTAGATCCCAACTATGGTACCGCAGCAGATTTAAAAAATTTGGTAGAAGTTGCCCATAAAAATAACATTCGCATTGTGCTTGACGCCGTTATAAACCACACAGGACCGGTTACCGAAGTTGATAAGGTTTGGCCCTCAGATTGGGTGCGAACAAGCCCTCAATGTACCTACAAAAATTATGCGAGTACCACAAGCTGTACTTTGGTTAAAAACCTCCCCGATGTTAAAACAGAAAGTACTGTTGCCGTTGAAGTGCCCAAACAACTGGCGGAAAAATGGAAAGCCGAAGGCCGTTATAAACAAGAAATGGCAACGTTAGACGCCTTTTTTAAACGGACAGGCTACCCTAGAACGCCCCGTTATTACATCATTAAATGGCTAACAGATTATATAAGCGAATTTGGTATAGACGGCTACAGAGCCGATACTGTTAAGCATCTAGAAGAAAGTGTGTGGCACACTTTTAAAACAGAATGTAATTATGCTTTCGCCAAATGGAAAAAAGACAACCCGCATAAAGTTTTAGATGATAACGCCTTTTACCTTGTGGGTGAAGTGTATAATTATGGTGTTTGGAGTGGTCAGGATTTTGATTTTGGCGATAAAAAAGTGAATTATTTTAACAACGGATTCAACAGTCTTATCAACTTTGAATTTAAATGGAATGCTGCCCAAAAAACCTACGAAGAACTCTTTTCACGCTATTCAAACATTTTAAATAACCAACTCAAAGGCTTTGGCACTTTAAACTATATCAGTTCACATGACGATGGGCAACCCTTTGATAAGACACGCAAAAAACCGTTCGAATCGGCTACAAAATTATTGTTAAGCCCGGGCACTTCGCAAGTGTATTATGGCGATGAATCGGCGCGCCCTTTAATTGTTAAAGGCGCCAATGGCGATGCCAATTTGCGCTCTAATATGAATTGGGATGCCATTGCAAATAACGCCAAAACCAATGCTATTTTAACACATTGGCAAAAACTGGGCAGGTTTAGAAACAATCATGTGTCGGTTGGGGCGGGTGTTCATAAAATGATTAGCCAACAACCCTATGTTTTTCAAAGAACGTACACAAAAGACAACTATACCGATGCTGTGGTTATAGGTTTAGACTTAAATAAAGGTCCTAAAGAAATTAAAGTGGCCTCTGTTTTTACTGATGGCATGCTTTTAACCGATGCCTATTCGGGTCTCGAAGCAACCGTTACAAATGGCAAAATAAAACTAGACAGTCCGTTTACAATTGTATTATTAGAGTCAAAAAAATAACTAGAATTAAAGTCCTTAAAAATGAAAAAGCTATTATTTCTTTTCGTCCCCATTATTTTATTTTCTTGTCAAGAAAATAAACCAAAAAAACCTGTCATTAACGAATTGCCGCCAATTTCTGACGCAGTATTAGAAACAGCCGTTATTTACGAAGCCAACATCCGTCAATATTCGGTTGCAGGTACTTTTAATGAATTCACAAAAGACATTCCAAAACTTAAAAAATTGGGTGTTAAAATTATTTGGGTGATGCCTATTTTCCCCATTTCTAAAACCAAACGCAAAGCCACCGGAGGTGATTTTGCTTCATTAATTAAAGACCCTGAAGAACGCAAAAAAGCCTTGGGCAGTTATTATGCTGTTTCAGATTTTACCAAAGTAAATCCGGAGTTTGGCACGATTGAAGATTTTAGAACGCTGTTAAATACAGCCCATCAAAACGGCATGTATGTCATTTTAGATTGGGTGCCCAATCATACAGGTTGGAACCACATATGGTTGAAAACCAACCCCGAATTTTACACAAAAAATACCCAAGGCGAAATAACAGAGCCCTTAAAAGCTGATGGGTCTCCTGTTGGCTGGGCCGATGTAGCCGATTTAAATTATGACAATAAAGGCTTAAGAAAAGAGATGGTTAAAGAAATGAACTATTGGCTTACTCAAGAAGATGTAGATGGTTTTAGATGCGATGTGGCCGGTTCTGTCCCTACCGATTTTTGGCAAGAAGCCATCCCACAACTGCGGGCTAAAAAAGATATTTTTATGTTGGCCGAAGCCTGGGAACCCGCATTGTTAAAAGACCACTTGTTTGATATGGCTTATAGTTGGGATACACATCATAAAATGAACGCTATGGCACAGGGCAAAGAAAACGTAAAAGCCTGGGATAATAGAATGACGCAAATTGACACATTGTACGAAAAAGATGATATTTTGATGAATTTTATCACCAATCACGACGAAAATTCTTGGAATGGCTCTGTAAAAGAACGTATGGGCAATGCTTCTGAAGCGATGTTGGCACTGTCTTATGCCGCGCCCGGTATGCCTTTAATTTACAGTGGCCAAGAATACGATTTAAATAAAAGACTTCTGTTTTTTGAAAAAGATACCATTCCAAAAACAAAAGGAAAGGTTTGGCCTTTACTTGCAAAATTAGGGGCTTTAAAAGCAAACAACAAAGCCCTAAATGGGGGTAAAAAGGCTGCTCTTTACACCCGTTTAAAAACGTCAAACAATGAGTCTATTCTGGCTTTTTTACGTAAAAAAGATACCGAAGAGCTTATTTATATGGCAAATTTATCATCCAATATAGCTGTTTTTAAACCCGAATTTTCTGGTGTATTTACAGATGCTTTAACAGGATCTAAAGTGGTTTTAAAACGAAAAAAAGAGAAGCGTTTTGCTCCTTGGGAGTACCATATTTTGATAAAGTAAACTGCGCTTATCATTATGTGATTCCGCGGGTCACATTGATGGGGCGGATGATTGGTTGGGCTACTAAAATAATTTATTTCACCTCATTTAAAGGAACCACAATGGTATAACAAGTGCCTTTGTTGGGTGCTGAGTCAACGGTTACTCTTCCGTTGAGCAAGCTTACACGACGTTCAATATTTTTAAGTCCTGTTCCTTTATTTTCTCTTTTTATCTTATCAAAATCTATACCCACGCCATTGTCTTTGATTTCGAGTTTTAGCAGGGTTTTATTTTTTTTGCTAATACTGATAGAAGCCTTTTTAGCCAAAGAATGGCGGGTAATATTGGTAGAAACCTCTTGTGTAATTCTGTAAAGATTTGTTTTAATTTCTTTGTCTATTTCATCTTCTTTTACGCCTTTACAGGTAAAACTAAATTTAATATTTTTAGAATTGCTATAGTCAATACAAATATGTTCTATGGCTTTTAAAAAACCTTTTTCTTTTAATATTTTAGACATGAGGCCATGGGCTATATTTCGGGCTTCGTTAGTGGCGCTCAAATTGAGTTCTCTAATTTTAGAAAGAAAATCGGTTGTCTTTTCATCGGTGCCTTTATCTAATTTCATCAGCACATCAATATACATGGCTTCGGCGGCTAAAATCTGGCTGATGCCGTCGTGTAATTCTTCTCCAAAAGCTTGTTTTTCTATTTCCTGCGCTTCAACAAAGGCCGAAATAAAGTTGCGTTCTAGTTTGCGTTTATCGCTTACATCTTGTAAAACAACATATATCTTTTTTGTTTCGGCATCGTAAATACCATGATTTAAAAGGTTTCTTACTCGTTTGGTTTTTAAATTCTTAAATCTAATTTCAATACTTAGGGCTTCATTGTCAATAAATACAGTATTGTTAAAAAGCACTTCAAATTTTTTCTTGTCTAATTCATTAATAGCCGCTTCAAATTCTTTTAAAGTAATTTCATTACTATCAAAGCCCGTTACCAATTTTGCCCCATTAGATAAATTGATTTTTTTTGTTTCTAAATCTAAAACCCAGTTGCCTAGCTGGGCCGACTTTTCGGCACGATTAAGGCGGTTCCGATTGTCTAAAATCTCGGCTTCAGCAGTTTTAAGCGAAGTAATATCTATAACAGTGCCAATTAATTCTTCAGGAGTGCCATCTTCGTCATAAGACAAATCGGCAATGGTGTGAACCCAAAAAACGGAACCATCTGAAGGACGAATGTTGCGGTGCTCTATATTGTAAGGGATGCGCTTTGTAATGGCTTTTTGCAATGCTTTTTTGACTTTAGCAGCATCATCTGGATGAACAATATCACGTATAAAATCTCCAGACATAGTGGGTTTGGTTTCGTTAAGCCCATAGAGTTTGTTTATTTCGGGCGAAGTTTCTATCAAGTCGGTCTTTAAATCCCAAAACAAAAACGCCATTCCCGCCGATTTTTGTGAGAGTATTAATTTTTGTTGGCTTTTTTCAAATTTGGCATAGGCTTTTTTAACCTGCCTGCGCAAGGTATAAACCCAAACAACGCCAATAAAAATAATTACCGATAAGACAAAAACAATATTTAACAGCAATTGGTAGTTAAATGATTTTTTAGGTACTTTGGCAATCCAGACATCAATTTCGTTGTAGTAAAAGGAGTCTTTATTGGCTTTCCAAGCCTTTAATGTTTTATCTATTTTAGTTAAGATATCGGCGTTACGTCCTTTTTTTGTTGCAAATAACAAGTGGTTGGGTGCAAAAACGATGTTGCTATTTTTGATAAAATAATTTTTGCTAAGGCTGTACCCCACAAAATTATTGATAACACCTGCATCTACTTCTTTGTCTTCAATGGCTCTGATTATAGATTCGTAATCGGGATAGTTTTTAAAACTCAGATTGACCCCAAAATCGGAAGCTGTCTTTTTAAATGCAATACCATTGGTACCCCCTTTTAAAACCCCTATTTTTTTATTTTTTAAATCGGATAAATGCTCAATATTAGAATCTTGCGCTATAAATAGCTCACCCCACATGGTTAGCAGGGGTTCTTTGTTAAAATCAATCAGGCTGTCATGTTCGGGCAGATAAATAATATTGTTCATCAAATCTATATTGCCCTTTAGGAGGGTGTTGTAAAGACTGTCCCAAGAGCCAAAAACATAATCTATTTTCCAATTGTATTTTTTAGATAATTCTCCTAAAATTTCAGGATACAATCCTGAAGCCACACCGTTTTTATAATATTCTAAGGGCGGATTGTGATAAATCCCCATGCGGATATGTCTTTGTTGTTTGGGTTTATTTTGCGCACTAGAAGATGTGAAGAATGCAGAATATAGAACAAAAAAGCAAGTCAAAAAAATGACTTTATTAAGGGGGTTAATTTTGGTCATATTTTTTAAAAAACTAAAAAAGCTTGTGCAATATAGTCATTTGACGGCACTTGACATAATATTTTTTATAAGGGGATTGTAATTGTAAAGAAAGTTCCCTTATTTGGCGCTGTTTTTATATCTATTTTTCCGTTTAATAATTTTACACGACGTTCAATATTTTTAAACCCTGCGCCTTTATTTTCGCGTTTCATTTTATCAAAATCAATGCCCACGCCATTGTCTTTTACTACAAGTTTTAATTGGTTGTTGTTTATTTTGCTCAAACGCACTTCGGCCTTTGTAGCTCCAGAATGACGGATGGTATTTGTGGAGATTTCTTGTGTTATTCTAAAGAGGTTGGTCTTAATTTCTTTACTTATCTCAACTTCTTTGATGTTTTTCGAACTGTAGTTAAAAATTATATTTTTGGTGTTGTTATAATCGTCACAAATATGTTCTAAGGCTTTTAACAAGCCATTTTCTTTTAATTGTTTTGACATAAGACCGTGGGCAATACTACGTGCCTCATTAATAGCACTTAAATTTAGGGTTTTAATTTTATCAAGATACTCGTGTATTTTACCTTTTGATTGTTTGTTTAGTTTTATCAAAACATCTATATACATTGATTCTGCTGATAAAATTTGACTGATACCATCGTGCAGATCTTCGCCAAAACTTTGTTTTTCTACTTCTTGCGCATCAATAAAGGCATGAATAAAATTTTGTTCTAACTGGCGTTTTTCAGTAACATCTTTAATAAAAGCACAAAAAATCATTTTATTGGCGCTTTGCCATGTATTAAGCGATAATTCTATGGGAAATAACTGTCCGTTTTTTCTTAAACCTTCGGCCCTTCTGTCCTTTTTTTGTGCCGTTTTTCTTTTATTGGATTTGCCAAAGGCTTTTTGATGAAGCCCAATATATTTTTTAGGTATCAATAAAGAAACAGGTTTGCCTAAAATTTCTTTCTTGGTATAACCAAATATTTTGGTTGCGGCTCTATTCCAGTCAATTATTGTGCCTTTGTGATTAACCAATACAATGGCATCATTGGCTGTCTTTATGATGGCCTTGTATTGACTGTCTTTGTCATGCCTCTTGGTTATGTCTAAACCAATAGCTATATAGGTATTGCCAATACCTTTTGATAGGGTCCACTCAAACCATTTATAATTTCCTTGTTTCGTTTTGAGTTGTCTCCGTGAGGTATCTATAGAGAATGTTTTATTATCAAAGAAGTGCTCAAGTGCGCTTTTCCGTCTTTTTAAAGCCAAATCAGAATCTGTAAAAGTCTTTTCCCACCACCCATTTCCGAGTACTTCACGGGGTTCAAATCCCAAGAGTAATTTCACCCCTTTTGAGGCGTACGTAACATCTCCTTTGTTGTTAATAACCAAAACAATAGAATTTATTTTATTGAGAATGGCATCAGATTGTCTGATTTTTTCTTCGTAAAATTTGCGCTCAGTAATGTCTTCAACAAGACTTGCAACACCAATAGGTTCTTTATTTTGATTGGTTATTAAGGTATTGTACCAATTGCAAAGTATGGTTTTGCCTTGCTTGGTAATATTTATATTTTGGTTTGTGTCATTGCCACCACCCGATTTAATAGCCTTGCATACAGATTTTATCTTACCCTTTATGCTTTTAGGCACCACCAAGTCTATTATGTTTTTACCCAAGGCTTCTTGCTCGGTATAACCAAAAATCTTTTCGGCAGCCTTATTCCATTCTTTTACAATAGAATGGATGTCAATATAAATGGCTGCCAAAGGGGTGTTGTTCATGTGTTTTGACAGCAATTGATTTTTTGTAGAAAGCTCATTTTCTATTTTTTTACGGTCTGTTATATTTCTGCTTATATAAGAAACCCCTACAACAGTGTTTCTTATAGTTATGGGATTAAGCCTGATTTCAAAATGGAGTAGTTTGCCTTTGTATTTTGGGCTAAATTCAAAAATAAGGCTTTCTCCCAACAAGGCTTTATTGTATTTAACTTTCCAGAAATCTAATACATGTCTGGGAAAGTTTTTGTTAAATATATTATCCCCTTTTTTAAATTCAATATTGTATGATTTGATAAAAGAATCTTTAAAAGATTGGTTTAAAGAAGTTAAATTAAAATGGGTGTCAACAGCGCAAATAGAATCTGCACTAGACTCCATAATAGATTTAAAATTAGCTTCGGTTCCAAGACTTTCAGCTTTTTCTTTGTGTGTTTTATAAATTTTTTTGATTTTTTGAGAAAGCTCGTATTGTAAGTTTGGTGTTTTTACAATAAAATCCATAACGCCTAAATTCATGGCTTCTACAACAATTTCTATTGACTTGTCAATGGTCAAAAAAACAAAACCATAATCCTTTTTTTTGGCGCCTATCTTTTTTAAAATTTCTAAACCTGTCATGCCTGGCAGGTGGTTGTCAAGCAGTACCAAATCGGGTTTGATTTTTGGGTTTAACAGATAATTATAAGCCTCAGTTCCTGAACTGATACAGTGTAAATTATACATTTTATCAGAAAGGGCTTTTTTGATAAAGTACAAGTGGTCTTTATTGTCTTCAACAATAAGTATGTTGTGTTTTTTCATTGTGGTTTTTGTTTAAAGACTTCGGCAGACTTCTTTATTTTTTTTGAAATCACAGTTTCAAAGTCATGATTTTTAACAATAAAGTCTATCGCGCCGTATTTTAGCGCTTTTTCAATGGTTAAAGCTGCATTATCTACAGAAATAAAGATAATGTGGTAATCATTTTTTTTGTTGCCGAGTTTTTCCAAAATCTCAAAACCACCCATATTTGGCAGGTATTGGTCAAGTAAAACAATATTGGGCACTATTTTTGGATTTAAAAGATATTGGTAAGCCTCAAGACCATCTGTAATAATGTTAAGTGTGTATTTTTCAGTACCGAGACCTTTTTTAATAAAGTAGAGGTGGTCTTTGTTGTCTTCTATGATTAGAATGTTTGCCTTTTTCATTTTTAGTTAAGTTAAAAATCAATTTAAAACTTTCTTTACATCGCTAATAAGACCCCAGTAGCAGCCTAATTTTCTAACTTTTTCTGTAAAGTCGTTAAATTCAATAGGTTTTACGATATAATCATTGGCGCCCAAGCGCAAAGCTTTAGCAATATCTTCATCTGTTGCTGTTGTTGTAAGTATTACAACGGGTATTTTTTTTAATTTTTTATCAATTTTTATTTCTTTAAGCACTTCAAAACCATTTTTTATGGGCATTTTAATGTCGAGCAATATTAAAATAGGGCGAAGGTATTTGCTGTTTTTAAACAGCCCTTCTTTTTTTAGAAAGTCGAGGGCTTCTTGTCCGTTTTTAGCGTGGCAGATTTCGTTTATTATTTTTCCTGATTTTTTAAGGGCTTTTTTAATGAGTCGGGCATGGTCTTCATCATCTTCAACCATTAAAATGGGGGCGAAAATATTTTGCTTAGAATTTGTCATAATTAAGTTTTTAAAATGTTATTTTCTAAATTAATATGTATGGTTGTACCTTTATTAACCCCCTCAGAACTTGCCCAAATACGGCCTTTGTGTTGTCCAATTACTTTTTTACAAAAAGTAAGCCCCATACCTACCCCTTCGGCGTTATTCATTTTTAGGCGTTCGCCTGGATTAAAAATTTTACCCAATTGGTTTGTTGGAATACCCATGCCATCATCCTTTACAAAGAGGATGCCTTTTAAAAGGCCTATTTCAATTTTTTTACCTCCGTAGTTTAGGGCATTGAGTATTAAATTTCTAAAAACACTTTCAATGCGTTGCTTGTCGGCATAAATTTTTGGTAATTTATGAGGTGTAATTGTTGCCTTGGCTGTTTCTATGGTCAATGAAAGGTCTTTTAAGATTTTGTCAATTATTTCAGAAAGGCTAAATTCTCGATAGGGGTTTGTGTGGGTATCTAGTCTTGAAATATCTAAGAGGCTTAAAACCAATTTGTGCATGCGTTGTGCATTTACCTGTATTCTGGTTAAGCAGAATACAGCTTCTTTGTTGAGGTCATTTTTGTAATCTTCTAAGAGTTCTGTTGTGTAACCCACCATAGATACCAAGGGTATTTGTAAATCATGAGAGGCTATATAAACCATATCCTGTAAATTTTTATTGATATCTGTTAAAGCTTTTGTCTTTTCGTCAACTTTTAATTTGAGCTTTGCATTAAAATTTGTTGCTTTTTTATGCGATTCTTCGAGTTCTGCAACTGCCAATTCAAGCATTCCTTGTTCTGTTCTAGGCAGATTTTTTAAAGGGTCTTCAATATTTATAGTTTTATTTTCTTTAATCTTAAAAATCAATTTATTAATGGGTTTTGAAATACTATTTGAAATAACCAATGCGATAAAAAGACTTATCACAGCAATAGTTGTTAGTAATAGCGACAAAAGAGTTTTGCTTTGTTTGGCTTTTGTTAAATTGTCGGTATAAAGCTGATCTGCTTTTTGCTTTGCAAAATCGATCATAATCTGATTTTTTTTTAACAGGCTTTCTACATAAGCTTCGCCTTTGGTTCGGGTTATATTAATAGCGGGGGTAAAATTGTTATTCTTAACCAATCCAATAACTTCATTTCTGATGGGCTCCCAGTTTAAATACATTAATTCGGCCTTTTTAACGGTGTTTTGATCGCCTAAAAATTTATCGCGGATGATTTTATAATTGTCTTTAATTTTTTTATCATACACCTCAATATTTTTCAGATATTTATTGAATTCGGTTTTATTTTTGGAGAGTACAACATCTTTCATTTCGCGGTGGATGGCGTAAATAGCACTGTTAATTTCTCGCGTGGCATTGCTAACTACAAGCGGGTGGTTGTATATTAATTTTAATGTGGTATGGTTCTTTTTAATTTTAATTAGAGAGGATGTATTCAAAAGAACATTGAGTATAATAACAATGCCAAAGCCGGCTATAAGTCGGGCTCTGAAACTATATTTAGATAAAGAAACCATAATGTTATTTTTATCTAAGGGGGGGGTGGTTCTAATCTTCAGATTAAAAGGTAAAGATGCGTATTTATGCGCTTAAATTTTATGACATTTGTCATAAACGAAACAAGCTCTATTATTGGCTTTTAAATTTTATTCGTTTATCTAACAGTATTTAAAGGTACAATTATTGTGTAACAAGTGCCTTTATTGTGGGCTGATTTAAGTGTTGATTTTCCGTTTAGTAAAGTTACGCGGCGTTCAATATTTTTTAAGCCAGCCCCTTTATTGTCGCGTTTCATTTTGTCAAAATCAATACCCACACCATCGTCTTTAACAACCAGTTTTAAACTGTCTTTGTCAATCTTACGCATCACAATAGCCGATTTTTTGGCCAATGAATGCCGTATGGTATTTGTTGATATTTCTTGAATAATTCTAAAAATATTGGTTTTAATTTCTCTGCTAAAATCGGCTTCTTTAAGATTGGTATGTTCAAAAGTAAAGTCAATGTTTCTGCTGTGGCTGTAATCTATACAAATATGATTTATGGCTTTAAGCAATCCGTCTTCTTTTAATTGTTTTGACATCAATCCGTGTGCTATATTTCGCGCATCGTTGGTGGCTTTTAGGTTGAGTTCTCTAATTTTAGAAAGGAATCCTGTTATTTTTTTGTCGTCTTTTTTATCTAAGCGCATAAGCACATCAATGTACATGGCTTCGGCGGCTAAAATCTGACTGATACCGTCGTGCAAGTCTTCGCCAAAGCTTTGTTTTTCTTGTTCTTGCGCATCGATAAAAGCATGAATAAAATCGTGTTCTAGTTTTCGTTTATCGGTAATATCTGCTTCAACAGCAATAAAGTGGGTAATATTTCCTTTTTTGTCTTTTACAGGGGCTATATTGGCATCAACCAAATAATGCGTCCCTTTTTTGTGTTGGTTGATAAGTTCGCCTTTCCAAACCTTACCACTGGTAATGGTTTTCCACAAATCTTCGTAGACCTTGGGCGTTTGTTCTCCTGACTTTAAAATGCGGGGTGTTTTGCCAATAGCCTCTTTAATGCTATAACCACTTAAAGCTGTAAAAGCAGGGTTTGCATATTCTATTTCGCCTTTTACATTGGTAACAATAACAGCTTCGGGGCTTTGAATTAAGGCCTGATTTAGGAGTTTTATTTGTTTGTAGTCGCGTGTTTGTTTGATAACCTGACTGATGTTTGAGGCTATTAATTCGAGCAGGACAACATCTTTTTTAGTATAGGCTTTCTCATCGGTATAACTCTGTATCACAATGGCACCAATAACCTCATTGTTTATGATTAAAGGGACTCCCAACCAACATTTTGACGAGGGGCCAAAGCGTTCTATTTTATTGGCACGTTCTAATTTTTTAAAAACAGCTTCGTTGGCCAACAAAGATTTTTTAGAATCAATAACATACCCTGTTAATGTCTTGCCTTTTGGGAAATCAGAATCATCATCTTCTTCGTCAACCATATAAGGTGTACTTACCATACCGGTTATTTTATCATAAAGGGCAATAAAGAAATTTGACGTATTGATAAGTTTGCCTAATTCTGATTTTATAAAGTTAAAAAGGGCTTCTATAGAGGCTGTTTCGTTTGCTTTTCGGGTGATGTTATAAATAATTTCTTTGGTTTGTTCTTCGTGGTAGCGTTGGGTAACATCAACCCCAATAAAAATTAAAGAATCACCAATTCCTTTAGATGAAATCCATTGAAATAATTTTTCTTTGCCGTCTTTTGTTTTTATTTTCCGATGTACTAAATCATCTGTTAATGAAGTGCTGTTAAGAATGTTGTCAAGCACAGCATTGCGCACCCTATTGGCTTCTTCAGGGCTAGAAGTTGTATTTAACCACCAACCTTGCCCAAGCATTTCTTTTGGGTCATAGCCTAGCAGTGTTTTTACACTTGGCGAGGTATAGGTAACATTGCCCTTTTTATCTACTACTTGAATTAATGAATCTATTTGGTTTAAAATAATATCCGATTGTTTTATCCTTTCTTCATTTAATTTGCGTTCTGTTATTTCTTGAATGGTGCCTGTAATACGGGTACGTATTCTCTTATCGTCATACTCTTTTTTAGCATGCCCCAGTATCCAAATGGTTTTTTTGTCTTTGGGACGAATGATTCGAAACTCTGTTGAAATTGATTCTAGGCTGCTATCGTCAAGAAGTTCTTGGGCTTGTGAATAATCTTCGGGGTGCACTAAATCTATCCAACCTTGAAGATCTTTCTTATAGGAAGAGCCAATACCCATAACAGCATCAAATATTTGTGATGTTTCAAATGTATCTGTACTGTCATCAAAAACAAAAGTGCCCAATTGTGTAATTTCTTGCGCTTCTTGTAATTTTAATTTATTTTTTATGAGTGTTTGTTCAGCAATTTTTTGCTGGGTGATATCTTGAATAGTCCCTACAAAACCAATAGCCACTCCTTCTTTAAAAACAATTTCGCCCAAACCGTGTACCCACTTAATCGTTTTGCTTTTTTTTGCTATGATGCGGTATTCTCTGTTAAATTTTTCGCCAGTTTTTATACAATAGCTTAACATTTTTTGATTGCCTGCCATATCATCAGGATGCACTATAGCCTGCCAATCTTTTGTAAAATCAATTTGAGGGGCTGCCTTAATTTCTGTTATGTGATTGAATGTTTTTGATACAACAGCCTTTTGCGTGATAAGGTTTAAATTATAACTTCCTAACAGGGCAATTTCTTGTGCCTTTTGCAATTCTATTTCGTGTGCCTTTAATGAAATTTCGGTTAATTTACGCTTGCTAATGTCAGATTGTGTGCCAATCATTCGCAGGGGGGTTCCATCAGTATCGCGAGCTAAAATTTCACCCCTGTCTAAAATCCATTTGTACGAACCGTCTTTACACAACATGCGGTATTCTGCATTGTAATATTTTGTTTTCTTATTTTTGTGCAACAGATAGGCGTTATCTACATACTCTAAATCGTCAGGATGTACCAATTCTCGCCATGCTTTAAGGGTATTTCCAATTTCATGTTCTTGATAACCCAACATGCTTTTCCAGCGTTTAGAATAAAAAACGGTATTGTTTTGAAAATCTATATCCCAAATGCCATCAGTTGTACCTTCTAGTGCAAATTGCCATCTTTCTTGGGTTTCGTTTAGTAATTTTTGTGCTTTTTTACGTTCACTTATATCAATTGCAATTATTAAAAAAGTGTCAACTTCTATATGTTCCCCTTTTTGGATATGCATCTCAACAGGGTAGGTCGTTCCATTTTTCCGTTTTTGAAAAGTTTCAAAAACAACTGTTTTTTGATGTGTTAGTATTTTGCTAAGGGACCTTAATTTTTTTTGGGTCACTTCTGGGGCAAAGTTCTGAATTCCAAGGTTTAAAATATCTTCTCTAGGATACTCTAAATTTGAAACAACACTGTTGTTAATATCAATTATAGCCGATGTTTTAAAATTTACAATAAAAATCTCATTTAATGCAGAAGCCATTATTTGGCTAAAACGATTTATTTTTAGAGCGGCTTCTTTTTTTTGAGTGATGTCTTGAATGGTGCCAAGAACATTTAATAATTTCCCCTTTTTATCTTTTTGTGGTGTCTTAGCCATATGATGTATCCATAGGATTTCGCCATTTTCAGGTTTAATGATGCGATATTCAACATCTAAAGGCACAGAAGAATCTGCCCGTCTTTTTTTAAGAACAGAAGTTAAAATTGTGCGGTCATCAGGATGGATGCATTTAATCCAAGCGTTTAAGTTTAATTTTTCTTCTGCTAACCCTAAAAGGTTTAAAATATATTGAGAGCCTTTGAAAGTATTGGTGTCAAAATTATAGTTGTAATAACCTATTTTACCAATTTTTTGCATCTCATTCAGTAAATAATTATTTTCTTTTAACTGCTCTACAAGCTGTTGTTGCTTGTCAAATAACAACAGCTTTTTCTTGCTGTATTTTTTTAAAATAATCAAGGCAAAAACAACATACAACAGGAAAATTGTTAGCAATATAAATTGAATGGTAAAAAATACGTTTGCTTGATGTAAAAGATTTTTATTTAAATGACTAAGCCGCTTTAGCAGCGGGTTAAACCCAGTTTTATATTGTAACAAAACGGTTTTTGATAGCGGTTGATTTTCAAGATTTTTAAGAATTTGTACCCGTTTTAGTATGTTGACAATTGATTGGATATTCTGTTTGTTGTTGTAGGGTATTATTTTATCGTGCCAGTTATTATTTTTTAAAAAATTGTTTAAATCAATTTGTACATTATTTAAATGATTGTTTCCTTTTGCAGTACGAATGCCTTTTAAGTCGTTATCAATCCGATCTTTAAAATTTAAATAAGCAAGAGTGAGTTCCAATCTCACATTGTCTAATAAAGCCATTTTAGGAAGATGAGATTTTCCTATAGAAGTGCTAAACACAACCGAAAACAAGAGAAGAATGAAAAGGCATACACCAATGATTGACATAAAAACAGGAATAAATCTGCTTTTATCTCGAGCGATTGGTAAGTTATTTTTTTGCTTAAACATTTGTTTAAATTATAGTCACATATTACAAATACCAAGCAAGTATTTAATTTATTTAGGGGAAATAAGGGAAAAAATACCAAGACAAATATAGTATTTTTTTTAAAACATTGGGTTTATTATGGTTACAATTTAAAATTAGCATAATAATAATTGTAATTTATTTGTGGAGACGGCGGGAATCGAACCCGCGTCCAAACAAGCAACCAAAAAGTTTTCTACATGCTTAGTTTTCGTTTAATTTTAGACCTATGGCTGACCGAAAACCGCCTACCATAAACTTAGCTTCTTAAGTGTTAAACCAAAATCGAAGCACTTTTGGTTCTAGATTAACATTTACGATGCCTCTTACAGAACGCCGTTAATCAGGGCTTTCAAGAGACATTTAGCTTTCCTGCCTGGCAGGACGAGGCTTAAATCTTACTGTAATTCAGATTAAGCAGCTAAAGCGTAATTATTTTCGCCGTTTATAAGTTGAAACTAAGTTTTACGAGATTGGTATCATTGCTCGGCATGCTTACTGATTAATTGACCTCGCTGTCAAAACCAGTCGTCCCCAAATTGTAAAAGAACCCCCAATAAGCCCGACAACTATCGGGATAAGATTGGGTTTGCAAATGTATAAATTTAGTTGCTAATCTTTGCAAATACAAGTAATTTAGCGAAAAATTTAAGAAGGACATACCCCAAATGAAGTTAGCCATTATCAAAGAACGCAAATCACCGCCAGATAGGCGTGTGGTTTTTTCGCCAAAAGCGTGTCAAAAATTATTAAAAACATATAAAGACTTAAGTATTTGTATTGAACCTTCACAAATTAGGGCTTATACAGATGGGCAATACGCTAAAGCAGGTTTAAAATTACAATCAGATGTGTCAGATTGCGATGTTTTATTGGGTGTAAAAGAAGTGCCAATTGAAGCCTTAATTCCCAATAAAAGTTATTTTTTTTTCTCGCATACAATAAAAAAACAGGCTTACAATCGCAATTTACTACGGGCTGTTTTAGACAAAAACATCACACTGTACGATCATGAAGTGATAACTTCCGAAAAAGGAACCCGTCTTGTGGCTTTTGGCCGCTATGCGGGTATTGTTGGGGCTTATAATGCTGTAAGAACTTATGGGTTAAAATCGCAAACTTTCGACATTCCAAAAGCATCCGAACTTCACGACAAACAAGCTTTAATAGACACCTTAAAAAAAATAAAACTTCCCGCTATAAAAATTTTATTGACAGGAAAAGGACGTGTGGGCAATGGGGCTTTCGAAATCCTTAACGGGATGGGTTTAAAACAGGTAGATACCCAAACATTTTTAACTCAAAATTTCGATTGTGCCGTATTTGCTCAAATTGATGTAGAAGATTACAACAAGTTTAAAGAGGATAAAATATTTAATCAAGACGCTTTTTTTAAAAACCCAACCGATTTTAAGAGCAATTTTATGCGTTTTGCTAAAGTTACCGATGTTTATATAGCGGGGCATTTTTATGCCGATGGCGCACCGTATATTTTTACAAGAGAAGATGCCAAACAACCCGACTTTAATATCAGTGTTGTGGCCGATATTAGTTGCGATATTGACGGCCCTGTAGCCAGTACAATTCGCTCCACTACAATTGCAGATCCCATTTACGGTTACGACCCTCAAACCGAACAAGAAGTTGGTTTTTTAAACCCAAAAGCCATAGCCGTTATGGCCGTAGATAATTTGCCATGCGAATTGCCAATTGATGCTTCAGATGGTTTTGGCGAAATGTTTGCCAAACACGTAATGCCTGCGTTTTTTAACCACGATGCCGACGGTGTATTAGAACGTGCTAGAATGACTAAAAATGGCAAACTAACCAGTAAATACAACTACTTGCAAGATTTTTTAACAGCTAATCAATAGTTAAAAAAAAATATTGAAAATATTTTTTTTAGCCCTTTTAACAGGGTTGTTTCCCTTTAAAATAAAGGGTTTTTAAGGGGTTAAAATGTTATTAACGACAAATAGTTAATAATTATTTTGACACTTTTATTATGGAATATTGTTTTAAAATAACTTTACAACTCTTTTACCACCTAATACACTAACTATTGTAATGATTGAACAATTAACTACCAAAAAAATGCACACCTATGCCGAAGTTTTAGAGGCCTGTCTAAGCTATTTTAACAATGATGAATTGGCCGCTACTACGTGGATGAACAAGTATGCTATTAAAGATGAAAAAGGAAATTTTTTAGAAAAAACACCCGATGATATGCACCGTCGTATGGCCAAAGAGTTTGCCAGAGTTGAGGCCAAATACACCTCTAAAATAGAAGACAACGCAAAATTATCTTCCTATGGTTCTACAAGAACGCCATTGACAGAATCGGTTGTTTTTAGCATGTTTAAAAACTTTAAATATGCCATTCCGCAGGGCAGTGTTATGGCAGCTTTGGGCAATACCCACATGATAGCTTCTTTGTCAAATTGTGTGGTTGTGCCAGAGATTTACGATTCTTATGGTGGTATTTGTTATACTGATCAACAATTGGTACAACTTTTTAAAAGACGCTGTGGTGTTGGTGTAGACTTGTCGAGCTTACGCCCAAATAATGCCGAAGTTTCTAATTCAGCAGGCACTACAACAGGGGCTGTTTCGTTTATGGAACGCTTTTCAAATACAACACGCGAGGTGGCTCAAAATGGACGCCGTGGCGCGCTTATGCTCACCATGGATATTGCACATCCAGACATTGAAAGTTTTATTACAGTAAAACAAGATTTGACCAAGATAACGGGCGCCAATGTCTCTGTTCGTTTATCAGATGAGTTTATGAATGCCGTTATTAAAGATGGTGACTTTACATTGCGTTGGCCAATTGACAGTCCAGATCCAAAATACACCAAGGTGGTTAAGGCCAAAAAATTATGGAATACCATTATTAAATGTGCCCATAAATCGGCTGAACCAGGGCTTATTTTTTGGGACAGACAACACTATTATTCAACGTCTTCATTTTATCCAGGATTTAAAAATACCTCTACAAATCCATGTTCAGAAATTGCCATGCAAGGAGGTGATTCATGTCGTTTAATCGCCATTAATTTATACAGTTTTGTCAAAGATCCCTATACTGAAAATGCATCATTTGACTTTGAAGATTTTTATAAAAAAGTATACGAATCTCAACACTTGATGGATAATTTGGTTGACTTAGAGCTTGAAGCAGTTGATAAAATATTTAATAAAATACTAAGCGATAAAGAACCCAATTACATCAAACAAATTGAAATTGATACATGGAAATTACTCTTTAAAAATGGCAAGACAGGACGCAGAACAGGTCTCGGATTTACGGCTTTGGCAGATGCTGTTGCCGCATTGGGTCTAAAATTTGATTCTGATGAAGCCCTTCAGGTAATTGACAGCATTATGCGTAAAAAATTGGAAGGCGAATTTGACAGCAGTATTGATATGGCCATTACAAGAGGAGCCTTTAAAATATTTGACCCAGAAATTGAAGAAAAATCAGACTTTGTGCAAATGCTTAAAGCCGAATTTCCTGATATTTACAAACGCATGATGACACATGGCCGTCGCAATATTTCTATCAGTACAGTAGCCCCAACCGGAAGTTTGAGTATGTTAGCCCAAACTTCGTCAGGAATTGAGCCTGTTTATTTGATGTCGTATAAACGCCGCCGTAAGGTAAACCCCTCAGAAGCAAATGCCAAAGTTGCTTATGTTGACGAATTGGGCGATTCTTTTGAAGAGTTTGTGGTGTACCATCCAAAAGTAAAAACTTGGATGAACGCATCGGGTAAAACCGATATCAGTTTAAGTCCGTATGCAGGTGCAACGGCTACCGAAATTGATTGGCATAAACGTGTGGCCATGCAAGCATTGGTTCAGAAATACACCACACATTCTATAAGCTCTACCATAAATTTAGCTAATGATGTTGCGCCAGAATTGGTGGCCGATATTTATATAGAATCATGGATAAAAGGTCTTAAAGGAATTACTGTTTACCGCGATGGATCGCGTAGCGGCATACTGGTTGCTAATGACACTAAGAAAGATGATAAAAAATGCAAAGACCAAGTTTTTAGCGAAACATTTGCACCCAAACGACCTAAAAAGATAGAGGCGCGTATTATTCGTTTTCAAAATGAGTACGAAAAATGGATGGCTGTTGTAGGGATGATAGACAACCGTCCTTACGAAATATTTACAGGTAAAATAGACGAAGCCTTTATATTGCCACAATGGGTAACCAATGGCTGGATTATTAAAAATAGAGACGAAGACGGACACTCTCGTTACGATTTCCAATTTTTAGATAAAGATGGTTATAAGGTTACTTTCGAAGCCCTTTCCAGATCTTTCGACAAAGAATTTTGGAATTATGCCAAACTTATTTCAGGTGTTTTACGTCATGGCATGCCCATGCCATATGTTATAAATTTAATAGGCAACCTCAATTTATTTGATGACAATATCAATACGTGGAAAAATGGTGTTGTACGGGCGCTAAAACAATTTGTGCCAGATGGTACGGCTGCAGCCGATAAAAAATGTACAGAATGCAATGCCCCAGACGGACTGATATTTTCTGAAGGTTGCTTAAAATGCAAACACTGCGGTTATTCTAAGTGTGGGTAATTTTGCTTTAGTTAATTAAATAAGTCTTTCTATTTGTACTTATCATAATAATTTATATTATTATACGTATTAATTTTATATATTTGTACGTACAATTAGATATTATGGATTCAAAATTAACTTTAAAGCTCAAAAACAACATTATAGAAAAGGCTAAATTGTATGCTAAAAAACAAAACACAAGTCTTTCTAGGTTAATTGAAAATTATCTTAAAACAGTAACTGTAACAGATGAAAAAGAGGGTATTAAAATTACCCCATTAGTCTTATCTCTAACTGGAGTTATAGAATTAGAAGAATCTAACTACAAGAAAAGATATACTGACTATTTATCTGAGAAATACACCTAATGGATAAGATTTTAGTCGATACAAATATTGTTTTAGATCTTTTGGCAAAACGTGAAGCATTCTTAACTGAAGCACAAGAACTTTTTACCCTTTCTGATCAAAATGAGGTTATACTCTGTGTTTCTGCGTTAACCTTTGCAAATGCGTATTATATTTTATCACAAAAGTTAAAATTAAATGATACGAGAAGTGTCTTGCGGCGATTTAAGATTTTGGTAAAAGTGATTCCTTTAAACGAGAAAATTATAAACTTATCACTAGATTCTGAATTTAAAGATTTTGAAGATGCCATACAATATCACACTAGCCTTGAAAACGATATAGACATTATCTTAACAAGAAATTTAAAAGATTTTAAGTTATCAAAAATTCCTGTTTTAACTGCCAGAGATTATATTAAAATTAATTTTTAAACAGGCATTAAAACCCATTCACCGTTTTACGGATAGCCACCAATTTGATAAGTAAATCTTCTAGGTAATCAAGTTTTAACATATTAGCACCGTCAGATTTGGCAATACTGGGGTCGTAATGGGTTTCTAAAAACAAACCATCTACACCCACAGCAATCCCTGCCTTGGCAATGGTTTCTATGAGTTCGGGTTTACCTCCTGTAACGCCACTGGTCTGATTGGGTTGCTGTAAAGAGTGGGTAATGTCTAAAATTGTTGGCGCAAATTGTTGCATAACCGGAATACCTCTAAAATCTACCACCATATCTTGGTAGCCAAACATGGTACCTCTATCGGTTAACATTACCTGCGTATTGCCACTATCAATCACTTTTTGAACGGCGTGTTTCATACTTTCGGGGCTCATAAATTGGCCTTTTTTAAGATTGACAACTTTTCCTGTTTTGGCGGCGGCCACTACCAAATCGGTTTGACGCACCAAAAAAGCAGGTATTTGCAACACATCTACGTAAGGAGCCGCTTTGGCAGCATCACTTACTTCGTGAATATCAGTAACAGTTGGCACATTAAAAGTATGGCCTACTTTTTTAAGGATTTTTAGGGCTTTTTCATCGCCTATGCCTGTAAAGCTATCAATGCGAGAGCGGTTGGCTTTTTTAAAACTGCCTTTAAAAATAAAAGGTATTTCAAGACGATTGGTTATTTCAACAATTTTTTCGGCAATGTTTAAAGCCATGGCTTCGCTTTCAATGGCACAAGGCCCAGCCAATAAAAAGAAATTGTTGCCAGAGGTGTGTTTTATTTTTGGAATTAAAGAGAGCTGCATTGCTGATTTTTTTTTACAAAGATAGTATTTCCTTTTATTGTAAGAAGTGGTATAAAATTTGCGACTTATATTAAAGATAAAACCCTAACTTTATTTTTTTTAATCAGCGTTTATGAAATCTATAAAATTTTTCTTTTTGGCTGTCATTGTAAGTTTCTTGATTGGTGCTTGCGCCGCGCCTAAAATAAGCTATGATTATGATGAAACTGTCGATTTCAATCGGTATAAAACTTTTGTGTTATCGCACAGAGTGATGCTTAATTTAAAACCTCTTGACAGCGCCCGTTTTATTAATGCTTTAGCCAATGCTTTGTCCAAAAAAGGGATATCATCGGCTAAAAAAGCAGCGCTTATAATCAATATTACGCGCCAAGAAAAAGAAGCACAAAGTCATTCTCAAATAGGGGTGGGTGTGGCGCAACAATCACGTCACGTTGGATTTAATATTGGCGGCGCTATCCCTATTAAAAGAAATGCCACCACCCAGTCAATCACATTAGACTTTAGAGAGGCAGTTTCGCATAAGCTAATATGGCAAAGCCACATCCGTAATACCTACAAAAACACACTTACACCCCAAGAAAAAGAAAAAATGTATTTTGAACTCTTTACTGAAATATTTAAAGCCTATCCGCCAAAGAAATCAGGTTAGGAAGTAAAGCGTTTAAAAAGGCTTTCTAAAGTGTCGCCTTTTTGATTCATTTGAAGGATTTTATAATCCTCTTGTTTGGCAAAATCAAACAAGACACTTCCAGTGTCAGTTTCATTTTCAAAAGTTAAAAGCCAAGAATTTTTATTTAGCTGCAGCGATTCTTTCAGACTTAAATGGGCATTTAAAATCTCTTTTGAAAGGGGTTTGTCAAAAGTCACCTCCAGTTGTTGTTTTGAGTTTGATTTTAAATCATTAAGCGTAACATCGGCCACAAGTACCCCTTTATTTATTAAAATAACCCGATCGCAAATGGCTTCAACCTCTTGTAATATATGGGATGAAAACAAAACAGTTTTTGTTTTTCCAATTTCTTTTATAAGATTTCTAATCTCAATTAATTGGTTGGGGTCTAAGCCTGTGGTGGGCTCGTCTAACAAGAGTACACTGGGGTTGTGCAATAAGGCCGACGCCAAACCCACACGTTGTTTGTATCCTTTAGATAACAAGGCCATTTTTTTGTGCGCTTGTTCAGACAAACCAACTTGTGTAATAACAGCAGCTATATTTTGTTTGGAAATTTTATGTAAAGAAGCTAAAAACGTCAAATATTCTTTGACATACATATTGAGATAAAGCGGATTATTTTCGGGTAAGTACCCAATATTTTTCTTTATCGTTAATGGTTTTTTATCAGTTTCAATATCCTGTATTTTAGCCGTTCCCGAGCTGGGTTTTATATAGGCTGCCAGAATTTTAAATAAAGTTGATTTTCCGGCACCATTAGGCCCTAAAATCCCAACAATTTCGCCTTGTTTTACAGTAAAGCTTATATTATTTAATACCTGTTGGGTTCCGTAAGTTTTAGAAATAGCGGTTACAGTAAGCGTCATAATTTTGGTATTGCGCACAAAGAAACAAATCTTTGTGCTAAATTACTTATTTTTGAACGATATCTGTTTCTAAACAGAGATTAAAAAGAACTAAAAAAATGAAAAAACACTTCTACTTTTTAAAGAAGAAAAGGTTGCTAATTCCAATGGTTTTAGTGCTGCTTTTGGGTTTTGCTAATTCGTGTATTTCTTTGCGAATGAGCGATAAAGAGGTGATAAAATCTTTTAAGAAAGCGGCCAAAACACCCATAATATATTACACCAATTACAAAGGGAAGCCCATGCGCTATATTGCTTCAAAACCATTTGACAGTAAATTGCCAACATTGCTTTTTTTACATGGCGCTCCAGGCTCTTCTTCCGATTTTTACAGATACCTAAAAGATTCAATTTTAAATACCAAAGCCAATTTAATTTCTATGGACCGCTTGGGCTATGGCTATTCAAATTATGGCATAGCGGAAACCTCAATTACTGAACAAGCCGAAAGTGCATTTCACATCCTCGGAGAAAATAAAGTTAAAGACGCCATAGTTATCGGGTGGTCTTACGGCGGAACAATTGCAGCAAAATTGGTTGCCTTGCATCCAGAGCTAATAAAGCATGCTGTTTTAATAGCGCCAGCCATATCGCCCGCCGATGAAAAGTATTTTATTTTAGGAAAAGTGGCAAAGTGGGGCCTAACACGATGGATGGTGCCAAAAGCATTTAGAGTAGCCGAAGACGAAAAATTAGCGCACGCTGCAGAATTAAAACTCATGTTACCCGATTGGCAAAAAATACAAAGACCGGTAACCTATTATCAGGGCGATAAAGACAAAATTGTTCCCTTTGCCAATGCCCAATTTATAAGAGATAAAATGCCTGCAAGCTTGTTAAACCAAATAACTATTAAAGGCGGCTCTCATTTTATTGTTTTTAAGAATTACGAGCTTATAAAGACAGAATTACTAAGAATAATTGACAACATTTAAATTTTTATTGAAAAATTCTTTATAAAAAATTGCATTTGTAATTTTAATTTATAGATTTGCGCTTTATTACAGAAAAACAATGACAAATACACAATTTACATTTAACACTTATTGGTTCTATTTTTATTTTATGATAAAAAGAGAGGCTTTGTTAATGTAATTGTATGACATTATATAAAAATTTTAAAGCCTCGTTTAACGGGGCTTTTTTTATGGATTAAAATGGAGAATAAAATTAAAAAGGTAGCCATTCAGGGTATTTTAGGATCGTTTCATCACGAAGCGACAAAGCGTTTTTTTGCGGATGGGTTTGAATTGGTAAGCTGTATAAATTTTCACGATATTCCAGAATGTTTACACACCAATACGGCACATTTTGCTGTGATGGCTATTGAAAACTCAATTGCAGGATCGATTATTCCGAACTATGCCATAATTGACAACAACCAACTAAAAATTGTAGGAGAAGTTTTTATCAATATTCAACAAAACTTAATGGCCTTGCCAAACCAACAAATAGCCGATATAAAAACGGTGTATTCGCATCCAATGGCATTGTTACAAACCCGCGAATATTTTAAACAGCATCCCCACATAAAACTTGTAGAAGATATTGATACAGCGCAAGTTGCCAAACGTATTTACAAAGAAAAATTAAAGGGCGTTGCTGCTGTAGCCAGTCTTGTTGCGGCCGATATTTATAAGTTAAATGTTTTAGAAAAAAGCATTCAAACAATAAAAAACAATGCCACCCGATTTTTTGTTTTGCAAAATGATGTCAATCCAAAGTACGAAGTAGCGCCTATAAATAAAGCCTCTTTAAAATTTATCACAAAGCACCAAATAGGGAGTTTGAGTAGTGCCTTGCAAATATTTTCAAGGCATAAAGTCAATTTGTCTAAAATTCAATCGATGCCAATTATAGAGACCCCTTTTGAATACGCTTTTTTTGTGGATGTTATTTTTGATTCGTACAATCAATACAAACAGGCTTTGGCCGAATTGAAAGAATTTGTAAGTCATTTAAAAATTTTAGGAGAATACCAACAAAATAACTAATACCATGATTTTACCTTCAAACAGACTTTCTGATGTAAAAGAATACTATTTCTCTAAGAAATTGAGAGAAATTAGTGTTTTAGAAAAGCAGGGTAAATCAATTTTAAATATTGCCATTGGCAGTCCAGATTTGCCGCCACCGCCTCAAATTATCAATACACTTAACACCGCAGCTTTAGATACTAAAGCCAATAAATATCAAAGCTATCAAGGTTTGCCAGAATTGCGCCAAGCGATGGCCGATTTTTATAAAACCAATTTTAATGTTGTCTTAGATTCAGAAAACGAAGTCTTGCCTTTAATGGGGTCAAAAGAGGGCATAATGCATATTTCATTGGCCTTTTTAAATGCAGGCGATAAGGTGTTAATTCCAAATCCAGGATACCCTACTTACACATCGGTAACCAAATTACTACACGCCACGCCTGTTTTTTATAATTTATCTGACACCAATAATTGGCAACCCGATTTAGAGGCTTTAGAAAAACAAGATTTGACAGATGTTAAATTGATGTGGCTCAATTATCCACATATGCCAACAGGAGCAAAAGCCTCAAAAAGCATATTTAACGATTTGATAAATTTTGCTAAAAAGCATAAAATATTATTGGTAAACGACAATCCATATGCTTTTATTTTAAACCCAAATCCGACCAGTATTTTGTGTTTTCCCGAAGCAAAAGAGGTGGCTTTAGAACTCAATTCACTCAGTAAGACATTTAACATGCCGGGCTGGCGTGTAGGCATGGTTTTGGGCAACAAAAAATATATTGACGCTGTTTTACAGGTTAAAAGTAATATGGATTCGGGTATGTATTACGCCATCCAAAAAAGCGCTATTGAGGCTTTAAAATCGACTGACAATTGGTTTACACATCTAAATAATATTTACAGAGAACGGCGCAAAATAGTGTGGCAAATTATGGATGCATTACAGTGTACATATAAAAAAGACAGTGTGGGTTTGTTTGTGTGGGGTAAAGTACCTCAAGGTACAAATGCAGAAGCCTTAACCGATTCTCTGCTAGCCAAAAAAAATATTTTTGTAACACCAGGTTTTATTTTTGGAAGCCAAGGCAATAGTTACATTCGCATTTCGCTTTGCGAATCAGAAACAATTTTAAAAACAGCATTAAAGAGACTTTTATAATCATGGAAACGGTAGTTGTATTTGGTTTGGGATTAATAGGGGGCTCAATGGCCTTGGCCATTAAAAATGAAAACAGAACTGTTATAGGCGTAGACAACAAGGATGGGCATGCCAAAAAAGCTTTAGAATTAGGCATTGTCAATCGTTTGGGAAATATACACGATGTTGCCAAAGCAGCTGTTGTCATTATTGCAATTCCTGTAGATTTTGCACCAGAATTAACTTTAAAGGTGTTGGATTTAATTAAGCCAAAAACTTTGGTTTTTGATGTAGGATCTGTCAAATCGGCTATTTGTAAAGCGGTAGAAAACCACCCGAAACGCACTAATTTTGTAGCGGCACATCCCATTGCAGGAACAGAATACTCAGGTCCAGAAGCCGCTTTTAAACAATTGTTCTACAACAAAAAAAACATTGTTTGCGAGCCTAAGGCATCGGGGAAACCCTTTTTAGAAAAGGCGCTGGGTATTTTTGAAGAACTACAAATGACGACCTCTTTTATGCAAGCCAAAGCACACGACAAGCATATTGCTTACGTATCTCATTTATCGCACATCAGTTCTTTTATGTTGGGAAAAACAGTACTGGAAATAGAAAAAGATGAAAAATCTATTTTTACCATGGCTGGCAGTGGTTTTGCTTCGACAGTACGACTTTCAAAAAGTTCGCCCAACACATGGACACCTATATTTATACAAAACAAAACCAATATTTTAAAGTCATTAGAAGAGTATATCAAAAATTTAAATCAGTTTAAAGAATTATTAAAACAAAGTGCTGAAGAAGATCTTTATAAATCAATGGAAAGCACACATCATTTAAAAAATATTTTATCAGAAATTAAGTAGAGAAATCATGAAAAACGAGAATTTTAAACCGTGGTTAGAAGCCATGAAATTAGACCACCCTTTAGTTATTGCAGGTCCTTGTAGTGCTGAATCTGAAGCGCAGGTTTTAGAAATAGCACACCAATTAAAAAATACAGATGCCACCGTTTTTAGAGCAGGTGTTTGGAAACCAAGAACGCGTCCAGGAGGTTTTGAAGGTCACGGCGTTAAGGCTTTGCCATGGATTCAAAAAGTAAAAGAAGAGACAGGAATGCTTACCACTATTGAAGTTGGCAATGCAGAACACGCCAAATTGGCTTTAGAATTTGATATTGATATTTTGTGGATTGGTGCCCGTACAACTGTAAATCCATTTGTGGTGCAAGAAATTGCCGATACACTGAAAGGGACTGATAAAATTGTATTGGTCAAAAACCCTATCAATCCAGATTATGCTTTATGGATGGGCGCAGTTGAACGTTTTTACAAAGCAGGGATTACAAAACTGGGGGTTATTCACCGCGGATTTTCATCTTACGAAAAAGACAAATACCGCAACAAACCAAAATGGCAAATTCCGATTGATTTAAAACGCGATTATCCCAACCTTCCTATTATTTGTGACCCCTCGCATATTGCTGGGCGCCGCGATTTAATTTTTGAAGTATCGCAAACGGCACTCGATTTAAATTTTGACGGTTTGATGATAGAAACACACTGTACACCAGATGAAGCTTGGAGCGATGCTGCACAACAAATAACACCCGATACTTTGGTTAAAATAACTGAAGATTTACGTATCAGAAAAACAGAATTTGGCGATGTAAATTACATTGATAAATTAACGGAATTTAGAACTCAAATCAATTTTTTAGACAACCAATTAATCGAACTGCTTTCTGACAGAATGAAAGTGGCCGATAAAATAGGGGAAGTTAAAAAAGAAAGAAATGTAGCTGTTTTACAAAACAAACGTTGGGGCGAAATTATTGAAAAAATGTTGGCCAAAAGCACGGGTTCTGGACTGAGTAAAGAGTTTATAAATAACATATTCAAAGTAATACATCAAGAATCAATCGAACACCAAGAAATTATTATGAAACGGGAATAATGTGTATCTTTGGTTTATGGCAAACCTGAGACATATTTTAGTTGTAAGATTATCAGCTATAGGAGATATAGCCATGTTGGTTCCTGTTTTAGAAACATTTACAAAAACATATCCCAATGTTAAAATAACCGTGCTTTCACGGGCCTTTGTAAAACCGTTTTTTAAAAACATTCCCAATGTGTCTTTTTTTGCGGCAGATGTTAATGGCTCCCACAAGGGCATAAGAGGTATTTATAAATTGTATAAAACCTTAAAGAATTTTCATTTTGACGCTATTGCAGATATGCATAATGTTATCAGAACAAAATTATTGCGTTCTTATTTCAGATTTTCTGACATAAAAATGGTTAAAATTGATAAAGGTAGAGAAGCTAAAGAGGCTCTGACGCGTCCAGAAAACAAGGTTTTTAAACAACTTAAAAGAACCCATCAGCGTTATGCCGATGTTTTTGAAAAATTAGGCTATCCCATAAATTTATACACACATAAATACCAAGAAAAAGCAAAACCATCAGAAAAAATAAGTTCTTTTTTAAAGAAAAATAAAATAGATTTAAGAAAAAACATACTTGTTGGGATAGCGCCTTTTGCACATTACGACTCAAAATCCTATCCAGTTGATTTAATGGCTGAGGTTGTTAAATCATTGTCAAAACAGCCAGGCATTAAAATCTTAATATTTGGTGGGGGTAAAAAAGAATTGAAATTAGCAAACACAATAATTTCGGGTACCGACAACACCGTAAATGTTATTGGTAAAATGCGTTTTAAAGAAGAACTCAATCTTATAGCGCAGTTAAAACTGATGTTAAGTATGGATTCGGCCAATTCGCATTTAGCGGCCATGCTCAATGTTAAAACCATTACACTTTGGGGCGCCACACACCCATATACGGGATTTGTGCCTTTTAGACATCCAATAAGTTCTTGTTTGTTACCCGATTTAGAAAAGTATCCAAAATTACCAAGTTCAATTTATGGCAATAAGGTCGTTGAAGGTTACGAAGATTGTATGCGAAGTATTTTGCCTCAAACAGTGGTGTCAACAGTTTTAGAAACCCTAAAATAAACAATGAAAAATTTCGAACTTTACAATCCTGTAAAATTAATTTTTGGGAAGGATCAGCTCGCTAAATTGGCCGATGAAATTCCAGAAAATGCAAAGGTGCTATTTACTTATGGCTGGGGCAGCATTAAAAAAAATGGCATTTACAATGCTGTTGTTACAGAGCTCAAAGGCCTTGAAATAGTTGAGTTTGGAGGCATTGAGGTAAATCCACAATACGAAACACTTTTAAAAGCAGTTGCCTTAGCCAAAAAAGAAGCGATAGATTTTATTTTAGCCGTTGGAGGTGGTTCGGTAATTGATGCTACAAAATTTATTGCCGCAGCCATCTGCTTTGAAGGCGATAGCCCATGGGATATTTTAGCAAAAGGAGTTAAAGTTAAAAAAGCAATCCCTTTTGGATGTGTTTTAACTTTACCAGCAACAGGCTCTGAAATGAATTCGGGAGCGGTAATTACAAAGGCCGAAACCCAAGAAAAAATGGCATTTGGCAGTCCACTTTTATTTCCAAAATTCTCTTTTAGCAACCCGCAAGTTATAGCCAGTTTACCCAAACGCCAATTACAAAATGGCGTTGTTGATGCTTTTATGCATGTTATGGAACAATACCTTACCCATAACACACAGGCCCTTTTACAAGACCGCATTGCCGAAGGAATTTTGAAAACACTCATAGAGATTGGTCCAAAGGTTATTAAAAATCCGACCGACTATAAATTGGCTTCTAACTTTATGTGGTGTTGTACCATGGCATTAAACGGGTTACTATCTAAAGGCGTTCCGGTAGATTGGGCTACACATATGATAGGTCATGAACTCACTGCTTTACACGGCATTGACCACGCACAATCTTTGGCTGTAATTGCGCCTAATTTATATGCGGTAATGAAAACAGATAAATACGATAAATTGGTGCAGTATGGCAAACGCGTTTGGCAATTATCGGGTTCTGATGATGACATCGCCGATAAGGCTATTGAAAAAACACGTACATTTTTTATAAATTTAGGTGTACACACCAAACTTTCTCAATACACCAATGATTATAAAAATACAGCTCAATTTATTACCGAACGCTTTAAAAATCGTGGTTGGTTGGGATTGGGAGAACAGCAAAATATCACTTTAGAAAAAGTAAGAGAAATTGTAGAAATGAGTTATTAAATTTATCTTTGTAAAAAGATTTTCTAAATATGACAATTCACAATCTTAGTGACCACAATTCAATCCTCCTTAAATTTATTTCAGAAATTCGTGCTGTTGACAAACAACAAGACAAACTTAGATTCAGGAGAAATATTGAACGTATTGGCGAAGTTTTGGGATATGAATTGAGTAAACATCTTAAGTATAATAATAAAAAAATAACAACACCTTTGGGAGTTAAAGAAATTCCCCAGATTCAAAAAGATATTGTTGTATGCTCAATTTTAAGAGCCGGCTTACCGCTGCACCAAGGGCTGTTAAATTATTTTGATGATGCCGAAAATGCTTTTATTTCTGCCTATAGAAAACATCTTGATAATTCTGACGCCTTTGAAATTGTTGTAGAGTATTTGGCATCCCCTTCCTTAGAAAACAAAATACTTTTACTGGCCGATCCAATGTTAGCAACAGGGCAATCTATGGTGAATGTTTATGAGGTTTTAAAAAAGACAGGCATTCCCAAGAAAATCCATATTGTTTCTGTAATTGGCGCAACTGAGGGTATCGATTTTATCAAAGATAAATTTCCAGAAGACACCCATTTATGGATAGCCACAGTCGATAATACTTTAAACGACAAAGGCTATATAGTGCCCGGTTTAGGAGATGCTGGCGATTTGGCCTACGGCACAAAACTGTAGATTAACCGACTTAAAACCAATCCTATAAATAAATAAATTAAAATGTCTTTTAGCCATTTTTTTGATAGAGATTGCAAGTAATTAGCCATGATAATCCCGAAAGGGAAAATCAAGAAAACACTTTTGTGTAGGTGGAATGTTTCGCCAGAAAACAAAAAGAAAATTGCCAATATAAAATGCACTAAGACCAAACTCCACAAGGCCCTAAACTCGATACTAAATTCAGAAGTTTTAATGGTATTTAAAGCAAATGCAGCAACTCCTAAAAGGATGATAATACCAATGTATATTAGCAAATAAAGCGCATTAAAAATACCAAAATTTAACGAAAAATGCTTATTTATAAGGCTGTTAAAAAATGTGTAATCGCCAAAAGTAAGTGCGTAAACATAGATTAAAAAATACGGCACAAAAAAACCAACAATAGGAATAAAAAAGTAATGCCAATTATTCCTTTGAAATACGATTAATGCCGCGTAAATTAAAATCAAAAAAGACAGGTTTTCAAAATAAACAAGGCTGGCCAACGCCACCCAAAAAGCACTGTCAAAAAGTTTTTCTTTAATATTTATATTCGTTCGCAAACTGTAAA
Source organism: Flavobacteriaceae bacterium (assembly GCA_021647405.1). Taxonomy (GTDB): domain Bacteria; phylum Bacteroidota; class Bacteroidia; order Flavobacteriales; family Flavobacteriaceae; genus CG1-02-35-72. The sequence continues at coordinate 52,691 of JAKIUU010000005.1, forward strand.
TCCGCCTAAACGAGAGTGCCAGAATTGCAAGAGAAATTAAAGTTTTAAATTGTGAAAGCACAGGGTAAAAAAGACCGATTCCTAAGCAAATAAACAACAGCCCATAACTGTTAATTAATGTAAGGTGGTTTTTAGAAATTATAAAACTATAGATAAAAAAAAGACCCACTACAAGCAGTAATCCGACTGTTTTAACAGCCCAAAACCTGAAGGGTAAATTAACCATACTGATATTAAAATGTGCATATACAAAGAATAAAATAAGCGTTCCTAGCAGAAAAACACTGTTAATTGGTTTGGCTTTATTAAAAAAATTGGCAATCATTATTAGATTTTATACTTTTGCAGCGTAAAGATACTTAAGATATGATAGCAAACAATTTTTTTAGAGCCCTCGGCGATTTTTTTACCAACGCGATATTTCCTTTTTTTGAAAAGTTGCGTTTTACAGATAGTTGGTGGGCATCAAATACCATAAATATTACATTGATAATTATAGGATTCCTAGCTTTTATTTTTTGGATGAGCCAACTAAATAAATACCGTAAAGGCGCTAACTTATAATAGCTGACTTTTAATAAAGATAATTTGGGTAGTAAAAATAAATTAAAACGATTTCGTGAAAACGAAACTTTTTCTAATGTCATACAACCTTCACGTAAATCGGTTACTGAAGGTTTTGATTTTTTAGGACGTTGGCATACATTTTTTGGTAATAATAATCCCATTACTTTAGAGCTGGGTTGTGGTAAAGGTGAATATTCAATTGCGCTTGCCAAACGTTATCCCAACAGAAATTTTATTGGTGTTGATATAAAAGGCGCCCGTTTTTGGCGTGGTGCTAAAACAGCCTTAGAAGAAAAAATACCCAATGTTGCTTTTTTGCGTACACAAATAGAATTGATAGATTTGTGTTTTTCAGAAAATGAGGTTGGCGAAATTTGGATTACTTTTCCAGACCCACAAATAAAATTTAAACGTACAAAACACCGTTTGACAAACCCTAATTTTTTAATGAAATACCACAAAATATTGGAAGAAAAAGGGGTTATACATCTTAAAACAGATTCTGAGTTTTTATTTGGATATACATTGGGTTTAATAGAAAATCAACAACACGAATTACTATATGCCCATAACGATATATACAAAAATTTTCAGGCGCCAACAGAGGCAACATTAATACAGACCTTTTACGAAAAGCAATTTTTAGATTTGAAGAAACCCATTACTTATTTAAAATTTAAACCAAAATTCTAGATATGATGCTTGTTCTTACTTTTATTCTAGGTCTTATAGCGGCTTTTATAGGGTTGATTCCACCGAGCATGTTAAACATGACTGCTATAAAAATTAGCACTACAAAAGGGAAAAGTAAGGCTGTAAATTATGCCATTGGCGTTTCGGCAACTGTTTTAATTCAAGCAACTTTAGCACTGTTAATCACCAAATTATTAGAAGAAAACGATCACTTATTGGTTTATGTAAACGAGGTGGCATCGTTCATTTTTATAATGCTTTCTGTGTATTTTTTTAGAAAAGGATTCTCTGAGCGGAAAGCCAATTATACCAATAAACAGAAAATTAAAAGCAATTTTATAACGGGACTGCTACTGTCCTTTTTAAACATGTTTGCCATACCTTATTACTGTGGCGTGGGCTCAGCATTGGTCATGTCGGGATATTTGTTATTTGACAAATTATCTATTTTGTTCTTTGTAACAGGAGCTGCATTGGGAACTTTCTTAATTCTATATATGTATATTTATACAGCTCAAAAAGTTTTAAATAAATTACAAGGATTCACCAAAAACATTAATTTTATTTTGAGCGCTATAACGGGTTTATTAGGTATAATCACCTTGATAAAGTTATTTTAAAATGGAAAGAAAAACAGGAAGCAGCAACTTTTTCACTAAAGTTTACGAGGTTGCCAAACGGATACCTTTCGGAAAAGTAACATCTTATGGCGCTATTGCAAAACACTTAGGTGCAGAACGTTCTGCAAGAATGGTAGGATGGGCCATGAATGCGGCTCATAATATTGATGATGTTCCAGCACACAGGGTTGTAAATAGAAATGGATTACTTACAGGAAAATCTCATTTTGATGGTACAAACCTAATGCAGCAACTGTTGGAAAATGAAGGCGTAGAAATTAAAAATTATCAGATAGTTGATCTAGAAAAATATTTTTGGAATCCCCAAGACAATTTTTAATTTACTAATTATTATTTTTTTACATTTGTTTTCTATGACAAACCCTGTAAAATTAAAGTTTTTATTAAGTTTTACCTTACTGTCTTTCGTGTTTACAAGTGCACAAACCCGATTCACACACGAAGTGGGTATTATTTTAGGGACGGGCTCTATGCAAACAGATTATGGGGCACGAAATCAATTTCAAAGTACCTTTGGCAATTTTGGATTTGCCATAGGTGCTGTTCATTATCTCAGTTTTTTTAAGAGTAATTGGGAACGCCCATATTTTGCAGATCATTTTAAAATACGAACTGAGTTGTCATATATGACCAATAAATTCAAGCATCATGGCAGATGGGTTGAAAACAAACCCCCAGACAATCCATTAAGAGCGATGCATGGTGGCAATAGAATGTTTAATATAGGGGCGCAGTTAGAATACTATTTTGACAGTTTTTATGAAGGCGAAATGAATTTATTTACCAATGACGAAAGCAATTTCAACCCTTATCTAAGTGTTGGATTTCAATTCAATTTTTTTAAGCCCTACGTTATTTCAGATTTAGGAGATTGGCACCAAGATATTACTTTGCTGCCAGAAAAATGGCAACTTCCAGGGGCTGTTTTTGAAGGCAGAGGAACTACATATTCTTTTATTATTGGCGGCGGGACGCGTTATAGAGTTAATGAAGATTGGGAAATTGTTGGCGATTTGCGTTTCCAACATTTTTTTTCAAATAAAGTAGATGGTCTCAATGCGCCTGTTGCCGAAAATAAAAACCGTGAGTGGTTGGTTTTTTTCAATGTAGGACTTGTTTATCATTTACCTTATAGATTTTAGATTTTTGCCAAAGCCTGCTCTAAATCGGCAATTAAGTCAGCAATATCTTCTATTCCTACGCTTAAGCGGATAAGCGAATCGACCACACCTGTTTTTTCGCGTTCCTCTTTTGGTATGGAGGCATGCGTCATACTGGCCGGATGACCCGATAAAGATTCTACACCCCCTAAAGATTCAGCCAAGGTAAATACTTTTAAATTTTCTACCATAGAAATGGCGGCTTTGTAATTGTTGCCTTTTGTGGTAAACGACAGCATCCCACCAAAGTCGCGCATTTGTTTTTTGGCTATTTCGTGGTTGGGATGTGATTCAAATCCAGGCCAATACACATTTTCAATTTTTGAATGGGCTTGTAAAAATTCGGCCACAGCCCTGCCATTTTCGCAGTGGCGTTGCATGCGTACATGCAATGTTTTGATGCCGCGTAAAACTAAAAAACTATCCATAGGTCCACAAACAGCCCCGCTTGCATTTTGGATAAAATACAGTTTATCGGCCAAATCTTTATCATTTACAATAAGCGCTCCCATAACCACATCGCTATGGCCACCCAAATATTTGGTTGCAGAATGCATGACCAAATCGGCACCCAAATCAAGGGGATTTTGCAAATAAGGTGTTGCAAAAGTATTGTCAACACCAAATAGAATGCCCTGTTTTTTAGCCACATCGGCCAAAGCCTTAATATCAATAATATTAAGCATGGGATTTGTAGGCGTTTCGGCCCAAATAAGCTTGGTATTGGTGTTAATTTTGGCCTCTACAGAGGCAATATTGTCCATCCCAACAAAATGGAATACAATATTGTACTGTTCGAATATTTTTGTAAAAATTCTAAATGTGCCACCGTATAAATCGTTGGTAGAAATAACCTCATCGCCTGGTTTTAACATTTTTATAATGGCATCAATAGCTGCCAATCCTGAGCCAAAAGCCAAGCCAAATTTCCCATTCTCTATACTTGCTAAGGCGTTTTCTAAAGCTGTTCGGGTTGGGTTGCCCGTTCTAGAATATTCGTATCCTTTGTGCCCACCTGGGGTTGTTTGCGCATAGGTTGATGTTTGGTATATGGGTGGCATAACTGCGCCTGTGCTGGGATCGTGTTGTTGACCACCGTGAATGGCTTTTGTATTGAATTTCATTTTTTTCATTTTTTTTAGAAACTTTTATAATTAACTGATTTACTTTAGCTTTTCTACAAGCAATTGGTGTCAATCATAAAAATCAGCGTTATCTGTGTTCTATTGGAACTAGAATTTTGGCAAATGTCGTCAGTTAGGTTTTATTTAACAAGTTTTTTAACAAGTTTCCCCAAACTTAAACCTTGTACTATTATAGAGAAAACAACAACCATATAGGTTATAACCAAAAATAAATCGCGGTGCATTGCCGTGGTTAAACTCAAGGCTAAGGCAATAGAAATACCACCGCGTAAACCGCCCCAAGTCATCATTAAATTGGTATGGGGCACAAAATCTAATTTTTTGGCAAAGAATTTTATTGGAAAATGTAAAGACATAAAACGTGCTACCAATAATAAGGGAATGGCAATAATACCCGCAATAATGTATTGCTTGTTAAAGGTTAGTACCAACATTTCCATGCCTATTAAAACAAAGAGAACGGTGTTTAGCAAGATGTCTAGCAACTCCCAAAATTTATCTACATAAGTTTCTGTTGTTTTACTCATGGCGGTTTCTCTTACGGTATCATTTCCTACAAATAAACCGGCTGTTACCATGGCTAAGGGGGCAGATACATGGAGGTATTGTGCCAAAATAGTACCGCCCATTACCGTGGCTATAGTAATAATAACCTCGGTATCGTAATCGTCAATAGATTTAAGCATTCTAAAAGTGAGCCATCCTAAGATAAGCCCTAAAGAAATGCCACCAATAACTTCTACCAAAAAGAGCTCGGCTACATGCCCAAAAGTGACTTCAGTACCGCCTTTTGCCAATTGATAAATGGTAAGAAAAATAACCACACCCACACCGTCGTTAAACAAAGACTCGCCAACAATTTTTGTTTCCAATTTTTTGGGTGCTCCCACCTGTTTTAGAATCCCTAAAACGGCAATGGGATCTGTAGGTGATATCAAGGCACCAAATAACAGACAATGTATAAAAGCCACATCGAGACCCAAAAGTTTAAAGAGGTAAAAACTCAAAGCGCCCACGATAAAAGTTGAGCTTATGGTGCCCAAGCTGGCAAATACCAAAATGGGATAACGCTGTACCTTTAATTGGGCAAAATTGGTGTGTAAAGCCCCTGCAAAGAGTAAAAAACTCAGCATGACATCCAGTAAAACCGATTGAAAATCAATCTGAGCCAACAAATGTTTTTCGTGCTCTAAGAGCGTATTGTCAAAATAACTACTGGCCAAAACTAAAAGTGTTACCACAATGGTAATGAGCATTAAACCAATAGTATTGGGTAATTTAAGGAAGCGTGTATTTATATAGCCAAACAAAGCGGCTATAACAACTAAAACAGCAATAATTGTAAACACGTCCATTACTAAACTAATTTTTTAAGCGCCATAATAATACCTACATGCATGCCTTCGTGATAATTGCTAAAAGCAATGGCATCTTTTACATTATTTATGGTATAACCCAAGCTTGTAGGATACACGTTAAAGGTTTTAAAAGAACCCCTGTTAAACAAATCTTTTGTTGTTTCTACAGCGCTGTGCATTTGCGATTTTAGGTTTTCAATTTCGGCCAAAGTATAATCTGTTCTGGGTACAGAACCTTTCCCAAAGGCTTTAATAATTGTTTTATCTACAACACAAGCCACATCTGAAAGCTTATGAACGAGTAACTGTTGTGTTACGAGAATATGACCCAAATTCCATGCAATATTGTTATTAAATCCTTTTGGGATATTGTTATACTGTACCTCAGTTAGATTTTTAGTTAGACCTAACAGTACATTGCGACTTAGTTTTGCAATTTCAAATTGGTGTGTCATATTTTTTGAATTTTGCCTAAAAATAGCGTTATTTTTGATGCTGAAACTTCTATTATGAAAAAAATATACTTTTTAAAAACCTGTGATACCTGTTTGCGTATTTTAAAACAATTAGATACTTCTGATTTTATCTTACAAGATATTAAATCGGCGCCTATTACCGCAACGCAACTAGAAGAAATGTACCAAAGATCTAAAAGTTATGAAGCTTTGTTTAGCCGCCGTGCCAAAAAGTTCGGCCAAATGGATTTAAAAAATCAGAGATTAAGCGAAACCGATTACAAACAACTTATTTTAGAACACTATACTTTTTTAAAACGCCCCGTTGTACTTGAGGGCGATAAAATATTTATAGGAAGTAGTAAAAAAACGGTTGCCATTTTGGTTGAGAATTATGGAAAATGATTTATTGATTTAAAAGTGATAATTGCGGTATGCGTTCACAAATTGCCTGTTTAAAAATAGCTTTATAGATAAAATACAGATACTATTTGTATGAAATTATATTCAATTCAACAAGACCTCCTAGGTTTTTAAAACCTAGGAGGTCTGTATAATTTAAAGCTTTATATTAGTGTAATTTTAAAAAAGAATCCACCCGTAAAACGGCATTTTCGCGTACATCTTCCCAAAACAGATTGATATCGCCTGTGTGGTAGCGTTTTTTGTTTAGGGCAAATAGTCGGTATGGAAAGTGCGGTAAACTTGTCCACAAAATACCATCTTTAACATAAACCCGTAGTGCCTGTGTGTACAATTTGTCATTGTTAAATAAAAAGCCTTTATGGGCTGCGCGCAAAGACGTTGTGGCAGCATCCCAAGTAATGGGATTGGAAACCGCAGCACCCTCAAACCATTTAGAAAAAGTTTTGGGATAATAGTTCTTTTTATAGGTATTCCATGCTACAAAGCCGCCTGTTTGGGTGGGTTTTGTCATAAAAGGAATCGTTTTAAAGACATCTTTTTTAATGGCAATACCTGGAATATAAGCGGCAATCAATTGTTTTTGTAAAGGTTTACCATCTACAAATTCTTTCAATAATTTTATGGCATGTGTGGTGCCTTGACTGTGTGAAGCAATAATAAAAGGGCGGCCATTATTATAATTTTTTAGGTAGTATTGAAAAGCAGCTTTAACATCGGCGTAAGCCAAATCTAAAGCTTCTTTACCACCATTTAGGAATTGATTATAAGAGCGAATATGAGCCTGCCTATAATAGGGTACATACAATTTACCTGCATTTAAAAAGGCCGAAGCTTGAAAATAAACCGCCGTGTTTAACACCTTATTTTGCTGTGCCTTATCGGATATGGGTACATTCCACCGCAGATCTTTTTTATCGAGATTTAATGTGGGGTATATGTAAAAAATATCGGCTTTTAAGTTGGTGGTGTTGGTTTGCCATTTTTTTAAATCTTCGGGATAGGTGTTGGGTAAAACGGCCCACGATGTTGCGTTGTTGTAGTTTGGTGCTACAGGTGGTTTTTGCGAAGAAAAAACAGGAATTTCAACACTTTTACAACTGCCCAAACCAATAAGTAAAGTAAGTATTAACAGGTTTTTAAAACCGTCAAAAAGTTTTTTTAACCGATTCATTTCTTTTTGTAAAGCATGGGATTCAAATCGTCATCATTGTACATTTTCATCTGTTTATAGACTTTTACATATTTTTCGCCAGAAGCAAAATCGTTTAATAAATCGTCAATAGCAGTTGATAAATCGACACGTTGTTCTAATAAAACATTTAGCTTTTTTTGACAAGTATCTCTGTGTTCTTGAGTGGCAGATAAACGGGTGGCTTCTTCGTTCATATGGTAAATTTTTAAAGCCAAAATAGAGAGTCTGTCAATGGCCCAAGCTGGTGTTTCAGAATTTATTTTAGCGCCTTTTTTAATTTTTACATCTTTAAATTTATTTAAAAAATAGCTGTCAATAAACTCAACCATATCGGTTCTGTCTTGATTTGAAGCGTCAATTTTACGTTTTAAAGTTAGGGCTTCTGTAGGATTGATATCTGGCAAACGGATAATATCTTCGTAATGCCATTGTACGGTGTCTATCCAACTTTTTCTATACAACAAATGCTCAAAACTATTTTTGTTAAACGGATTTTCAAAGGGTTGATCTACGTTGTCAACTATGTGATATTTATCAATTAATGTGTCAAATAGGTGGTTGTATTGTGCTGCTTTCATAAGGGTTGTTCTAAAATTGAGATGCTTAAAATAGGGTTCAAAAATAAGAATTTAAAATGAGATTATGAGGTAAAATTTCGCTCAATAAGCCATAAAAAACGCTCTTCGTAAGTCTCTTTTTTTTGCCAAGAATAGTCGGGTTTTACTTGGTTTAAAATAAAATTTTTGGCGGCTTGTTCGGTTTCAAAAGTATTTAATTGCGACAATACACGGTTAAAATCTTCTTGGCTGTCTTCAAATAGGTGTTTAACCAAGGCAATGCGGTCATTTAAGTCTATCGAAAATCCTTTTTGAAGGCTGTCATTTAAAGAAACTTTGGGCTTAGATTGTAAGTTTAAGGTTTCTTTACTTGTTTCTTCGCCAACAGCTAAATCGCTTTTTAAAGCCTGCTTTTCCTCTTGTTTGGCGGCTTCTATTTTTTCTTTTAAGGTAGCAGGGGGGGGTGTTACTTGGGCTTCTATTTTTATTTCGGGCACCTCCGAAGCTTCTTTTTTTATAAAAATATCTTCCAAATCGGGTGTAACACCTATTTCATCCTCAATAGAAAAAAGTGTTTCCTCTTTTGGTATTGGCGGTTCGATTTGATCTGAGGTCTTACAGCTCTCTTTTTCAGGAGTTTTCTCTAGTTTTAAATATTCTAAGACACACAACTGGTCATAGATTAATTGGGTGTTTTTTTTGAGTAAATCAATATCTGTATGCTTATTTAAAGCCAAAATGGTACGCGCTAGTGCCATTAGGTCGGCTTCTACTTTTTTGTGCATAAGTTGTCTGTTTTAATTCAATTTTAAGTGCGATTTTTAATAACTTTGTAGCAATGTCATGACTATTTTATGACATAAAACCCTTACAAGCTTGAAATTTACAAAATGTTTCTTGAAAATACAGTAAATCAAAACGAACAATTTGGCTGGATAGAAGTTATATGTGGCTCTATGTTTTCTGGTAAGACAGAAGAACTGATACGCCGTTTGAAACGTGCAAATTTCGCAAAACAGAATGTTGAGATTTTTAAACCCGCTGTCGATACACGTTATGATGACGAAATGGTGGTGTCGCACGATGCCAATGAGATCCGTTCTACTCCTGTTCCTGCAGCAGCCAATATCCCTATTTTAGCCACCAATGTAGATGTTGTTGGCATTGACGAAGCCCAATTTTTTGACGATGAAATAGTACGTGTTTGTAACGATTTGGCCAACCGCGGCATCCGGGTAATTGTGGCAGGATTGGATATGGATTTTAAAGGAAATCCTTTTGGTCCTATGCCTGCTTTAATGGCCACAGCCGAATATGTTACAAAAGTCCATGCCGTGTGTACCAAAACTGGCAACTTGGCCCATTACAGCCACCGTACTGTTCAAAATGATGAGTTGGTTTTAGTGGGCGAAATGCAAGAGTACGAACCCTTGAGTAGGGCTGCTTATTTTAAAGTCATGCAGAAAGCCAAAGAAGAAACAAAAAAAAATGACTCACGTTAGTGTATTAAAAATAAATTTAGAGGCTTTAGAACACAATTTTAATTTTTTTAAATCAAAACTTAAAGCCAGCACTAAATTTTTAGGTGTGGTAAAAGCATTTGGTTATGGGTCAGATTCTGTTGCTGTAGCCAAACATCTCGAAAGAATAGGCACAAATTATTTAGCTGTTGCTTACGCAAAAGAAGGTGTGGCTTTACGTAAAGCAGGTATAAAATTACCCATCTTGGTTTTACACCCACAACCAGATCAATTTGCCCTTTTGATTAAAAATTGTTTGGAACCCAATTTGTATAATTTTAAAAGCTTAGAGGTATTTGTTAAAGTGCTTTCTAAAAATAAATTAGAGAATTACCCCATTCATATAAAATTTAATACCGGTTTAAACCGGTTGGGTTTTGTGGCAGATGATATTCCAAAAATAATTTCAATACTCGCCGCCAATAGTTCTGTAAAATTAGCTTCTATTTTTTCACATTTGGCAGCGAGCGAAGATTTATCTGAAAAGGCTTTTACTTTATCGCAAATAAATCAGTTTGAGCAGATTGCAAATAAAGTTAAAAAAGAATTAGGCTATACGCCGATGCAACATATTTTAAACACATCGGGGGTTGTAAATTATAGCGAAGCCCAATTTGATATGGTGCGTATCGGTATCGGTTTATACGGTTTTGGGAATGAGGAGAAGACAACCAACCAGTTACAATCGGTTGTACAATTACAGTCTAAAATTTCGCAAATCCATACGATTAAAGCAGGCGAAACGGTGGGTTATAACCGCGCTTTTTTATCTGATAAGGTAATAAAAACAGCGACAATACCCGTTGGTCATGCCGATGGTATTTCACGGCAACAAGGCAATGGTGTGGGTTATGTGTATATCAACAATCAAAAGGCATTTATAGTGGGCAATGTGTGTATGGATATGCTAATGGTTGATGTTACGGCTATTAATTGCGCCGAAGGCGATACGGTTTACATTTACAAAGATCAAGCGCATATTGAAGATTTGGCCGCAAAACAAAACACAATTCCGTATGAATTGTTAACGGCCATTTCGCAGCGTATTGAGCGTAAAGTGGTTTAGTTATTATTACCCTCCAAAGTCGTCAAAACGCACATTTTCTGGTGGTACACCAAAGTCATCGCACATTTTTATAACAGCTTGATTCATTAACGGAGGGCCACAGAAATAGAATTCAATATCTTCGGGCGTATCGTGTTTAGACAAATAATTATCTATAACCACTTGGTGTATAAATCCGGTAAAACCATCGCCTTTAGCGTCATTTACATCTTTTTTATTGACCCAATTATCTTCTGGTGCAGGATCTGATAAAGCGATAAAATATTTAAAGTTAGGGAAATGCTTTTCGAGGTGTTTAAAGTGATCTACATAAAACAATTCGCGTTTAGAGCGCCCACCATACCAATAAGTCACTTTTCTGCCGGTTTTAATGGTTTCGAACAGATGGTATAAATGCGAACGCATGGGCGCCATACCAGCACCACCACCAATGTAAAGCATTTCTTCTTCTGATTCGTTTATAAAGAACTCGCCGTAAGGACCAGAAACAATTACCTTGTCGCCAGGTTTTTGGTTAAAAATATAAGAAGAAGCAATACCCGGATTCACATTTGCCCAACCACCAATATTTCTGTCAAACGGCGGTGTGGCAATACGTACGTTTAGCATAATACGCCTGCCTTCGGCAGGATAACTGGCCATAGAATACGCTCGTGTAACGGTTTCGTCATTTTTCATAACCAAAGACCATAATTTAAACTTATCCCATTCTAATTTAAATTTTTCGGGATCGTTAGGATGTTCTTCGGGATGTGCTGTAATATCAATATCAGAAAAATTAACCTCGCAATTGGGTATTTCAATTTGGATATACCCGCCTGGTTTATAATCCATATCTTCGGGTAATTCTACCACAAATTCTTTAATAAAAGAGGCAACGTTATAATTTGAGACAACGGTTGCTTCCCATTTTTTAACACCAAAGACTTCTTCAGGCACCTCAATTACCATGTCTTCTTTTACCTTTACTTGACAACCCAAACGCCAACCTTCGGCCGCTTCTTTACGAGTAAAGTTAGGCACTTCGGTTGGGAGCATTTCGCCACCACCAGAAGAGACAATACATTTACATTGTAAGCAGGTACCGCCACCCCCACAAGCTGAGGGTAAAAATATTTTATTCTCGCCTAAAGTGTTCAACAGGTTACTTCCTATGCCAACTTCAATGTCTTTTTCGCCATTAATTTTAATATGTACGTTACCCGAGGGTAATAATTTTGCTTTTGCTACTAATAATAAAGTTACCAATAATAAGGTAAGGATTAAAAAGGCAATTATACTTGCTGCAATTGTTCCCATTATTTTATTTCTTAATTTTTTTGATTAAAGCTTAATGCCCATAAAACTCATAAATGCTATTGCCATTAATCCTGTAATGATAAAAGTAATGCCCAAACCTTTTAAAGGTTCGGGGACATTTGAATAGCTTATTTTTTCTCTGATAGATGCCAATGCCACAATAGCCAAAAGCCATCCTATTCCTGAACCAAATCCGTAAACAACTGATTCGGTTATTGTTGAAAAGTCTTTTTGTTGCATAAACAAAGAGCCTCCTAAAATGGCACAGTTTACAGCTATTAAAGGTAAAAAGATACCTAATGAGCTATACAATGCAGGCGAGAAGCGCTCTACAACCATTTCTACCAATTGTACCATGGCAGCAATAACGGCGATAAACATAATATAACTTAAGAAACTAAGATCAATATCTTTGTAAGAAGATCCCAGCCATTGTAAGGCGCCTGCGCGTAAAATATAGGTATCTAACAGGTAGTTAATAGGGACTGTTATGGTTAATACAAAAATAACAGCAGCGCCTAAACCAACTGCTGTTTTAACCGATTTTGATACGGCTAAAAATGAGCACATGCCTAAGAAATAGGCAAATATCATATTGTCTATAAAGATACTTTTTATAAATATATTAGCTAATTCCATAATTTAATTACTGATTATATTTCTATTAATTTTGAGTTAAATGAGCGTTGTATCCAAATATAAATACCAACTACAATGAGCGCCATAGGGGCTAATAACATAAAACCATTATTTTCATAGCCAATAGCATAAAGACCGGTCGATTCGGCTATTGTTTTTGCTTTATGACCTAATATTTCGAAGCCCATAAGTTTTCCTGAGCCTAAAAGCTCTCTAAAAAAGGATACCACAACTAATATTAAACCATAACCAGCGCCATTACCAATACCATCTAAAAATGAGGCCCAAGGTTTGTTGGCCAAAGCAAAAGCTTCTAACCTTCCCATTACAATACAGTTGGTTATAATTAAACCCACAAACACCGAGAGTTGTTTGCTTATGTCGTAAGCATACGCCTTTAGAGTTAAATCAACTAAAATAACAAGTGCAGCCACAATAACCAGTTGTACTATTATACGCACCCTATTGGGGATTAAATTACGTAATGAAGACACAATAACATTACTTGCAGCCACCACCACCATAACAGAAATAGCCATTACAATAGCAGGTTTTAATTGAACAGTTACTGCTAAAGCCGAACAAATTCCTAAAACCTGAACCGTAATAGGATTGTTATCGTTTAACGGATCTTTTAATAGATTTATATTTTTCTTTGAAAATAAGCCTTCTTTATCTGCCATAATTACATTTATAAAGCATTAGTTGTTTTGAAAATAAATTAAGTAGTGTGCTAAACGCTCTGCAATCATATTATTAATACCATCTGATGTTTTTGTACCACCCGAAATAGCATCAACGCCATGATTGTCGCCTATTTTAGCACCGCCTTTTACAGTTTTTACAGATATAAAGTTGTTGTTTGTAAAACCGGCTTTGGCATCCTTTAATATTGTTTTTCCTTTAAATTGTTTTTGAAACCACTTTTCGGTTATTTGAGCTCCTAAGCCAGGGGTTTCTCCTTTGTGGTCAAATACGGTACCTTCTATGGTATTTTTATCACTATCTAAAGAAACATATCCCCAAATTGCATCCCAAAGACCTGCACCATATAAAGGAACTATATAGAATTTTTTACCATCTTTTTCGGCTATATAAAGCGGAAAAGATTGTTTGTCAACCTCTTTTTTAAGCTCTTTGTGTAAATTAACATTAAAAGCTTTTACTTTTTTATTTATAGAGCCATCTGCTCTAAGTGTTAATGATTGTTTTATATAATCATTAAACACTACAGCCGCTTGATTGCGATCTACATTTACACCAATTGTGGCGAGAATGCTTTGCATTTTTTCTTTCTCGATATTAGATTCATAACGGCTTTTAGTTGCTTGACTTACAAAAGCCAAAACTAAAGCCACAACAATTACCAGAATTGAAGAAAACATGAAAGTATATGTATTGCTATTTCTATCCATAATTAAGCCGTTTTAGCTATTTTTTTTAAACGTTTTTTTCTGCGTTTCACATTTCCTTGAATCACATAATGGTCAATAGTTGGGGCAAAAACATTCATTAGTAATATGGCCATCATCACACCTTCTGGGTAGGCACTGTTAAACACCCTAATCATAATAGCAAGAAAACCTACAAAGAATCCGTATATCCATTTGCCTTTTGTGGTTTGTGCCGAACTAACAGGGTCTGTTGCCATAAACACAATACCAAAAGCAAAACCGCCTATTATTAAATGTTGCCACCAGGGCAATGCCATTAGTGGATTTACAGCAAGGACATTAAAAATTAAGCCCATTACAGAGGCCCCAATTACCGAAGATAACATAATGCGCCAACTGGCTACACCAGTAAAAATTAAGAGTGCTGCACCAATGAGTATCATTAAAACAGAAGTTTCGCCAATTGACCCAGGAATATAACCCATAAACATATCCATCACACTGTGCGAAGCAATATCGTGACCTGTTGCCAAATGACCCAATAATGTTTCGCCAGAAATGGCATCAACTTTAGCAGCATCGGCTACCCAAACTTTATCGCCAGACATATAAGGGGCATACGAAAAGAACGCAAAGGCACGTGCTAAAAGTGCTGGATTTAAAATATTCATTCCTGTGCCACCAAAAACTTCTTTTCCTAAAACCACTGCAAAAATTACTGCCAAAGCCAGCATCCATAAAGGTAATTCAACTGGCATGATAAGCGGAATTAACATGCCTGTTACCAAATAACCTTCGTTAACCTCATGGCCGCGTTTAATGGCAAATAAAAATTCGATTCCCAAACCAACACCGTAAGAAACAATTACCATTGGCAGTACTTTTGAGGCGCCATAAGCTAATAAATTCCAAAAGGATAAATCGCTACCAATTTGCGAAAAATGTTGGTATCCAACATTCCACATACCAAAGAAAAGGGCAGGGAGCAAAGCCAAGACAACGGTGTACATCACACGTTTTAAATCGACACCATCTCTTATGTGCGCGCCATTTTTTGTGGTGCGATTTGGTACGAATAAAAAGGAGTCTATGGCAAAAAAGGCAGGGGCATATTTTTTTAGCTTGCCACCTGATTCGAATTTAGGTTTAATAGTATCTAATGCTTTTCTTAAAAATTTCATACAAAAATATCTTAATTATTAACCTACTTCTTTTATCATTATATCTAAAGCGTAACGGATAATTTCTTGCGCTTCTAGCTTTGAAGTATTTGTGAAATCAATCAACCCAAAATCTTCTGGAACGACTTCGTAAATACCCAAATTTTCTAATTTTTCTATTTCGTTAGCCATGGCAGCTTTGAGAAGTTGTAATGGATAAACATCCATTGGAAAAACCTGTTCCATTTCTCCAGTAACTACCAAAGCACGTTCTTCGCCATTTAAATTGGTGTCTAAATCGTATTTTTTGTTGGGTGTTAACCACGAAAAAAAAGTACGCGAAAGACTTAATTTATGGTTTCCAATAAAAGGATGCCATCCTAAAAATTCGTAATGATCTCCTTCGGGGATAACAGAAATGCTGTTGGTATAAAAAGGCAAGCATGTTTCTTTGGTTATCTTAGTTCCAGTTAGAACGTCTCCAGAAATAATTCTATAGTTTCCTTTTTTGACAGTATTTTTAAACAAATCGTTTAAATCTTGTCCAGATTTCAGGCTGTAATATTGAGGTTCTTTTACACCAGAACCTGCTAAAGCAATTGTTCTTTCAGGCTTGTAATGTCCTGTTAAAAATAAATGACCAATAATGGCCACATCTTGAGGGTTTACCACCCAAACTTTATCGCCTTGGTTTATGGGATTTACCTTTGCAATTTGAAAACTCACATTTCCAGCAGGATGTTTGCCTGTAACTTGGTATATATTGGCATCTGCAATAGCACTAAAAAAATCGGCATCTTTTGAAGAAATGCCCAAATTAACAGAACCATCTGTCAGTTTAGAAAGTGCTGTGATACCTGCCGCAAAAGCTTCTTTCTTATCTTTTAAAATAAAAGCATAATCTGTGGCCAATGGTGCGGTATTGTATGCCGAAATAAAAATAGCTTTTGGCGTGTCGTTAGGGTTGGCAATAACATCATAAGGACGTTGCATTAAATAAGGCCAACAGCCACTTATTAATATCTTATCTTTTACCTGATCTCGGTTTAATGATGCAACATCAGCTTTGCCAAAATCTTTAAAAGTATCTTTGGTATCGGCTAAGATTTCGACAGCTAAAATTTTGCGTTTGGCACCTCGTTTGATATTAGCAATTGTACCAGAAACAGGTGATGTAAATTTAACACGCTCTTGATTTTTATCAAAAAATAAGGCGTCACCTATGGCTACAGTACCCTCTGCTTTAACACTAAGTTTGGGTGTTACACCATAAAAATCTGTTGGTTGAATTGCAAACTTGTTTGGGCTTTTGGATGAGGTAATTTTTTTATCCGATTCTCCTTGTAAAGGTATGTTTAAGCCTCTTTTTATATGAATGTCTTTTGACATATTATATATTTAAATTATAAACAATAAAAAAGTTGTGCAAATTTAAAAAATATATTGGAGAAGCGGATATAAATCACGTTAATTTAAACATCAAAGACATGACTTTGAAAATTATTTTTAGTAGTTTTAAATCTTATTTATATTTTATGCGCATTCCCTTTTTATTTACACCCTTTTTTGTTTGGACTTTTCTGATGGCTGCCTCAATATTTGGACAGAATACAGCGCAGACCAATAATTCTGATAATATAAAAAGCATTCAGCTAAAACCTTTAAAAATAAATTTTTATGCGCCAATTGTAAAATTAGGCGAAAGCATTGAATTGTCTTTTGATGACCTTGATGCTGATGAAAAGAATTATACTTATACAATTATTCATTGCGATTATGATTGGCACACCTCTAGAGTTGTACCAACAGAATATTTAAACGGATTGGCATCTGATGATATCAGAAATTACTACAATGCTTTTAATACTTATCAGCCTTACACACATTACCAATTAAATATTCCAAATGAGCGCACCAGTATTAAGCTTAGTGGTAATTATATTTTGCAAATTAAAGACGATTTAGACGCACTTATTTTTACACGCCGTTTTATTGTTTACGAACCCAAAGTTACCGTGGGTGTAAGTGTTCATAAAAGCCCAATTATTGAGAAATTTGACACACATCAAAATGTGCAGTTTACGGTAAATACGGGGATGTTTAAAATCAACAATCCACGTGAAGAAATTAAAATTAAAGTGTATCAAAATAACGATTGGCATACAGAGATTAAAAATTTAGTCCCTCAATTTTATTCTGGCACCCAACTCATTTACAGATATGCTGATAAAACCCTTTTTGAAGGCGGCAATGAGTATTTATTTTTTGACACTAAAAATATTAGGGTGGCTACAAATAATGTTCAGAAAATTAATTTGGAGACGCTTTATAACACCTACCTGTACGTTGATGAGGATAGAAGTGATAAGCCTTATACCTATTACCCAGATGTAAATGGCAACTTTATTATAAGAACTATTAGGACCCAAACAGCCATTACTGAGGCTGATTATTCTTGGGTGTATTTTAGATTGGCACTCCCTTTTGAAAGCGATAAACAAGTGTTTGTTTATGGCAATTTTAACGATGGACATTTGTTAGAGCAAAACAGGATGCACTTTAACAAGGATACAAATTTATACACGTCAAAGCTATTGTTAAAACAGGGTTTTTACAATTATAAATATGTTGTTAAAACACCAAATAGCATTGAACTAAATAGTATTTCTGGCAATTTTTATCAGACAGAAAACAACTATACGGTACTTGTATATTTTTCGGCATTTGGCAGCCGTTATGATAGGATAATTGGTTATGGGAAGGCCAATTCTAAAAATCTTCAGAATTAACTATTCCACTATCTTAAAGATTATGGGTTGCATATAACTTACATTTACATACCTGTTTCTCTGTTTTCCTGGTGTCATTTTTGGTAGAAGTTTAATAACCCTTATAGCCTCTTTTTCGAGACTTTTGTGAGGGGCTCTTACTTTTATATTTGAAATTTCGCCTGAACTATTTATTGTAAACAAAGCAAATATTTTTTTAATCCCTGGGGATAAGCCCAACTCTTGCCCAAGAGCGGTTCTGAAATTATTTTTGATATGGTTGGCCATGCTTTTGCTAAAGCATTTTTTCTTTTGCACTTTGGTTCCTTTACAGCCAGGGAAAATAGGAGGTTCTTCAATAACAGCAAACGGAATGTCATTGGCCACCTCTTCATCTTCTATTACTTCTTGAATATCATTTATTTCAATAGGTTTAACAGATTCTGTCTCATCGGTTTCAGTAGATTCTAAAATAACTTCGTTAATAACCTCAGCATCATTTACCACCTCTATTATTTCAGGAGCAGGTGGTGGCGGTGGAAGCGGTTTTATAGGGTCAACTCTTTTAGTCATAGGAATATCTTCAATAACTTCTTCTTGATTAAAGAAACTCTCTAAAGTTTCTAATTGACGGTCAAACGATTTAATGTTAAGGGCTAGATAAACAATAAATAAGGAGAGTGCTAATCCAAGTTGTAGAAAAATTATTGAATAGTTTTCTAATTTAGCCCGTGCGTTTTTTTTAGTTTTCATAACAGACTTTTTATTATTCGCCTATAAGGTAAAACGTTTACACTAAAGTAAATATGATATTTATCATCTTAGATGAGAGCGATAAAGGGATAGGTGAAAGAAGAAAGGTTTATTGCTAAAAATCTTTCTTCTTTATTTTCATATTGATTCGCCAAACAGGAAGAAGTACCCACAAAGTGAGCATACAAAGCGATATTACTAAACCTAAGTTGGTGCCAAAAAAATCTTTAAACACAGCGCCAGTATATCCTAATAAGGCTGATATGTCGAGCTTTAGTAAGATAAGAATCCGCGACAAATCTATGGGATTAAACATGGTGGCAAATAAGGCCATTTTATCTAAAGGATAGTCGTTTAAAACAACAAGTGAAATTAAAAACACACCATCGTAAATAACGGCTAAAAGCAACCACATTAAAATAGCATAACCAAAACCTTTAATCTTGTTTTCATTGGAAAGCGCAATATTATACGATATGGCAACAAAAATAAAGTTTAGAAAAGCGCCTACAACAATTAACAATCCAAAATCAAAAATTGCAGCCGATTGAAAAATACCATACATAACAAATGGAATACCCAATCCTAAAACCAAACTTAAACTTAAAGAAATGGCTACCCCAAGATATTGGCCCATAAAAATTTGCTTCCGTTGTAGTGGTTGCGCCAAAAGGAGTTCTGTGAACTCTCTTGAATTGTAATAATACATCACCCCAAAAATAGTACCTATAAGGGGTGTTAAAACAATAATTACATTTAATAAAGTTATAATAGCTTTAGAGACATTGTTGTTTAAAAATAAGAGCACAAACCCCAACAATAGGTAAAAAACAAAATAGACATAACTCCAACGGCTGCGTATTAAATCTGAAAAACTGTATTTTAATATTTTAAACATAATTTTAGTTTTGTAACAAATTGGCAATGGCGTGTTCTAAATCATTTTCTTTGGTTTTTTCTTTTAAGGAGGCTATACTGCCTTTAAAGTAAATTTTACCATCTAGTAGAAATACTATTTCGTCGGCAATTTCTTCAACTAAACTCATAATATGCGTTGTAATTAAAAGGGTTTTGCCTTTGTCTTTTTCTTTTTGAATTATCGTTTTTAAGCGGATTAAAGAAATGGGATCTAAACCAGTGGTAGGCTCATCTAGAATAATAATATTACTGTCAAACATAAAAGTTAAAACGATGTTTACCTTTTGTTTTGTACCGCCAGAAAGATTGCCTAATTTTTTATTTAAAAAAGGCTCTAATTCAAATGTGCTAATTAACTCGGATTCGCTTGCGGGTTTTGGTCTTAAATTTTTGACCATTTTAATAAGCTCAATAACGGTTAAATTACTAGGAAAATTAGCTATTTGAGGCAGGTAATTAATATCATTTCTATACGTCCATTGTTGTAAAATATTCACTTTATCAATTAGAATCTCTCCTTTTTCTGGCACCACCATCCCTAAAATACTCTTTATAAGGGTTGTTTTTCCAGAGCCATTAGGGCCTAAAATTGCGAATATACCACTGCTTCTAAAATCCAAATCAAGTCCGTCTAAAACAGTGAGTTTGTTAAATGATTTATGTAAGTTTTTAATTTCTATCATTGTATTTCTTTCATTAGTGGTGTATTATCAATCAAATTATCGGGTGTAAAAACGGGGGACACTTTTTCAGAAAAATTGATAATATCTACAAATAGGCTTCGCAGTAAAACAATGGTTTCTGGGGTTTGATTGACTATGTATGAAAAAAGTTTAACAGGCCTAAAAGGCACGTCGCCAATACCATTTTTATCTAAATCGTAACCTGTATATTCGCTCCAAAAATTATTTTCAAAAAGATTACTGTTTATATTGCTGTTATATGATAAGTCGAAAGCATTGTACAAAAAGTTATTTTTTTTAAAAATATTTTGATAACAAGCACCACGTACTTTTATAGCCCATCCGTTTCTTAAAAAGGTATTATGTGTATAATTAATACGTGTAGAGCCTTCTATATTTAAACCTATCGTATTTTGTTGAAAAGTATTATTCTTAATTTCGGCATCATATATTTCTTTTAAAAGCAATCCGTAAGAGGCTGTACCCCAATTATATAAAAATTTATTATTGTACATTTTTATATGTTTTGAAAACATGACGGCTACTCCAGCTCCATTATTTTCAAAAGTATTATTGCGATATTCATTATTATTAGAAAACATAAAATGTAAACCATACCTCACATTGTTCTTGCTAATATTCTCTGAAATTATACTATTTTTAACAAATTCAAAATAAATACCATCTCTCAATCCTGAAACTTTATTGCCCTTAATTTTCATATGAGATGAATGCCACAAATGAATACCATTTCCTGAATTTGATTCGGTAATAGCATGACTTGTGATAATGTTATTTACAATATTGCCAAAATGTGACTTTTCAATTAATAAACCAAAAAAAACATTTTTAAAAGTGTTGTTTATAATTAAAAAATGATTGCTTCTATAAACTAAAATAGCCGAATAGTCACTTGTATAACTTACCCCAACATTTATAATTGTCAAGTTCTGAACACTAAAATTATCAGTTTTAAAAGTAAAAATGGTTTCCTTATTCTCACCGTCAATTATAGGATTGTCAACACCTATTATAGTTAAGGGCTTTTTTATAATAAGACCGTGTGTCTTATAAGTGCCTTTGTAAATTAAAATTGTATCTCCTTTTTGAGCCAAATCTATAGCTGATGAAATAGTAGTCTGATGACACGTTTTACACACTTTTATAGTTGATGCCACGCTTAATAAAGGAAAAAGCAAAGCTATTATAAAACTTTTGTAGAACATTAAAAAGATATTTGTTTTTTAATTTGCTGCCAAGTATAAATAATACCTCCATTTTCTTGTTGGGCTTTAAGGGCATCTTGTTTTGATGCAAAAGCTGATAAGTTGGCTCCCATAGGGCTTTTAATTCCTTCGCTTATAAGGTAAGTTGCTTCATGGGCATTTATCAATTGTTTGGGATGGCCGTAGTTTGTTACCTTAATTTGGGCTATTTGTGTTTCGTTGGTATTTTTTAAACCACCAATTAAACACTCTACAGCATCAAAATTATATTGTTTGCCTTTTTTAGTAAGGTATAAAGCCGCATGATTTTGATCAACTATAGTCATTTCACAATGGCGACAGTGTTCCAGTCCGTAATTAATAGGCTTGGTTTTAACAGTGCAGGCTTCTAGATAAAAAATCACAAAAAGAAACACAACAGCTTTTTTAGTCATTGTTTGTTGTTATTAGCAGTTTGTAAAACTAATTAAAAATACTGACCTGGCGTCTTCTTAATAAAATGTTAACAGATATTTAAGATTCTTCTTTAGACTCTTTAAGGCCTTTAAAAAAAGCTATAAAGGTTAAAAACATTCCTAAAAATAAGGCGTAAGCACCTGTTCTGGGGTAGGAATGAGCCGTAAAGTTTAGAATGTGTTTTGTACCAAATAAAGGCGGTTGATAGGCCAAAGGACTGCCATCTGAATTTGTAAATTTAATGGCAGCTTTTATATTTAAATCATGACCATAAGTGTATTCCCACAAATAAAAATCGTACATACCCGCAGTACCCAAAATCAACATGGTGATAAACCAAATTAAATACCACTTATAATTGGCTTTAAAGCCGATTAATATTCCTAGTAAAGCCATACCTCCAATAACTATTGGAAACACTTTAAACTCGGTCATTTCTGTCGGAATTTTCTTCATACCAACATAATGATTCATTAAGTTTATATTTTTTATATCATTAGGGTTTGCGTCAGCTATTTTGGTAATATAGATATTCATACCTATAGCTTGTGGATATTGTGGTGCTTCTAAAGTAATGTTCCACAAAGGAGCAATAAATAAAACAAGCAATAAAAAACTACCGATAATCATTAATAACTTTGACTTTTTCATAAGAGTATTTTAAGGTAAAAAAGGGCAGTTAAACTGCCCTTTTATAAATTTTATTCTTCTTCACCAGGCACATCGTCATCTAATGTGTATTTTAAGGGTGTATTTGCACCTCTGGCAGATACACGTATGTAGCCTTGCATTTCTTGGTGTAATGCCGAACAGAAATCGGTACAATAAAATGGCCAAACACCTACTTCTTTAGGTTTCCATATCATTGTAGCTGTTCTACCGGGCATAATTAACATTTCTGATGTGTTAGCGCCAATCATAGCTATACCATGAGGTACATCATAATCTTGTTCAAGATTGGTTACATGGAAGAACACTTTATCACCAACTTTAACACCTTCTATATTATCTGGAGAGAAGTGAGAACGAATCATAGACATATAAATATGTACTTCATTTCCTTTTCTAACAACTTTTGTTTCGGCTTCGCTCTTAACAGCATCAGGATGTTTATTGTCATCTAATTTATAGATTTTTTGAGATTTATCTGCAATTATGCTAGCAGGAATACCTGCGGCATAATGCGGTTCTCCAATAGTTGGAAAATCTAACAACAACTCCATTTTATCGCCCGAAATATCAAATAATTGAGCTGATTGGCACACTTCTGGACCTGTTGGTAAATAACGGTCTTTGGTAATTTTATTCATCGCAACTAAATATTTATCAAAGGGTTTACGCGAATTTCCACCAGGAATCATTAAGTGACCTACTGAGTAATAAACAGCGTGCCTGTCTATTACTTTTAAATCTTTAATATTCCATTTTACAACCTCAGATGAAATAAAGAAAGTTGTATAAGCATTACCTCTTGTATCAAATTCTGTATGGAGAGGGCCTAAACCTGGTTGTTGTAAAGTACCGAAATTCACCGCTTCAAATTTTAAGATTGGAATACCGTATTTTTCACCGTCAAAAGCTTTATCGGCAATAGCTTTTTTCATTTTTGTGAATGAATGAACCGTCATAGCCGCAGCTAGTTTACCACTAGCTATAATATATTCGCCTGAAGGGTCAATATCTATACCGTGAGGAGATTTAGGTGCTGGCATAAAATAAATGGCACCTGGTACATCTTCAGGATTAACTACCCATACTTCTTTTTCCATAACAGATGTTGCTGTATGTGTATCATCGTCCCAAGTATTGTGCGCATATCTGGCTTTTTCTTTATGTCCTTTACCAGCTGCAACATAAGCTTCAATTTTTTTCCAATTTACAGCAGCAATAAAGTCTTTATCATTTTGAGAAGCATTTACTTCTAACAATGTATGTGCTTCTTCTGTGTTATAAGTTGAGAAAAAGAACCACCCGTGAGATTTTCCACGTCCAGGATGTGATAAATCATAATCAAAACCAGGCATTCTTATTTGGAAAGCTATATTCATACGACCTGTTTCTTGATTAATTTTAAGAAAGGACAGTGATGCTTTAAAGTTTCCTTTGTATTCGCTAATAGGCATATCTCTTTGCGGAATAGGAATAGAAAAACGTGTTCCCGCTACAACGTATTCAGAATTTTCTGTTACAAAAGATGAACTGTGATTTCCTGCTGAATTAGGAATCTCAATAATTTCTTCGGTCTCAAAAGTTTTTAAACTGATTCGTGCAATACGCGGTGTATTGTTTTCATTGATAAATACCCAACGACCATCTAAAATACCTTCGGTTTGAGAAATATCTGGATGATGAGAATCTCCCCAAGGTACAAATCCATGAGATGTCATTAACATTGGTTTGGTTTCTTCGTTATAACCATATCCTTTTTCAGGGTCTTGAGAAAAGACTGGAATTACTCTAAATAATCTTCCTGATGGTAATCCGTAAACAGCTAACTGCCCACTAAAACCTCCTGAAATAAAGGCATAAAATTCATCATATTGCCCTGGAGCAACATAAACGCGCTCTGCAGCATTTGTGACTAATGCGCCACCTTTTTTGTTTTGACCGCTATTGCATGCCGTAAAAAAAGACAGTGCCACAATAGCTAAAAAAGTACTTTTAAGTATCGATTTCATAATTTTAAGTTTGGTTTATTATTCTTTTGTTCTAAAATATTCATAAATAGCTCTAGCCTCATCTTGAGTTAGATTCTGATTTGCCATTGGGGCATTAAATTCTGCCAATAAAGCTTTTGCTGTTGCATTTTGAACAATCATAACTTCCGGATTTAATATCATATTCATAATCCACTCTGCAGATTGTCTTTTTGTGACTCCTTTTAAAGCTGGGCCAATATATCTTTTCTTGATTTTATGACAAGCCGAACATTTAGATTTAAAAAGTTCATGTCCTTTATCTGCAAGAGCTTGGTCTAATGCGCCTATAGTAACGCTTTTTACGGGTCCTACACCTTTATCTTGCATAGGATCTAAAGTTACCTCTTTTTTGACTTCCTTTTTAGGAGCTGTGGGTGTTTTGTCTTTTTTATCTCCGCCACAACTAACTATAAAAAGTGCTGAGAATAGGATGAGACTGAGTGTTTTTAATTTCATTATTATTTATTTAATTGTTTTATTAATCTTCTGATGGTACAAGAATATCACCTATAACGTGTATCCAACCATTACTTACTTTAACCGATTTTAATATTTTTGTGCCACCAACATAAATACCATCTGCTTTATTTTCTACAACTAAATATTTACCAGAAGCCATATATAACTTTCGGCCTTTTCTAGCTTCTTTTTTTAATTGTTTAATAGGGTAATTACTTGGGGCCACATGATTAACCAAAATAAAAGCCAATTTGGCTTTGTTTTCTGGTTTCAAAAGTGTTTCAACGGTTCCTGCAGGTAATTTATCGAAGGCACTATTAATAGGCGCAAAAACGGTTAATGGACCAGTATTAACTAAGGCGTCTTCAACGCCAGCAGCTTGTACAGCAACTACTAAGGTTTTAAAATCGTCAAGAGACATGGCTACTTGAAGCACGTTGGCAGCTGAGACATTATCTTTTACAGCAGCTTGTCCATGGTGCTGGGTTGCAGGCTTGGCTGTGTCTTTTTTAGCAGGTGTATTTTGTTTGTCAGAACACGACAATAAAATCACACTAAAAGCTAAAGCAATAACTGTGATGAATTTATTTGTTTTCATATATAAAAGGTTTAATTAATTTAGGGTGTAAAGATATGAAAAAATTAAGATAAAAGATAAAAAGACGATAAAGTCCGATATGTATGTAAAAAAGAATTAACTTCGCTAAATTAAAGGATATTTTTATGTTATCAAATAGTTGTAAATATGCTATCAGAGCTGTGATATACCTTGCCATGGAGTCAAAGCCTTCACGTAAGTTAGGTTCTAAAATAGTTGCTGAAAGGTTAAATATGCCAAAGCCATTTTTAGCTAAGATATTACAAGACTTAACAAGAAAGAATATCATATCTTCTAATAAGGGCCCAAGTGGGGGTTTTTACCTTACAGATGACAATTTAAAAACCCCTGTTATAGCTATTGTAAGCTGTATAGATGGGTTGGATAAATTCAACCAATGTTTTCTTGGTTTGCACACCTGTTCAAGTGAAAAACCTTGTTCTGTTCATGGCATTATTCAACCTTTTAAAAATGATATTTTTACCAAACTATCCGAAAATACCATTGCACAATTTGCCGAAGATATACGAAATGGGAATTCGTACATCTCTCTAGATTAATTTTTTATACCTGTACCTTATCAAACATTTTATATATTTGCGATATAACTTTTAAGTTGTTTTATTTTTTGTATGGTACAGCAAGTAACAAATGGTATAAAAATATCTGTAAAAACCCAATACGATGGCATTCGCATTCAGGGGTTTATAAAATATTATATTTTTAGCTACAGCGTTACCATAGAGAATCAAAGTAAAGATGCCGTACAACTTTTAAGCCGCCATTGGCATATTTTCGACTCTTTAAAAAAGTCGGAAATAGTAGAAGGAGATGGTGTTATTGGGAAAAAACCCATTTTATCGCCAAAAAAATCATATACTTATTGTTCTAGTTGTCATTTAATATCACCGTTGGGCGCCATGCAAGGCTTTTTTAACATGATTAATTTTACCACAACCAAACGTTTTAAAGTACATATTCCTCATTTTCAATTAACCTTACCTCAAATTTTAAATTAACCTTAAACATCTAAAGGCGCTATGCAGGTTTGCGTCGGGCGGTAGTTTATTTGGCTAAAGCTTTAATAATGATTTTTTGTCTGTAAGAACATCCTCATAATTTATTTCAATGCTATCGTTGTTCTTCTTGACGGATGTAATACTCACCGTACCACCCAAGCCTCTGTTCATAAGCACATCGATATTGCTGTCGCCAATACCAGCCGTATGGTGAAATTTCAAAATATTATCGGTAGTAAATTCCTGATTTTGCCATGCGGTAAACCAATTTTCTCGCAGTTTTTTTACCGAAGGGTCATACAATGTAGAAGAAGACCAAATATGCGGCTCTTGCGCTAATTTTTTAAGATGTTTTTGAGTGCCATCCCAAACAAATTCATACAGATGTAAATCCTTTTGCCAATCTACTATTACTAAAGTAAATTGTTCAATAGCTGTTAAATCTAGTTCATCAAGAGCTGTCAAAACACTCTCAGATTTTAAAAGGGCTTTTAAAATTACACCCCGACTCATTCTGTAACTATTCCGTGACGTATGGTATTCATATCCGCCATTGAGCAAACATATCAAGCGTTTTTTTTCGCTTAAGCCAATCCATGTACCCCCCGCTTTGCCATCTTTTGGATAGGTAATATTTATACCGTCTTCTTTGTAGGTTTTTGGTGCCAAGGCTTTTTCTCTGCTAAAAGGCACATCGCGATTTGAGGTTAAAATAAAATTATTGTTCGGAAGCGGTAGGTAGGTAACTGTGCACATAAAGTGAGGAATAGGTGTTTTTTTATTGGTGAATTTGTATCTTAATTTATTGTCAAGGATTCAATAATTAAACCTTAAAAAAATGTAAATTTGTACTCCAAAAATAGTCGAATAAACCTAAATAACATAACAAATGGCTTCAGGATTTTACAAAACCCCCGTAGCTGTTAACGAGCCCGTTAAATCTTACGCGCCTAACAGCCCAGAACGCACAGAATTATTAGCAACCTATGCTAAAATGTACCAAGAGCAGGTAGATATTCCTGTTTATATTGGTAGCGAAGAAATTAAAACAGGCAATACGGTTAAAATTTACCCGCCCCATGATCATAAACATTGTGTGGGGCAATACCATACAGCCGACAGAGCTTTGGTAGAAAAAGCAGTTGAAAATGCGCTCGAAGCCCGTGTAAAATGGGCTAAAACACCTTGGCAAGACCGTGCGGCTATATTTTTAAAAGCAGCCGATTTATTAGCCGGCCCTTTTCGCGCGAGAATTAATGCCGCTACCATGATTGCCCAATCTAAAAATGTGTTTCAAGCCGAAATTGATGCCGCCTGCGAACTGATAGATTTCTTCAGGTTTAACGTTGAGTTTATGACCGAAATTTACAGCAACCAACCCCAATCGGCTCCCGGTATCTGGAACCGCATGGAATACCGTGCCTTAGAGGGCTTTATCTATGCCATCACACCGTTTAACTTTACGTCTATTGCTGGTAATTTATCGGCAGCCCCTGCCTTAATGGGCAATGTGGTGGTGTGGAAACCTGCCAGAACACAGGTGTATTCTGCACAAATCTTGATGGAATTGTTTAAAGCTGCTGGTTTACCCGATGGTGTTATCAATATGGTTACAGGCCAATCGGATGTTATTACTGATGTGATGTTAAACCACAAATATTTTGCAGGCATCCATTTTACAGGATCAACACCCGTTTTTCAGAGTTTTTGGAAATTGATTGGCGCAAATGTGTCAAAATACATTAGCTATCCACGTATTGTAGGCGAAACAGGCGGTAAAGATTTTGTGTGGATGCACCACACAGCCAACGCCAAACAAGTGGCCACAGCCCTATCTAGAGGGGCGTTTGAATACCAAGGGCAAAAATGTTCAGCGGCTTCGCGGGCTTATATTCCACAAAGCAAATGGGCAGCTGTGCGCAGTTATTTAGAAGCCGATTTAAAATCGATGAAAATGGGCGCACCAGACGACACGTCCAATTTTATAAATGCCGTAATAGACGACCGCGCTTTTAACAAACTCTCAAAATATATCGATCAGGCTAAAGCCGATAAAAATGCCGAAGTTATTATTGGTGGCAGCTATGACAATTCAAAAGGCTACTTTATTGAGCCAACCGTTATTTTGACAACAGATCCTAATTATACCACCATGTGTACCGAATTGTTTGGCCCCGTTTTAACCATTTACGTGTATGAAGATAAAGATTGGAAAGACTGTTTAACTACCATAGACCAAACCTCTGAGTACGCTTTAACAGGGGCTATTTTTAGTCAAGACCGTTATGTGTTAGACTATGCTACCAATGCACTCGAAAATGCCGCTGGTAATTTTTACATTAACGACAAACCTACAGGAGCTGTAGTAGGGCAACAACCTTTTGGGGGTGCCAGAGGTTCGGGTACAAACGACAAAGCAGGTTCTGTATGGAATTTATTGCGTTGGGTATCTAACCGCACCATAAAAGAAACTTTTGTGGCTGCAAACGATTATAAATATCCATTTTTAGAACAGTAAAAAAAGGACCCTATTTTACAGATTCCTGTTTGCGATAATTTTTGCAAACAGGAATTTTTGTTAAATTAAAGTTACTTTTAATTTCTTTTATATAAAGTCGCATAATGCTTATAGAAAAGCGGAATGGTTTCAATTCCTTTTAAGTAATTAAACACCCCAAAATGTTCGTTAGGCGAATGAATGGCATCGCTATCTAAGCCAAAACCAATCAAAATAGATTTGCTGTGCAGTTCGTTTTCAAAAAGGGCAACAATGGGAATGCTTCCCCCAGAATAGATGGGGATAGGGACTTTTCCGAAACTATCGTTCAAAGCCTTCGATGCCGCTCGGTAGCCAATGCTATCTGTAGGTGTTTCGTAAGCCAAACCACCGTGAAGTTTGCTTATTTTAACTTTAACGGATTTTGGTGCGATACGCTTAAAATGTTTTGCGAACAGTTCTGTAATAGCCTCATTATTTTGACCAGACACCAATCGCATTGAAATTTTAGCATGGGCTTTTGAAGCGATAACTGTTTTAGCACCTTCGCCTGTGTAACCACCCCAAATTCCATTGACATCTAAAGTAGGTCTTATTGAATTGCGTTCGTTTGTGGTATAACCTTTTTCGCCGTACACAGCCTCAATATCAAGCGCTTTTTTATAAGCTTCTAATGAAAAAGGAGCTTTAGCCATTTCGGCACGTTCGGCATCCGTAAAGGTTTTAATATTGTCGTAAAATCCGGGAATGGTAATGCGGTTGTTTTCATCATGCAGCGAAGCAATCATTTTAGTCAAAATGTTTATAGGATTCGCCACAGCACCGCCATATAAACCCGAATGTAAATCACGATTTGGCCCTGTAACTTCTACTTCAACATAACTCAATCCACGCAAACCTGTAGTGATTGAAGGCTGATTATTAGAAATCATACCCGTATCCGAAATCAAAATGACATCGTTGGCTAATTTTTCTTGATTGTGCTTAACATACCATTCTAAACTTGGCGAACCTATTTCTTCTTCGCCTTCAATTATAAATTTAACATTGCAGCTTAAGTTATTGGTGGCTGTCATGTATTCTAAAGCCTTAATATGCATGTACATCTGCCCTTTATCGTCGCAAGCTCCACGGGCAAAAATAGCGCCATCGGGGTGGATGTCGGTTGGTTTTATAACAGGTTCAAAAGGGGGTGATGTCCATAAATTGATAGGGTCTGCGGGTTGTACATCATAATGGCCATAAACCAAGACAGTTGGCAATTTAGGGTCAATTATTTTTTCGGCATAAACAATGGGGTTTCCAGGTGTCTTGCAGATTTCGGCTTTGCTACATCCAGCTTTAAGCAAGGCTTCTTTTATAAAATTAGCCGATTTAAAAATATCGTTTTTATAAGCTTTATCGGCACTGATAGAGGGTATTTTTAAGAGTGAAAAAAGCTCTTTTAAAAAGCGTTCTTTATTTTGATCAACATAGGTTTTAAGGTCTTTCATCCGTTGGATTTTTTCAAAAATCAAATATAACAAAATTATAAGCCAACAGCTTTGCGTTTTATAAGTATTGTTTATATTTGCACCCACAATAATTAAACGTGCGTGGTGGTCTTGTCCCGATAGTTATCGGGATCGGGAGGCAGATTTGACTGCCGACAGGCAGGCCATGCTGGATTTAGGAATTAGACGAGTAAAAGTTCATAAAAGATTGATAATGCGGGCGTGGTGGAATTGGTAGACACGCTAGATTTAGGATCTAGTGCCGCGAGGTGTGAGAGTTCGAGTCTCTCCGCCCGCACAGTACAAACCTCAATTACAAAGTGTAGTTGGGGTTTTGTTTTATACAGTTTTAACACTTGATTTAAGAGTGGCGAGAAGCTTGTCATGAGCTTGTCGAAGGAAGTCTCTGCCCATACAGAATCTTGATTATTATTATTATAGGTTCGTTAAGTTTTTTGATTTTCAGGTAAATTATTTACTGGGTTAAATCGCCACAAAGCTTTACTTTGAGTTTTACGGCTCCAGGAAGATAGGCGAGAGGTATGGATTCCTTTATTAAAGTGTAAATGCTCTTTTCATCAGCACCATTTTTTAATAATTGAACCTTTATGCCTTTTATAAGGTTTTCCATTTCATCTTTTTCATCTTTTTGAAGTGTATTGATAACTATTTCTTCTTCACTGCTAATTTGTGCAATACAAGCGCCAAAAGCATTGGCCACCTCTAGGTGTTCTGGAAATATAACTTTAGAAGCCCCAGCGATAATTTTGGGTAATAAAAAGGCACCACCACCACAAGCTATTACAGAAATTTCTTTGATATTTGTTTTGAGTTTGTCAACCAATTTTTCTATTGTTATTAGGATCTGTTCATATACTTTATCTAAAGTATATGCAAAAGGTAGATTTACATTCTTTTGAATACTTTCCTTTAAAATACTTTTAGATATGGCGCCGTCTATTTCTAATTGATTTGTAGCTATTGCAAAATCGGTTAAGGTTAAGGTATCTCCTTTAAAAGCAATTGCTTTTTCTTTAAGTTGGTATCCAACAGAATCGGGACCGAGCGAACAAATTCCGTTATCAAACCTTACTATGGTTCCACCACCTATACCAACAGCTACCACATCAGGCATTCTGAAATTAGTTAGCACTCCGCCAATTTGAGCTGCTTGCGTACTTTCTCTTGGAAAAAAATTCACCAAAACACCTCCATCTGAAGTGGTACCGCCAACATCAATTACAATTCCATTTTCTATTTTAGATAGGGCGCCTGCACCACGGATGCTGTTGGTTGGCCCAGAGGAGATTGTGAGTACGGGAAAATCTTGTGCTTGATCTAGAGACATTAATGTGCCATCGTTTTGACCAATAAAAAGTTGAGATGATAATCCCAAATGGTTAACAGTTTTTTTAAATGCTGTAACCATTTTGGTAGCAATGCCTTGAAGACTTGCATTTAGTATGCACGCATTTTCTCTTTCTAATAATCCCAATCCACCTATTTGATGTGAGCAACTTATCTTTATGTCTTTTCCTAGTACTTCATTGGCCCATGCAGCTACTTGTAATTCTTGATCTGGATTAATTTTAGAAAATATTCCTGTAATAGCAAGAGATTCAATTTCTCCTTTCATTTTTAGCAAACACTCTTTTATTTCTATTTCATTTAAGGGGCTAATTATTCTTCCATCGTATTCATAACCTCCATGTACTAAATAGCAATGCGCCCCTAAAAGTATTTCTAAATCCTCAGGAAAATCTGCCATAGTTGGTATGGCACTACTTGCAGGAAGCCCAATACGTATGGCTCCAATTTTATTGAGCTCCTTTCGTTCAACCAGCGCATTGGTGCAATGTGTTGTCCCCAACATAATATATTTAATGGTTTTATTGGAAACAGCACTTTGTTGAAGGACTTTTCTTATGGCCTTTTCAATACCTCCGCTAACATCTGTAGAAGTGGTTTGCTTTGTTTTAGCAATAATTTTATTGTCGTGAGTTACCAAGACAGCATCTGTATTTGTGCCTCCTACATCAACGCCTATTTTATAAAACATATTTTTTTAAGTGTTTAAATCTTCTATTGGGATGAATTTTTCTGAGTATCCAAATTTTTCTGGACCACCCAATGTGATTCCTGCATGTGTTCGCCATTGTTTGTCTGCTTTCATTCCCAATACAATTACTCGGGTACCGTATTGAATGGATTCGGCTGTAATGGGATGGGCATTTTCGGCATCTATCAGAACGATTAAATCGGGTGTAATGGCTACAGGAACACCATCTTTTTTAGCCATTAAAAATTCATTTTGGAAATTGAGTTCTAAAGAGGAACCATTGTCTTTTCCCAAGCCCATTATTTCGCATACACCTTTATTCCATCTGCCTTCTGTCTTAATAGATATGTTGCTTATCTTTCCTGAAAATAGCTGAATAGCTTTGGCTTTTTCAATTAAAGAGCTAATAGGGTTTTTTTGATTTTTTTTAGCGTTTAATACCGCTTCACCCAAAGTTTGGGCATGCGATATAATACCTTGAACAGCAGACTTTTTAACTTGTGCGCCACTCATAGGATAACAAGCAATGGCACAACTTCCGCCCATTTGAATGGTTGTAGCTCCTACCAATGTTTCTCCCCAAACATTGTCAATTGTATGGTAAACATTTTTATTGCCTTTTTCATCGGCTTGCGTAATAGGTGATACAGGAATGCCATGTAAAGTAAAGGTTACCATTTCTAACCGAGGGAAAGCTCTTCCCATACCATCAGCATCAACAATTGGAATTTGTTTTTTGGCAGCAACAGCAAAAGGAATAACACCATTAAGACCGCCTGCTTCGGCGGGCATTACAGCATCTATTTTTCTACCGAGGTAACTTTCCATCATATCAAAAGCACAGTAAAATTCATTTCCAGAAAACAATTTTTCAACGAGTATCATTGGGGCTCCAAAAGCAGCAATAGGAACTACCAATGCATCATCAGCTAAGTCTTCAGACTTTATTAAAGACACCTCTCCATAATTTTCAATGGCATTTTTAGCTAACAACTTCCCCACATAAGGATCTCCACCACCACCAGTGCCAAGTATTGTTGAACCTAAAGCAATGTACTCAAGGTCTTTTATAGTAACTTTTTTCATAAAAGGTTTAATAGGATATAATATTTATTTAAACAATTTTTGTAATAGGTAATAAACAAAAGCTGCCACTGTAATTCCTAAAATATTTTTGATTTGTGAGTCCATAAGTATCATTAATAGCATCCCACAACACCAAGAAAAAATACCTTTCCAATTAATATTTAAAGCAGTTTCTTTATAGGTTTTTGAGATAAAATAGTCTGAAATCATTACTCCAGCAATGGGAGTAATAGTTATGGTTAAAACAATTATAAAACTCATAAAGTGTTCTAGAATCCCGACAGCGGCTAATAAAATACCTACTATTCCTATAATTAAAGTTGTCTTAGAACGAGAGGATTCTTTTAATTTAAAGAGCTTGTTAAATGCTAATCCTGACGAATAGATATTCATTACATTAGATGTCCAAGTGGCTAAAATAAGAATGGTCATTGCGAAGAAAGGAAATCCTAAGCTTGAAAATATTTCAACAATATCATAGGTTCCATGTGTAATGGCCAAAATAGCTCCAATTGCTAACAGGCATAGGGCAGAGGGTATTATGCCAAAGACAGAGCCTAATATGGCATCCTTTTTAGTTGCGGCAAACCTATTATAATCGGGAGAAATAACACCACCAACCGATATAAATCCAATGGTAAACCCAATGGCTTGTAAAATAGGCATGGGCTCTTTGGGGGTAAAATTTAATACTTCTTGAAAACTGTGATTTTTAAATGTTACAACCAGTCCGTATATAAGTAATAAAACAATGGCAGGAACAGCTACATAATTAAGCCATTTTAAATATTTAAAACCAAACACGGCTGTAAGTACCATAATGGTTCCCCAAAAAACAGAAGAAATCCAAGTTGGGATATCAACACCTGTCATGGTAGAAATAATTTTAGAAAATGAGGCTCCAGCTATATTGCTTTGAATTCCGAACCAAGCCAATGTTGATAGGCCAATAACAAGACCTACGATAATGTTAGCGCCTGTTTTTCCAAAACTGCTAGAAGCTAATGAAACCGTAGCTTTTCTTTTTTCTACTGCTGCTATGCTGAGTAGGGACATAAAGAAAACGACAAAACTAAACCCTATTAAGCCCGCCAAAAGCGATATATTAAAACTTAATGATGCAATTAAAGTGCTGCCAACTAATAAAGCAGGTACGCTTACAATACCTCCAAACCATATGCCAGCAAGGCTAAACCATTTTGTATTTTGTTGATTGTCTTTCATTATTTTTAATTATTTTCGATTAAAGTATATATAATTTTGGTGTCTGTTAAAACATTTCCTGCTTGTGCTTCTAAAGCGTTAATACAGACCACATCTCCTTTGTTTAAGTAGCCCTTTACACTGCCATCTTCGTTAAGCATTTCAATTTTCCCTTCTTGAATAACTGACAACTCAATTTGTGGATGTCTTGAAACCCCCTTTTCAGGGATACGCGTTCCCTTTTTTAAAAACACGGTTCCGAATTGAATATCCAACCCTTCATTTTCTATATGAAAAATCTGTTTATTGTAATATTCACCTGGTAGAGGGTATGTAATTTTTTTTATTTCCATTAACTTATAAAAATCTGAAAATTAATTTATTTTTTTTACAAAGTGATTTTATACGCTTTTTCAGCCTGCTTTTTGGTAATATAACCATTTTTTATATCCAATAAAATTTGTTCAATTGGCCTATCTTCGGGTTTCCCATAACCTCCTCCTGTGGCTGTGACACAGCGAACAATATCTCCTTTTTCTAAATAAATATTTGTTCCCAAACTATGCCGTTCTTCTATGCCATTTTTACGAATAATTTTAAAATAGTTATAGGAGCCATCATGCCCGCCATTCATTCCCCAAGTTTTGGTTTTTTCGCCCAAAAATGCTGCTGTTAGATTGGCGCCATCTGATAAGATTTTGTAATCAACATACTGCCCGTTTCCCCCTTGATACTCTCCATAACCCCCACCTTCATTATGGAAAGCATACTGTTCTACCTGTATACCATAACGCATTTCGCGTATTTCAACAGGAATGTTATAAGATTCGCCACTACCGCAAGAGAGTTGCCCCCTATTACCGTCATGGCTATTAGAGGCTCCCCAACCGCCAGCTAAAGGCTCTGCTTGAATGTAAAATTGATTGGTATCTGGGTGAACACCAGAGATAAATGTTGCGCAAACTGAACGCAGATGTCCAGCAGGTAATTTGTCAGGTATTAAAGGAGCTAAAATTTTCCAAATTAAATCGATAGATGTAACTAAGGTTTCGTAATATATAGAAACAGCTGCAGGTGATTCGGCACTTACAATTGTACCGGGGTTACAAAGTACTTTAAGAGGTCTAAATGCACCACCATTGGCATCCATTTGGGGTGTTGTTATGGCTTTAAAAATACTGCGGCATCCTGTAACTAAGCCGTTAAAAGACAAATTGACTGCTCCTTTAACTTGTGGGTGAGACCCATTAAAATCAACGATAAGCTCTTTGTCAGTAATGGTAATTTTTGCTTTTATAGGAAAGGGGCCTTCGCCAAATCCATTATCTTCGATGGTAGAATTCCCTTCGTAAATACCGTTAGGAATTGTTTTAAGCGCTTCAAGACTGACACGTTCTCCGTAATTTAAAAACGAAATTCCAGCTTTTTTATAAGTTTCAAGACCGTATTTTTCAATAATGTTTATGACTCTTTTAGCACCTATTTCTGCAGCAGCTATTCCCGCATATAAATCGCCAAGTGTGCTGTCGGGCAAACGGACATTAACTTTTATCATGTCAATAATAGATTGGTTGATCTTGCCCATACTTTTTATTTTGATAAAAGGAAAATGGAGGCCTTCTTGAAAAATTTCGGTAGCTACAGTCGAAACTGACCCAGGGTAAGTACCACCCAATTCGGTCCAATGCGCTTTATTTACTGTAAAAGCAATCAGCTCTTCTTTATAAAATACGGGGTATATAACAGAGACATCTGATAGATGTGTGCCACCACCCGCATAAGGTGTGTTGGTTATAATTACATCGCCTTTTTGCAATGAATTGTCTCCTGAATATTTTTCTAAGGTGCTGCAGACTACAGAATCTAAGGCCGCTAGAAAGGCCGTTATGCCATTACCTTGAGCTAATAGTTCTCCTTTGCTGTTAGTGATTCCTACTGCGTAATCTAACGATTCATATATAATAGGACTCATACTGGTGCGTTCTAATGTTTTAAACATTTCGTCGCCAGCAGCAATTAAAGTGTCTTGTATAATTTCTAATGTAAATTGTTCCATAGCCTTACTTCATTGTTATGATTAAATTTCCATACATATCAACTTTTAATTGTTGAACAGGAGTTACCAATGTAGTGGTTGCCTTTTCAGCAATAACAGCTGGACCTTTTATGCGCATATTTGGCTCTAATAATTCTCGGTTGTAAAAAATAGTATTGTGTTTTCCTAAATCATCAAAATCAACATCTTGATTTCCAAAGAGCGCTTCTTCAATTTTTTTACCAGTATTTTTTAATTTTGGAAAATCGGGTTTATCTACCTTAACTTCAGCTATTAAATGAAAATTAACCAATTCAACTTGAGCTTCTAAGCTAAAGGAATATTGTTTTTTGTGCAATGTATGAAAGTTGTTAATAATCTCATCTAATGGGGTGTCTTTTGAAAAATTTGGCAATTCAACTTTTACATAATGTTCTTGTCCGGCATAACGCAAGTCTGTGTAGTAAGTAAATTTTATTAGGGCTTCACTAAATCCATCAGCTTTGTATTTTTCAATGGCATCATTTCGCATTTCTTTAAATACAGCTTGAATAATTATTTTAGTTTTATCAACCAAAGCAATTACATTGGTACGTATTAAGTCTCTTCTTAAGTCAGACATAAGCATTCCAAAAGCCGAGAATACGCCTGCATGAAGAGGCACTATGAGTTCGGAAACTTGAAGTTCTCTAGCCAAATCGGCTCCATGCATAGCGCCGCCGCCACCAATAACAACCATTGAAAAATCTCTAGGGTCATAGCCTTTATTAACCGAAATTAGTTTTAAAGCATTGGTCATATTTGCATTAGCAACCCTAATAATCCCTTTTGCAATAGCTTCTTTTGAAGTGTTTAAAGCATTGCATAAAGATTTTGACGCTGCATGAATACTCCTATAATCTGGTTTAAGTTCACCTCCTAGAAAATAATCAGGGTGAATGCGTCCTAAAATAATATTTGCATCGGTTGTTGTAAGATTTTTACCTCCTCTTCCGTAAGCCGCTGGGCCAGGTATAGCTCCTGCACTTTTAGGGCCTACATGCATTTTTCCACCAGTATCTATCCAGGCAATACTACCACCGCCATTGCCAATTTCAACAATATCAATGACAGGTGTTTGAATGGGATAGCCTGCTTGGGTTCTTGAATGGTCTATTTTATAATTAGTGGTAATTTTTACTTGTCCGTTTTCTATCAAGGCACATTTTGCAGTTGTGCCACCAATATCTAAAACAATTAGATTTTTTTTATCGATTACTTTTCCTAAAGCGATAGCCCCAAAAACCCCACTTGCGGGTCCAGATTCTACCATTGTAATGGGATTGGATTTTACATCGTTTATTGTGGTAATACCTCCATTAGATTGCATGATATACGGAATTTTACTAAGCCCGTTTCGCTTCAGGTTTGCTTCTAATTTATTGAGGTATTTTTTTGCTATTGGCAACACATAGCCAGACAGTACTGTGGTACTTGAACGCTCGTATTCACGCCATTCTCTAGTTATTTCGTGCGATGCAATTATTTCGATTTCAGGAAGTAGAAGTTTTAATTTTTGAATAAGTTTTATTTCATTTTCAGGATTTTTATAAGCATGCAACAAACAAATAGCCAAAGCTTCTACTTTTTCCTCCTTACATACTTTAGCGATGTTTTCTAAGTTATCTAAATTTAATTCAGTAACAATTTCTCCTTTGTAATTCATGCGTTCATCAACTTCAAAACGTAAGTATCTCGGCACAAAAGGAGGTTGCTTAATAAAATTAAAATTAAACAAATCGGGGCGGTTACACCTCGCTATTTCTAAAACATCTCTAAAGCCTTTAGTTGTTATAAGGGCTGTTTTCGCTCCTTTTCGCTCGGTAAGGGCATTAATTACTACTGTGGTTCCATGCACAAAAAAGTCAACTTCATTTAAATTGAGTTTGCTTTTTGAAATGGCATTAAGTATGCCTTCTTCAAAATTAGAAGGCGTGGTATCAGTTTTAGAGACTTTTATATCTGTAACTTTTCCTAATTTTTTATCGAATTTAAGACAGACTAAGTCTGTAAAAGTTCCACCAATGTCAGTTGCGACTCTCATATTTTTATTCTTTTATTTTAAAAAGCCACTAATTAATCAATTGGTGGCTTAATTGTCATAATAATTAACACAAGTAATTGTTTATGAAAAAAGTACTTAACTTATTGTTTAGAATTTATAGCTCAAACCAAATCCATAGGTAGAAGGTTTGCCTGGCCATGCCAAATCAGACCCACCATTAGAAAAGGGTTGGTCAAAAAATTCAGTAATATATTTTTGGTCAAAGATATTATTGCCCCAAATTTTTACAGAAAGGTCTCCAAAACTTAAACCAAATCTTGCATTTAGCAAACTATAAGAATTAGAAAAGGCAGCGTTATCTTCGTGCCAATAAATTTTCCCTGTTCCTTTTAAAAAAATATTACCAGTAAAAACAACTTTTTTAGAGACATTAAAATGAGATTCTAAGCCAAGAGTAAAACTGTTTTGAGGAATAAATGGTGTGTTCATTCCAGCTACATCAAACCGTTCATTAGTACCTGTGCTGTACGTTGAGGTTCCTTTGAGAATTTTAGCTTTACTCAGACCATAATTCGCTAAAATATCTAAGTATTTCGAAGCCCTTAGTTTAAAATCAAATTCAAAGCCATAAGATTCACTTTTTGGGAGGTTGAAGTTACCTATTAATATATTTCCGTTGGCACCATCAATCAATAATGCATATAGTTGTTGGTTGGTAAAATCGATGTAATAAGCCGACATATTAAGAATTATGCGGTCATTCCACAAAGAGTTTTTCATGCCAAATTCATAATTGTCAGTCGTTTCGGCTAAATAGCCCTCGCCAAAACGAACGGTATTGGCTTGATTGAATCCGCCACTTCTATAGCCTCTACCATAATTGGTGTAAAGTAAAGTATTTTCTGAGGCTTTTAATGATAACGAAATTTTTGGTTGCAACTGAGAATCTGTCTTACTAGGATTTGTTCCCAAGGTCCTGTTGTCTTGTTTTATGTTGTCATTGTCAAAACGGAGACCTACAGAAACAGTAAATTTATCTGAAATCTTATAATCTAAGAATCCGAAAGCAGCAAAAGTAGAGTAGGTGTTTGTAAAATCGGATACTGCAAAAGTAGATTGTGTGCCTGTTGGCGCAAAAGGTGGCGCGAAAAATCCAAAATCGGCTGTTGCTTTTGTAAATAACAATTTATCGGAATTTTGGTAGAATGCACCTATATCCCAACTTAAATCTGAATCGCTATTAATCAAAGAACTTAGTTTTATTTCTTGATTGAAAGTTTTTGAATTGCTGTCTTGAATTTGTCTAAGCACATCTGCTGGGGTAAAATCTAAATCTCCAATGTGATTTCTGTCGCTTTTATTATAAGTGGTAGACGAGGTGAGTTTGCTGTTAACAAAAGTAGTTTCAAATTTCAAATTTGCATAAGTTCCTTTTAAAAAGGATTTCCCAAATTGATCGGCAACAATTGCCTGAGCGCTAAAATCATCTGGAGAAAAATTGGGAGATGATACGCCACTTGCGTAATAAGTAGAACCTCCTTTTATATCGATAGATTGACCTGTTAGTGTCGCTGTAACATTGTCTGATAAATTGGCTTTTAATTGTCCTCTAATAGTAAAATCGTCAATAAAGTCAACAGGTTTATTTAAAGTTTTGTTAATGATAACACCATCTCCTTTTCTATAAGAACTAGCGATTCTGTAAAATAATTTATCTTTTACTAAGGGTCCCGAAAAAGAGAACTGTGTTTTAAATAAATTTCCGCTTTCGAAACCAAGAGAGATTTTGTTTTTAAAACTGTTTGTTGGCTGATTGGTTGTAATATTTATAGCACCAGCAATGGCATTCTTTCCGTATAAAGCCCCTTGAGGGCCTTTTACAATTTCGATCATTGCAATATCAAATAATTCTTGACTTAAAAGATTGGCATCGGGTAAAGTAACACCATCTATTACAAATGCTATGGGAGATTCGCCATTTCTAATATGAGAGATACCCCTTACGGTTATAAAGTTATTACCTACATTTTGAGAGGTTGTAAAATTTACATTGGGCACTTGATCTGCAAAAGTTTGAACATTGGTAATGCCTTTTGTTTCTATATCTTTGGAGGTTAAAGTTACTACCGATTCAGGTATTGATTGAACAGATTCTGCTCTGCGACGTGCCTGTCCTATAACACCCGAAAACCCTTTAACGGTTACCTCTTGTAGACTTTGAGCATTCACTTCTAGAGTAATTTGGTAATTATTTTCTTGGGTTATTTGAACCTCTTTAGTGGTGTATCCTACAAAAGAAACAACTAAAAAGTTTGCTTTATCGGGGATAGTAAATTCAAAATTCCCATCAAAATCTGTTACAGTCCCTGTGTTAGATGCTTTTAAGATAACACTAGCTCCTGGCAAAGGACCTTCGGCCGTTTTAACAGTTCCTTTAATTGTACGTTGACCTAGTATAGTTAAAGGGATGAAAGCGAGTAATAATACAAGTTTTTTAATCATTATATAATGTATTTGGTTAGTAATAAAGGGCTAAAAGTATAAAGAGGCGCCACTTTAATTTTTATTTCCAGTTACTTTGTTGTAAATTTATATTTCCAAATATAAAAAAAAGAAGCAAATGGAAAATAAGATGATTCAAAATTCTGAACAATTAGCGCTTACCAAATACAGCTTTCATAAATTGATATCAGCCATAATTAGCAAATTTAAGAATAAATATGAAGTTGAGTTTATGAATGATTCTCAATTATTTGGATTTGGAAATTACGACATAGAAAAACCCAGTTTAAAAAATGAATTTGAGACCATAAGTAAAAATTATATAAATGGAAAATATTTATACAATAAAAATAGAGAGTTAAAACAAGGCAGACCTGTTATTAAAATTAGCAGAGAATACAAACATGTCTTTTTAAATTATTTGAACTACGAAGACATAGAATCTTTTTTAGAGAGTGAGGTTGTAGATGAACACGAATTAGAAAAACAATTTTCTTTACTTAAAACCACACACTTGAATGAAGATTTTTATTATTGTGCCTATTATTTTGGAGAGGATCAAGTGATGATTAAAGGAAAGTTAGTTATATATAATAACTGGAGCAATATTGATTTTCGCTTTGTTTATTTTGATGAGAATGATATAAAATCTGAACATGTGTTTTATGGTGTCATAAAAATGAGTGAAGATTTTATGTTTATTCATACCCGGTATATTGAAAATAACACCAAAAGAGAAGGTGCCAATTTTACTTTTTTTGTTGGGAAATCGGCACCTACTGAACGACATTATTTAATTGGCACTTATTCGGGATTCGATAAATACAATAGGTCCATTGCTGGGAAAATGATTTTAAAGAAATTCAGTAACAAAAAAGCCATGGAAAATGAATTTTCTACCCGTAAAGTAGATCCATTGTTTACTCAGGAACTAAGAAGAGAACGAATTATTGTAGAAAGTTTGGTTCCAAATATTACTTCAAAAATATCAAACATAACACCTTATTCTTCTTTATTTTCAAGTTTAGCGGGAACCTATATGTTTGCTTTTTATGGCAATGATGATGAGGTTCTTTACTCATTAGAACTTTCTATAGAATCAAATAATTTCAATATTATAAGTAAAGACCCAAACTTAATTATTAAAAATGATGATGTAAAATTAATTCATAGAGGTCAAAACATACATCTAGAATTTGAAGTATTGGGTGTTTCATACCTTCAGAAGGTAAGCATTTATATAAAGACCTACGATTTAAAAAATCCAAAAAAGGATATTTTTGGCGTTTATAGCGGCATTGATGTGAATAACAATCCTATTAATGGTAAGGTAAAAATTGAAATTGCTGATTAAGGCTATACTTCTATTTCAACAACAATAGGGCAATGGTCTGAGTGTTTGGCCTCGGGTAAAATATAGGCGCGTTTTAAACGCTCTTTTAAAGGATTGCTCGCCATCAAATAATCTATCCGCCATCC
This sequence comes from Flavobacteriaceae bacterium, assembly GCA_021647405.1. Classification (GTDB taxonomy): domain Bacteria; phylum Bacteroidota; class Bacteroidia; order Flavobacteriales; family Flavobacteriaceae; genus CG1-02-35-72. The sequence goes on from JAKIUU010000005.1 coordinate 95,940, forward strand.
TTTGTTATTGTTGCGTGCATTGGCACGGTAAGACCACCAACTGTAATTGTAAGGGGTTTTGTTAAAATGTCTAAAAGTATCAATAAAGCCACTTTCAATAAAACTGTGAATCCATGCGCGTTCTATAGGTAAAAACCCTGATGTGTTTTTTAAACCTACCGGATTGTGAATGTCAATCGCTTCGTGGCAGATATTAAAATCGCCACCAATAATGAGATTCGGAATTTCTTTTGTTAAATTATTGATGTATTCCTGAAATTCAGCCATATAATTGAGTTTGAAATCCAAACGCGCATCGTTTGTACCCGATGGTAAATACAAACTCATAATTGACACGTTATCAAAATCGACGCGCAAATTGCGGCCTTCAAAATCCATTGTGGCGATACCTGTGCCATATTCAATGTGATTGGGTTTTGTCTTAGATAAAACAGCCACAGAACTATAGCCTTTTTTTTGTGCCGAAAACCAATAATTATATGGATAGCCCGCCTCTGCAAAGACATTTAAATCGAGTTGTTCTTTATGGGCTTTTGTTTCTTGAATAAGGATTACATCTGGATTGGCAGTTTGTAACCAATCTAAAAACCCTTTTTTTAATGCGGCACGGATGCCATTGACGTTATAGGAAATTATTTTCATAGTTTTATTGTCAGAAGACCAAAGTCTGAAAATAGACTTAAGCAATTTTTATAATTATTATTTACATTCATAATCAGCGCGCAATTTACGGCGCATTACCTTATTAGAGGCTGTACGCGGCAAGCTGTCTATTTTCACCAAATCAACTACTTTAAAAAGGGGGTTTAATTGTTTTTTAACAATAATTTGGGCTTGTTTTAATCGGTTAATTTCAGCAACACTGCCTGCCGATTCCACATAATAAACCACCAACAAACTGGGGCCACCATTTTTTGGTGCCACAGCAATGGCTGCCGATTCCTTGACAAAATCTAATCTATTTATAATGCCTTCAATTTGAATGGAACTTACTTTAATACCGCCCAAATTCATCGCATCGTCTGTACGTCCTTGGGCTTTGTAATAACCGTTATCCAATTGTTGCATGGCATCGCCATGACGCCGCAATAAGTGTCCTTTATAGCTTGGTGTCGCTTCGTAATATTCTTTGTGATGATTCCGATTTAACAAAGTATTCGACAAGCCCATGGTGGGGGGTATCATAAAAACTTCGCCTTTGGTGGCTTCTTTATTTTCGCCATCTAGCAAAACGAATTGCGTTCCCAATGCTTGGGTAGAAAAGGTGCTGGGCTCATTATCTTGTACCACCGTACTTGTAACATAGCCGCCACCAATTTCTGTACCGCCACAATATTCTATCACAGGTTTGTTGTTGGCCAATTGCATCAAGTAGGTCATTTCGGCAGGGTTAGAAACTTCGCCTGTAGAGCTAAAACACTTTATGGTATTCCAATTTAAACCTTCCATACACCCCGAATTTTTCCAGTGTTTTACAATACTCGGAATAACGCCCAACATGGTTACTTGGGCTTCTTGAACAAAATTTCCGAATTGAGAATCGAGCGGAGCGCCATAATATAAACCAATTGTAGCTTTGTTAATGAGTGCCGCAAAAACCAACCAAGGGCCCATCATCCAACCCAAATTGGTAGGCCAGCACACCACATCGTCTTTATGAATATCATGATGGTAATACCCATCAGAAGCGCTTTTTATAGGGGTGGTGTGGTGCCACGGAATGGCTTTTGGATTGCCAGTAGTACCCGACGAAAACAGGAGGGTTATTGTTTCTTCTGGACTTTGCTTGACGCTTTTAAAGGAAGTGTTTTTTACTAAAAAATCTTTCCAAAACACATCGTTTGGGCGCAAGTCAATATTTTGCTTATCGGTTTGTATTACCACTGCTTTAGGCGCCTTAGCTTCGCAAATTTTTTGATACAAAGGCAGGTTTTTCCCAACTCTTAAAAGATAGTCTTGTGTAAATATTAATTTGGGATGGGCAATTTTTAAACGTGTTTCAATTTCGTTGGGTGTAAAGCTATCGGCAATAGTCACGATGGGATTTCCTGCTTTTATGCCTGCCAAATAAATAGCGACAGCTTCCAATGTCATGGGCATATCAATGGCAATGGCATCGCCTTGTTTTATTCCTAATTGGCGGAGACTGTTGGCTATTTTATTGACCAAATTTTCGAGCTTTTGTTGGGTAACTTTGCTAAGTTTGCCCCCTTCTTTTTGATAAATAACAGCTGTGGCGCTAGGGGTGTTATTAAAGCAACTGTCCACAATATTCAGTTGGGCATCTTTAAGCCAAATGGGGGTTTCTACACCTTTTGAGATATCTAAAACAGTACTGTATTTTTTTGCAAATGCAATCTCTAAATTTTGAACTGTTGCTGCCCAAAATTCGGAACGATTTGTAACAGACCATTCCCAAAAATCACGATAAGTGCTAAATTGATGCTTTTGCATCATTTTGTAAATGTTGCTTTGTTCAATAACCGCTTTTGAAGGATGCCAAACGTAATTTTTCATCAGTTTAAAATTCGGGGTCGTCTTGTGGAACGTCTTTTATTTTAGGGTCTTTATTAAAAGTGTTGCAATCGAGATTGATTGAAATATGTTCGGGCTTTTCGAATGCTTCTTTACTGATGTGTAAAGTGCTGTCTTTGTACACCTGTTTCATATACAGCGCCCAAATAGGAAGCGCCATAGAAGCCCCTTGACCACGGGTAATGCCATTAAAATGAATTGAGCGGTTTTCGCCGCCCACCCAAACACCAGTAGCCAAATTGGGGACGATACCCATAAACCACCCATCCGATTGGTTTTGCGTGGTGCCAGTTTTGCCCGCAATGGGATTTTTAAATTCGTAGGGATAGCCCGTGGCAATGCTATCTGGATAGACACCTGTATTTGTTCTCAATCTAATTCCCGAACCGAATTGCGTAACACCTTCTAACAAATTAATAACGGTATAGGCGGCTTCTTTGCTCAGCACTTCTCTGGTTTCTGGGGAAAAATTTTCTAAAACCGTCCCATTTTTATCTTCTATACGTAAAATAACCATGGGTTTAATATACATGCCTTGATTGGCAAAAGCACTGTAGGCACCTACCATATCGTATAAACTGATGTCAACTGTTCCCAAAGCGATAGAGGGCACTTCGGGGATATAACCTGTTATGCCCAAACTCCGCGCCAAGCGTTTGACATTTTTAGGGCCTACTTTGTACATCATTCTGGCTGTAATAACATTAATAGATTTTGCCAAAGCTTGTTTTAAGGTTAAAATGCCCCCGTATTTGCCCCCCGAATTACCAGGTGTCCAATCTTCGGGAATACCAAAAGTGCCGGCCGGAATGGTGTAAGGGATATTGGGATATTTTTCGCAAGGCGATATTTTTAATTGATTGATAACAGTGGCATAAACAAAAGGTTTAAAAGTAGAGCCCACTTGCCGGCGTCCTTGTTTGGCGTGGTCGTACTTAAAATATTTATAATTGATGCCGCCTACCCAAACTTTTACATGACCTGTTTGTGGTTCAACACTCAAAACACCTGTTTGTAAAAAGTATTTGTAATAACGAATGGAGTCTAAAGGACTCATAATGGTGTCTTTTTCTCCTTGCCAAGAAAAAACGTGCATGGGGCGTTTGGCATTAAAAGCACTGTCTATTTCGGCCTCAGAAGCTTTTGATTTCTTCATCCGTTTATAACGGCCAGATCGGCGCATGGTTGTTTTTAAAATACGCTCGGTTGAAGCTACAAAAGTAGAGTCTTCAAGCTCTTTCATAACTCTTAATTGGGCTGTATCAATCTCTTGTTTTATGGCCTTTTTTAAGGCTTTAGACGGCACATAAACAAAAGGGGCAAACGCATTTTCTTTTTGTTGTTTAAAAAAGGCTTTTTGCAAATTGGCCATATGGCGGTTGACAGCTTTTTCGGCATAGCGTTGCATTCTTGAATCTAATGTGACATAAATTTTTAAGCCATCGCGGTAAATATTGTATTTTGAGCCATCGGGTTTTTTATGGGTTTTAACCCATCGTTTCATAAAATCGCGCATGTATTCTCTAAAATATGTGGCCGTTCCATCATTGGTGTCTTCGCGGTGCAAATCAAGAGTTAGGGTTATTTTACTTAACGAATCGCGTTCTTTTTTAGTGATAAATTTATTGCGCAACATTTGATTGAGAACCGTATTTCTTCTTTTTTGTACTTTTTTGGGTCTGCGCAATGGATTAAAATAAGAGGCATTTTTTAGCATCCCTACAAGCATCGCCGCTTCTTCAATATTTAAATTTTTAGGCTCTTTACCAAAATAAATTCTTGAAGCAGAACGGATGCCAACAGCCAAATTTAAAAAGTCGTACTTATTTAGATACATCGTTATTATTTCGTGCTTGGTATATTGGCGTTCTAACTGAATGGCGATAACCCATTCTTTGGCTTTTTGGATAACACGTTTAAAAATATTTCCCGAGGCCCGTTTGGTAAACAACATTTTGGCCAATTGCTGTGTAATGGTGCTGGCACCGCCTCCTTTTCCGAGTTTTATTACAGCTCTGGCCGTACCTCTGACATCAATACCAGAGTGTTCGTAAAAACGTTCGTCTTCTGTAGCAATTAAAGCTTGTACAAGGTTTTTTGGGAGGTCTCTAAAATTAACAGGGGTTCTGTTTTCGTGATAATATTTGCCTAAGGTTTTGCCGTCGATGGAGATAACTTCGGTAGCCAAGTTGTTTTCAGGGTTTTCTAATTCTTCAAATGTTGGTAAGGGGCCAAAAAAGCCTAATGCGGCTAATGAAAAGAGTAAAATTACGGACAATACGCCACCCCCAAATCCAACCCAGATAATGCGGTTGTATTTTTTAAAAATTGTTGCTTTTGTTTTTTTCTTTTTAGCCATTAAATAAGCTGTATTGTGTTTTATTGATTTTCAATGCTGAGACCTACGTCAGAAATACCTTCCAAATAATCATCGCCATAAACATGGCCATTTTTACGTACGGCATGGACTATGCTAAAAGTATAGGTGCCTTTTTTAGAAAACACATAATTGGTTTTTAAAATGAGTTTGTTTTCTTTTACATCTGTAAAGCCAGTCCCCAGCCATTTTCCTGTTACATCAGCCATTTCATATTCTAACGTGTCTATTTGTGTAATAGTATTGTTGAAAGATTGGGTAACAACCAAAAAAAGATTTCTGTAAGCGTACTGATTTGTATTTCTTATGTTAATAAAAACGGCCCGAGGTCTTAGGGTATCAGTTATGTTTACCGAAAATTTAACAGGTGTAGCCAAGCCCCATTTGTTGTTTTCAATATTTTGATATTTGCTAAAAAAGGCCTCTTTAGAACACGAAAAAAAAAGCAACAACACCCCTATAAAAGACCACCTACCTAGCATTATTTCTGTGTTTTCTGTTTCTGCGTTTTTTATGACGCCTTTTTTTAGGCTTGTCAAATCGGGTTAAACTTTCTTGACCTACGGCATCTGTAAAACTTATGGCATCATTAACAGCATCTAAGGTGTAATCTTCCAGACTATTGCCCTTTTTACCTTCTTTGTTTGCGGCAATAATTTCGTTGGCATGTTCGGCCGGTATGGCGTGCCAATTAATGGGATTGTCTTTATAAGCATACCATAATAAACCTTTAAAAATATCCATTTTTTGGAATAAAGCAATGCCACTTTCGGTATTTAAAACGGTATCTGTTCTCGGAAATTTCCTTAAAGCTTCAATATAAGTATCCAATTCGTAATTTAAACAACACTTTAATTTACCACATTGTCCGGCCAGTTTTTGTGGATTTAAGGACAGGTGTTGGTAGCGCGCTGCCGATGTGCTTACCGATCTAAAATCGGTTAACCAAGTAGAGCAACACAATTCGCGCCCACAAGATCCTACTCCGCCCAAACGTGCGGCTTCTTGGCGTAACCCCACTTGGCGCATTTCTATTCGGATGTTAAATGTTGAGGCCAGTTCGCGAATAAGCATTCTAAAATCTACACGTTCGTCTGCTGTGTAATAAAAGGTAGCTTTAGAGCCATCGCCTTGGAATTCGATATCCGATAATTTCATTTTTAAGCCCAATCTTAAAACGATGAGTCTTGATTTTCTTTGAACTTCGAGTTCTTTGTCTCTTGAAGCTTGCCAAATTTTAATATCCCTTTCTGAAGCTTTTCTGTAAATCTGTTTGATATCTTCGTGGTCGGGTGTGAGGTTTTTCTTTTTAAGTTGGATTTTAACCAACTCCCCGGTAAGGGAAATAACCCCCACATCATGACCAGGAGAGGCTTCTACAGCAATAACATCGCCAATAGAAAGGCTCAAATCTTTGGTGTTTTTAAAAAAGTGTTTGCGCCCGTTTTTAAAACGAACTTCGGCTATATTAAAGGGCTTTTGATGACTTGGCAAAGTCATATTTGACAGCCAATCAAAAACACTTAATTTATTACAACTGTCTGTTGTGCAAGAGCCGTTACTTTTGCAACCTCTTGGTTGCCCCTCTTCTTGCGTAGTACATGTACCACAACCCATATTAATCTTTATCTTTAGCGGTGACTAAAATAATTAGCCCCGTTTTGGTTTTTTTTAAATTCTTCTAATTTGTAAAGATACTACAATCTTTTAAAAAGCTTTAGAAGCCCACATATTAAGTTTCTTTAACCGCAATAATCTTAACCGGACAGGCTTCGGATGCTTTTTTAACTTCTTCAAAAATACTGTGGTCAGCCGATTTTAATGTAAAAAAACCTTTTTTATCTTGCGATTTTAGCAAGACAGCTTTGCCGTCTTTTTTCGACATCCTAAACTCTTTAGGCGCTAATTCTACACAGTAATTGCATCCAATACATTTTTTACGCTGTAGGCTTATGATGACCATTTGATATTTTTGGCTAATTATTTTGGCAAATCTACTAAGTTTAGTGTTTAATTGTGTTTATTTTTTTAATCTTTGTGGTATGCATTTCGATTCGATAATAGGACACCAACATATAAAAAAACACCTTTTATCCAGCCTTAAAAAAGGGCGTATTCCGCATGCGCAATTGTTTGTGGCGCCACAAGGCACGGGCGCTTTACCCATGGCTTTGGCTTATGCCAAACAGTTGTTGTGTTTTTCTGATAAAAATGGTGCATGGACAGAAAATCCATCGGCCAGTTTAAAATTTGACAAATTGGTGCACCCCGATTTACACTTTGCTTTTCCGGTTACCACGACCGATAAGGTTAAATCGAAACCCATAAGCGATTTGTTTATAGACGAATGGCGGCAATTTGTACTCGAAAATCCGTATCGGAATGTGTTTGAGTGGCTGCATTTTTTGGGTGTTGAAAAAAAACAAGGTCAGATTGGTGTTGATGAGGCGCACAGCATTTTAAAAAAAATAAGTTTAAAAGCTTACGAAGGTCAGTTTAAAGTTCTGATTGTGTGGATGGCCGAAAAAATGAATACATCGGCCGCCAATAAGTTGCTTAAACTTATTGAAGAGCCACCAAAAAATACTGTTTTAATTCTGATAACCGAAAACGAAGACCTGCTTTTAAAAACCATCACTTCGCGTTGTCAAACGCTTCGGTTTTTAGCTTTGCCCGAAACAATTATCAGTAAAGCCCTTCAGGATAGCTTTGCCAAATCGGCACAAGAAGCCCATCAAATAGCAGTGCAAGCCCAAGGAAATTGGAACAAAGCCTGCCAACTTGTTAGCCAAGACAGCAAAGACAATGTGTTTGAAGACTGGTTTATTTTATGGATTCGCAGCGCTTTTAAAGCCAAAGGAAATGCCGCGGTTATAAACGATTTAATTGCGTGGAGTACTGCCATTGCAAGTGCAGGCAGAGAAACCCAAAAACAGTTTTTAGATTACTGTTTGTCGTTTTTTAGACAGGCTTTATTGCAAAATTACAAATCGGATGCTTTGGTGTATTTACAACCCAAAACAGCTAATTTTTCACTTAAAAAGTTTGCGCCTTTTGTAAATCATGCCAATATTTTAGGTATTGTAAAAGCCATTGAAACAGCCAGCTACCATATAGAACGCAATGGCAATGCCAAAATAATATTGTTGGATTTGTCAATACAGTTGACAAGGTTGTTGCATCAAAAAGAAGTGTCTTAATCTCTGTAATAGTTGAGATTTTTTTAAGGTATAACTACATACTTCTTCTTTTCCAATAAACATTCTACTTTAGAAGATTTTCTATAATGATATTTTTTATAGAAGCTTCAGTATCTGCGTTTTTGTAAATGTTAGTTTTAAGTAATTAACTTAAAAATGAGATTTTAATTATAATAAAAAGAAAAGTTTTTTTTTGATTAAAACTTTAACAAACCTCCTTATAATTAAGGGATAACAAGTGAAAAATCTATTTATAAAGATTTTAAAAAAGTACAAAAAGCAAGGGTTTTCGCTAGAAAACTGGCGAAATTGCTAGATTGAAAATTACCTAAAATCGCTAGTTTTTTCACCTTTAATTATGTGTATCTTTAAAGAAGAATTAAACTGTTAATTAAGAGGTTATTAAAAATTCCTCTGGTTAAAAGTAAAAAAATAAATATTGTATGTCCGCAAACACTAATAATTGATAATTAATGCTTATCTTTAGAGAAAATAAAGATATGAATATATTTAGTTTTACAGCTCATTTTGATAGCGAAGAATCGTGCAGAAATCATTTTAAAGAAGAACGCGATAAAATAGGTGTTGTATGT
>JAKIUU010000050.1 GCA_021647405.1 Flavobacteriaceae bacterium
GAATGCGGTTATTACCAGTATCTGCTACATACAGAGTGCCCGAAGCATCTATAGCCACACCATAAGGCGTATTAAATTGTGCTGCAGTGCCCGTACCATCGGCAAAACCAGCTACGCCACTACCCGCCAGTGTTGTTACCACACCTGACGCGGTGATTTTACGGATGCGGTGATTGCCGTAATCTGCCACATACATATTGCCCGAAGCATCTATAGCGATACCATTAGGCGTATTGAATTGTGCCGCGCTGCCTGTACCATCAGCAAAACCGGCTGTATCGCTACCCGCAAGCGTACTTACTTGCTCTAAGCTTAACCAAGAAGGCAGGGTTGTAGCTGTTACTACATTGGCCGCATTGGCATTGGTGGTTAAAGCATAAGTATAAGCTGTACCTACCGTGGCACTTGTTACTGCCGTTGATGTATATGACGAGGCAGTAGAGGCTACCGTAATGGTAAAGCTTTGCGTTACCGGCGTGTTATTGCCATCGGTAAGGCTTAGACTTACACTGTTAGTGCCCACATTTAGGGTGGTGGGTGTGCCTGTTATATTAAAATCGTGCATGTTAATCTTACGGATGCGGTTATTGCCGGCATCTGCCACATAGAGCGTGCCCGAAGCATCTATAGCTAAGCCATGAGGCGTATTAAATTTTGCCGAACTGCCCGTACCGTTGGCAAAACCAACTGTTCCACTACCCGCCAAAGTTGTTACCGCACCTGCCGCAGTGATTTTACGGATGCGCTGATTCTGGTGATCTCCTATATACACATTGCCCGAAGCATCTACAACGATACCTATGGGATAATAAAATTGTGCTGCAGTACCTGTACCATCGGCAAAACCAGATGTACTACTACCCGCTAGGGTTGTTACTGCTCCTGTCGAAACAGTGATTTTACGAATACGTTGATTATCGGTATCTGCCACATATACAGTGCCCGAAGCATCTACGGCTATACCACGAGGATTAGTGAATTGTGCTCCGATACCCGTACCGTTGGCAAAACCAGCCACGCCACTACCCGCTAGGGTTGTTACTGCTCCTGTTGAAACAATGATTTTACGAATGCGCTGATTACCAGTATCTGCTACATACACAGTGCCCAAAGCATCTACCGCTACGCCATCAGGGCCACTGAATTTTGCTCCGATTCCTATACCGTTGAGAAAACCAGCCACACCACTACCCGCTAGAGTTGTAACCGCTCCTGTTGAAACGATAATTTTACGAATGCGGTTATTACCAGTATCTGCTACATACACATTGCCCGAAGCATCTATAGCCACACCATAAGGCGTATTAAATTGTGCTGCAGTGCCCGTACCATCGGCAAAACCAGCTACGCCACTACCCGCTAAGGTTGTTACCACACCTGCCGGGGTGATTTTACGGATGCGGTGATTGCCGTAATCTGCCACATACATAGTTCCCGATGCATCTATAGCGATACCATTAGGACTACTGAATTGTGCCGCGCTGCCTGTACCATCAGCAAAACCAGCTGTACCGCTACCTGCTAAGGTACTTACTTGCTCTAAAGTTAGCCAAGAAGGCAGGGTTGTAGCGCTTACTACATTGGCCGCATTGGTATTGGTGGTTAAAGCATAAGTATAAGCCGTGCCTACCGTGGCACTTGTTACTCCCGTTGATGTATATGACGAAGTTGCTGCTGCCTTAAGGGCATTATTTTGTGCTTTTAAATTTAAAAAGGCACAAAGGCCTATTAATAAGAATAAACGGCTTTTAAATTTACTTTTTTTCATGATTAAAAGTTTTAACCTTTACAGGTGGGTTATAAAATTTATTTTTTTTGCTGTACTTAAAACAATTGTATAAAGCATAATTATGAGCACAGAATACCCTATTATAATTAGCTTTTAAATGGAAGTGTATGCTCATTTTTTTACAATGGTTTATAGTATAAACTAAAACCATAGAACATTTGGGGAAGCATGTGTCTATGTTTTTTATAATAAACTTCCTCGACGCAAGCATACGAGGTATTAAATGGAGTTTGCTACGCAAACATCATAATTTCCGACCCAGAGGGTCGGGGAATTAAACCTAGTCTTCTCGTCCGCCGAAGCGGAACGCGAAGGAGGATTAAATAACAAAAACAATTCAATAACTAAAGACGGCTATTTGGATTAAACCTCTTTACACGTTATTGATACAAATTTAAAAAGACATTAGGGGATAAAAAATAAAAATATATAAAGATTGGTAAATCTTTATATGTTTTTTAAATTATTTGTATTTTTGAAATATCTAAATAATAACAACAAGCTGTTATCTGATTAAATTTGAACTCAAAAAAAAATTGAAAACTTTATTAAAACCCCTAAACTTATTGGTTTTATTTGTCATTACCTCGCTGTTTTTTGTGCCTCTAAAAACAACCGCTCAAACTAATTATAATATAGATAATAGAGTAACTTCACTGATAAAAAATGGTGTAAAATTTGATTCTTTAAAAGTTATTATTAGAGATATTATTCATACACGAGATACAACTTATCTTATAAAACAACTCGAAAAAATAATTAAAATTACTTCAAAAAATAAGAATTCAAAACAATATGTTTATACACTAATTGGTTATGGACAACTCCAAACTAAAAATAACATCCCATACTTAAATGAAGCCTATGGTATAGCCAAAAAAAAAGATTATAACATTTTGTTGGGGCATATATTAGATACTAAAATCGTTATATTTAAAGAAAGGAAGCTTCATGATTCGTTATTGGTCACATTGATAGAAGCTAAAGATATTTACGAAAAAAGCAATAACAAAAAGCAGTTGGTTGCCATCTTACACGCTACTGCCGATTTATATTATAGTGCCAAACTATATGATAAAGCTGAAAAAATTTATCAGGAAATATTAGACAAAAAGGGCGATAAAGACGAATGGAAGTTTTGGCGTAATGAAGTTATATTAAATAATTTAGGCTTAATTGAAATGAAGCGTCATAAGTATTTTAAAGCTTTAAAATACTTTAATGAGGCCTTGAAAACAATTACAAAAGACCGTACGAGCCCCAGATATGCAATAGCCCTTGGTTATAATGAGCTACAACTGTCAAAATGTTATTTAAATATTGGCAAAGACAGCTTGGCTTCTTATTACTATAAAAAAAGCCTTAGCTATTGTTTAAAAAAAAACATGACTGATGAGTTAATTCAACTTTACAATCTCAAATCAGAATTATTTTTAAAAAAGGGGAAGGTTGACAGCAGTCTTTTTTACACAAAAAAAGCCCTTAATACATTTAATGACAATAAAAATATTTCAAAAGAAAATCTTCTGACAATCTATAAATCACTTTACAAAATATCTAATAAAACTAAGAACTATAAAAAGGCCTATACATACCTCAATTTATATTCTAAGCTTAAAGATTCATTAGACAATGCATCGCAATCAATAAAACGCATACAAACTTTTGAGGAACACAAATATCAAAAAATAGCAGCCAAAAAAAATCAGTTAAAAACAAGGAATAATTATTTACTGATAATAATACTGTCTTCTTTTATATTTATAACAATAATACTTAGTTATTATTCAAAGTTAAATAAAGCCCATTTAAAATTAGTAGATAAAAATTTAGAAATCGCATCCCAAAATACTTTTAATATTGAAAATAAACACCCTAAAGTGTCAGATAAATATTCTAAAGCTATTACAAAAGAACAAATTGAATTGGTTACTAATTTTGAGCGGTTTTTAGGAAAGGACAAATTCTTTTTAAATCACAACATCTCAATAAACGACGTTGCCCATCATTTAAACACAAACAGAACTTATCTCTCTAAAGCTATTAATATGATTCTTAAAAAGAATTTTAATTCGCATATAAACAATTTAAGAATAAGAGAAGCTGTGCGTATGCTCTCTTCAGAAGAATTCAAAAAAATTACCCTTGAAGCCATTTCTAAGGAAGTCGGTTTTAATAATAAGGTATCTTTTAATGAGGCGTTTAAAAATTATACAGGTGTTTTACCTTCATATTTTATGAAAAACGCTCATAAAAGCTAGTGATACAAATTACTATTAACTTGAGTTCGACCTAAGAATTTACTTTAAATAGTTGAAAATCAAAATGTCATTGCGAAAATTATAAACGTAGTGTCCTAATTTGAAGCAATCTTTTTATAAAAATGAGATTGCTTCTTCTTTTCGCTTTGCTTCATTCATCGCAATGACGTAACTTGCTGATTTTCTGCATACAACTTGTTTTTTTACATCAAAATCAGGTTATTATATAATTACGACACTTAAAAGTTCATGAAAATTGTAATTTATACTTTTTTTACCACCCCGGATCGCTTGGTACCGATTGTGCTTGTGCATTTTTGGGATTGAGTATAATAAAGGTAGCCAAAGCTGTATAAGCCGCATATTTACCTGTTTTTAATATAGCTTCTTTGCGGGATATGAGTTCCTTCCCATTCTTTATTATTTTTTTTTGCTCTTCGACTCCCACTTCGTCTCCCACTTCGACTCCGCTCAGTG
>JAKIUU010000030.1 GCA_021647405.1 Flavobacteriaceae bacterium
TTGTAATTTAACTTAATTCTTTTTTTACGCTGTCAATTTTGTGTTGTCAATGAACTTTATGCCTAAGCGCGTATCTAAATAAAATAATCAAATCTTGACCATATCGCGCTAAGCGGGTGCAAATATAGAATTACATTTTATAATGACAATGATTTTTTATTAAAAAATTTATAATTTTTTTAAATATGTATTTATCTATATAAATATCAATACATTAATTACATGAAATCTCTTATAAAACAGAATATACATGTGATACTATCCTAAAAAATGGCATGCTTTAAGAGTAACTTCTGACGTATCGTTAAAAGAAAAATTGATACGCATTCCAGTCTTATATATTTTGGGCTTTTTCGCATACTTTTAAATTGGTTGGAATTACATTGTAAAAGATGTTGTTTTCTGATATCTTTGCGCCTTATTTAATACAATATATAATATGATTGCTATTACCTTGCCAGATGGGTCTGTTAAAAGAGTAGAAAAAAACAGCACTGCTTTTGATATTGCCAAACAGATAAGTGAAGGATTTGCCAGAAATGTTATTTCGGCTAAATTTAATGATACTATAGTAGAAACATCGACTCCGTTAACATCTGATGGCAGTTTGATTTTGTACACTTGGAATGACGATGCGGGTAAAAAAGCCTTTTGGCATTCGTCTGCGCATGTCTTGGCACAATCTATTTTACATTTTTATCCAAATGCAAAACTGACTATAGGCCCAGCCATAGCAAATGGTTTTTATTATGATGTTGATTTTGGCGATGAAACCATCGGCGAAAGCGATTTTGAGAAAATTGAAAAACAATTTTTAGAATTCGCCCGTCAGAAATTTACTTTTAGCATGCGGTCTGTTTCTAAAAAAGAGGCGCTTAAATACTACGAAGATCAGGGTAATGAATTTAAGGTAGAACTTATAGAGAATCTTAATGATGGCGACATCACTTTTTGTGATCATGCCGATTTTACCGATTTATGCCGTGGTGGTCATATACCCAATACAGGTATTATAAAAGCCATTAAAGTGATGAGCGTTGCTGGCGCTTATTGGAGAGGTGATGAAAAAAACAAGCAATTAACACGTGTTTACGGTGCATCATTCCCCAAGCAAAAAGACCTTAAAGCTTATTTAGAACTTTTAGAAGAAGCCAAAAAACGCGATCACAGAAAATTAGGCAAGGAAATGGAATTGTTTGCCTTTTCAGCTAAAGTTGGTCAAGGTTTGCCTTTGTGGTTACCAAAAGGAGCCGCTTTAAGAAAGCGTCTTGAAGATTTTTTATCGAAAGTTCAGAAAAAAGCAGGTTACGAAATGGTCATGACACCACATATTGGTCAGAAGGAATTATATGTCACTTCTGGGCATTATGAAAAATATGGTGCCGATAGTTTTCAACCCATTCACACACCTAAAGATGACGAAGAGTTCTTGTTAAAACCTATGAACTGTCCACATCATTGTGAAATATATAATAACAAACCCTACTCTTATAAAGAATTACCCAAACGATTTTCTGAATTCGGCACCGTTTACCGTTATGAACAAAGTGGTGAACTACATGGTTTAACACGCGTAAGAGGGTTTACGCAAGACGATGCACATATTTTTTGCACACCTGAACAATTAGACCAAGAGTTCAAAAATGTGATAGATTTATCATTATATGTATTAGAATCTTTAGGGTTCGATAATTACACAGCACAAGTATCTGTAAGAGACCTAGATAATCCTGATAAGTATATAGGTGATACAAAAAATTGGGAAAAAGCAGAGCAAGCTATTATTAATGCTGCCAAAGACAAAGGATTAAATTATGTGATAGAAAGTGGCGAAGCCGCCTTTTACGGTCCTAAATTAGACTTCATGGTTAAAGATGCCTTGGGCAGAACTTGGCAACTGGGTACAATACAAGTAGATTACAATCTGCCTGAACGCTTTGATTTAACCTATAAAGGAGCTGACAACCAATTACATAGACCCATTATGATTCACCGTGCACCCTTTGGATCTATGGAACGATTTATTGCCCTTTTATTAGAACATACTGGTGGCAACTTCCCGCTTTGGCTAACCCCAGATCAGGTTATTTTATTACCTGTAAGTGAGAAATATGAAATATATACGAAAAAAGTTTTAAAATCACTAGAAAATTCCGAAATTCGCGCCCTCGTAGATCATAGGAATGAAAAGGTAGGTCGAAAGATTAGAGATGCCGAGATGAGTAAAATACCTTTTATGATTATTATAGGCGATAAAGAATTGCAAAACAATACTATAACTGTTAGAAAACACGGTGGTGAAGATTTAGGAGAGCTCAGTATTGATAGCTTTGATACAATAATAAAAGAAGCTATTGCAAGTACTTTAAAACAATTTGATTATTAATTTTAAATTTTAGTAACTATAGCAATTAGAAGAAAAAGAGGTGTTAGAAGACCTTGGCGCGTCATTAAAGAAGATCAGCACAGAATCAATAATAAGATTCTTTCTGATGAAGTTCGTTTGGTTGGAGACAACGTCGAAATCGGTGTTTATCCTATAAAAGAAGCTTTAGAAATTGCCGACAATCAAGGTTTAGATTTGGTTGAAATATCACCCAACGCCGCACCGCCCGTTTGTAAAGTAATGGAATATAAAAAATTCCTCTTTGAACAAAAGAAACGCGAGAAAATCTTAAAATCTAAAGCGACTAAAGTAATTATAAAAGAAATTCGTTTTGGTCCTCAAACAGATGACCACGATTATGAGTTTAAAAAGAAACACGCTATTAAGTTTTTAAGCGAAGGTGCCAAATTAAAAGCTTATGTGTTTTTTAAAGGACGTTCTATTATATACAAAGACCAAGGGCAAATTTTACTTTTAAGGTTGGCTCAAGAACTTGAAGAATACGGCAAAGTAGAACAGATGCCAAAACTAGAGGGCAAACGCATGATTATGTTTATTGCGCCCAAAAAGAAAAAATAAAGTACAAAAATAAAAGCAAGATAAAAGAGAAGAAAGATGCCTAAAATGAAAACAAAATCTAGTGCCAAAAAGCGATTTAAGCTTACAGGTACTGGAAAAATTAAAAGAAAGCACGCTTTTAAAAGTCATATTTTGACTAAAAAAAGCAAGAAGAGAAAGCTAAAATTAACCCATGCTGGATTGGTGCATAAAGCAGACAGATCTAACATTTTAAAACAATTAGCTTTAAAATAAGCCCTGCGGCTTATTTGGTAAATTAATTAGTAACCCTGTATTGGTGCTTAAAAAATGATGAAAATCTGCCCAATTCAAAAAAACTTAAAAAACTATGCCTAGATCAGTAAACTCAGTCGCTTCAAGAGCGCGAAGAAAAAAAATAATCAAACAAGCCAAAGGATACTTTGGAAGACGTAAAAATGTTTATACAGTAGCTAAAAACGCTGTAGAAAAAGCAATGTGTTATGCGTATAGAGATCGTAAGAACAATAAAAGAAATTTTAGAGGCTTATGGATTACACGTATTAATGCCGGCGCACGTCAATATGGACTGTCTTATTCTCAGTTTATGGGAAAAATAAAAGCCAATAACATCGCCTTAAATCGCAAAGTTCTTGCCGATTTGGCAATGAACCACCCAGAAGCTTTTAAAGTCATTGTAGATAAAATAAACAAATAATTAACGTATATCTTGCTAATAAAAAACCCGAGCCAAATGGCTCGGGTTTTTTTATGTCTTTATTTTAAAATAACCTTGTTAATTACAGCACATCATCCGATTCTTTTAACTTTTCGGTATTCTCGGCAATTTTAAGTTCTTCAACTATCTTGTGTAAATCGCCATTAACAATATTACTCAAATCGTACAAAGTCAAACCAATTCTATGCTCGGTTACCCGTCCTTGTGGATAATTATAGGTTCTAATTTTAGCAGACCTATCGCCACTTGCCACCATGGTTTTTCTTTTGGCAGAATCAGCAGCCAATTTTTTAGACAATTCTAACTCATATAAGCGTGAACGCAATACTTTAAGTGCCTTGTCAAAATTTTTGTGTTGCGATTTTTGGTCTTGACATTGGGCTACCAATCCTGTTGGAAGGTGTGTTAAACGCACCGCAGAATAGGTTGTATTAACCGATTGTCCACCAGGACCCGAAGAACAAAACAAATCTTTTCGCACTTCCTTCATATTTATTTCAACATCAAATTCTTCGGCTTCAGGCAAAACCATCACAGTAGCTGCCGATGTATGAACACGCCCTTGCGTTTCGGTTTGAGGTACGCGTTGTACACGGTGCACACCCGATTCAAATTTCAAATTGCCATACACTTCGTTACCAGAAATATTCAAAATAATTTCTTTAAAACCTCCCGAAGTGCCTTCGTTTAAATCTACCACCTCAACTTTCCATTTCTTATCAGAACAGTATTTGGTGTACATTCTATATAAATCTCCTGCAAAAATACTGGCTTCATCCCCACCTGTACCTGCACGAATTTCCATAACCACATTTTTACCATCCTCAGGATCTTTGGGAATCAGCATCATTTTAATCTCCTCTTCAATGCGTGGTATCTTTTCTGAAACTTCACCCATCTCCATTTTTGCCATTTCCACCATTTCGGCATCAGAATTATCGGCAATAATTTCTTTGGCCTCTTCAATAGAATTTAAATACGATTCGTAGATCTTTCCTTTTTCAACAATCTGCCCTAGGTCTTTATATTCTTTATTGAGCTTCACATAGCGTTTTTGATCTGTAATAATATCTGGCTGGATAATCAGATCTGAAACCTCATCGAAACGTTGCTTTACTATTTTAATTCTATTTAACATATAGAGCATTCTTAAGTGTGCAAAAATACATAATTTTTCCAGCTTTATTTAGCCTTAAATTTTGTAATATTATTTTCGGGTTATTTCATTTTAAATTATAATTTTGCGGCTTAACTTTTGAAAATATATTTAAATGAAAAAAATTACATTGTCCTTAACGCTTATTTTGGCTATCTCTATTTTATTCTCTTGCCAAGATAAAACTAAAAAAGTAGAACAACCTAAAAAGGTTGAAACTAAAACAGAACCTCAAGTTGATTTGGTTGCCGTTGGAAAAGCTTTATTTACAAGTAAAACGTGTACCACATGTCATAATGTAGATACCAAATTAGTTGGTCCAGCAGTTCAAACTATCGCCACAACATACAAAGAAAAAGAAGGCGATTTCTTAAAGTTTTTTAAAGGCGAGAATACTGCTATTGTAGATCCTGCTATGGCTGCCGTTATGGCTGCCAATGTGCAAGCCATTACCAAACAAATGTCTGATGCTGACTTAAATGCGTTAGCCGCTTATATAAAGAGCACTATCAAATAGTTTGTGTAAACTATAAGTTTAAAGCATCCCTCAAATTGGGATGCTTTTTTTATGAATATTTAGTCAACCTGTTTCAGGACTATACAAATACCTCAGGGTAGAACTCTATCCCGCTGAAAAGCGGGATTAGTTCAACTTACTATTTCGAATACGCCACTTATTGTGGCTTTTCAAAATAGAGTTTCACTAATAAAACCGTATTTTTGCGCCATGGCAAGAAAAAAAATAAGACCTGTATTTACAGATATTGAGGTAATTGATGCTGGTGCTAAAGGCAAGAGTATTGCCAAAGCCCCAGACGGCAAAGTAATCTTTCTAACCAATGCCATTCCTGGCGATATTGTTGACATACAAACCACAAAAAAACGCAAAGCTTATTACGAAGGTCAGGCCATTAAATTTCATAAATTATCAGAAAAGCGTTGCCAACCTATTTGCGAACATTTTGGTTTGTGCGGTGGTTGCAAATGGCAACACATGAAATATGATGAACAATTGTTTTACAAACAAAATGAAGTAAAACAGAATCTGGAGCGTATTGGACATTTAGACATCAAAAAATACATCCCTATTCTGAAAAGTGAAAAACAATACATGTACCGCAATAAAATGGAGTTCTCTTTTTCAGACTCAAGATGGTTAACCCAAGAAGAAATTGCCGATACAGAAACTCAAATTGACCGCCGCGCTTGTGGATTTCACAAACCTGGTATGTGGGATAAAATTATTGATATAACCGAATGTCACTTACAAGAAGACCCTTCTAACGCCATCAGGAATGGCGTAAAGGAATTTGCAAAAGTAAATGATATTTCGTTTTTTAATCCGCGTCAACAAACAGGTTTGTTACGTACCATGATGCTTAGAACCTCCTCTACAGGAGAAATTATGGTGGTTATTCAGTTTACAAAAAATGACACTGTAAAAATAAAGCTGGTTTTAGATTATTTGACTGCTAATTTTAGCCAAATAAGCTCTTTACAATACGTGATAAACAGCAAAGGAAACGACAGTATTTACGATCAAAAAGTTATCCTTTACAAAGGAAAAAATCATATTTTTGAAGAAATGGAGGGTTTAAAATTCAGCATCAATGCCAAATCTTTTTACCAAACAAATTCAGCGCAAGCTTACCAGTTGTATAAAATAACCCGCCAGTTTGCTGGCTTAACTGGAAAAGAATTGGTGTACGATCTTTATACAGGCACAGGCACTATTGCTCTTTTTATCTCTAAATTTGCCAAACATGTGGTGGGTATTGAGAGTATTCCCGAAGCTATTCTGGATGCGCAAAAAAACGCGCAAAAAAATAATATTACCAATACGTCGTTTTTTGTAGGGGATATGGCCAAGATTTTTACGGATGCTTTTATTGCTAAAAACGGCAAACCAGATGTTATTATAACCGATCCGCCAAGAGAAGGCATGCACAAAAATGTGGTCAATCAGTTGTTAAAAATTCTGTCACCAAAAATTGTATACGTCAGCTGTAACAGTGCCACACAGGCACGCGATCTAAATCTGTTAAAAGAGCATTACACCATCAGTTTATCTCAAGCAGTAGATATGTTTCCGCAAACGCATCATGTAGAAAATGTTGTACTTTTAGAGCGTAAATAATTTGTAGATGAAAAAAATTACCCTTTTTATAATCCTTATCTTAAGTCTTTACGGATGTGAAAAAGATGATATTTGCATTGACCCCATCACCCCAAACCTCATCGTCCGATTTTATGACATCACGGATGCCACAATCCTTAAAAAAATAACAAATCTGCAAATTAAAAATATTGATATTGACAGTATTTATATAAACAACTTCCCTACTGGCGATTCTATTTTGTTTCCGCTTAATATCAATCAAGATATCACCAAATACGTACTTACTTTAAACAGTACTGACGAAGTTCTAGCCAATTCAGACACCATAAGTATCAGCTATACACGAGAACCTATTTTCGTGTCGCGCTCATGCGGATTTAAAACCACTTTTAAAAACATCAGCGTAAGCGTAACAGACGATACCAATAATTGGATTCAATTAATTGAAACCATAGAAACACCTCAAAACGTAGATAATGAAAGCCAAGCCCATGTTAAAATATTACATTAGTCTTTTTTTAGCACTATCGGCTTTAGCCCTATCTGCACAAGCGCAAGACTCTTTAATTATTAAGCACAAATATGGTTTGCGCATTGGCGTAGATTTGTACGGCCCACTTCAAAATAGGGTTACACCCAACAGAAAAAGTTATGAAATTACTGCCGATTACCGTTTGACATATAAATTATTTATTGCAGCCGAAGTAGGTAATACCGATAATTTAACCAAGGTAGATTATATGCAGTTTAACACCTCAGGAAATTATATAAAAGCTGGTGTTGACTATAATTCTTATAAAAACTGGTTGGGCATGGACAATATGATTTATTTTGGCGCACGTGTGGCTTATAGTAATTTTAGCCAAGAATTATTAAATTACACTATAAATACCCATCCGTTTTTTGAGGAAATTTCTACAGACACCCATCAAAAATTCGACAATTTAAACGCCAAATGGTTCGAAATTGTTTTTGGCTTAAAGGCCGAAATACTTAACAACATGTTTTTGGGCTTTAGTTTTAGAAGCAAGTTTTTAATATCTGCTAAAGAACCTCCTAATTTTAAGAATTTATACATTCCAGGGTTTAACCGGGTATTTTTAAACAATTCAGGATTTGGTTTTAATTATACCTTGTCTTATTTAATTCCGTTTAAGAAAAAATGATTCATTTTACTTAAACCTACCTTTGAAATGACAAAAAGACGCTTTAGTATGAAAGATTCTAAATTAATATCCATTGTTTCTTTTGGTATTTTGGTACTTATTATCGGTATTGTAATACAATATACTTCGTATAAAAGTCAAGCTAAAACCCTTATGCAGGTCGGCTTTATTTTCGAACTATACGCCTTGGTTTTATACCTTATTAACCGGTTTAAAAAATCTAAAAATGGCTAAAAAAAAGTTAGGCAGTTTAAGCGACCTTGGCGGCTTTGTATTCTCTACCAATCCCGACACACATTTTACAGACAACACTTCTGAAGAAAAGTCAAGTCCTTCTGAGCAGTATCTCGAAGCGCATTTTTCTAACAAAGGACGCGGTGGTAAAACCGTAACAGTTATCAAGGGTTTTGAAGGCGCTGAAGCCGACTTAAAACAGTTGGCTAAAATGCTTAAAACAAAGTGTGGTGTTGGCGGGAGTGTTAAAGATGGCGACATCATCATTCAAGGCAATTACCGCGATAAAATTATGCAAATACTCAAAGAAAAAAACTACAATATTAAGCGGGTTGGCGGATAATTAGTACCTTTACTTCTTTTTCTAAATAATTGACGTATTATGAGAACGATAGCCGAATCAGAATTAATATTAAACCCCGATGGCAGTGTTTACCACATCAATTTAAAACCTGAACATCTCGCTAAAAATATCATTTTTGTAGGCGATCAAGACCGTGTACCCAAAGTAGCCCAACATTTTGACAGTATAGAATTCGAAACTCAAAAACGCGAATTCAGAACCATTACAGGGACTTATCGTGGCAAACGAATAACCATTATATCTACAGGCATTGGCCCCGACAATATTGATATTGTCGTCAATGAAATTGACGCTCTGGTAAATATAAATTTAGAAACCCGTCAGGTTAAAGAGCAACATACAGCCTTAAATATTGTGCGTATCGGAACATCAGGTTCGCTGCAAGCCGATATTCCTGTTGACAGCTACGTCTTAGCCAAATA
This sequence comes from Flavobacteriaceae bacterium, assembly GCA_021647405.1. Taxonomy (GTDB): domain Bacteria; phylum Bacteroidota; class Bacteroidia; order Flavobacteriales; family Flavobacteriaceae; genus CG1-02-35-72. The sequence goes on from JAKIUU010000030.1 coordinate 9,124, forward strand.
CGGTTTGGGCTTTGACGGCATGCTTTTATCTTACGATTGTGCTTCGATTTTACATCCCGAAATTGAAGATGCTTTTATAAAACACACAAACTGGCATCCGCGAAAAGCACGCCCTTATATTGTAAAAAACAGTGCAGAATTAGAAGCCAAATTAAACTCAGACCAAGTGTTTCTAGGGATGACGGCTACAGCAGGTGGTTTTTATGGGCCACAAGGACGCGTGTTGCGTCTGGCTATAGAAGACCCTGATTTGAATCATAAAATAGACAGTTTTAATTACAACGGTATCCGCGTAACCAATTTAGAAATGGAAACTTCAGCCATTTATGGCTTGTCAAAATTGTTAGGACATAATGCTTGCTCAATGAATTGTATTATTGCCAACCGTGCCAATGGTACTTTTAGCAAAGATTATCACACCGCTGTTGAGAAAATGATTAAATATGTATTGGATAAGTTGACGGATTAAAAAGATATCTGGTAGATGGTTTTATAATTTTAAAAAAGTACAATGAATTGGATTTTAGGATTACTCTTTATTTTAATTGTTGTATTTCTTATAAACAATTATTCTAGAAAAAAGAAAATATTAAAATTTAAAAATTATTTGATTGACAATTGGGGCAGACCCAAAAGTGAAAAATACTTCAATTTTTACGTCATTGGAAAATATTTTGAGAACAACAACCATAAAAAACAAGCCTTCCATATCATTTCTGAAAAATGTAAAATTGACTTAGATATTGATGAAATTTTTAAATTTATTGACAGAACATCTTCTAAAGTTGGTCAACAATATTTATACTACAAAATCAGAACCATTGGCAGTCTTGAAAATTTATTAAAATTTGAATCTTTAACACAAATTTTTTACGCAAATAAAAACCTTAGAGTTAAATGCCAATTATTATTATCTAGATTAAATTCAAACGATTCCTACTACTTAGAAGAATTAATAAATGGAAAACAAATCGAAAAGCCCAAAATAATGTGGCTTATCTATTCATTATCCTTTTTGGCAATAGCTTCAATATTTTTATCATTTTTTAATCCGTTTTTTATGCTTTTTTTATTGCCTATATCAACCATAAATATGTTTTTTCATTATAGAAACAAAGGCAATGTTAATTATTATTTAAATGGCGTAAATCAGTTATCTATAAGTCTTAAGCTAGGCAGAAAACTTGCTGAATTCTCTGAAATAAAATCACATTACTCCGACTTTTCATTTATAAAAAAAATTGAATCTATCAAGTTTAGATCTGACTTTATCGGATTTGAAAAACATTTAGAAAATGAATTTGTATTTATTTTTTGGTTCTTAATTGAGCAAATAAAAATTTTGTTTAACATAGAACTTATCATATTTTTCAGTTTTATTGACTCTATCTCAAAAGAAAAAGAAAGCATTGAGGAATTATTTTGTTTTATAGGCGAAATTGATTCGGCCATTTCAACAGCATCCCTAAAATCTGGCAATCTTTACACATGTACACCAATATTTGTAAAAAATAAACAAATCATTTCAAAAGAAATTTACCATCCTTTAATAGATAACTGTATTCCTAATAATTTAACTCTCATTAAAAATAGTATGTTGTTGACAGGTTCTAATATGTCTGGAAAAACCACATTTATCAGAACACTGGCCTTAAATAGTATTTTAGCGCAAAGTTTAAATATTTGTTTTGCAAAAGAATATAGCGCCTCATTCTTTAAAGTCTATTCTTCTATCAGGATATCGGATGATATTCTTAACAATACTAGTTATTATCTCGAAGAAGTTTTAACTGTAAAAAAATTGGTTGAAGCCTCAAAAAGTGAGACTCCTTGCCTATTTGTATTAGACGAGATTTTTAAAGGCACCAACACCATTGAGCGTGTTTCAGGAGGAAAAGCCATTTTGTCATTTTTAAATAAGAAAAATCATACAGTTTTGGTTTCTACCCACGATATTGAACTAACAGATTTGCTAGAAGAAGAAAATTATACCTTATATCATTTTAGTGAACAAATTGAAAACAACGAATTATTTTTTGACCACAAATTAAAAAATGGAAAACTTAAAACCCGAAATGCCATTAAAATTCTAGAATTATACAACTACCCAACAAAAATAATAGAAGACGCAAGAAATACTGAACAAAATAATTTTTCTTGATACCAAATACTAGCTATCAGATACCAAAATTTTCCTATCTTTGATAAACCAATTCTCACTAACAATGATAAAACCCCTTCAAAAAATTGTATTACTATTAAGTCTCGGTCTTTTTATGACCTCTTGTTTTGCTACCAAACAAAGCTGTGGCTTGGCGCAAACTCCTAAAGCTCATAAAAAAGAACCTGTAACAATGCTTAAGTCAGAAGTCATTATTTTAAAAGAAGTTAGTGGTCTTGATAGTTAATATTAGAATTTAAAAAGTATTTTACATGAAAAAACTGATTCAAAAAACAGCACTCCTTGTATTTGTTTCACTTTTATTGGCGGCTTGTGGCATTACTAAAAGAAGTTGTGGTTGCTTTGCACAAACCAAAAAAATCTTAAAAACAACAACAATCACATCGCTTAAAGCGGATGTAATTGTTGTAAAGAAAATTACCAAATAATAGGCTCAAGACCCCGTTGTTTTAAATAATCATTTGTTTTACTAAAGTGTTTGTTGCCAAACCAAAATCCGCGATTGGCACTTAAAGGCGATGGATGGCCACTGGTTAGCACGCAGTGTTTTAAAGTGTCTATTTTTTGCCCTTTCTTTTTGGCATAACCGCCCCACAATAAAAAGACCACGCCTTGTTTTTTATCAGAAATGTGTTTAATAACCGCATCGGTAAACAGCTCCCAGCCTTTCTTTTGATGCGATCCTGCGGTATGTGCTCTTACCGTTAAAGTGGCGTTAAGTAACAAAACACCTTGATCTGCCCAACGCTCTAAATTACCACTTTGGGGTATGGGTGTTTTCACATCTGCTTGCAATTCTTTAAAGATATTAATTAAAGAAGGAGGTTGCGGTACACCTTCGTTAACCGAGAAACACAAGCCGTTGGCTTGCCCTGGTCCATGATAAGGATCTTGCCCAATTATAACAACTTTTAAGTTATCAAAATCGCAATGGTTGAACGCCGCAAAAATATTTTTACCCGCAGGAAAGCACTTGTGTTCTTGATATTCTGATTTTACAAAAGCTACCAAGTTTTTAAAATAGTCTTTGTCAAACTCGGTTTCTAAAACGGTTTGCCAGCTGGGGCTTATATTTACATTTATAGGCATGGCTTTTTAAGTCTGTTTAAAATATTAAACTTATTTTTGCTTGCTGATTGTCATTCAGAACGAAGTGAAGCATCTCTAACATTAGATATTTCGCCTCCGTTCAACAGGGCAACTTAATTTTAGATAAAAATATTATTTTTTAACTTCTAAAAGAAAAATAATTCAACAATTTGGCTATCTCTTTAAAAACATTACAAGATTTAGAGTTCCCTTTGGTATTAAACAAGGTGGCAACCTATTGTGTGACCCAACTAGGCAAAGAATTAGCAACTAAAATAGTGCCTTTTACTAAAAAAGCACCTTTAGTTGAGACCCTAAAACAAACCCATGAGTACTTGGCATCGTTCGAAAGCGACAACCGTTTGCCTTCGCATTATTTTGACAACATCAGCAAAGAAATCCATTTGCTTAACATAGAAGACAGTTATTTGGATGTCGCGTCCTTTTTAAAAATTGTAAAACTGGTTGACACTACAAACGAGCATCTTAAATTTCTTAAAAAATACAAAGCGTACTATCCCACACTTTATCTCTTTTCTAGCCATCTGATCTATGACAAAACAATTTCTAAAACTGTACTTGAAAAAATTTCTGATTACGGTGAGGTACTAGACAAAGCATCGGTGTTATTAAAGGCCATTAGAAGAGAAATACGAGAAATTAAAGGGCTTATTAGCGGTAGTTTTAATACTGCTATGAGCAAAGCTAACAGCTCTGGGTACTTAGACGAGATTAAAGAATCATTGGTAGACAACCAACGGGTATTGGCCGTTACAGCCATGTACCGCAAAAAAGTAAAGGGGGTTATTTTAGGAACTTCAAAATCGGGAAGTATTGCTTTTATAGCTCCTGAGGCTACTCAAACACACACACGTCGTCTGCAAAATTTAGAATTTGAAGAAAAGGAAGAAATTATTGCCATACTAAAGGCGCTGACCAATACTTTGCGGCCTTTTGTTACAGATTTAGAGGCCTACCAAAATTATTTGACACATATTGATTGTGTAGCGGCTAAAGCAGGTTACGCTTCTAAAATTAAAGCCATTTTACCTACTATTTCTGACGAAAAAGCCTGCTATTATAAAGAGGCCTACCATCCTTTACTCTTCGAGCAAAATAACGCATTGGGTTTAAAAACCATTCCGCAAAGCTTAAAATTAGACCAACAGCAACATATTATTGTTATTTCGGGTCCCAATGCCGGTGGCAAAAGCATTACTCTTAAAACAATTGGTTTGTTACAAATTATGTTTCAAAGTGGTTTGTTGGTACCAGTTCACAGAAAGAGCTCATTTCATCTTTTCGATACGGTTTTAACCGATATTGGCGATAACCAATCTATAGAAAATCAGTTGAGTACTTACAGCTACCGCCTTAAAAATATGCGACAATTCTTACGTAAAAGCAACAACAATACCCTGCTTTTAATAGATGAGTTTGGTACTGGCAGCGACCCCGAATTGGGTGGCGCTTTGGCCGAAGTTTTTTTAGAAGAATTTCATGCTAAAAATGCCTTTGGCGTCATTACCACTCATTATGCCAATCTTAAAGTTTTGGCAGACGAATTGCCTTTTGCCACTAATGCCAATATGCAGTTTGACGAACGCAGTTTAGAACCCCTTTTTAAATTGTTTGTGGGACAAGCTGGCAGCTCGTTTACCTTTGAAGTGGCCAGTAAAAACGGCATTCCGTACAGCCTGATTAACCGCGCCAAGAAAAAAGTATCGGGCGAAAAAGTCCGTTTAGACCGCAGTATTTCAAAACTCCAAAAAGAGCGCAACAGGTTACAAAGGAATTCTGAAAACTTAGAAAAAGAACATCTTAAAGTCAAAGAAAAAGGAGACTTATTGGCCAATGATCAAGAAAAAATTCATCAGAAACTGACAGACTTTAATGTACTTTACGAAGAAAATCAAAAGATGCTGACTTATGGCCGTAAAGTCAACGAACTTTTAAACCGTTTCTTTCAAACAAAGAATAAAAAGAAACTCTTGGCCGATTTTTTTAATTGGACTGCTGCCGAACAAACCAAGCACATTAAAAAAACAACACCTGTAAAACTCAAAACTACTAAAACTAATAAACCTATTGCTGTCAAACCAGAAAAAGTCACCAAAGAGAAGCTCAAAAACACAGAAAAACAGGTTTTAAAGGAGGTAACTGTTATAAGAAAAGTAGCTTCTGTAAAAGCTAAAATCCGCGCCCAACAAAAAGCCAATTACATATTTAAACCCAACGACCGCGTGCGTTTAGAAGATGGTACAGCTGTAGGCACCATAAGCAAAATAGAAAAAAATAAAGTTTTTATTAACTACGGTTTTTTTACAACAACAGCCAAGCTTAACCAAATTGAATTGGTTGAAAAAGGGTGAGTTAAAAAATCGAAGTCAGGAGCTTGTAATTTGTGTATTTTACACAGATTTTAAGTTAAGCTAACAATTATATAACAATCTGTATTATTTGTGTCCTATCTTCGCTTTTCAGTACGCCGTCATTTAATTAATATTTAATAACTTTACAATTCTTAAAATTTTAGGCTGTGAAAAATTTTGGTTGGGCATTTCTTGTATTTTTAATTTGGGCATTTTTTGGTGCTTGGATACATGCTGAATTACATCCTCAAAAAGAAAAACTAATAAAGACGCCATTACCAAAAGAAAAAGCGGCACCCATTCCCATTGTTGTAAAAGATACTGTTATTGTTAAGCCTGTACTTAAAGACAGTATTTTAAAAGTAGTTCCTGTAAAACCCTTCCCAAAAAAAATTATTTATTTAGGATTTAACCAAAAAGATTTTACAGATACCGATAGTATATACGTGTACACCAAAGCACTTATAAACTATATTAATAAAAATGACAGCACTCAAATATATATAGTTGGCCATACCGATAGTGTTGGAGATGAACGCGATAATTATTGGATTGGGCTTGAACGTGCCAAGAATTTTAAAACTTTTTTAATAGTTCAAGGTATCGACAAACAACGCATACACACTGATTCAAAAGGTGAAGAAGAACCATTCTCAGAAAATCAAACAGCAACAGATCGCAAAAAAAACAGACGCATTGAAATTACCGTAAAACCAAATACTAATGAATGAACCCACCCTCTCTAGTTTACATTTTAAAGACTTTGTTGAAATTTTTATTTTAATGTTAGGTGCTTTCCTAATAGGCTATGGTTTTGCCTATTACTATTTTAAGAATGAACTTAAAAAAGCAAAATCGGGTTATAGTGCCCAGACTTTTGACGATAAATTAGAGGCCATTGTTGAAGGCGAAATAAAAGCCACAAAAACCTTTGAACGTGGCGGTTTTGAAGTAGAAGACACTAAGCAACAAGAAATAGAGTTTATAATTGAAAAGGACAAAAAGAAAAGAAAACCTTCTCAAAAAAACAATAAGAATCCAGATGCCTCCTCTTAAACCTCATCAGCCATTAAACGCTGTGTTTCTCTGTCAAAAAAAGCATTTGCTTGTGTTATTAATTCTTCAACTTCTTGGGTAGCTTCTGCTTCAGTTTCGTTTTCTAAGTTGTCAAACCACGTTACTGAATCGTCTTCTAAGTTTATAACAAACCGTGGGTACTCGGTGTGAATTACAAAAATAGCTTCTTTAAAATCGGTATTATCGCCCAATATAAATTTAGGTAGTTCCATGTTTTAAGTGTATTAATTTTTTGGTTAAATAATTAAAGCGTAAAAATAATAAAATTGCCGAAGCTGTTAAGCCTATAAGTAAACCTATCCATATGCCTTGCGAACCAAGTCCTGCGATTTTTCCCAAATAATAAGAAAAAGGAAAGCCAATAATCCAATAAGCCACAAAAGTCATATAAGTAGGAATTTTAACATCTTGTAATCCGCGTAAAGCGCCCAATACAACAGCTTGAACACCATCAGATAGTTGAAAAAATCCTGCTACAACAAGTAATAAAGCAGCTGTTTTAGTTACTTCAATATTGTCAATATACATCAGTGGTAAAATATTTTTCAGACTAAAAAAACCAATAGCAAAACAAAGCTCAATCAAAAATATTTGCATAAAAATTGAAAAGGCTATCCGCCGCAACTCTTGAAACTGGTTAAGTCCTTTTTGATTGCCTACCCTAATAGTGGCTGTTACGCCCAATCCAACGGCTATCATAAAGGTCATAGAAGCCAAGTTTAGTGCTATTTGATTGGCGGCTTGGTCAATAGTTCCTAACGATCCTGCCAGCCAAATAGCCCCAGTAAAGACAGCTACTTCAAAAAACATTTGCAATGCTGTAGGGAAACCCAAATCGATTATTTTTTTTAATTTTTCTTTTCTAATTTCTATCCACTTAATGGGATGTAAAAATGGTTTGAGTTTTTCGCGGTGTTTAACAATATAAAACATAAACAAAGCCATCACAAACCGCGAGGTCATCGTACCGATTGCCGCCCCTACCAGTTCTAATTTTGGAAAAATCCAAATACCATAAATCAAAAAATAGTTTATTATGACATTTATAATATTGGCAGCAATGGTGGCATGCATGGCATATTTGGTTTGCGACATACCGTCGGAAAATTGTTTAAACGCCTGAAAAATCATCAACGGAATCATTGAGAAAGCCACAATATTGAGATAGGGAATAGCCAGAGCCACCACATCGGGTGGTTGATTCATATGATATAAAATGGGTTTTACGAGTATTAAAAAGACAAACATAAACACCCCCATAATAGTTGATAGCAATAAGCCATGTTGAAAATCGTGCCTGCCTTTTTCAATATCACCTGCCCCATCGGCTTCTGCCACTAAGGGCGTTATAGCAAAAGTAAATCCTATGCCTAAAGACAGGGCTATAAACACCAAACTATTGCCCAAAGAAACGGCTGCCAATTGGGTAGCGCCCAACCGCCCTACCATAATATTATCGGCCAAACCTACCAATACATGTCCTAATTGTCCTATCATTACCGGATAAGCCAATTTAAGATTGTAGTTAAATTCTTTGGTATAATTTGAAAAACGCACTACTTAAAATATTAATAAATTTTAGTGCGCAAAGGTACTCCAATAGTTAAAATTTACAACACACTTAACAAGGTTTTACTTTTATCTTCGGTTTCTTGCCATTCGTTTTGTGGATTGCTGTCTTTTGTAATACCACCGCCTACATAAAAAGAAAGTTTTTGTTTGTCAACTTGCATACATCGTAAATTTACAAATAGCTGGGTAGATCTGCCTTCTCTTTCTAAATTTTTATTGATGATTCCCAAATAGCCCGTATAAAACTCACGGTCATAATTTTCGTTCTCTACAATAAAATCTATGGCCTTTTGCTTTGGATAACCCCCTACTGCTGGTGTTGGATGCAAGTTTTCAACCAATTTTAAAAGGGAACTCTTTTCTGGCAAACGTCCTGTAATCTCTGAGCAAATATGAGACATATGACCCGCCTTTAAATTAAAAGGCTTAGAAATTTTAATAGGTATGCCAATTTTTTTTAAGGATTCAGAAATATAATCAATCACAATTTGCTGTTCTTTTTTTTCCTTTTCGCCCCAAATTATGGCTGTGTTCTCTTTAAATATTTGCGTTCCTGCCAAGGCCATGGTTTCAAAATAATTATCGTTAATACTGATGAGTTTTTCGGGAGTGGCGCCCATCCAAGTGCCCACTTTTGGGTGATGCCAAAAATAGGTTAAGGCATTGGGATATTTTAAAGCCAAGCGTAAAAAGGTGTTTTTTAAGTCAAATTCTGTATTTTTAATAGATGTCTTTCTTGACAAAACCACTTTGTTAAATTTATTGTTTTTAATATGCCCAACAGCTTTTTTTATTAATTGGGTATAATCGGTTTTATTTAAAGAAGCTGTACTGCTTTTTAAACTCTTTTTATGAGAATTGACTTTGATAAAATTTGGCGATAAAATAAAGTTCTCAAAATCGGAGTGCTCAAAAGGAATTAGAATTCTTTTTTTTTCAGTATTAAAAGGGGCTAAAACAAAACCTGATTCGTTTAATTTTTCTGAGGTATAAAGTGTATCCTCTTTTTGGATTAACAAAGATAAAATTCTGCTGTCGGGTAATTTGTAAACAACAAATGGCCGTTTGTTATCTGTTGCTAACTGTAATTTTTTATGAAAATTCTGAGCCGACATTATTTTCTAGGAAGCGCTATGGTTGTCAGTTTACACAACGAAATAAGTTTGTTTTTTTCATCGTGAACTTTAATTTCCCACAATTGTGTTGTGCGGCCCTTATGGATAATTTTTGCTGTAGCAAATACAAAGCCTTCTTTAATGGCTCTTACATGATTGGCAGCAATTTCAATGCCGCGAATTTCAAATTCGTTATTGTCAAAAAACAAATGCGATGCAGCACTGCCTACACTTTCGGCAAGTGCCACAGTAGCACCGCCATGTAAAATACCATTGGGTTGATGTACTTTAGAAGTAACAGGCATTTTGGCAACTAAAAAATCATCGCCAAAATCTACATACTCAATATCAAGTGTTTGCATTAAAGTATTTTGAGATATCTTATTTAACAGTTTAAGGGTTTCTTGTTTTGACATTATCTTAATTTTAAAATGTAAATTTAAACAATTATTAAAGACTTATCTTTCATTCTTTGTAACTTTGTGGTCTGTTTTAAAATCAAAAACCATGATTTATAAAGTTCGTGTTATTGCCGATTTAGAAGAAGATGTAGCCAGAGACATTGCTATAAGAAGCACTGCCAATTTGGAAGATTTACACAATGTTATTACCAATACCTTTGGGTTTGATGGTACAGAAATGGCCTCGTTTTACAAAGCTGATAACGAATGTAATCAAGGGGATGAAATACCGCTTTACGATATTTCTGAAGAATCTGCTGAGGCTACAGACACCATGAAAGATTTTAGTCTTACCGATTTATTGACACATCAGGAAGACAAACTTATTTATGTTTATGATTTCTTTGCCATGTGGACCTTTTTGGTAGAACTTATCGAAATAACCAACTTTAACAAGGAACAAGATTTGCCAAAAGTTCTTTATACTCTGGGCAACTTACCTACTGAAGCCCCTGAAAAACAATTTAAAAGCGACAAGCTAGAAGATGGTTTTGATATGTATGATGAAGATAATGATGGCGATTTTTTACAAAGCTATGAAGACGATATAAACCTTAGCTAACAATATAGGTATTCACATTTTCATAATTACGAATCACAAAATCGAGAGCGAATTTTAAAATTTCGCCCATAGATTCTGCCTTTTTAAAATTTATATCTTTTGTAAAAGCTTTTATTTCATGCCTTAATTGCACTACTTTTTCTGGTTTAGAAATTTTATCGGCAACCATACATTCTATCAATTTTTGCAATCTGTTTTGTGAAGAACGCGCCCTTTTAGCCAACAAAGAACGTTCTTCGTTTTTATACTGAAAAATAGACTCTTCATGCAAACTTTTCTCAACCATTTTTACCAATTTGGCATTTTCTTTAAAAAATTGAGGTCTGTAAATTTTTAGGGCACCCTCATAAGACTGTTGGTCAAAATCTATGGCACGTATTCTGTATTGCACCTGATCAAAATCATGCGACACCACAAACACATAATTATAAGAACGCATATCGCCTAAAAGTCTAATTGTACAGCGTTCGTTAAATTTTACAAACTCTTTAGAAATTTGTTTTTGTTCTTGTATTGTCAATTGAGGAAAATGGTCTTCTATAAAGACATCCCCCGGAATACCTAAGATATGTTCTTCAATTAAAGTATCTTCATGCACTAAAAAATCGACTTTATTGGGCGATAACAACTCCTCCAATTCCAAGCCATAAATACGAGAGGCATCGGCTTTTTTTACATACAAGTAGGTGTAATTATCGTTTAAAATATTCCTAATTTTTACCCTAAAAGGCCGCGAATTTCCAAAGGTGCAGTAATCAATAGCATCCACATTTAAATGCGGAATTGAATAATCACTCCCATCAGAGTGCATAATGGTGTAGATTTTTTTTAGGTTTAAATCAATATTTTCGCGTTCGTGATCTGGATACAAAACACGAATCCACAAAGTGTCGTTATCGTTTTTATCAAAAACTTCTACTGAGCCTGTAAACCTGAGTAAATCGTCATAAAAAACAGGGATAACCACATTTCTACCATATTCTGTTAAATAATCATATAAGGCCTCTGTAACAGGATAGGTTGGTTTTTTAAACGAAATTATGGGTTGCATATTCAAAATATAAATATTGACTTTCCAAAAATAAGGGGTTTTTGTGTATTTATTGGTAACAAAAGGCTAATTTAATCGTCTTGTTTAAAACATTTATCAAATTATCTGACTTGGAAACAATATTATCTATTAAAAATCTCAGTAAAAATTATGGCCGTATAAAAGCAGTTGATAACTTATCTTTCGAAATAAAGAAGGGTTTTGTTTATGGCATTCTTGGGCCAAATGGCAGCGGAAAATCGACTACATTAGGTATTATTTTAAATGTTGTAAATGCCAATTCTGGAGATTTTAGCTGGTTTAATGGAACATTAAACACACATCAAGCCCTTAAAAAAGTAGGCGCTATTATTGAGCGCCCTAACTTTTATCCGTATATGACAGCCCGTCAGAATCTGAAACTTGTTTGTAAAATAAAAGAAATATCAGAAGCTAAAATAGACCCCACATTAAAGCAAGTTAATTTGTTTGAACGGAGAGACAGTAAATTCAAAACTTTTTCTTTAGGGATGAAACAACGTTTGGCCATTGCCTCTGCCTTATTAAATAATCCTGAAATACTAATTTTAGATGAACCTACAAATGGTTTAGACCCACAAGGAATTCACGAAATTCGTGCCATTATTAAAGCCATCGCCGCTAAAGGCACAACTATTTTACTGGCCTCTCATTTGTTAGACGAAGTTGAAAAGGTGTGCAGCCATGTTGTGGTAATTAGAAATGGTGTGAAATTATATGCAGGTAGTGTTGGCGAACTGACAAGCTCTTTTGGTACAATTGAATTAAAGGCTGATAATGATTTTGATAAAATAACAGAACTGTTAAGTACTTACAATGGCATCTCTGGTGTAAACAAAGAAGGCAATTTACTTATTGCTACTTTAAATAAGTCAGTTTCAACAGCAGATCTCAATGCTTTTTTAGCCAGTAAAAAAATATTTTTATCGCATTTAATTAAACGCAAACCGAGCTTAGAACAACAATTTTTAAGCCTCACAAATACCAAAAATTAACATGTTTAGATTGCTTAATATAGAACTCTATAAACTGAGTAAAAACAGAGCCAGTAAGGTTTTAATCATAACTTACTTTCTGCTGCTTTCTTCTATTGCACTTATTGCGGCTATAAAGTTTGATATTGGTCCCATAAAATTTCATTTGGCCGAACAGGGTATTTTTAACTTTCCATACATCTGGCACTTTAACACCTATGTAGCAGCGGGTTTTAAGTTTTTCTTACTGCTTGTAATTGTCTCTATGATGGCCAACGAATATACCAACCGTACTTTAAAACAAAATTTAATTGATGGCCTCAGTAAGAAAGAATTTATCCTGTCGAAGTTTTATACCGTTATTTTATTAGCGCTTGCTTCTACCCTATTTGTTTTTATAGTATCGCTTATTTTAGGATTGGCTTATTCTGATTTTAACAGCATCAATATCATATTATCAGATTTAGAATACCTCATCGCTTTTTTTGTTAAACTACTGACTTTCTTTTCGTTTGGTCTGTTTTTAGGCATTCTCATAAAACGTTCGGCCTTTGCTGTGGGCGCCATGCTCATTTGGTATTTTGGCGAAAAAATTGTTTATGGCTTGATGCGTTTCAAGTTTTTTGACAGCAAAGTAATGGCCGATAAAGTGTCACAATTTTTTCCATTAGAATCAATGAGCAACCTTATTAAAGAACCTGTCTCAAGATTAAATGCTGTAAAATCTGTAGCCAACCAACTGGGCGAAAATTTTCAATTTGACTACGCTGTGCATTGGTATGAGATAGCAATCGCCTTAACATGGACAGCTATCTTTATTTATCTTTCGTATTATTTGGTAAAAAAGAGAGATTTGTGATATATTTGAATTGTTTAAATACTGGCAATGAAATATATTATCTTTTTACTATTATCAATAATTTCAATCGGAAATATCTCTGCACAAAAAGAGGCCAACCATTGGTATTTTGGCATAAACTCAGGCTTAGATTTTACAAATGCAACACATAGTATTAGCCCTGTTGTTGATACAAATGGGCAATTAAATACCGTTGAAGGTTGTGCCACAATTTCTGATATTTCTGGCAATTTGTTATTTTACACCGACGGTTCGACTGTGTGGAATAAAAACAATGCTGTTATGCCAAATGGTAGTGGGCTTTTCGGGAGCTCGTCTAGCACACAATCGGCCATTATTGTACCCAAACCTGGCAATACCAATATCTATTATATTTTTACCGTTGATGCACAAGAGGTTCAGCCGCCAGCTAGCAATCATGGTTTAAATTTATACACAGTAGATTTAACTTTAGATGGGGGCCTTGGCGATGTGGTAAATACAGCAGGAACACTTAATGTAACAAATCTTTTAACACAACCTTCTTCCGAAAAAATAACGGCTGTGCTAGATGCAAACAAAACTGATTTTTGGGTCATTACATTAAAAATAAACACATTTTACGCTTACAAAATAACGGCTGCGGGAGTTGATACTGCCAACCCTATTACTTCTACTTTTGCAACTAATTTTTCTGGCGACAGACGTGGCTATCTAAAAGTTTCTCCCAATGGAAAATTTCTAGCCAGCGCCAATATGACCTCAGGTTTTTATTTGTACGATTTTGACAATGCCACAGGAATTGTAAGCAACCCTAGAGGATTAAGTGTTCCGTTTAGTGATTTTAGCAGTGGCCCCTATGGTGTGGCATTTTCGGCATTAAGTAAAAAATTATACGTCTCTTCGGGAGGGTTTGACAGCACCCACCAAACCCAAGAAAATTTGTACCAGTACAATTTAGACATCCCAAATTTATCAGCTGCCAACATAAACAACACACGTGTTTTACTGCATACTTACTCAAATTCAAGAGCTGCACTTCAGTTAGCACCTGATGGTAAAATTTACCGAAACGTTGATGCCCAATCAAAATTAAGTGTTATCAATAATCCGGATGCTTTAGGAACAGCCGCCGATTACCGACATGCCTTTATAGATTTAGGAAGCACGGTATCGCAACAAGGACTTCCACCATTTATTCAGTCCTTTTTTGTAGCCGACATTCAGGTTGTAAATACTTGTTTTGGCGATGTAACACAATTTTTAGTCAACTCAACAGAGCCCATTATTTCAATGACAACTGATTTTGGCGATGGCTCACCCACAACTGCATCGCTTACGCCCACACATACTTTTACCACTACTGGTAATTTTACTGTGAGCATCACAATAACAACAGCCATCGAAACCAAAATATTTACCAAAAATTTTAATATTTATGCTGTTCCTACAGCTGCTACCCCTGTAAATTGGTTTGCTTGCGACGATAATAACGACGGTTTTTTTAGCTTCGATTTATCGCAAAAAGACAGCGAAATTTTAAACGGACAAGATCCTGCCATTTTTAGTGTTAATTACTACACCGATGCCGCTTTAACCCAAAAAATAACAGCCCCTTACACCAATATTAATGGGTATACAGCTGAAACAATTTACGTGCGTGTGGGCAATAAAAACAACCTCACTTGTGCGGCTACCACTCTGTTTGATATCAATGTTTTTGACAGTCCCTTGCCTGCATTGGCCATTGATATTCCAAACATTGAAGTTTGCGATAATGCCCTTGACGGAAATGATATAAATGGTTTGGCTACTTTCGATTTAACATCTCAAAGTACCTTTATTTTAAACGGACAATCGGCTTTAGATTTTGACCTTACTTATTTTACCGATGCTGCTTTAACAAACCTCATTCCAAACCCCACTGCTTTTGCCAATACTGTTGCAAACACGCAAACAATTTATGTGAAAGTTTCAAACAAACTCAATCCGTTATGCGCTGCAAACACCAGTTTTAAAATTGTGGTACATCCGTTGCCTGTTGTTGTTCCTACAGTTACCCTTAAACAATGCGATACTAATACCGATGGCATATCTGATTTTAACCTGACCGAAAGCGAAGTACTTATAAATAATGAAATACCTACACCCCAGTTTCTGTATTATTTAAATCTTGCCGATGCCCAAGTTGGAGATCCTGCTTTAGCCATTACAAATACTTCTGTTTTTTCTAATGCCACAGCCACTACTGTTTATGTACGTGTAGAGAATTCTCTAGGCTGTTTTAGAGTGACTCAAGTAAATTTACTCGTTTCAACAACAAGTATTCCTTCAGGTTTCTTATACAACCTTGAGTCTTGTGATGATGATGGTATTGAAGATGGCATTGCCAATTTTGATTTTACCGAGGCCACCACAGCCATTAAAAATATTTTCCCTGCAATTCAGAATCTGGTTGTTTATTATTACCTCAATACAGCTGATGCTTTGGCCGAAACAAATGCCATTGACCCCAACGATTACCGAAATGAAGGTTCGCCCTTTGTTCAAGATATTGTGGTACGTATAGAGAGTACAGATAACAATGCCTGTGTTGGTTTGGGAACACATCTGCGGCTAACTGTTAATCCGTTGCCTCAATTTGATTTAATCGAAAGCCAATTTGTATGTTTAAATGATTTGCCACTTACAGTCTCTGTTACAAACCCTGCCGGTAATTATGACTATGTTTGGCGTGATGCCGATGGCAATATAATTGGCTCAAATTCATCTGACGTTACCTTTGTTAAAGGCGGTGATTATACCGTTACAGCCATTACCACAGACGGTACTTTGTGTAGCAAAACAAAAAGCATTAGCATAACCGAATCTGTTACAGCAACTATTGACCAATTTGACATTGTTGATGATTCTGATAACAACAGTATATCAATTGTATTTTCGGGGAGTGGTGATTATGAAGTTGCCCTTGACGATTTAAATAACTTTATACCATTTGAGCCTTTTGGCGGTTTTCCTTTTAGCCATAAGTTTTCTTATGTAGAGGCGGGTATTCACACCGTTTATATTCGCGATAAAAATGGTTGTGGGCTTACCATTAGAGAAGCCATTATTATTGGATTCCCTCATTTTTTTACCCCTAATGGCGACGGGGTTAACGATACATGGAATGTTGCAGGTGCCAGTCTTCAACCCAATTCCTTAATCTATATTTTTGACCGCTTTGGAAAACTTATTGCCAAAGTCGACCCTACCGGGCCTGGGTGGAATGGCACTTTAAACGGCCAAAAACTCCCTTCAAGCGATTATTGGTTTTCAGCCAAACTTCAAGATGGCAGGTTTAGAAAAGGCCATTTTAGTCTGGTAAGGAGGTAGTATCAGATTGGTACAAAAATCATGCATTTTGTGGTAAAATAAGGAAAAAGTATTCGCCTTAACGAGAAATTTAGTGATGTGGTTATCTCATGGAATTATTATTGATTTAAAAGATATTGCTTGCTACAACTGCCCAATTAGGCTGAGTGTCTCGAAACTTTGGGAGAAGCCTAAGTCAAAATTATCACATTTCGACTTCCCACCAGAATGACTCTGTCGGGCTGGCGTTCAATGTGACAGCATAAGTCAAACAAAAAAACTGCTAGAGCAAGTGGCACGCTCGTGTTAAAACAAAAAAAACCGCTCTTAAAAAGAGCGGTTTAATATTTAAAATAAAGGTTGTTTTATTTTACTTCTTCAAAGTCAACATCTTCAACAGCATCATCTGCAGTACTACCCGCAGCATTGCCAGCATCTCCTTGTGGTTGGGCCTGTCCTGCATCAGCACCACCTTCTGGTTGTTGCGCTTTATACATTTCTTCCGAAGCATTTTTCCAAGCTTCATTAATCACCTCTAAAGCAGTATCAATTTGTGCTAAATCTTTAGACTCATGTGCTTTTTTCAATGCGACCAAAGCGTCTTCGATTGGTTTTTTCTTATCGTCAGATAATTTGTCACCAAATTCTTTAAGTTGCTTTTCTGTCTGAAAGATCATACCATCAGCAGCATTGATTTTCTCTGCTGTTTCTTTGGCTTTTTTATCGGCTTCAGCATTGGCTTCAGCTTCAGCTTTCATCTTTTTGATTTCTTCTTCGGTTAAACCGGATGAAGCTTCAATACGGATTTCTTGCGATTTGTTTGTCGCTTTATCCATAGCAGATACTTTAATAATACCATTCGCATCAATGTCAAAAGTCACCTCAATTTGTGGTACACCTCTTTGTGCTGGTGGCAGACCGTCTAAATGGAATTTACCAATGGTTTTATTGTCTTTTGCCATGGCACGTTCGCCTTGTAACACATGTATTTCTACTGATGGCTGATTGTCAACAGCGGTAGAGAATGTTTGCGATTTCTTGGTAGGTATTGTTGTATTGGCCTCAATTAATTTGGTCATTACATTGCCCATAGTTTCTATTCCTAGTGATAAAGGTGTAACATCTAAAAGCAATACATCTTTAACATCGCCAGATAAAACACCACCTTGAATGGCAGCACCAATAGCCACAACCTCATCAGGATTTACACCTTTGTGAGGTTCTTTATTAAAGAATTTTTTAACTTCTTCTTGAATAACGGGCATACGTGTTGAGCCCCCTACTAAAATTACTTCGTCAATATCACCAATACTTAAATCGGCATCTTTTAAAGCTTTTTTAACAGGCTCCATAGAGCGTTTGATTAAGCTTCCTGACAACTGTTCAAATTTGGCACGACTCAAAGTTTTTACCAAGTGTTTTGGACCACTAGCTGTAGCCGTAACATAAGGTAAATTTATTTCGGTTTGTGTACTAGACGACAATTCAACTTTAGCTTTTTCAGCTGCTTCTTTTAAACGTTGTAAAGCCATTGGGTCTTTACGTAAATCTATAGATTCATCTTTGTTAAATTCGTCAGCTAACCAATCAATAATTACTTGGTCAAAATCATCACCACCTAAATGGGTATCGCCATTTGTAGACAATACTTCAAAAACGCCATCGCCTACTTCAAGAATAGAGATATCAAAAGTACCACCACCTAAATCGTAAACAGCAATTTTTTCGTCTTTTCCTTTTTTATCAATACCGTAAGCTAAAGCTGCAGCTGTTGGTTCGTTTATGATACGACTCACTTTTAAACCAGCTATCTCGCCAGCTTCTTTAGTTGCTTGACGTTGGGCGTCATTAAAATAAGCAGGAACGGTAATTACCGCTTCTGTAACATCTTGGCCCAAATAATCTTCGGCTGTTTTTTTCATTTTTTGTAATATCATTGCTGATATTTCTTGAGGAGAATACAAACGGCCATCAATATCAACACGGGGAGTATTGTTATCGCCCTTAACCACTTTATATGGCACACGTGCTATCTCTTCTAGGTCTTCAGAGTATTTGTTACCCATAAAACGTTTGATAGAATAAATGGTGTTTATCGGATTTGTAATGGCTTGACGTTTGGCAGGATCTCCTACTTTACGTTCGCCACCTTCTATAAAACCAATTATTGATGGGGTTGTTCTTTTACCTTCTGCGTTAGGTATAACTACGGGCTCATTACCTTCCATAACGGCTACGCAAGAGTTGGTTGTACCTAAGTCAATTCCTATTATTTTACTCATAATTCTATAATTTATTTTTTAATTTCAGTTTTAATACTGATACCTTTATGACAATCATTATGCCATCGTAATAAATACAAGTATTTGTCAGAATTCAAAGAAATAAAATGACATAGTGTCAGAAACAGCTAAGGCCGATATGCTTTTTTAGCACAAAAATGCGCTTATCAACTTGGTAATAGCTTTTGTTTCTATTAAAAAACCATCGTGACCAAAATCGGAATGTATTTCTTTATAGATGGCATTTGGTAAATGTTGTGCCATATATTTTTGCTGATGGGGTTCTATCAACATATCCGAATCGATACCAATGAGCAAACATTTCTGATTGAGTTTTGACAAAGCTTTTTCAACACCTCCTCTATCGCGACCAATATTATGGGTATCTAAACATTTGCTCAAATAGTAATAAGAGAGGGCGTTGAATCTTTTTTCGAATTTATCACCTTGATATCTTATATAAGAAGCCGCCTTAAAATCATCCGTTTTAGCTGAAGAATCTGTTTGCGTCATTTTATACGACTTTTGTGTTCTGTATGTCAACATCGCAATAGCGCGTGCAACCTTAACGCCTTTTTTACCACCATCTTTTTTACCAAAAGTTTCATCGGTTTTTAAAGCCATACGCTGTGCTTCGTGAATAGCCACACCCCACGCCGATTCTTGCGCTGTGGATACCAACAAAATAAGATTGTCAATTTTTCCTTTAAAGTCATAGGCAAATTCTAAAGCCTGATTCCCGCCAAATGAGCCACCAATGGCGACATTAATTTTGCTAATATTTAGAAAATGGGCTAAAAATAAATGCGCTTTGACGACATCGCGCACCGTAAAAAGAGGAAAATTTAAATCGGTTGGTGCAGAACTACCATAAGG
>JAKIUU010000006.1 GCA_021647405.1 Flavobacteriaceae bacterium
TCTACAGCAACACCCGTGGGTTCAAAAAATTGTGCAGCCGTACCGGTGCCATCGGCAAAACCAGCTGTTGAACCTGCCAAGGTACTCACCACCCCTGCCGGGGTGATTTTACGAATACGGTGATTAACTCTGTCAGCAACATAAGCAATACCCGAGGCATCTACAGCAACACCTTGTGGAAAAGAAAATTGTGCAGTGGCACCCGTACCCTCAGCAAAACCAGCTCCAGAGCCTGCCAAGGTGCTTACTACAGTAGTATGGCTTGTTGTTAAGCTTAACCAACTGGGTAAAGTTGTTGCTGTAAGGGTAACGGCATCGTTATCGGCATCAACAGTTGTAATACTGTAGGTATATGTTTGGTTTTCGTCTATACTGGTAATGGGTGTAGAAGTAAAAGTGGGTGGCGTATTTAAAACTGTAACTGTAATTGTAAAGTTTTGATCTATGGTACCCCCATTGCCATCATCAGCATGTAAAACAACTGGGTAACTTCCTGCTCCTACCGGTGCGGTACCTGTTAAATTATAAGTGGTTGATTGTGTTAATTTTCGTATTCTTCCATCATTATAATCTGCTACATATATTTCTCCTAAACTATTTATCGCAACTCCTTTAGGAACGCTAAATTTAGCTACAGTACCTATGCCATCTAAATAACCACTGGTGGTTCCTGCCAAGGTTGTAACTACCCCTGATGGAGTGATTTTTCTTATTTTAGAATTATTAGTATCTGCTACATAAATATTCCCTGAACTATCTAATGTGAGGCTAGATGGATTGCTAAAAAGTGCTGCTGTACCTATACCATCTGCATAACCTAGTCCTGCGCCAGCAAAGGTGGTAACCACCCCTGATGGTGTGATTTTACGGATGCGATTGTTGCCAGAATCGGCCACATAAACAGTGCCCGAAGCATCGACAGCGATACCTGCGGGACTATTAAATTGTGCAGCCGTTCCCGTACCATCTGCAAATCCTGATGTAGATCCTGCCAAAGTTGTTACCACGCCTGAAGGCGTGATTTTTCTTATGCGATGATTATTTGTATCTGCCACATAAACAGTACCTGACCCATCTACAGCTATTCCAGAAGGAATAAAAAATTTAGCCGCTGTACCTGTACCATCTGTAGAACCCCAAGCACCTGATCCTGCCAAAGTTGTTACCACACCTGCTGGAGTGATTTTTCTTATTTTACTAGCGCCTCTATCACACACATAGACATTGCCTGATCCATCTACAGCTACATCGGTAGGATTTACAAACTTTGCGCCTGAACCTGTACCATCTGTACTGCCTGATAAACTTGAACCCGCAAGAGTTGTTACTACCCCTGCTGGCGTGATTTTTCTAACTCTATGATTAAAATAATCTGCTACATAAATATTCCCTGAAGCATCTAATGCTACTCCTGATGATTTATCAAATTGTGCAGCCGTGCCTGTGCCATCTAAAAAAGCCCGCGTACCATCTCCTGCAAAGGTACTTACATTTACAGTTGAAGTCGCTGTTAAGCTTAACCAACTGGGTAAAGTTGTTGCTGTAAGGGTAACAGCATCGTTATCGGCATCAACAGTTGTAATACTGTAGGTATATGTTTGGTTTTCGCCTATACTGGTAGTGGGCGTAGAAGTAAACGCAGGAGGATTGTTTACGGCAACAACTGTTGCAAAGTTCCAAGTCGTTGTATCGGCTATACCGGCATAGGCATTTGACGCCATATCGGTAAAGGCCGTGGCGGGTATTTGGATATAATAATTTTTATTACCTAATAAATCGGCCGGTGGGTTTATCGTTACAACAGCATTGCTTATACCCACCACACTTGTTGTCACATCTATGGTTTGCACCGTACTGTTGTCTGCAGCATCTTTAATCAAGATATTGCCCGTCCCTTTTTGGACGTTTTCATTAAAAGTAAGCACCAAATTACTTCCTATTAGAACACCTGTGGCATTATCGGCCGGTACTAAAGTTGTGAGTAAAGGCGCTGTTATATCGTTTACCGTAATGGTAAAACTTTGATCTACAGTCCCACCATTGCCATCGTTGGCGTTGAGCACCACATTGTGGGTGCCTGCTTTTCCAGTGGTATCACCGGTTAACACTTTATTTTGTATTATTTTACGGATGCGGCTGTTAAGTTGATCGCTTACATAAATAGCGTCTGAACCATCTACAACGATTCCTGCGGGACCATTAAATTGTGCGGCAGTACTGGTACCATCGGCAAAACCAGCTGTTGAGCCTGCCAAGGTTGTAACCACCCCTGCCGGCGTGATTTTACGGATGCGATTGTTCAAGAAATCGGCAACATAAATAGTGCCCGCCCCATCTACGGCGATTCCTGCGGGAATATTAAATTGTGCGGCCGTACCCGTACCATCGGAAAAACCAGCTGTACCGGAGCCTGCCAAAGTGCTTACCACACCTGCCAGTGTGATTTTACGGATGCGATTGTTCGATAAATCGGCCACATAAACAAGCCCCGAAGCATCTACAGCGATTCCTATGGGTTGATTAAATTGTGCGGCAGTACCCGTAGCATCGGCAAAACCCGCTGTACCTGAACCCGCCAAGGTAGTAACCACACCTGCCGGCGTGATTTTACGAATACGGTTGTTAGTTTGATCGGCCACATAAACAATACCCGAAGCATCTACAGCGATTCCTGCGGGATGATTAAATTGTGCGGCAGTACCCGTACCATCAGCAAAACCAGCTATACCTGAACCCGCCAAGGTGGTAACCACACCTGCCGGCGTGATTTTACGAATGCGGTTATTATTTTGATCGGCCACATAAATAATACCCGCCCCATCTACAGCGATTCCTACGGGATGATTAAATTGTGCCGCAGTACCCGTAGCATCGGCAAAACCCGCTGTACCTGAACCCGCCAAGGTGGTGACCACCCCTGCCGGGGTAATTTTACGGATACGGTTGTTAGTTTGATCTGCTACATAAATAATGCCTGAACCTTCTACGGCAACACCAAAGGGGCTATTAAATTGTGCAGCCGTACCAGTACCATCAGCAAAACCAGCTG
The DNA here is from genome assembly GCA_021647405.1 of Flavobacteriaceae bacterium. Lineage (GTDB taxonomy): Bacteria > Bacteroidota > Bacteroidia > Flavobacteriales > Flavobacteriaceae > CG1-02-35-72. The sequence goes on from JAKIUU010000006.1 coordinate 3,050, forward strand.
TACCAGAACCCGCCAAGGTGTTTACTGTAGTACTTACTACTGTTAAACTTAACCAACTGGGTAAGGTGGGGGCTGTTAAAGTAACAGCATTCCCATCGGCATCATGGGTTGTAATATTATAAGTATATGTTTGATTTTCGTCTATACTGGTAATGGGGGTAGAAGTAAAGCTTGGTGGGGTGTTAACACCTGCTGTTGCAAAGTTCCAAGTGGTCATATCGGCTATACCGGCATAGGCATTTGAGCTTATATCAGTAAAAGCTGTATTGGGTATTTGGATATAGTAGTTTTTATTACTTGATAAATCAACAGGTGGATTTATGGTTACAACTGCACTGCTTATACTTACAGCACTTGTAGTCACATCAATGGTTTGCACCGTACTGTTGTCTGCAGCATCTTTTATCAAGATATTTCCTGTCCCTTTTTGCACATTTTCACTAAACGTAAGCACCAAATCACTTGCTATCAGAACACCTGTAGCATTGTCGGCCGGTACCAAAGTTGTTACTGTAGGCGGTATATCATTTATTGTGATTGTGAAATTTTGATCTACAGTACCGCCATTGCCATCATCGGCATGTAAAACTACTGGATAAGCACCTGGTGCCACATTAGCCACCCCAGATAATGTATAAGTCGTTAATTGGGTGATTTTACGAATGCGCTGGTTAGCGCCATCTGCCACATAAACAGTACCCGAGGCGTCTACGGTGACACCTTTGCAATTATTAAATTGTGCAACAGTACCTGTACCGTCTGTAAAACCAGCTATATGTGTCCCCGCCAAGGTGGTAACCACACCTGCCGGGGTAATTTTACGGATACTGGGACCAGCAGCCACGTAAACATTACCAGAGACATCGACATCTATCCCTCTGGGGTGATCAAATTCTGCAGCCGTACCCGTACCATCGGTAAAATGGGCTACACCTGAACCCGCCAAGGTGGTAACCACACCTGCCGGGGTAATTTTACGGATACGGTTGTTATTTTGATCGCTTACATAAACATTGCCAGAACCATCTACGGCGATTCCTGAGGGAGTATCAAATTGTGCCGCCGTACCCGTACCATCGGCATAGCCGGCTGTACCTGAACCCGCCAAGGTGGTGACCACACCTGCCGGCGTGATTTTACGGATACTGTGGTTATTTTGATCGGAAACGTAAACAGTGCCCGAGGCATCTACCGCAACTTTTATAGGACCAGCAAATAGTGCTGCTGTACCCGTACCATCGGCAAAACCGAATGTTGAACCCGCCATGGTGGTGACCACCCCTGAAGGCGTGATTTTACGGATGCGATTGTTCCATATATCAGCCACATAAACAGTGCCCGAAGCATCTAAATCAACACCCTCAAGATGATTAAATTGTGCCGCAGTACCCGTACCATCGGCAAAACCCGCTGTACCAGAACCCGCCAAGGTGGTGACCACACCTGCCGGCGTGATTTTACGAACGCGGTGGTTAAAAGTAGCTGCTACATAAACATTGCCCGAAGCATCTACACCTACACCCCGAGGATAATTAAATTGTGCAGCCGTACCTGTACCATCGGCAAAACCCGCTGTACCTGATCCTGCCAAGGTACTTACAATAGTACTTGTAGTACTTGTTAAGCTTAACCAACTGGGTAAGGTGGAGGCTGTAAGGGCAACGGCGTTACCATCAGCGTCATTGGTTGTAATACTGTAAGTATAAGTGGCGTTTTGGTCTATACTGGTAATGGGTGTAGAAGTAAACGTGGGTGGGGTGTTTTGCGCATAAACACCTTTTACAAAGAACAGTACAAAAGCAAGACTTGTAAAAATTTTTAAGACCGAATTTTTCATGATTTATGTATTTAATTTTTTGTTTAATTGTTTAACTATTTAACAAATCTGGCGGCGGTTAGTTAGAGCCATTTGCCAAATGTATCTTTTTTAAATTCTTATAATATTAATGGTGTATATTTTTCACGAATGGTGTAAATATTGCACAAAATGTGCAGATTGTCATTGTTGTTCTAGTAAGTATTTTATGTGTTTGTAGTTTTTTCTGGCAATTGGAATACATTGATTATCATAGCTCAATACAGCAAAAGCCTTTCTTGAATTGCCTTCTATTTTAAGTAGCATTTTAAGATTTATTATATAAGATCTGTGACACTTAAAAAAATAATCATACCTATCAAATAATTTTGAGACTGTTCGCATATCACTTCTAATTATTTTAATGTGTATTTTCTCGTCACCATTATCATCATCAGATTTTAAAAATATTTTTGTATAATGTCCAATAGACTTGACGTAAATTATATTTTGTAAATTGGCATTTACAAACTCGTTTTTGTTCTTCCCTTCAAAAACGATTTCGCCTTCGGGTTTAATTATCGTGTGTAATTTTATATTATTTATATACGCCAGAACTATGTGTGTAAAAAAGCCCCCTATTAATACATATAAAACACAGTTTATCAAAACAGAAATCATACTACCTGAAATAGCATATTTATAAAGATATCTTACTGAAAAGTATGCATATAGCATAAATACTATTGTTTCTAATAAAAACAATTTCGAATGAAGTATTAAATTCTTTTTATTATTCCAGTGCTCAACATTAATTTTTTTGTTATAAAATAAATGAAATATCAAACTGATTAAACTAAATATAAACGCTGTTGAAAAGGCCACTTGTACCCGCGGCATTAACGATAAATCATGCGTAATGTAGGGCTGCAAAATAACTATAAATAAAAACACAAATATGAATTTATTTACTTGCTCTTGTACTATATCAACCTTGTTGGTGCTAACGTAACACGATTTTCTTAAATATTTTTCGATAGCTTGATTTTTCAAAATATTAAAATAAAATACAATCTTACGATAATTTGACTGGTATTTTACTTAAAATGTTCTGAATAGGTTCTATGTTGTTCTGAAAACAATATTTATATGAAATAGGAACCTATTTCTTGGTTTGCAATACAATAAAAAGTGCGACTCTTTATTTATAAAAGGAAGGATTACCTTCGGTTTTCCTTTGAGCTCCGTAGTCTAATTTAAAAGCAACAAATCTGTCGATTTGTAAATAAAAGCAGGATTAACTGTGTTGATCCTTTGAGCTCCGTAGTCTAATTTAAAAGCTACAAATCTATCGATTTGCCCTTTCTTTATTTATACGGCGCTTTGAGAAATAAAACAGGATTAACTGCGTTGATCCTTTGAGCTCCGTACCGTGCCCGAGGCAGGCGGGGTCTAATTTAAAAGCTACAAATCTATCGATTTGCCCTTTCTTTATTTATACGGCGCTTTGAGAACAAGTTCTCTGCTTGTATAAATAAAGAAAGCTTGCCATAATTGGCAAGCTTTTCATTCTTAAGTGACCCCGGCAGGATTCAAACCTGCAACCCTCAGAGCCGAAATCTGATGCGCTATTCAGTTGCGCCACGGGGCCAATTTTACTGCGAATTTAATAAAGTTTTTATATAATCTCTACCTATCCCAGTCTTTAAAAACTTTTCTCTATTTCTTGCTTCAATACGAGTATTATATGATTCTGAATATACAATTCTCCAAGGTATGTAAGGTTTAGTAGATTTATTCTGTTTCAAATTATGTTGTCTAATTCTTCTTTGTAAATTATTTGTCATTCCAGTATATGTCCTTTCAAATTTTTCACTATAAAGTACATATACTATAAACATCCTTATATTTTTACTAAAACTTAAACCTACCTCTTTCAGGCTGGTCTGGTCTGCTATTCAGCCTGACTGCCTTTGGCAGTTTTCGCCCCGCCTCGGCGGGCAAGCACGAGGCCAATTTTGTATTTATTAACTCAAAAGTTGTTTTACAACAGTAGAAATGGTTTTACCATCGGCTTTTCCTGCTAATTGTTTGTTTGCCATACCCATAACTTTACCCATATCTTTCATACCAGCAGCTTCTGTTTGGGCAATAATGTCTTTTATTATTTTTTCAAGGGCTTCTGCACTCATTTGCTCGGGTAAAAATTGCGCAATAACTTTAGCCTGTGCCAATTCGGGTTCGGCCAAATCAGAGCGGTTTTGATCGGTATAAAGCGCTGCACTGTCTTTACGCTGTTTAACCAGTTTTTGCAATATTTTTAATTCTTCTGCTTCACTTATAGCAATTTCAGAACCACTTGTTTGCGCCAACAACAAAGCCGACTTAATAGCTCTTAAAGCTTCTAAAGCTACCTTATCTTTAGATTTCATAGCTTCTTTTAAAGCTGTCATTACATCTGATTGTAAACTCATACTTTCTAAATTTTATGCGTACAAATATACTTATAAAAAAAGATTAAACCTCAGGGTAAAATCCTGAGCCCAATATAAAGAACCGACCCAAAAGTTCGGGGTATTGACCTATACCCCGCCAAAAAGCAGGATTAGTTCAACTTACTATTTTGAATGCGCTGCTTATCACAGCTTTTCAAAATAGTGTTTCACTAATAAAATAATATCAATGGTATTTATTTAATCTACATTGTCATGTAAAAATGAATTGTTTGATCGCAATTGAATGTCATCATTGTCATCTAAATCCAATGTTGTTCGTGAGGTGTTTGTCTCAGATGAAGGTTCATTTTTATCCAAATCAACCCCCATACGTTTATAAGCGGGTTCTTTTTCTATTTCGTCAATATTGCTATTGAGTCTGCTTTTAAATTTAAAGTTAAAATCTACCATCTTCCTTTTACGGTCTTCTGTTCTTTTCTTAAGTTCAGAAATTGTAAGGTCTAGAGGAGAGATATTTATATTTTCTTCTTCTTGGGCTTCAATTTCATCAATATTAACATCTTGTTTGAGTTGTAAATTTAACTCCTCAGACTCTAATCGTGGCTCTGCACAGTCTAAGGTTTTCTCTATCTCTAAATAATCTTCTAAACTATAGGTTATCTGCTCTGTTTTGAATGTGGGTTCGGGCTTAATTTCTGTGGCGTCAATGACTTCCATTTCATTAATTTCATCGGTAGAATAAGAATTTTCTGCCTCTTCAACCATATTTTGAGGTTCACTTTCTTGCAAGGGAAAATCAAAAGAAAGGACTTCTTCTCCTTTTACTTCAATTTCATCAATAGAGGTATCTTCTTTTTTTACAAGCGATTTGATAACAAAATCCTCCACATTTTCTGTTAAAACTGTATCATAAACAACATCAATATCTGCAATCTTTTCAGTGTTTCCGTTAGTAGCTAATTCATCTGTATCGGCAATATCGTCTACGCTTAAATCTGCATCAAACAAAGTGTGCTTAATAATGGTTTCTTCAGGCTCGTCAATTTCTAATTTTGGTGTTAAATCTAGCACAACTTCTTGTTCGTCTTCTAGTGTATGGACAATCTTTTTAGCTTCAGTATTAATAATTTCGTGTTGTTGTTCTTTATTAAATCCTGTTGCTATAATGGTTACTGATATTGCCTCGCCGAGCGATTCATCATCACCAACACCCATAATAATATCGACATTTGTTTTGGCTTCAGTTTGAATATAGTCGTTTATTTCGCCAATCTCATCAATTGTAATTTCGATTGAACCCGAAACAATTAGTAAGAGTACATTCTTGGCACCTGTTATTTTATTGTCATTAAGTAATGGTGAATCTAAGGCTTTGGTTATGGCCTCTTGTGCTCTGTTTTCTCCTGATGCTTCAGCGGCACCCATAATGGCTGTGCCGCTATTTGACAATACTGTTTTGGCATCACGTAAATCAATATTTTGCGTGTAGTGATGTGTAATAACTTCGGCAATTCCTCTTGCAGCGGTAGATAAAACTTCGTCGGCTTTAGAAAACCCTGCTTTAAAACCAAGATTGCCATAAACTTCTCGCAACTTATTATTGTTTATAATAATTATTGAATCAACATATTGACGTAACTCTTCAACCCCTTTTCTTGCCTGTTCATTTCTGGTTTTCCCTTCAAAAACAAAGGGAATTGTAACAATACCAACTGTAAGTAAATTTAGTTCTTTGGCCAGTTTGGCAATTACAGGCGCCGCACCTGTTCCGGTTCCACCACCCATACCAACTGTTATAAAAACCATTTTAGCTTTCGAATCTAACATCGTTTTTATTTCATTAATGTTTTCTAACGCAGATTGTTCACCAATTTCAGGATTTGCACCCGCACCAAGACCTTCGGTTAAAGAAACACCCAATTGAATTTTATTAGGAACTGGGCTATTATTTAGCGCTTGTGCATCTGTATTACAAACAATAAAGTCAACACCACTAATGCCTTTTTTATACATTTGGTTTACGGCATTGCTTCCGCCACCACCAACACCTATTACTTTAATAACGTTAGATTGATGCTTTGGTAAATCGAATGCAATGTTGTCAAATTCTTGAGTACTCATATTTTTGTTATTTAGTTGGTTGGTATATTATTCTGCGTTATCTAAAAATTCTCTGAATTTATCTGCCCATTTATCAAAAATGGATTTTTTCTCTTCAACAATTTCTTCTGTTGGGGTTTCCTCATCTCCACCTTCTTCTGCAACTTGTTTATTCGGTTGTTTTAGTCCGTTCATCAATAAACCCACAGCTGTTGCAAAAGCGGGACTTGACAGTTCTTCTTTTGAATCGCTTGCCAGATTTTCGTTTGGAAAACCTATTCTAGTATCCATCCCTGTAATAAATTCTACAAGTTGTTTTATATGTTTTAATTGGGCGCCTCCGCCTGTTATAACAATACCGGCAATGAGTTTTTTCTTTGGCTCTTCATGTCCGTAATTTTTGATTTCTTGATAGACTTGTTCAACAATTTCAACAACTCTGGCATGAATGATTTTCGATAAATTTTTAAGTGTAATTTCTTTTGGGTCACGCCCTCGTAACCCAGGAATAGACACTATTTCATTGTCTTTATTTTCTCCTGGCCATGCCGATCCAAACTTAGTTTTAAGTAATTCGGCTTGTTTTTCTATGATAGAACAGCCTTCTTTAATATCTTCTGTAATAACATTTCCACCAAAAGGAATAACCGATGTATGTCTGATAATACCGTCTTTAAAAATAGCCAAATCGGTTGTACCCCCCCCTATATCTATTAAAGCAACACCCGCTTCTTTCTCTTCGCTATTTAAAACAGCACTCGCAGAAGCTAAGGGTTCTAAAGTAATATTTGCCAGTTTTAATCCGGCGCTGGTAATACATCTGCCTATATTTCTGATGGAAGAAACTTGTCCCACAACCACATGAAAATTGGCTTCTACACGGCCGCCATACATGCCAATAGGTTCTTTTACTTCGGCTTGACCGTCAACTTTAAAATCTTGAGGAAGCACATGAATAATTTCTTCGCCAGGCAACATCACTAATTTATACACCTGATTAACCAATTTGTCTATATCGGCTTCATCTATCACTTCTTCGGCATTGGGTCTTGTAATATAATCGCTGTGTTGTAAACTGCGGATGTGTTGGCCCGCAATACCAACCACAACATCGTTAACCTTAATACCAGACACCTCTTCGGCTTCTTCAACAGCTTGCTGAATAGATTGTATGGTTTGGGTAATATTATTGACAACGCCTCTATGAACACCCAAACTTTTTGCTTTACCGATGCCTAAAATTTCTATTTTGTCATAGTCGTTTTTACGGCCAATCATGGCCACAATTTTTGTTGTCCCTATATCCAATCCAACGGCAATGTTATTTTGTTCCATAATGTGCTTTATTTTGTACAGACTACCTGATTGCTGTATTTTAAATTTATTTTTTTATATCTGTTAACCGATTTATTCTGAATGGCATTTAAATAATAGGCCTTTAAATTATTTAATTTGCCTTGTAAATTTTCTAAATGCCCAAATAAAACCAAAGCATTACCTAGCCTTGTACTTAATTCGAATTCGTTATTTTCATTTTTATTTATACCGATAATTTGCTTCTTAAAAAAAGCATCGGTGTGAATGAATAATAGCAATTTGTAAACAGAATCTAAAGCCTCTTCATTTGTGATTCCCGAAACCAATGGCACATTTGCCGAATAATTTTTTGACAAAGGCATTTTACCTCCTTTAGAATCAATGTAAAACACCTCTTTATTTCCCATTACCCTAGCCAATGGTGTTTTTTGTTTGATTATTACGCCTAAATCTCCTTTTATGTTTCGAAATACTTCAGCATTTTCTACCAAAGCATTGGCACGTAAAGTCGCCTCTAAATCATTCAAAAATAAAGCTTCTTTTGACTGTGTTTTAAGGCTTGTTAATTTTTGTTTCAACATTTTATTAACCGTGTTTTTAGTCAAAAATAAATGGGAATCATTTTCTATTTTAATGCTAATATTCTTTATCCTATTTTGGGCATTTCTGTTGGCCGAAAACCCATATAAAAACACAACCAATCCACTTACAAAAAGGACTTTTATTATTTTAATAAATCGTTTCATTCGTTATTATTGTATTTTATTTTTCAATGTTTCTACCACATCTTCTACAAGAGTTCCTATGTCTCCAGCGCCTATAAATAATACTATTTTAGCTTTTGATACATTTAACTCCTGTATTATTTCACCTTTAGTAACACATCTATAATTTGCCTTTTCTTTGGTTTTAATAAGCCTTATTTTTTCTAATAAAGTTGCACTTGTAATTCCTAAAATTGGTTTTTCTCTTGCCGGATAAATATCTAGCAATAACAAGTTGTCAAATTGCGATAAACTCGCTGCAAAATCGGCTAAAAAATCACGTGTTCTGCTAAAAAGATGGGGCTGAAAAACAGCTAAAATTTCTTCGTTGGGATACAAACGCTTTAGCGTTTTATACACCGCATTTATTTCGGTTGGATGGTGGGCATAATCGTCAATTACAACCAAGTTATCTGTTTTTATTTTAAAACTAAAACGTCTTTTAATACCCCTAAAACTCTTTAGAGATTTTGCTATATTTTGCAAAGAAACACCATAGGTATTGGCCATGGTTAAAGCGGCTAAAGCATTTAACACATTGTGTTCTCCAGGCATTGAAAGTGCGATGTTTTTATAACTCGCACATGGCGTTACAACATCAAACAGATAGCTGCCTTTTTCAATTCTTATATTATTAGCTGAAAAATCGGCGTCGGCATTTAAAGCAAAAGTCTTTCCTTTAATATTTAAACCTTTTTTTACAAAAAGACTGTCAGTCACCAAATTGGCAAAATCATTAAAAGAATTTTCGAGTTCACGCTTGTTGCCATAAATATCTAAATGATCTGCATCTGTAGAGGTTATACAGGCAATATTAGGCTTTAATTTTAAAAAGGATTTATCAAACTCATCGGCTTCAACCACACTAATATTGGTATTTCCTTCGATTAGATTAGAATTATAATTCTCTGAAATACCTCCTAAAAAAGAAGTAGCCTCAATGCCGTTGTCTTTTAAAATGTGGCCCAACATTGTAGAAGTTGTTGTTTTTCCGTGGGTACCAGCCACCGCAAAACAAAAACTATTTTTAGAAATTTCGCCTAAAATATCAGCGCGCTTAAAGAGCTCAAATCCCAAATTCTTAAGATGATTTAAAATAGTGTTATCATTAGAAATGGCGGGGGTGTAAACCACAAGGGTTCTATCTAAATTAAGGAAGCCATTTGGAATGCTATCAATATTATCTACATCGGTAATTTGAGCTCCACGCGCTGTGAGAGATTGTGTTATTTTTGAAAGTGTTTTATCATAGCCTGCCACACCAAAGCCAAGATTTAAATAGTGCTTTGCCAAAGCGCTCATACCTATACCTCCTATACCAACAAAGTATATTTGGTTACAGGTTTGTAACTTGTTTTTAAGGTTTGGTATGTTAACTTTTACATGCATTAACTGGCTAGTAACAATTTAACTGTTTCTACTATTTGTTTGGTGGCATTTGGCAAAGCCAATTTTTTAATATTTGTACTGAGTTCTTGTTGTTTGTTTTTATCGTCAAATAAATTTTTAAAAGCCTCATCAAAATCACCAAGCCTACTTTCTTTAATTAAAATAGCGGCCTTTTTATCGACTAAAAATTGGGCGTTTTTTGTTTGATGGTCTTCCGCCACGTTTGGTGAGGGAATAAAAATGACAGGCTTTCCTACGATACACAATTCGGAAATTGTTCCTGCGCCTGCGCGACTTATAATGATATCTGCTGCTGCGTAAGCTAAATCCATACGTTTGATAAATTTATGCGATTGAACTCCTTTAATTTCAAAGTAATTGTGGTATTGTTTTTTATACGATTTTCCTGTTTGCCAAATTATTTGAATATTGTGATTTGTAAAAAAATCTATACGTGCATCAATCAACTTATTTATGGCTTGCGCACCCAAGCTACCTCCCATAACCAACAATGTGGTCTTGCTTTTATCTAATTTAAAAAATGTTTGTGACTCTTGGCGTTTGGTACTTGTTTCTAAAATATCTTGACGCACAGGATTTCCTGTTTTTATAATTTTGTTTTCTGGAAAATATTTTTCCAATCCGTCATAAGCCACACAAATTTTGGAAACCTGTTTACCTAAAATTTTATTTGTAATTCCAGGAAACGAATTTTGTTCTTGAATGAGCGTTGGAATATTTTTTCGGGTGGCCATTTGTAATGTGGGCCCACTTGCAAATCCGCCTGTGCCAATAACCACATCTGGTTTAAACTTTTTAATTATCAATTGGGCATTTAACAAACTACTCATAAGTTTAAATGGGAAAAGAAAATTTTTAAATGTTAGTTTTCTTTGAATACCAGAAATCCAAAGGCCTTTTATAGCATAACCTGCTTCGGGAACTTTAGTCATTTCCATTCTATCACTGGCGCCTACAAATAGAAAATTGGCTTTTGGATATTTTATTTTCAATTCATTAGCAATAGCAATAGCCGGATAAATATGTCCGCCTGTGCCACCACCACTTAATAATATGTTAACCGATTGCTTCATGTAAAATATCTAATGGGTTTTCATTTTGATTGTTATCAATTTGTTTTATTTCTTTTTGACTGCTTACGCTTAGAATGATACCTATAGAAAAACACGTCATCCAAATGGAGGTACCTCCTGTACTTAATAATGGCAATGGTTGCCCCGTTACCGGAAATAATCCCACGGCTACGGCTATATTTGTAAATGCTTGAAAAACAATAGGAAACCCAACACCTATAGCCAGTAAACTTCCAAAAACACTCTCCGATTTATTGGCTACAATGACGATTCTAAACAGTAATGCCAAGTACAAAATAACCACAGTAACACCGCCAATTAATCCAAACTCCTCTACAATAATGGCGTATATAAAATCGGAAGACGATTGTGGTAAAAAGTTTTTCTGTACACTTTTTCCGGGTCCTTTGCCATAAATTTTACCAGAGGCAATGGCAATTTTGGCTTTTTCGGCTTGGTAATTTGCCTGTTTATCAGACTTATTAGAAAAATTCTCAATGCGACTTATCCATGTATCAACCCTATTGGGCATCAGCGTAGGGAAAGCTTTAGCGGTGGTAATAAATAAAGTGAGTGAAATAATTCCAGCACCAATTATAGCAACTAGATATCTCAAAGGATAACCTCCTAAAAATACAAGTACCAGCACCATTAAAAACAATATGGCTGCGGTAGATAAATTAGCAGGTAAAATCAACACAATAATTAATGCAACAGGTATCCATAACTGCATTAGGCTTTCTTTGAAAATAATTACTTTTTCTTTGTTTTTTGCTAAATATCTCGAGACGTACATCATCAAAACAACCCCAGCCAATGTTGACGTTTGAAAACCTACCCCTATAAAGGGAATACGTATCCATCTGCTGGCATTTGACCCGCCAATATTAGCTCCTTGCATCAAAGTAAATATCAATAATATAATTACAACTGGAAATAACAATACAGATGTGGCACTAAAGTATTTATACGGAATTTTATGGACGGTATATATGATTATAAAACCTATAAATAGCAGTATGGCATGTTTGAAAAAATACCCTGAAGTTGTTCCTTTATCAACCACATATACCAAGTTACTACTGGCACTGTACATGGGTAAAAAAGAAAAGATAGCCAGAAAAGCAATAACTGCCCAAATAGCTTTATCTCCTTCAATATTTTCAAAAAGTGTTTTCACATTAATGTGTTATAAATTTCTTACTGCATTTTTAAATTGACGCCCTCTGTCTTCATAATTATCAAACAAATCAAAACTAGCGCAAGCCGGCGACAACAAAACAGTGTCATTATCTTCAGATAGTTTATGAGCTATTTTAACCGCTTCTTCCATACCTGCCGTTTCCATAATAAAATCAACCACGTTACTAAATGTTTCTAATATTTTTTTATTGTCAACACCCAAGCATATTATAGCTTTAACATGCTCTCTAACCATTGGTAGTAAAGCAGTGTAGTCGTTTCCTTTATCTACACCACCTACTATCCAAATCGTGGGGTTATCCATGCACTCTAATGCGTAAAAAGTAGCGTTAACATTTGTTGCTTTTGAGTCGTTAATATAATTTACGCCTTGTATTTTAAGCACCTGTTCTAACCGGTGTTCTGCACCTTCAAAATCTTCTAGGCTTTCGCGTATTGTCTCTTTTCTCACTTTCAACAATGTAGATGCCATAGCTGCTGCCATTGCATTTTTGGTATTGTGAATTCCTGCTAAAGCTAAAATTGATTTTTCCATTTTATATTCTTCTTGTTTTATTTTTATTGCTATTTTGTTATTAATTAATTGCGCGCCATCAGCTCCCTTTTTTAATTTATTTAATCCTGTAAAAGGCATTAATTGTGCTTTCGATTTCTTTATCTCTGATTTTAAATATGCATCATCTGCATCATAGATTAAATAATCAGTGTCTGTTTGGTTTTGTGTTATCTTCAATTTCGAATCGATATAATTCTGCATTTTATAGTTGTATCTGTCTAAATGATCTTCAGAAATATTGGTTATAATGGCTACATCTGGTTTAAAATTAAAGATGTCATCCAACTGAAAACTACTTATCTCTAGCACGTAATAATCGCACTTATTTTTGGCTACTTGCAATGCAAAACTCTTACCAATATTGCCAGCCAACCCCACATTTAATCCTGCTTTTTTTAATATATGATATGTTAACAGTGCTGTGGTTGTTTTGCCATTGCTTCCCGTAATGGCCACTAAAAAAGCATCGGTGTAAGTTGCTGCAAATTCAATTTCAGAAACTATTTTAACACCGTTCTTTCTCAAACTTTTAATAAGCGGTATGCTGTCTGGAATACCCGGACTCTTAACCACAATATCAGCGTTAAGCAATTTTTCAGCGGTATGATTACCTTCTTCAAACTGTATTTTATTATGTAAAAGAACGTCCTTATATTTTTGAGCTATTGTGCCATTATCTGAAACAAAAACATCAAATTTTTTTACTTTGCCCAATATGGCTGCACCAATACCACTTTCTCCTGCCCCAAGTACAACCAACCGACCCATTTTATCGGATCTTTAGAGTTAAAATACTCAGCACAGCAAGTATAATTCCTATAATTAAAAAGCGCATAACGATCTTACTTTCGTGGTAGCCTTTCTTCTGATAATGATGATGTAAAGGTGCCATCAAGAAAATACGCTTTCCTAATCCTACTTTTTTCTTTGTATATTTAAAGAAACTCACTTGTATTATTACCGATAAAATCTCTACCATAAACGTGGCAGCCAACAATGGAATGAGCAATTCTTTTCTTACTGCAATGGCCAGTACGGCTATAACACCTCCAATTGTAAGACTCCCTGTGTCGCCCATAAATATTTGGGCAGGATAGGTATTGTACCATAAAAACCCCACCAAAGCCCCTACAAAAGCACTGATAAAAATGGTCATTTCGCCAGAATTAGGTATGTACATAATCTTTAAATAATCGGCAAAAACAATGTTACCAGAAACCCATGCAAATACGCCAAGTGTTGCAACTATAATTGCCGAAGAACCTGCTGCCAAACCATCTATACCATCGGTTAAATTGGCGCCATTTGATATGGCCGTTACAATAAAAACAACAATTAAAATGAAAATAACCCATGCGTATTTAGCGGGTGTTTCTCCTAGCCAACTTACCAAGCTTGTGTAATCAAATTCGTTATTTTTTAAAAATGGAATGGTGGTTTTTAACGATTTTTCGGCAGGGCCAAACCTTTGAGACACCTTGACCTTTTGCGATAATTCTGTAGTTTGAAGACGTTGTTTTATTGTCACATTCGGATTAAAATACAGCATGGCTCCTACAAAGACACCCAAACCTACCTGACCTAGAATTTTGAATTTCCCTTTTAGCCCTTCTTTTTCTTTTTTAAATACTTTTATATAATCGTCTAAAAAACCTATTAAACCCATCCACAGGGTAGTGACTATTAAAATTACGATGTAAACATTGTCAAGTTTGGCCAATAAAATTACAGGAATTAATGTTGCCAAAATAATGATGAGTACCCCCATAGTTGGGGTGCCCGTTTTTTCTTTTTGACCTTCTAGTCCTAAATCTCTTACAGTTTCGCCTATTTGTTGGCGTTTTAAATAGTCTATTATTTTTTTGCCAAATAAAGTAGAAAATGACAATGAAATTAAAATAGCCAAAGCTGATCTAAACGAGATATACTGAAACAATCCAGCCCCAGTTAAGTGGAATTGGTTTTCTAAATATTGAAACAAATAATACAACATTTATTAAGTATTTAAATCATTATTAAACATTTTTAAGGCAACTTTATAATCATCAAAATTGTGCCTTACGCCTTTAATTTCTTGGTAGGTTTCATGACCTTTTCCTGCAATTATTACGATATCTCCTTTTTGTGCCAATTGACTTGCTACTTTAATAGCCTGCTTTCTGTTGGTAATTGAAATTATTTTTTTAAAATCTTGTGGTTCTACACCTGCTTCAATTTGTGCAATAATAGCTTCAGGATTTTCCGTTCTCGGATTATCTGAAGTAATGATGGTTAGGTTACTTAGCTTTGAAGCGATATAGCCCATTTTTTTACGTTTGTCTTTATCTCTATCGCCTCCACAACCCATTACACATATTAACTTTTCATTTCCTGTTCTTATGCTATTTATGGTTGTGAGCACATTGCTTAAGGCATCTGGCGTATGGGCATAATCAATAATTAATGTTATTTTATTATCAATAATACTGCATTGAAACCTGCCTTTTACACTTTCTAGGTTACTAATTAAGCGCAGTGTTTCTAACTTATCCAAACTTAGCAAAGATGCTATGCCATAAACAGCCACTAAATTATAGGCATTAAATGTGCCTATTAATTGAGACCATAATTCATTTTTATTAATTGAAAACAGCAAACCTTCTAAACTGCTTTCTAAAATTTTCCCTTTGAAATCGGCTGTATTTTTAAGCGCATATCTGTATGTCTTGGCTTGGGTGTTTTGAACCATAACTTCGCCATTTTTATCATCGCAATTAATTAAAGTAAAAGCTGTTTTGGGCAAATTGTCAAAAAATAATTTTTTGACATCGCGATAAGCTTTAAAAGTATGGTGGTAATCTAAATGGTCTTGAGAAAGGTTTGTAAAAACACCGCCTTTAAAGTGTAGTCCTTCTGTTCTTTTTTGATGAATACCATGCGAACTCACCTCCATAAAGCAATGCGTTACATTTGCTTTTACCATCTTGTCTAAATAACTATTAATAGTTAAACTATCGGGTGTGGTATGGGTGGCTTTAAATTCTTTGTTTGCAACCAAAATTTTAACAGTAGAAATCAATCCCGATTTATAGCCTGCTCTTGTAAATAATTCGTTTGCCAGACTGGCAACTGTTGTTTTACCATTTGTACCTGTAACACCAACTAATTGCAACTTTTTTGAAGGATTATCAAAATAATTTGAAGCCATATTGGCTAAAGCCGATTTTGATTCTTCAACAACAATATAACTTACACCATCAGCACGATTAAGAGGTAAATTTTCGCAAATTACCGCAGTGGCGCCATTTTTTTGTGCCGATTCTATATAATCATGTCCATCGGTTTCAACGCCTTTTATCGCAACAAAAACACTGTTCGGTTTAACTAACTTTGAATTAAAAGTTATGGCTTTTATTTGCACATCTGTGCTGCCATAAACTTCGTTTACAGAAACATTATACAATATGTCTTTTAAATTTTTCAAAGTAATTTTAGATAAATACTTTTGTATTTTTTAAGATTTTCGCCTGGTTTTATTGATTGAAAAGCCACTCTGCCACTGCCTTCACATCTAACATCTAAACCCAAATTTTCTAATAAGGCTATGGCATCCATTCCTGTCATTTTCTTAACATTAGGAATGTATTTGTATTTTTTAACCTTCGGCTTATCGTCATTTGTCAATTGTTTCTCTAAGATTTTATCGGCATTGTTAAACTGCTTTAACTCATTTCGGATTGGGGTGTCTGTATAAATTTTTTGCGCAATCTTTTTAAATGCTGGAGCGGCTACTGTGGCGCCGTAATAACCTATTTTTTTATTTGGTTTATGGATAACTACTATGCAAGAGTACTTAGGATTATCGGCTGGAAAATAACCCACAAAAGAAGAAATATATTGTGTTTCGCCACCTTTCCAATAATCTACTTGACAGGTGCCTGTTTTACCTGCCATAGAAAAATAAGGGGAGTAAATATTAGATGCTGTACCTCTTTTAACCACGTTTTCCATCAGTACTTTTACTTTATCAATGGTATTTTGAGAGCAGATTTTCTTATTTATTACTTCCGATTTAAAAACCTTAATTACTTTATCTTGCTTTTTAATTTGTTTAACAAATTGAGGTTTCATCATTTTACCGTTATTGGCAATAGCATTGTAAAAAGTGAGCATTTGTAAATCTGTAAGTTTCACACCATAGCCCCAAGCCATCCAAGGAAGCGATAAACCATTCCATTCTTTTTTATTTTTAGGGTTCGGGATTTTTGGGGCGCCTTCGCCTTTAATCGGAATGCCTAATTTTTTACCCACATGCATGGCGTATAATTTATCTACAAATCTTTGTGGGTTCTTATTGTAATTTTTATAAATAATTTTAGCCATTCCTACATTTGATGACAGCTCAAAAACCCGTGAAACTGTAATTTTACCGTAACCTCCTCTATGTGAATCGCGAATTTTTTTACCATAAAAACTTATAACGCCCTTTTTGGTATCTATTACGGTTGAGGTATCTATAAACTTATCGTCAAGAGCAACAACCATACTCATTAACTTGAATGTTGAGCCGGGTTCATGAGCTTCATAAACGGCATAATTTCTTTTCTCAAAATATGTGCCCTTCGAAGTTCTGGCCAAATTAGAAATAGCCTTTATTTCGCCAGTTTTCACATCCATCACTACAACACTACCGTGTTCTGCTTCAAATTTTTCGAGCTGTTCTAACAAAGCATGATGTGCAATATCTTGTATGTTTAAATCTAGCGTTGTTATAACATCTAGGCCGTCTTTAGGATCTATTTGCTTGTCATCGTTTAAAGGTTTCCATTGCCCTTTTGCAATTTTTTGTTTGAGATGCCTGCCCTTTTTACCTACCAAATAGCTGCTAAAACTTCCTTCTAAACCCGCTGTACCATGACTGTCGTCATAACCAATTGTGCGGACAGCAATTTTGCCTAACGGATGACCTCTTACAGTTCTTTGATTAACGATTAGGCCTCCTTTATAGGCGCCCAATTTTAAAATTGGAAATCTTTTTATACGCTCATATTGGCTATAATTCAAATCTCTTGCTATAAACAAATACTTGTTATTATGACTTCTGGCATTTCTTAAATAGCTTGAATAGTGCGAAGCTGGTTTGCCAAACATTTCTGATAATGCTTCCGACAATTTAAAGATATCTCTATTAAATATTTTGTTTGGCACTGTAACAACATCCATCCTGATATCATATTTAGGAACCGATGTTGCCAATAAACTACCATCAGCAGTATAAATATTACCTCTATTTGCAGGAATTTGAAATTGTTTTATTGTATTTTCAATGGCCTCTTCTCTATATTGAGTACCTTCTAACCACTGAATTTCTGTTAGTTTGAAAACAATGGCAAAAACAAATACAAGCATCATTCCTGATACCATATAAAATCTATTCAATATTTTTTGCTTTGTTACAGCCATTAATTTACAATTACTTTTATCTTATAGGGTGGTGTTGTAGGTGCCTTCAGTCCTTTAATTGCCAATGCTTTTGTTATAGATGACTCCATTTTTAAATTCATTAACTCAGACCTGTTGGCTACAAAAGCCGACCTTAATTCTTTATTTTTCTTATTTAACGCCCCTATTTCTTGTACTTTTTTATCAACACTGTGTGAAATAGCTATCATAACCAAAGCCAATACTGCCAAAAAAATGATAAACACCCAATTTTTCTGAGCATTGTCTTCAGTAAGAAAACCGCCTCTTAGTATTGTGTATATTTTACTCTTATTATTAGTCATTAGCTTTGGCAACAATTCTTAGTTTGGCACTTCTGGCTCTGTTATTTCGTTTTATCTCTTCTGGTAAAGGCACAATTAACTTTTCTGGTTTATTAAAAGGAGACCTAAAATTTCCGTAAAAATCTTTTACAGGCTCTTCTTCAAATAATCCGAATTTAAAAAAGCGCTTTACCAACCTGTCTTCTAGAGAATGGTATGAAATCACGCTTAACTTACCTCCGTCAAGTAACAAATCGGGGGTTTGCAATAAAAATTCTTTTAAAGCTTCTAGTTCCTGATTTACTTCTATTCTAAAAGCTTGAAATATCTGAGCCATTACCTTGTGTTCTCTGTGCTGAGGTAGAAAATTTTTGAGTGCTTCTTTTAACTCAAAGCTTGTGTTTATCTTATTTTCTGAGCGTGCATTAACAATGGCTTTGGCAATGCCTTTAGAGTTCCTCAACTCGCCGTAATTAAATAATATATCTTGTAATTTAGCTTCAGAATAGGAATTTACAATTTGATGGGCCGTTAACTCAGATTTAGAATCCATACGCATATCTAACAAGGCATCAAAACGCGTAGAAAAGCCCCTTTCGGCCACATCAAATTGATGTGACGAAACACCTAAATCTGCTAAAATCCCATTTACCTTTGTTACCCCATGTATTCTTAAAAAGCGTTTTATATATTTAAAATTGCCACTTATCAAATCAAATCGCTCATCATCTATTGTGTTTTGTATCGCTTCTTCATCTTGATCAAATGCAAACAAATGCCCGCCTTTGTCTAATCTTTTTAATATTTCTTTTGAGTGTCCACCGCCTCCAAAAGTTACATCAACATAAACACCATCTGGGGCTATTTCAAGCCCATCTACACTTTGTTTTAATAATACAGGATTATGATATTCCATCTTGAGCAGTTGTCGCGTTACCCATCACTTCTTCTGCCAAAACCGGAAAATCTACTGCCGCATCATTAATAGCCAACTCGTATTTCTCTTTATCCCAGATTTCAATAATACCAACTGTTGTTGTAAGTACAACCTCTTTAGAAATACCAGAAAAAGCACTTAAGTCTTTTGGTATCAATAACCTTCCTAAAGCGTCTAAATCGACTACTTTAACACCTGCCGTAAATAATCTTATAAAATCATTATTCTTCTTTACAAACCTATTTAGCTTGTTTACATCTGTCATCATCAAATTCCATTCTTGCATGGGATATAATTCTAAACAAGAATGAAAAACAGATCTTTTTAATACAAAACCATCTTGAATAACAGATGCCATCTGCTTTTTAAGCGCATTAGGCAACATTAACCTACCTTTGGCATCAGATTTACATTCGTATGTTCCAATTAAATTGAGCATGTTGTACTAAAAAAATTAGTAACAAATATACATTTTTTTACCACATTTTACCACTTTTTACCACTTTGTTGATATATTTTATCAACAATTAAAAACTGTCAATTAAATTTGATATCTAAATACTTATAAAAATTAGCCTCTATTTATCACAAAAAAATTAATAATTGCCTCAGAATTAACATGCATTTATTGAAAATAAGTATCTTTGTGACTTGCTATAAAAAATAGCATTACTCTGATGAAATACACGCTAAAAAAAGAAACTACTTTTAATTACATTGAAGCAGGTGAAGGAACACCAATAATAGTGCTTCATGGTATTATGGGGTCGCTGAGTAATTTTAACGGTGTTTTTGACGCCCTCCCTAAAAATGGATTTAAAGTACTTATACCAGAATTGCCTTTATACGACTTACCTCTTTTAAAGACCAATGTTAAAAACTTTGCCTTATATCTTAAGAAATTTACTGAATTCAAAAAGCTAAAAAACTATATTTTATTAGGCAATTCGCTTGGTGGACATATCGCTTTATATTACACTAAAAAATTTCCTGAACATGTTAAAGCAATGGTACTGACAGGAAGTTCTGGATTGTATGAAAGTTCAATGGGAGAAAGCTATCCCAAACGCAGTAATTATGACTATATTAAAGCCAAAGCCGAAGAAGTTTTTTACGATCCTAAAATTGCAACCAAAGAGGTTGTTGATGACGTTTTTGCCTCGGTAAATAACCGCATGAAACTTCTTAAAACCTTGGCCATTGCCAAAAGTGCCATACGTCATAACATGGCCAAAGACCTGCCAAAAATGACCAATCCCACCTGTATAATTTGGGGTAAAAACGATAAAGTAACACCTCCTGATGTTGCCGAAGAATTCAATAACCTACTGCCCGACTCAGACCTCTTTTGGATTGACAAATGTGGCCATGCACCCATGATGGAGCGTCCTGATGAGTTTAATGAAATTCTTATTAAGTGGCTGAAAGAAAGAAAATTTTAAGCCATGAAAATTAAAACTGCTGATTTTGTTATTAGCAACACTGATGTTTCAAAATGTCCTAAAGACAATTTGTTAGAATATGCTTTTATCGGGCGTTCTAATGTTGGTAAATCTTCTTTAATAAACATGTTGGTAGGTAACAAAAATCTCGCCAAAACATCTGGCAAGCCCGGCAAAACACAGCTTATCAATCATTTTAAAATTAACGATTCTTGGTTTTTGGTTGATTTACCCGGTTATGGGTACGCCCAAGTGTCAAAAACAAAAAGACAAACATTTCAGAAATTTATTAAAGATTATTTTTTACAACGCCAACAATTAGTGTGTACTTTTGTGTTGGTTGATTCCCGACATTCACCTCAAAAAATCGATTTAGAATTCATGAAATTCTTGGGCGAAAGTGGCATTCCGTTTTGTATTGTTTTTACCAAATCAGATAAATTAAAGCCCTCTATTCTCAATAAGAATTTACAGCTTTACAACACCACAATGACCCAAAAAGTTTGGGAAACCATGCCACAATATTTTGTAACATCGGCTACAGCTAAAGCTGGAAAAGAGGAATTACTTACCTATATTGAAACTGTAAATCAAGATGCCAAAGAAAACTTCTAAATGGCTTCTACCAAAAATAATTTAAACGTATTATTTGAAGATAATCACCTTATTATTATAAACAAACAATCTGGCGATATTATTCAAGGCGACAAAACAGGCGATACCCCTTTGAGTGACATTGTTAAAGATTACATCAAAATTAAATACAACAAACCCAATCATGTTTTTTTAGGCGTTGTCCACAGATTAGATCGCCCCACTAGCGGCATTGTTGTTTTTGCAAAAACTTCAAAAGCATTAGCGCGTTTTAACAAAATGTTGCGCGATAAAAAAGTAAACAAAACATATTGGGCTGTGGTTAAAAACCATCCTCAAAAAGAAGCAGATACTTTAGTAAATTACTTGAAAAAAAATCCTAAAAATAACAAATCGACTTCTTATTCTTCTGAAATAGAAGGCAGTAAAAAAGCCATTTTACATTACAAATTAATAAAATCTTTAGACAATTATCACTTACTGGAAGTCGCTTTAGAAACGGGGCGTCATCATCAAATACGTTGTCAATTAGCGGCTATTGGTTGTCCCATAAAAGGTGATTTAAAATATGGTTTTGACCGCAGTAACAAAGATGCCAGCATTCATTTACATGCACGTAAAATTGAGTTTATCCACCCTGTAAGCCAGGAGACAATTTCTATTACAGCGCCCACTCCCAAAGAGGTTATTTGGGAGGCGTGTTGTAAATAATTTATGTTGTTTACAGCTTTTTTATTCTTTAATTAATTTAATTGTTCTTATCCCTTCTTTGGTCATTAATTCTACAAAGTATATGCCACTACTTAACAATTTAACATTAATTTCTTTAAAGTTTTTATGTATGCTTTTTACCTGCTTACCTTGTACTGAATAAATGGTTAACTTTTGCAACTTACTTATATCGCCATTAAGATATATCATTTCTGTGGCTGGATTTGGATATAATTTTAAAGATATTGCTTGGTTAAAGTCATTAACCCCTAAGGTACAGGTTGTATCTCTGCCACCATCCGTTATTGTCCAAGTATTTGTAGTTGTTAAAGCAGTTCGTGCAGCTTCGCCGGCACAATACTGACTATTCCCACCATCAAAGGTAATTCCTGTTGGTATGGCAGTTTCACCTGCACTTGTATTTAAAGTACGCCAACCTATGAGCGTATTGTCATAATTGGCGGTTGATAAAGTAACGCCTGAAAACATACCTGCCATATTTGTAACACTGCTAATATCCCAACTACTTAAATCTTGATTAAAAGAAGTAGCATTAAAAAACATAACAACCATATCGGTTACATTGCTTACATTCCAATTGCTTATTTTGCCATTAAAAGCTGTAGCATCACGAAACATAAAAATCATACTGGTGACATTGCTTACATTCCAACTATCTAAATTTTGATTAAAAGCGGTAGCACCAAAAAACATATAAGTCATATTGGTTACACTGCTTACATTCCAATTACTTAAATCTTGATTAAAAGCAGTAGCTTGGGTAAACATAGTGCTCATATTGTTTACCGCTGCCGTATTCCATATACCTATATTTTGATTAAAAGAAGTAGCGTAGTAAAACATACCATTCATATTGTTTACCGCCGCCGTATTCCATGCACTTATATCTGCGTTAAAAGCAGTAGCTTGGTTAAACATATAACTCATATCTGTTACACTACTTAAATCTGGAACATCGGTAGCATTGCTTGTTAAATTACCACATCCCCTAAAAGCTCTAGCCATTGAAGTCCATATATTGGTTCCCCATTGCTCTATGGTTTTTATCTTTGACGCATTTGTTGTCGCACCATTAAAATATATTCGCGGAAAAGTTCCTGTTATTTTTACTGTATATGTCCCTGCTGTAGTATAAGTATGCGTAGCGTTCCCTGTTTGTGCTGTAGACGTCGAACTATCGCCCCAATTTACGCTGTAGTTATAGCCAGATCCTGTTGTAGGAATGGTTATAGACTCGCTTGCCGTTATTGTTTGCCAAGTGGTAATAAAGTCTGAACCAGTGGTCGTTTTATTAGGCTTGATTTTTTTTAAACCAACTTTTGTTGTTGGCGTTATTTTAATTTTTAGATGGTTATTATAAGCAAATATAAAACTTGCGGAAAATAATAATGCCAAAAATAAAGCAGTATTTTTCATAATTTTTAGTTAATTAGTGCACGCAAGATACTTTAAAAAAAGGATTTAGAATAAAGCCCTTTTTAATAGGATTTAAAAAATAAAACTCCTGCACCAAAAAAAAATAATACAGAAGTTTTAAGCAACTAACCAAAAAACTAAATCTTATTTTTCTTTTCTACTATTTTATCTAAACACAAATTACCCAAGCTTCCTAAATGTGTATGTTCAACTTTTTTATCGGGATTAAAAGAACCTTCTTGGATGTTTTTACCCACAATTTTATACGCCTCTCTAAAAGGCTCTCCGTTTTGTACCAACTTATTTACTTCTTCTACGCTAAACAAATAATTGTACTTTTTGTCTGATAAAATTGTCTTATTCACTTGAATGTTTTTTAAAGAATACGTCAACATTTCTAAACACGATTTTAAGGTAGAAAACGCTGGAATCAATCCTTCTTTAAGCAATTGTAAATCGCGGTGGTAACCACTGGGTAAATTACTCGTAATTAAAGTAAATTCGTAAGGCAAGGCCTGTAATTTATTACACTTCCCGCGTATCAATTCAAATACATCGGGATTCTTTTTATGCGGCATAATGCTCGAGCCCGTTGTGAGTTCGTCCGGAAAGGAAATAAAACCAAAATTCTGACTCATATACAGACAAATATCCATACTCATTTTAGATAAAGTACTCGCCACCGCACTCAGGGCAAAAGCCACGCCTTTTTCAAGTTTACCACGACTCATTTGTGCGGCAACCGCATTGTATTTTAAGGTTTCGAAACCGAGCTCTTTTGTTGTAAAAGCGCGATCAATCGGAAAAGAACTGCCATAACCCGCAGCAGAGCCTAAGGGATTTTGATCGGCCATTTTATAGGCGGCTTTAATAAAATAAATATCGTCAATCAAGGTTTCGGCGTAAGCCGAAAACCACAAACCAAATGACGACGGCATGGCAATTTGTAAATGGGTATAACCCGGCAGTAGCACTTCTTTGTACTGTTCGGCCAAAGAAATCAGTAAATCAAATAAGTCATCTACTTCTGTTTGAATTTCATTTAAAGCGTCCTTAACATATAAGTGTACATCTACCAAAACCTGATCATTTCTAGACCGTGCTGTATGAATTTTTTTACCTGTATCGCCTAATTTTTCGGTCAACAGAAATTCGATTTTAGAATGCACATCTTCAAAAGTATCTTCAATGGTAAATTTGCCATCTTCTATTGTTTTTAAAATAGTAGCTAATTCTGTCTCTAAATCAGACAATTCATCGGCGCTAAGCAAACCAATTTCATGCAACATTTTGGCATGGGCCACATTGCCCATCACATCGTATTTTGCCAAAATTAAATCTAATGCCCTGTCGTTACCAACGGTAAATAAGTCAATTTTTTTGTCGGTTGAAAAACCTTTGTCCCAGAGTTTCATAATTTTTTATTTTTTTGTCTTTGTTAATCCCGATAGTAATCGGGATGTGGCCTGCCCGTACCAAACGGTACGTTCGGGCGGGCAATCTCTTGATTAAATGTTCAATTTTAATTTATGTTATTTTAATTTATGTTATTTTAATTTCATGTAAAATTAAAAACACACCCCTAACCCCTCTCAAGAGGGGAATTTATAATATTTAAACTTCCGATTGTCATATTGAGCCGTGCCTGCGGCAGGCAGGCGCAGTCGAAATATCTCTTTTAATCGTTTTGAGATTCTTCACTTCGTTCAGAATGACAATTAATATTTATAATATTTCTTTTAATATTTTTATATACAAATCAATGCCTTCTTCTATTTCTTTGATGTAAATAAATTCATCGGCTGTATGCGATCGCAAACTTTGTCCTGGTCCTAATTTTAATGATGGACAATCGAGTACAGCTTGATCTGAAAGCGTTGGCGACCCATAAGTTTCTCTTCCTAATTTGATTCCTGCCTGAACAACAGGATGGTTTTTTGGTATGGATGACGCGTTTAATCTAAGTGACCGTGCCACTACTGTAGATTTTACATTTGAGTGTATAATTTCTAAAACTTCTTGATTGCTATAAGCATCGGTAACCCGAATATCTACTACGTAATTACAACTGGCGGGAATAACATTGTGCTGACTTCCTGCCTTAATTTGTGTAACAGTCATTTTAACTTTTCCTAATGTGTCGGATTGTATTGGGAATTCGAAATTCTGAAACCAATTAATATCATTTATGGCATTATAAATGGCGTTATCTCCAATACCGTGAGCGGCGTGACCTGGCGTTCCTTTTGCTTCGCAATCTAGAACCAACAAGCCTTTTTCGGCTATGGCCAATTGCATCAAAGTTGGTTCGCCAATAATGGCAAAATCAATTGGAGGGATAATTTTCAACATGCTGTTTAATCCGTTTGGACCCGAGCTTTCTTCTTCGGCAGAAGCCACAATTACAAAGTTGTATTTCAAGTTGTTTCTCTCATAAAAATAAGTAAATGTTGCAAGTAACGATACCAAACACCCCCCTGCATCATTGCTCCCCAGTCCGTATAATTTACCATTTGAAACTTCAGGATTAAATGGGTTTTTAGTATAGCCTTTATTTGGTTTTACCGTGTCGTGATGCGAGTTTAACAATATCGTTTTTTTAGCTGTATCAAAATGTTTGTTTTTTGCCCAAACATTGTGTTTGTCGCTTTCAAATTTTATTTTGTGGCCAGAAAACCACTGCATTATTAGAAGTGCTGTTTCATTTTCTTCGCCTGAAAAAGATTGCTTCGAAATTAATTTTTTAAGCAACTCTATTGCTTCTTTAGTTAACTGATCTGTCATTATTTTAAACTTAATGTTGTGTGTAAATTTTCGGTATTTGCAATAAGCGATGCGTCGCCAATCTTAACTTTGCCAACCCCTTTTTCTAAGGCTCTAAAGCAATTGTGAATCTTTGGCAGCATGCCTTCTGAAATAATTCCGTCATCTACAAGTTGTTCGTATTTTTTAATATTTATTTTAGGAATTACGGAGTCTTTATTCTCAATAGCTGACAACACGCCTTTGAGTTCAAAAACATAATTGAGTTCTACTTCAAAAAAAGCGCTCATTGCGATGGCAATTTCTGAAGCAATTGTATCTGCATTGGTATTTAAAAGTTGCCCGCTTTTATCGTGTGTAATGGCACAAAAAACAGGGGTTATATCGTTATAAATAAACAACTTAATCGTTTTTCCGTTTACATTAACAATATCGCCAACAAAACCATAATCAACATTTTTTACGAGTCTTTTACCCGATAAAATTAGATTGGCATCGGCACCTGTAAAACCTATGGCATTACAAGAGTTTGCTTGTAGCTTTGTTACTATATTTTTATTGATAAGACCCGCATACACCATTACCGCTATGTCTAAATTTTCTTTATCGGTTACCCTTCTTCCATCAACCATCTTAGGTTTCAAACCCAAACTATTTGCCAATTTTGTAGCCGATTTTCCGCCGCCATGAACCAAAATTTTAGGTTCTTTAATGGCAGCAAAATTCTTTAAAAACAAACTTAATTGTTGTTTATCTTCAATAATATTACCCCCTATTTTTACTATTTTAAGTGTTTGTTTCATTTTAATTTATTTTCCCTTCGGTTTTTCTCTCTACATTGCTCCCGCCTAAGTCGGGCAGACAGAATGACATTGCTCAGGGTAACATTATTTAATATTTTCTAAAATTTTCTTCAACACAATTTGCGCAGAAAATGTTCTGTTATTGGCTTGCGCAATAACAATTGAATTTTGAGAATCTAACACATCATCGGCAACCACAACATTTCTTCTAACAGGTAAACAGTGCATAAACTTGGCGTTGTTTGTCAGTTTCATTTTATGGGTAGTTATCATCCAATCGGCATCGGTTTTTAAAATTTCTCCATACTTTTTATAGGCACTCCAATTTTTAACATAGATAAAATCGGCATTTTGAAAGGCTTTATCCTGATTGTATTCTATACTTGCCTTCTTGGTTATTTCTGAATCCAATTCATAACCTTTGGGATGTGTTATGACAAAATTAGCTTCTTGCAACTGCATCATTTCAATAAAAGAATTGGCCACAGCATGCGGTAATGCTTTGGGATGTGGCGCCCAAGACAATACAACTTTGGGTTTCTTTAGCGCTTTAAATTCTTCAATGGTAATGGCGTCAGCCAATGCCTGTAGTGGATGCCCTTTGGCGCTTTCCATATTGATTATAGGAACATTGGCATATTTTAAAAAGCCATTAATCACCTCATCTTGACAGTCTTTTTCTCTATCTTTTAACTTGGCAAAAGCCCTTACAGCTATCACATCACAATACTGAGAAACGACTTGAGCTGCCTCTTTGATATGTTCTGAATTTGAGTCTTTCATAACCGTGCCATCTTCAAATTCTAGCGCCCAACCATCGCTCCCAAAATTCATTACCATAACATCCATCCCCAAATTTATGGCGGCTTTTTGAGTGCTCAATCGGGTTCTTAAACTTGGATTAAAAAACAACAGACCCAATGTTTTATGCTTCCCCAAACCTTTGTGTTTTGTAGGGTTACCTTTTAAATCAATAGCTTCTTCTATTGTTTTTTGAATGTCTTTAACATCCGATATGTTTATAAAATTATTCATCTAACAAACTTTTTAAGGCCTTTATAAAAATGGCGATATGTTCTTTATTTATATTTAAGGGTGGTAAAATTCGCAACAGATTTTTATTGTTAGATCCGCCCGTAAAAATGTGTTTGTCGAAAATTAATTTCTTTCTCAGCTCACCTACTTCAAAATCAAATTCTAAACCCAACATTAAGCCCTTTCCTTTAACTTTTTTAACTTTTGAAATACTTTTGATCTCTTCTAAAAAATACCTATTAACTTCATTTACATTGGCTAATAATTGTTCTTTTTTAATGACATCTAATACCGAAATTGCAGCTGTACACGCCAAATGATTGCCACCAAAAGTAGTGCCCAACATGCCGAATTTGGCTTTGTGTTTTTTATGAATTAAAGTACCTCCAATAGGAAATCCATTGCCCATCCCTTTGGCTGTGGTAATAATATCGGGTTGGATATTATGGTGCTGAAAGGCAAAAAATTGGCCACTTCGGCCATAACCTGATTGAATTTCGTCTAAAATTAACAAAACCTCCTTTTTATTGCACACTTCTTGAAGTGCCTTAAAAAATTCAGTTGTGCCTTCATCTAAACCACCAACCCCCTGAATACCTTCAACAATTACTGCTGCTACATCGCCCTCTTGTAATTCTTGCCTAACCAATCCAATGGCATTCAGGGGTAAGAAAGTGGTTTTTTGTTGTTTATTTAATGGCGCGTTAATTTTTTTATTATCGGTTGCTGCTACTGCTGCCGAGGTGCGTCCGTGAAAACTATTTTTAAAAGCCACAATTCTGCTTTTACCTGTTTTAAAGGAAGCTAATTTTAGGGCGTTTTCATTGGCTTCGGCACCCGAATTACACAAAAATAAATTGTAATTCTCGCAACCTGAAACCGCTCCTAATTTCCGTGCTAATTCTTGCTGCAACGGATTTTGAATGGAGTTTGAATAAAAGCCCATTTTAATTAACTGCTCTGTTAATGTAGCAACATATTCTGGGTGGGTATGGCCAATTGAAATAACGCCATGACCCCCATATAAATCTAAATATTTTGTGTTGTTTTTATCCCAGACATAAGCGCCTTTTGCTTTTACAGGCGTCACGTCATAAAGCGGATATACGTTGAATAGGTCCATAATTTAAATTTTATTTATTTTTTCAAACGACGTTACCAAACCTTTTATTAAAGCGGCACTTAAACCCTGTTGTTCCATTTCGTTTAAACCCGAAATGGTACAACCACTTGGTGTGGTTACTTTATCAATTTCTTGTTCTGGATGATTACCCGATTCTACCAATAAACTCGCCGAACCTAAACAGGTGTACATAGCCAATTCTTGGGCTTTTTTAGCTTCAAACCCCAATTGAACGGCTCCTTGCGCTGTAGCGCGGATGAGGCGCATCCAAAAAGCAATACCACTGGCGCAAATGACGGTGGCTGATTGCATCAACTTTTCATCAATACACATTGTGGTACCCAAGGCTCCAAAAATTGTTTTGGCTATGTTTATTTTTTTAATGCCTTTTTTATTAGCACTCAAACAGGTCATAGATTGTCCAACGGCTATAGCCGTATTGGGCATACTTCTAATAATGCCGATTTCGTTACCCAATACCTGTTCGATTTCGGCTATCTTTCTACCTGTTACACACGAAATCACCGTATGTTTTTCTGAGTCTAAAACCGTTTTAATTTCTTCTAACACATTTTGTAATTGATTGGGTTGTACCGTTATTAATATGATATCTGAATCTGTGATTGCTTTTTTGTTATCCGATAAAATTGCCACTTTTGACAATTTTTGAAGTGCTGATAAAGAGCTTGTATTCCTTTTGGTTAAATACAATTGCTCGTAATTAAATTGACTCTGATTCAATATACCAAGTGCAATTGAATATCCTAAATTTCCTACTCCTATAATGGCTATTTTCATGTTTTAAAATTTTAAAATGATGTCGCTTTTAAGTGCAAACCCTCTGTTTGTTTAAATCCAAAAATCAGGTTCATATTCTGAATGGCCTGCCCAGAGGCGCCTTTTAATAAATTGTCAATAACCGAAGTAATTAACAATGTGCCCTTGTGTTTTTCTAAATGGATAAAACAGTTGTTTGTGTTTACAACTTGTTTTAAATGAACAGGAATTTTTGAGATATGTGTAAAAGGGGCTTCCTTATAAAAATCTTCAAATAATTGAAAAGCCTCTTCTATACTTTTGTCGAAATCTAAATAGACAGAAGCAAAAATACCGCGGCTAAAATTCCCCCTATTGGGGATGAAAAACAAAGCCTCAGAAAAGTCTTTTTGCAAGCTTAGCAAACTTTCGCTTATTTCGTCTAAATGCTGATGCGTAAAGGCTTTATATAGCGAAAAATTATTATCTCTCCAGCTAAAGTGTGTTGTGTTACTTGGCGACACTCCTGCTCCTGTTGCCCCCGTTGTGGCATTAATATGCACTGCGCTTTTTAACAAATTATGTTTTGCCAATGGCAATAAAGCCAACTGGATTGCTGTTGCAAAACAACCCGGATTGGCAATATAATGCGCATTTTTGATGTTGTTTTTTTGCAATTCAGGAAGGCCATAAACAAACTCTTTTCCTTGAAAAACAGCCTCTTTTTTCAATCTAAAGTCATTGCTTAAATCGATTATCTTCGTGGTTTTAGAAAACTGATTTTCTTCTAAAAACTTTTTCGAATGGCCGTGACCCAAACACAAAAATAAAACACCGATTTCTGTATTTACAGTAGCTGTAAATTTTAAATCTATTGCACCCAATAAATCTTGATGCACATTGTAAATATAATTCCCTGCATTTGAAGTACTGTACACAAAATCAAGTTCAATTTTTGAATGGTTAATTACCAATCTAATCAACTCGCCTGCGGTGTAACCAGCACCCCCTACTATTCCTACTTTAATCATAATTCTGAATTTACGTTGTGGTAAATTTTATTTGCTGTCCCCAAAATTTTAATAAATCCTTTGGCATCAGCAGCAGTCCAAGCTTTATTGGTTTCGCCATATTCTCCAAATTTAGATTTCATCAAATCGTGTTTAGATTCAATACCGTTTACACTAAAGTGATAGGGTTTTAAAGTTATATAAACTTCTCCCGTAACTGTTTTTTGAGAATTGGTCAAAAAGGCTTCAATATTTCGCATTACAGGTTCAAAATATTGTCCCTCATGCAATAACATACCATACCAACTGCCCAATTGTTCTTTCAGGTTTTGTTGCCATTTAGACAGCACATGTTTTTCTAAAGTGTGATGTGCCTTAATAGTAACTACTGCAGCCGCGGCCTCAAAACCTACGCGCCCTTTAATCCCTACAATGGTATCGCCCACATGAATATCGCGGCCAATAGCGTATTTTGAAGCCATCTCTTCTAACTTTAAAATGGTATTTACCGAAGTGTCATATTCATCGTTTAAACCAATTATCTCTCCTTTTTTAAAATGCAATTTTATATCCGTTGGTTGTGTTTTTTCCAATTGGCTTGGATAAGCTTCTTCGGGCAGGGCCTGATGAGAGGTTAGTGTTTCAACACCCCCCACACTGGTGCCCCAAATACCTTTATTAATAGAGTATTTTGCTTTTTCCCAAGGGTAATCGACGCCATTATCTTTTAAATAAGCTATTTCTGCTTGCCTAGATAATTTTAAATCTCTGATAGGCGTGATGATATCAATCTCAGGAGCCAATGTTTGAAAAATCATATCAAACCGTACTTGGTCATTCCCTGCGCCTGTACTGCCATGGGCAATATATTTTGCGCCAACTTTTTTGGCGTATTCTACCACTTCAATGGCTTGAAATACTCTTTCGGCACTCACAGAAAGCGGATAGGTATTGTTCTTAAGAACATTGCCAAACACCATATATTTAATGGCTTTGTTATAATATTCTTCTAAAATATTTTTATTGATGTGTGACGTTACACCCATTTCATAGGCCTTTTTTTCGACTTCCTTTAATTCACTATCAGAAAACCCGCCTGTATTTACAAGTACACTATGCACCTCTAAATTCAACTCATTTATTAAATATTTTACACAATATGAGGTGTCTAAACCACCACTATATGCCAGTACTACTTTTTCCATTTTATTTATTGTTTTTTTTAAGAAATAAGGTCTGCTTAATTTTTTTTAACCTACTTAATACTTTAGAACTGTACTTGCGTTCGTTTAATTTTTTATTATGACTTGGGTTGTATAACATGCCTGTACACAAACACATCTTTTTATTTGTGCGCATTAAAACATCGTAATTACTACAGGTTTTACAACCATCCCAAAAATATTCGTCTTTGGTTATCTCAGAAAATGTTACTGGATGATAGCCCAATTCGTAATTAATTTTCATCACAGCAAGTCCAGTGGTAATGCCAAATATTTTAGCCTCAGGGTACCTCTCTTTTGAATATTCTAAAATTTTCTTTTTGATTTTTTTTGCCAATCCTTGGTTTCTAAAATCAGGATGGACTATGAGTCCCGAATTCACCACAAATTCTTTGTTATCCCAAGTTTCGATATAACAAAATCCAGCAAACATATTTTTATCAAGTGCAATTATTGCATTGCCATTCTGAATCTTTTCAGTAATATATTCGGGGGTTCTTAAGGCAATACCTGTTCCCCTAACCTTGGCAGATTCTGCTATGGTTTTACAAATTAACGCCGCATATTTAATATGCGATTTACCAGCTATAACAACTTTCATTGTTTTACTTTTTAATTAAGATTTAAATATTTTTTTTGTTTTTTAAAAGGGAAAACGGACACACCATTTTCAAAAGTATATTACGCCCAAAAGGGGCGGCGGCGCGGAGAAAAGCGCACAACAACAGCATCTGAATTAAATGAATTCTGATTTAAAAAGTATGATTTGTAAGGTAAAAGTTGCAAAATAATGAAAAAAATGAAAATTAATAAACTGTTTTTTGTTCTGTGAAATTAGCGTACACAGCGGCGGCGGATACCCATGCTGGGTCTCGGAAAACGAACAGTTATATTTGAAGTATGTATTTTCATTGGTGCAATATTACATAAAAAATTGGTACTTAAAAACATTTTAAACTAAAAATTGAAATAAGTCAGGGTTTTCGTTTAGATATTCCCCTAAAAACCCTTTTTCTTTCATTCTGGCAACTAAAGGATTAAAATCATCATTCGATTCTAATTCAATACCAACCACTGCTGGCCCTTTAGACCGGTTATGCTTTTTGGTATATTCAAAATAAGCAATGTCATCATTTGGTCCCAAAACATCTACTACAAATTCTTTTAAAGCACCTGAACGTTGCGGAAATTGAATTATAAAATAATGTTTTAAGCCCTCGTATAACAAAGCCCGTTCTTTCATTTCTTCCATACGGGTAATGTCATTATTACCACCACTTACCACACAAACTACTGTCTTTCCTTTTATTTGTTCTTTATACTTTTCGAGTGCTGCTATAGACAATGCACCGGCGGGTTCAACCACCAAAGCATTTTCGTTATACACTTTTAAAATAGTTGAACATATCAGTCCTTCGCTAATGGTATGCGTATCATACAATAAATCTTTACAAAATTCAAATGTCAAATCACCCATGCGTTTAACGGCAGCCCCATCAACAAATTTATCAATCTTTGCCAGCGTGGTATTCTTATTATTTCTTAAAGATGTTGTTAAAGAGGGGGCTCCTTTTGGTTCAACACCTATTATTTTTGTTTCAGGACTCAGATCCTTAAACACACTCGAAACGCCCGAAGCCAAGCCCCCTCCACCAACTGGCAACATAACAAAGTCAATAGGTTCTTTACTCTCACTTAAAATTTCAAGACCAATAGTACCCTGACCTGCAATAACATCTAAATCATCAAAAGGATGTACAAAAGTGCTGTTATGAGTTTGACAAAATTTATTGGCTGCCAACTGGCTATCGTCAAAACTGTCGCCAAAAAGTTTTACCTCAACATATAAACCCCCAAACATTTTTACCTGATCAATTTTTTGATGTGGCGTTGTTACAGGCATAAATATGACTCCTTTTACTTTTAATTTATTACAGGCAAATGCCACCCCTTGCGCGTGATTACCAGCGCTTGCACAAACAATTCCGTTTTTTAATTCCTCTTTTGTTAAACCCTGAATTTTATTAAAAGCTCCTCTAATTTTATACGAGCGCACCACTTGTAAATCTTCTCTTTTAAAATAAATATTCGCTTGGTAGCGTTCAGAAAAGTTTTTTATATACATCAACGGCGTTTGTGCTACAACGCCTTTAATATTATGCTGCGCTTTGTAAAAACTTTCTAGCGAAAGGTTATTTTGGGTAGATGTGATCATTAAACTATTTTTATCATGGCAGTCATTGATTCTCTTAAATCATAACCAATTATCTCTATGGGATGAAATCTAATGGCTTCATTAATTTCTATTAATTCTTTGTTATCCACATGATTGTCTTGTCCTTCTCCAAAATGATTTCCGATAACATCCGCTTCAATATTTTTCATAAAATCGGCTAACAAAGGTTTACAGCTATGGTCAAACAAATAACAGCCATATTCTGCTGTATCAGAAA
The DNA here is from genome assembly GCA_021647405.1 of Flavobacteriaceae bacterium. Taxonomy (GTDB): domain Bacteria; phylum Bacteroidota; class Bacteroidia; order Flavobacteriales; family Flavobacteriaceae; genus CG1-02-35-72. The sequence continues at coordinate 37,755 of JAKIUU010000006.1, forward strand.
TAATCCTATTCATTTCATATAGTTTTTTACGTGCAATGGTATTGGCAATTAGCGGTACTTCGTGAAGCGACTCGTAATAGGCCGATTCTTCTTTTATACCTGCTTCAGTCATGGTTTCAAAGGCCAATTCAACGCCCGATTTTACAAAAGCTATCATTAAAACAGCATTGTCAAAATAGGCTTGTTCAGAAATTTCTTCTTTACAAGCTTCTGTTTTTTCAAAATCAGTTTCACCTGTTTCGGCACGCCACTCTAATAGATTTTTATCGCCATTAGCCCAATCTTCCATCATTGTTTTAGAAAATTCTCCGCTCATAATATCGTCCATGTGTTTTTGGAAAAGTGGCCGCATTATGTGCTTTAATTCTTCCGACAAATTATACGCTTTTACTTTGGCAGGATTAGATAAACGGTCCATCATATTTGTAATACCACCGTGCTTTAATGCTTCGGTAATAACTTCCCACCCATTCTGAATCAGTTTTGAAGCATAGCCAGATTCAACGCCTTTTTCAATCATTTTGTTAAACGATAAGATTGAAGCTGTTTGTAAAACACCACATAATATGGTTTGTTCGCCCATTAAATCTGATTTTACCTCAGCCACAAAAGACGAGTGTAAAACACCTGCTTTATGACCTCCTGTAGCAGCGGCATAAGCTTTTACTATATCAAGGCCATCGCCATTAGGGTCGTTTTCTGGATGTACCGCTATTAAAGTTGGTACGCCAAAGCCACGTTTGTATTCTTCGCGAACTTCGGTTCCAGGCGATTTTGGTGCCACCATAATAACGGTAATGTCTTTACGGATTTGCATGCCTTCTTCAACCATATTAAATCCGTGAGAATACGATAATGTTGCGCCTTCTTTCATCAAAGGCATTACAGCAGAAACCACACTGGTGTGTTGTTTGTCTGGTGTTAGGTTCGAAACCAAATCGGCTGTTGGAATAAGTTCTTCGTAAGTACCTACTTTAAAATTATTTTCAACAGCATTTTTATACGATTGGCGTTTTTCTTTTATGGCTCCTTCGCGTAAAGCATACGAAACATCTAAACCTGAATCGCGCATGTTTAAACCCTGATTTAATCCTTGGGCACCACAGCCAACAATAACTATTTTTTTGTTCTTTAATTTTTTGACACCATTTGTAAATTCTGAAGTATCCATAAATTCACATTTCCCCAATTGTTCTAGTTGCAAACGCAGTGGAAGTGCGTTAAAATAATTTGCCATTTTTTATTTTTTTAGTTAAATATTTTCTTGTAATAATTCTGAAATGGCCATTTTAGGCCTTGTTATTGCGATGCGTCCCGAACGTACAAATTGCAACAAACCATAAGGTTTTAACTTGTCGTACATTCTGTCAATATCTTCTTTTAGTCCTGAAGCTTCAATAACAAAATAACGCTCAGTTATTGTAACTATATGCGCACGTCTAAACTTGAATTTATTTTGAATATGTTCATCATACATAAACTTAGTTGAGATTTTAAACATGGCTGTTTCTTGATAAATAACCTCATCGTCTTTATGATAAAACGCTTTAATCACTTCAATCTGTTTCTCTAATTGTCCTACAACCTTTTTTATTGAGGTTTCGGAAACGATTACCACAAAAGTAAAACGGTGCACATGATCGATTTCAGATTTAGAAACGGTCATGCTTTCAATGTTGATATGCCGCTTTAAAAAAATAGCTGAAAGGCGGTTTAGTATGCCAACATTATTTTCGGTGTAAACTGAAACTGTAAAATTTTGTTTTTCTTCCATAATTAACTTAGTCTAATGTCTGAAACACTTTCTCCTGTTGGTATCATTGGAAATATATTGTCTTCTTTTTCTATAACAACTTCTAAAAAATACGCTTCTTTTGAAGCTACCATTGTTTTGACAGCATTGGCTAAATTTTCGCGTTTTGAAACCCGATTGGCTTTAATTCCGTAGCCTTCAGCAATTTTAACAAAGTCAGGATTTTTCATTACGGTAGATGCATATCTTCTGTCAAAAAATAACTCTTGCCACTGGCGTACCATTCCTAAAAAACTATTGTTCAACACAACTATTTTAACAGGCACTTCTGTTTGAAGTATTGTTCCGAGTTCTTGAATAGTCATTTGATAGCCGCCATCGCCAATAATGGCAACAACTTCTCTTTCTGGCGCACCCATTTTGGCACCAATGGCTGCGGGAAGCGCAAAACCCATTGTGCCCAGGCCTCCTGAGGTAATGCTGCTTCTGGTTTTAATAAAATTGGCATAACGGCAGGCAAACATTTGGTGTTGGCCTACATCAGAAACAATGACAGCTTCGCCATTTGTTTCTTGGTTAATTTTATTGATAACCTCGCCCATGGTTAAACCTTCTTTTGTAGGATTCAACTGATCGTTTATAACAACCTCGCACTCCTTTTGATATAACTTGGTAAATTCTTGCAACCATGCTGCATGCTGCATTTTATTTACAAAAGGCATTATCTCGGTTAAGCTTTCTTTTACATTTCCTAAAACAGCTACATCTGTTTTAACATTTTTATCAATTTCGGCAGGATCAATTTCAAAATGAATAACCTTGGCTTGTTTGGCATAAGTTTCTAAATTACCGGTAACACGATCGTCAAAACGCATGCCAATAGCAATAAGCAAATCGCATTGATTGGTTAAAACATTTGGCGCATAATTGCCGTGCATACCAACCATACCAACATTTAGTGGGTGTTTTGTAGCTAAAGCTGATAAACCTAACGCTGTTGAAGCTGAAGGAATATTGGTCTTTTCAATAAAAGCTTTAAATTCTGCTTCGGCTTGACCAATAATAATACCTTGCCCAAAAACGATAAATGGTTTTTTAGCACTGTTAATTAATTCGGCTGCGGCTTTAACTTTTTCAATATCAAGTTTTGGGATGGCCCGATAACTTCTTATTTTCTCACATTTTTTATATTTAAAATCTACTTCTCCAAATTGCGCATCTTTTGTAATATCAATTAATACTGGCCCTGGTCGGCCTGATTTCGCAATATAAAAAGCCTTGGCCATAATTTCTGGAATTTCGCTGGCTTTGGTTATTTGATAATTCCATTTTGTTACAGGTGTAGAAATACCAATGATATCGGTTTCTTGAAAAGCATCAGATCCTAAAAGATGAGAGGATACTTGTCCTGTGATACAAACCAGAGGTGTAGAGTCTATTTGAGCATCGGCAATTCCCGTTACCAAATTTGTAGCGCCAGGTCCTGAAGTGGCAAAAACAATTCCTGTTTTACCTGTTACACGCGCAAATCCTTGAGCCGCATGTGTGGCGCCTTGTTCATGACGCGTAAGTACATGATGTAATTTATCTTGATATTTATACAATTCATCATAAATTGGCATAATGGCTCCTCCTGGGTAACCATAGGCTAAATCAACTCCTTCGGCTAATAGGCATTTGACCACCGCTTCGGAACCAGAAATTTTGGTTAATTTTAATCTTGTCTCCCCAACTGTTTTTTTGATTGTTGTTTCCATATTTTTAAAATTCATCGGTTACACAACCTTGAGAAGCGGTTGAAACTGTTTTGGCATATTTGTATAAAATACCTCTTTTGGCTTTTAATGCGGGTTGTTGCCAAGCAGCTTTACGTGCTGAGAATTCAGATTCAGAGATATTTAAATCAATGCGGTTATTGGCCACATCTATGGTAATAGTATCGCCATTTTCTATAAGTGCTATTGGGCCGCCATCTTGGGCTTCGGGCGTAATATGCCCCACTACAAATCCGTGCGTGCCTCCCGAAAAACGACCATCAGTAATCAAGGCCACAGATTTACCTAAACCAGCTCCCATAATCATAGAAGTGGGTTTGAGCATTTCGGGCATGCCGGGGCCACCGCGAGGCCCTACATAACGAATAACTATCACATCGCCTTTTTCTACCAAACCATTAGCAATGCCGTCATTGGCATCTTGCTCGCTATTAAAAACCTTGGCCGAACCTTTAAACATAATACCTTCTTTTCCTGTAATCTTGGCCACCGAGCCCTCTGGCGCAATAGAGCCTTTTAATATTTGGAGGTGGCCTGTTTTTTTAACAGCTGTTTCGATATTGTGAATGACGGTTTGTTCAAAGGCCATCGGCTTAATATCTGCTAAATTTTCGGCAACAGTTTTGCCTGTTACAGTCATACAATCGCCATGTAAATACCCATTATTTAAAAGATATTTCATTACAGCAGGCGTACCGCCAATACTGTGAACGTCTTCCATTAAATATTTGCCACTTGGTTTAAGATCGGCTAACACAGGTGTTTTATCGCTTATACGTTGAAAATCGTCTAATGTAAATTCAATTTTCGCCGCCTTAGCAATGGCTAAATAATGTAGTACTGCATTTGTGGAGCCGCCTAAAGCGATAACCACCGTAATGGCATTTTCGAGTGCTTTTTTGCTGATGATATCTAGCGGTTTTAAATCTAAATTTATCAGCTTATCAATGGCGTCAGCCACCAATCTTGTCTCTTTATTTTTATCGGGATGTTCGGCTGGCAACGACGCGTTAAAAGGCAACGAAAAGCCTAGAGCTTCTATTGATGAAGCCATGGTATTGGCTGTGTACATACCGCCACAAGCTCCTGCACCCGGACAGGCTTTTTTGATGATTTCTTTAAATTCTTCATCGCTTAAAGTCCCTGCATTTTTTTCGCCCAAAGCTTCAAAAGCAGATACAATATCTAATTTTTTTCCTTTGTGATTTCCTGAAGCGATAGTGCCACCATAAACCATTAAAGAAGGTCTGTTTAAACGCAACATCGCCATTAAAGCGCCCGGCATATTTTTATCGCAACCCACCACAGTAACCAATCCGTCATAACTTTGGGCATTCATTACAATCTCAATAGAATCGGCAATAACATCGCGCGAAGGCAGCGAATAATTCATACCGCTGGTGCCCATAGAAATGCCATCGCTTACGCCGATGGTGTGAAACATCAAACCCACCAATTCCTTTTGATTGACGTGGAATTTTATTTTAGCCGCCAAATTGTTGAGATGCATATTGCAAGTATTCCCGTCGAAACCTGTACTGGCAATACCTATTTGTGGTTTTTTTAAATCGTCTTCGGTTAATCCAACACCGTAAAACATCGCCTGTGCTGCCGGTTGGTTGGGGTCTTGCGTAACGCGTTTACTGTATTTATTTAATTGCATTTAGTAGTCCTCTTATTTTAATAATTAGCAAATTTAACCTAGGTGTTAATACCAAGTCTCTAGAATTATATTTTTTTACAATACTCAATTTTACCTTTTTTTACATATCTATTTGTTTTACTGATAATTAACATTATTTGTTTTACAATGATTAGCTATAAAAAAACCTGGGTCTTAAATTGGATACAGGTTATAATTTATAGTCATTACAAACACAGCTCTCCCTCACGAATCCTTTTGTGCGGTTGTGAAAAAGTTATTTTACCTTATCAATTTTTTAGCTTTTTCGCGGATAATCATTTCTACAGGTACATTTTGTATTTTACTTTCAAGCCACGACAAAACATCGAGATACAAAAAGGCACGTTTTTCATAGGGGTGGTTTTCATAAACAACCAATTCGCTGTGCAACTTAACAAAAGCCTTATGAATGTCTTGTGGGTAAATATTATTCAGATTTTTAAGAAACAAAATCATCTTGCGCTGTACTTCGTGCAAATCGTTCATTTTAACCAAAAACTTATAGGTAGAGACAATGAGTTTTTCAATATTTTCATCTAGGCCAGCATCATAATGGGCTACCAGATTTAAAACCCTAGAAAAACACAATAAATCCTCACGCATTTTTAAGGCTTTGTTGTTTATTATTTTTTCGAGATAAAAAATACATTCTTCATTTTTACCTGCACCAAAATACATAGAGGCAATTTTGTAATAAAACACCATAACATGATGCGCATCAATTTTAGACTCGTAATTTTTTAAATCGGCTAATAGTCTTTGAGCGTAGTCTAAGCCCTTTGTAAATCTGCCCTCTAAAAAGTATAAATTCAGCTTATTCTGACTGTAACACAAAAAAGACAATGTTTTTGTATTCTCGTTAATAGTAATCTTTTCTAAATCTAAATCGGTTTTTAAATTTTCTAGTACAGCATTAAATTTTGTACTATGCTTTATAAAAAAGAGCGCTTCTAATAAATAGTCAACTCCCTTTATATAAAAGACAGGATTTTGGCGTTTCATTTCAGAGTTTTTATCAAATAAATCAACCCATTTTTGAGCGTATTTATAGCTGTGTACAAAATCTTGTAGAATTAAGCTGTACCACAAATAGGCCTTATACAAAAAGAGTTTTTCTCTAAAACCAAGTGCCGATAATTCATATTTTGGCAATCTCTTATTGAAATATATTTTTACTTTTGCGGCATCGGTATCATCTTTAGCATAACCCGTCTTTAACAACAAACTGTATAACTGAAGCGATAGATTTGACAGTTTACTAATCCGCACACTTTTCATACTAAGCACTTTGGCCTGTTTGGTAAGTGCATCTGCACGGTTATTTAAACTTCGAGTGATGTATTGCGATTCTATTACTTTTTCGAATTCCACAATTTCAAAAGCCAAATTATTTTCGCCACTTGTCAAAGCCAAATCTTTTGATTTCTCTAATATTTTTAGGCTTTGTTTGTACAATCCTTTACTGTATAATATGGCTGCAAAATCAAATTGTTCTCTAATATGAGCCCGCGCATTTTGATGTACTGGATTAAAACGCAAACTCACTAATATCTGTTTGTACAAATGTGCTTTTGTATTGGAAATTTGCTGTTTTTTAATAGGTGTCTTTTTTAAAATTAAGGCATCATCATAATGAGAATTTTTATCTAATAAATTGAATAATGACATAAAATTAGCATCGGCATTGCCACCCAATCTGCCTGCATAAAGTTTAAACTGGCGCTTTTCTGACTTAGAAAGCGACTTAACCAATGTAAAAAGTGCATCTTTTTGTTCAATAGCCATTGTAACTAATATTTTTTTATCTTTCTGTATTTCAGTTATATACAAAATTTATACCTTGTTTGAGCATAGTAAACACATCAAATTATGGTATTTATTAAAAAACCCAAACGTCTATTTTTGATATTCCAAATGTGATAAAAAAAAATTAATAATGAATAAAAATAATGTCCAAATTTTTGACACAACCTTAAGGGATGGTGAACAAGTCCCAGGATGCAAGCTAAATACTGAACAAAAAATAGTTATAGCTAAGCGTCTTGACCTGTTAGGTGTTGATGTTATTGAAGCTGGATTTCCTATTTCAAGTCCAGGTGATTTTAAATCGGTTGAAGAAATATCTAAAATCATTAAAAATGCCAGTGTTTGTGCTTTAACCAGAGCCAATGAGAAGGATATTGAAGCCGCTGCAAAAGCCTTAAAATATGCTGTGCACCCCAGAATTCACACTGGTATTGGCACATCTGATTCTCATATAATTCACAAATTTAAATCAACACAAGAAAAAATTATTGAGCGTGCCATTCAAGCCGTTTCTTATGCTAAAAACTTTGTTGATGATGTTGAGTTTTATGCCGAAGATGCTGGCAGAACAGATAATAAATTTTTGGCCAAAGTCTGCGAAGCTGTTATCAATGCTGGTGCTACTGTTTTAAATATTCCAGACACAACAGGTTACTGCTTGCCTGGCGAATATGGTGCCAAAATAAAATATTTAAAAGACAATGTAAAAGGCATTGAAAATGTTATTTTATCATGCCATTGTCATAACGATTTAGGCTTAGCTACAGCCAATGCCATAGCTGGTATTCAAAATGGTGCCCGTCAAATTGAATGTACCATAAACGGTATAGGCGAACGAGCTGGAAACACATCATTAGAAGAAGTGGTTATGATTTTAAGACAACATCCGTATTTAAATTTAGACACACGTGTTAACTCCAAACTGTTATATGATACAAGTCAGTTGGTACAACAAAGTATGGGTATGATGGTACAGCCCAATAAAGCTATTGTTGGCGAAAATGCTTTTGCACACAGCTCAGGAATTCATCAAGATGGTGTTATCAAAAACAGAGAAACATACGAAATTATTAACCCTGCCGATGTGGGTGTAAATGAATCTTCAATTGTTTTAACCGCTAGAAGCGGAAGGGCTGCCTTGGCATATCGTGCTAAAAATGTGGGTTACGAATTGACCAAAATAGAATTGGATATTTTGTATCCTCAGTTTTTGAATTATGCCGACAGTCGTAAAGAAGTACACGATGCAGATATTCATCAATTAATAAGCTTAAACAAGCCTTTAAAATCAAGTGTAAACTTCTAAGTTTAAAAAACAAATGGGAAAAACACTTTTTGATAAAGTTTGGGACAGCCATAGTGTAACCACCATAGAAAACGGCCCCCATGTTTTATACATAGACAAACATTTAATACACGAAGTGACAAGCCCTCAAGCCTTTAAAGAGCTAGAGAATAGAGGAATCGCACTTTTCAGACCAAAACAAATTGTGGCAACTGCCGACCATAATACGCCCACAAAAAATCAGCACCTACCCATAAAAGATTTACAGTCAAGAAATCAGTTAGAGCAATTGGCAAAAAACTGCACCAAAAACAATATAGAACTATATGGGCTAGGTCATAAATACAATGGCATTATTCATGTAATAGCGCCCGAACTTGGCATGACACAACCAGGCATGACAATTGTTTGTGGCGACAGCCACACATCAACACACGGCGCCTTTGGCAGCATTGCTTTTGGCATAGGTACCAGTCAAGTGGCTCAGGTTTTTGCAAGCCAAAGTTTGATATTAGAAAGGCCCAAAACAATGCGCGTTTCTGTTAACGGAAAACTGGCAAAAGGTGTTTTAGCTAAAGATGTTATTTTATATATTATTGCCAAATTAGGCACCAATTCTGGTACGGGTTATTTTATTGAATATGCCGGAAATGTGTTTGAAGATATGACCATGGAAAGTAGGATGACTGTTTGCAATATGAGTATTGAAATGGGTGCCAGAGGCGGTATGATTGCCCCAGACAAAACCACTTTTGATTATATAAAAGGGCGAAAATTTGCACCTAAAGGAGATGCTTTTACCAAAAAAGTAACTTATTGGAAAAGTTTAAAAACTGATAGTGATGCCATTTTTGACGCCTCTTACGAGTTTGATGCTTCGGATATCGAACCCATGATTACTTACGGTACAAATCCTGGAATGGGTATAAAAATTACTGAGAAAATTCCCTCAGAGGAAAGTGAATCTCTTGAAAAGTCTCTGAAATATATGGGATTTAAAAAGGGAACTTCGCTGATAAATCAGCCCATAAATTATGTTTTTATTGGCAGTTGTACCAATTCGCGAATTGAAGATTTTAGAATTGCAGCCAACTACATCAAAGGAAAACAAAAGGCCAAAAACGTCAATGCCTTAATTGTTCCAGGCTCACAATTGGTAGCCAAACAAATTGTTGAAGAAGGCCTGCAAACAGTTTTTGAAGAAGCTGGGTTCGAACTTCGCCAGCCAGGTTGCTCGGCTTGTTTGGCCATGAACGATGATAAAATTCCCGAAGGGGAATACTGTGTCTCTACCTCAAACCGAAACTTTGAAGGCCGTCAAGGGCAAGGAGCTAGAACTCTATTGGCAAGTCCTTTGGTAGCTGCTTCGGTGGCTATTTCGGGTAAAATTATTGACATTACTAAAAACTTTTAATATGGCTAAGTTTACAAAAATTACATCCACGGCAGTGCCATTGGCTATACAAAATATAGATACAGATCAAGTAATACCAGCACGCTTTTTAAAAGCGACAAACCGTGAAGGGTTTGGCGAAAACTTATTTAGAGACTGGCGATTTAATAAAAATGGATTAGTTAATCATGATTTCATTTTAAATAATAAGAATTATTGTGGTGAAATCTTAATCGCTGGAAGTAACTTTGGTTGTGGCTCGAGTCGTGAACATGCCGCGTGGGCTGTTCACGATTATGGGTTTAAAGTTGTTATCTCTAGTTTTTTTGCAGATATCTTTAAGGGAAATGCCTTGAACAACGGTATTTTACCTGTTCAAATTTCGGAAGAGTTTCTGCAAATTTTATTAAAGACCACTAAAGAAAAACCTCAAACAATACTCAGTGTAGATTTAGAAAATCAAACACTCACATTAGAAGAAACAGGGCTGTCAGAAAAATTTGACATTGACCCATACAAAAAGTTATGCTTCCAAAATGGCTATGATGATATTGATTATCTGATAAGTATCAAAGATAAAATTGAAGCGTACGAAACGACAAATAGATGAAATTAAAAATTGCTTTACTTCCCGGAGACGGCATTGGACCAGAAGTAACCAAACAAGCTGTAAAGGTGTTAGATACAATAGCCGAAAAATTCAACCATACTATTGAATATCAAACGGCCGATGTAGGGGCTATAGCCATTGACAAAACAGGCAATCCCTTACCCGATGAAACTTTAAAAATTTGCGCCGATGCTGACGCTATTTTATTCGGCGCCATTGGCGACCCTAAATACGATAATGACCCAAGCGCCAAAGTACGCCCAGAACAAGGTTTACTCAAACTCAGAAAAAGTTTAGGCCTTTTTGCAAACATACGCCCTTTAACTACTTATGCCTCATTAATTCATAAATCTAATTTAAAAGAAGCTGTTATAAAAGGGACCGATTTTGTTATTTATAGGGAACTTACGAGTGGTATTTATTTTGGCGAAAAAGAGTTAAGTGATGATGGTAATACAGCTGTAGATATCTGTAAATACACCACTGAAGAAATTAACCGCATAGCACATTTGGCTTTTAAGTCGGCACAAGTACGCAGAAAAAAACTGACTTTGGTTGACAAAGCCAACGTGTTGGAAACATCACGTTTATGGCGAAAATGTGTTACTAAAATAGCAACCGAATATCCCGATGTAAGTCTTGATTTTTTGTTTGTAGACAATGCGGCGATGCAAATTATTTTGAATCCCACACAATTTGATGTTATTTTAACTGAAAATTTATTTGGCGATATTATTTCTGATGAAGCCAGTGTTATTTCGGGCTCAATAGGTTTGTTGGCATCGGCATCAATAGGATATCACACGGCGCTATTTGAGCCTATTCACGGCTCCTACCCTCAGGCAAAAGGCAAAAATATTGCCAACCCTGTGGCTTCCATTTTATCAGCAGCTATGCTACTAGAGCATTTTAAATTGTACAAAGAAGCCGGTCTTATTAAAGAAGCTGTAGAAAAATCTTTAGAATTAAATATCTGCACCGTAGATATAAATAGCGAGTCGCTTTTTAAAACAGATGATATAGGCGAATTTATTATGGATTATATTCAATTTCCCCAAGATTATAAAGTAAACCCTAATAATATACATATTGGTAAATCGACAATAATTTAATTTGTATTGGTTTTTTGGATAGTGAAGAAAAGGCCTACATTGTATGTAGGTCTTTTTTTATTATTTTTTATATATATTGTCGGTTCTAAAACAATTTTTATTGTGCTAAAAATAAAATATTTACTGGTTTATTTGCTGCCCATAAGCACCTATATTTCGCTTAGCTCAAAAGGGTGGTTAACATTTTTACCGCTGTTTTTATTCTTTGTTTTAGTCCCAGTTATAGAAATATTTTTAAACCCTGATCCTTCCAACTTTTCAGAAGAAATAGCCAAAGTCGAAAAAAACAAAACCTTTTACAGTATCATTTTATACATTGCTTTGCCTGTGCAAATATTTTTATTGTTCTTCTTTTTTAAGGCTATTCAAGAACCCAATCTGAGTACTTTTGAATACGTGGGACGGCTCTACAGCATGGGGCTTATGTGTGGCGTAATGGGTATAAACGTAGGGCACGAATTGGGGCACAGGGCCAATCGTTTAGAACAGTTAATAGGTGAATTACTTTTACTTAGCTCTTTAAATACACACTTTTTACCCTACCATAATGAAGGACATCACCGCAATGTGGCCACCCCAAAAGATGCGGCTACAGCCAAAAAAAACGAATGGGTTTTTACGTTTTGGATACGTTCTCATTTTGGCAGTTATATTGAGGCTTGGCAGATAGAAAACAAGCGTATGCTAAAAAAAGGATTGTCTAAATTTTCATTACACAATAAAATGATAGTGTATAGTTTGGCAAATATCATACTGTTAACAAGTCTCTATTATTATCTTGGATTGGCTGTACTATCGGCCTTTGTAACAGCTTCAATAATTGGCATTTTACTATTAGAAACTGTAAACTACATTGAGCATTACGGATTGTTGCGACACAAAAAGGAAGATGGCAAATACGAACGTGTCAGGCACAACCATTCATGGAATTCAGACCATGTTTTAAGTAAATTACTGTTATTTAACTTATCGCGTCATTCAGACCATCATTACAAAGGCAGTAAAAAATACCAGATTTTAGAATCACTCCCTCAAAGTCCGCAAATGCCAACAGGTTATTCGGGTATGGTGGTTTTTGCCTTAGTACCCCCTCTATGGATTTGGTATATGAATAGGCAGTTAAAAAAGTATCAAGAGGTTTAAGATTTGGAGGATTCTCCCATCCCTGTCCCTTCCCAAAGGGAAAGGTAATAATTCTTCCCTTCAGTCAGGTATCCGCGTGACAGATAAGAATTAACTGTTTTTAGTTTGTTGTTTACTATAAACCCAAAAGAGATCACTCAAATTAACAAAAAAATTAAAAGCGGTTTCTATTGATCTTAAAATATCCTTCCAAATTTTTTCTTAAATTCGTCTGCTCATTAAAAAAGTACTATGACTCAAAAAACAGTTTCAGAGGCCGTCAATTACCGCAGGGCTGTGCGTAATTACGATACCAACATTGCCATAGATAGTGCTGTTGTAAAAACCTGTATTGAGCAGGCTACATTGGCGCCAAGCAGTAGTAATTTACAGTTGTGGGAATTTCATCACATTATTTCGCCCGAGGTTAAAAAGAAGCTGTCTGCCTATTGTTTTGATCAAGGGGCTGCCAAAACAGCTCAAGAGTTGGTAGTAGTTGTGGTTCGTAAAGATTTATGGCGCAAACGCCAAAAATCTAATCTTAATTACCTCGATAAACTTTACGGAGGCAAACCATATTCCGAATATTCTAGCCGTGAGAAATTTGCCGCCAATTATTATAAAAAATTAATCCCGTTTACTTACTTTGATATTTTGGGTCTTTTGGGATGGCTAAAATATATTTTATTTTGGATGGTGGGCTTGTTTCGCCCTATTTATAGAGAAGCCCGGAGTAAAGATTTACGCGTAGTAGCTCATAAAAGTGCGGGCTTGGCCGCACAAACTTTTATGCTGAGTATGGCGGCCCATGGGCTAGACACCTGCCCTATGGAAGGCACAGATACCCTGCGTATTAAAAGGCTTTTAAAACTGCCTTATGGTGCCGAAATTAATATGGTTATTTCTTGTGGCATACGCACAGACAAAGGTGTGTATGGCGACCGATTTAGAATTCCTTTTGAGGAAGTGTATAAAAAATGGTAAAAAAATAGGAGGCTCACTTTAAAGTGAAGCCCTGACCATATCTTTGATTTTATTTTGGACTTAAAACCAACTTGTCTTTAGATTTTATAACCGTTTGTTTATTCATCAGCATGGGTCTAAACTGCCCCTTTATGTACATTTTGGCTTGGTCTTTATAATGCTTGCTAAACGGGTTACCCGATTGCCCCGTGGGTAGAATACTCACACTGTTTTCTATATCAGAAAAATCTATGACACGGCGTGTAGAAGGCCCTGCATGCACCTTGTATAATCCTTTGTCATTAAGGTTAAACATAAGATTGTTAATTACCTCGCGTGCCCCAGAGGCCTCAAAAGGACCTACATTTAAGAAACTGCTAAAAATAGGGGCTTTTTTGGTAATGGCATGGACGTGTTCTAGACTGTGTACTTTGTTCCACGTCCATTTATTTACATCTTTGCCTAATTGCATTTTTAAATCGCTAATAGTTTCTGTAAAAGCCGTAGTTAAAATATCTTGACGTGTTTCTGTTTTATCATTAGTTAAAACATTGTCCCACCAAACAGAACTGCCATTTTGAATCTGTTTAGACTCCATAATTTTAGCGATGTCTGTCCGCATAAATTGCGCAAAACCCTCTTCACCCAGTTCATCTGCATAGGTTTTGTGCATCACTTTATATACCCATTTATAATAAATGGTTGGGGCTATATTTTTTAACTGATTGTTGCCATCCCATTTTTTTAGGACTTCTAAAGCTTTTTTTTCAAGAGGATTAAGGTTTTTACTTTTTGACAAAATACTTACTAAAACAGCTGTATTGTCTGGGGTTTCAGACGATTTAACACCGGTAATCATCTTTTTAAAATCGACTTTGCTGAATTTTTCTTTACTTTCAAGAATACCAACTATACGCTTAGCACGATCTTTTGGCAAATAATAACCCGGATAAAAATAACCCCCATCAATACTGTCGGGTTGGTTGTTGGCCGAATACACATAACCCCAAGGCGGATTAATAGCTTGCGGGTTTTTAGAAAAATCTAAATATTTTATTGGTTCATCGTTACCACTGGCACCATCTAACACAAATTTTGGATTGACGCCCTCATTAAATCGGTATAATTTACCCGAAGCCCACCACGCAATATTATTATCGGCATCGCCATACATCACATTTAAGCCCGGTGCGTGAATTAACGCGGCCCCTTTTTGAAATTCTTGAATGTTTGTGGCGTGACTCATAGTATACATCGCTTTGAGCGTTTTTATAGGAAACTGTGTGTAAATCCAATGCATGGCCAATGGTGCTTTGTCTTTTATACCAGCTATTACATCATTCATTATGGGGCCGTGTTTAGAATAACGGACTTTCATAATAATATCATTGCCTTTTTTAACCTTAATGATTTTTGTTTTAGTTACAAAATCTTGCCAGCCTTCGGGTGTTTTATATTGATTTTCATTTTCAGGATTAACGCTTTCGCGATAAAAATCGAGATCATCATTTTCAAACATCGTCAAACCATAAGCAATGCGGTGGTTATGGCCAAGTAAAGGAAAAGGAATACCTGCTAGGTGGTAGCCATATATTTCGTAATCGGGTGTTTTTAAATAAGCTTCGTACCAAACTCCTGGTTGCGCATAACTCATATGTGGGTCATTAGCAAACAGCACTTTTCCTGTAGCCGATTTACTGGGACCCACCACCCAACTATTACTCCCAATAAAAGGGCTTGGTATCTGATTAGCAACCATATTTGCAACTTCGGCTATCGGACTCGCAATGTTTTGATAGTTATTGTGAATCAAGGTCGTGTTTGGATCAGGCTTTAAACCGAGTTCCTCTAAATAAAGGGGCTTTAGATTTTTCTTTACTTCGGTAAAAAACGGATCTGCCTTTTGAGCCATGGCAAAACTAAAGGACATATAGCCAAATACATTATACACATCGTTAATGGTATAATGTGTTTTTTTAGTGCCTGTTATAAGGTATTCAACTGGCGTAGGGCCCTTATCAATAAATTGATTGATACCGTTTAAATAAGCTTGTGTATATTTATATTGTTGGGTGTTTTTATCTAACTCTAATACGGCCTTTTTTGAGGCTTCCTCCAATCCCATACTGGCAAAAAATTTATCGGTTTCAATTAAATCTTTACCAAATATTTCTGATAAACGCCCTGGGGCTATACGCCTGATAACTTCCATTTGCCACAAACGGTCTTGCGCATGTACATAACCCAAAGCCGTATAAGCATCAGGCTGATTTTGGGCATAAATATGTGGCACACCATAAGTGTCGTAATAAACTTCAACCTTATCTGACAAACCTTTTAGCTTTAAATTGCCACTGTATTGGGGTTTTAAACTGTTTACAAAATACCATAAGCCTAGGGCCAGTATTACAACGATGGTGAGGAATACTTTGAGAAATTTTTTCATTTAATTGCTATATTTTTACTTGATGACTCAAATATAAAAGATTAAGCTGATTAATAGACTAGAATTAAATAAAATTTAGCTGGTTTATACGTGCTATTTTAATAGCACCCCCTCGCTGGTGTGCGCCTCTTGCGCGTACCAATGATTAAAAAATAAGACCTCCTAGGTTTTAAAAACCTAGGAGGTCTCTGTAATATCTCTTTATAAACTACCACGCTATAATAGGCGTGGTGGGATTGGTGGGGTTAATCATATAAAAAAGCCTCAAAACAGTATTTTGAAGCTTTTTTATAGTTGTCAAATTGCTTTTATAACATTTCTTCGTCTGGTCTGGCAGGGACTACCTGTGGGGTAAAATCCTGACCATCGTAAAATTCGCCATTTTCATCTGTTTTGCTATAATCATAAGCCCAACGGTGCACTTCTGGTATTTCGCCTGGCCAATTGCCATGTATGTGCTCTACTGGGGTTGTCCATTCTAATGAATTAGATTTCCAAGGATTTTTAGGAGCTATAGGTCCTTTCTTCATACTAAAAAAGAAGTTGGCAAAAAAGAGTATTTGTGCCAATCCGCCAATTATGGCAAATATTGTAATAACATGATTTATATGTAATAAATCGTCAAAAATAGGAAATGCTGAATTGGTATAATAACGTCTTGGCAAACCTGCCAATCCAAGAAAATGCATCGGGAAGA
Organism: Flavobacteriaceae bacterium; assembly: GCA_021647405.1. Classification (GTDB taxonomy): domain Bacteria; phylum Bacteroidota; class Bacteroidia; order Flavobacteriales; family Flavobacteriaceae; genus CG1-02-35-72. The sequence continues at coordinate 54,401 of JAKIUU010000006.1, forward strand.
ATACACCATAAGAGGCTATTATGGTGAGCCAAAAGTGCATATAACCCAAGTTTTTATTCATCATTCTGCCATACATTTTAGGAAACCAATGGTAAATACCTGCAAACATGCCTAAAATAGCCGAAACGCCCATTACCAAATGGAAATGTGCCACCACAAACATGGTATCGTGCACGTTAATATCTAAAGCGCTATCGCCCAGAACAATACCTGTAAGACCTCCTGTTATAAAGGTTGAAACCAATCCTATAGAAAATAACATAGCAGGATTGAGCTGTAAATTGCCTTTCCATAAAGTCGTTATATAATTAAAGGCTTTAACAGCCGATGGGATGGCAATGAGCAGTGTGGTAAAGGTAAATACCGACCCTAAAAACGGATTCATTCCTGTTACAAACATATGATGCCCCCAAACGATAGTTGATAAAAAAGCAATGGCAATAATTGAACCTATCATGGCGCGGTATCCAAAAATTGGTTTACGCGAATTGGTGGCAATAATTTCTGATGTTATGCCCAAAGCAGGCAGCAGAACGATATATACCTCAGGATGGCCTAAAAACCAAAACAGGTGTTCAAATAAAATGGGCGAACCGCCTTGGTAGTGTAATACTTCGCCTTGAATAAAAATATCTGACAAATAAAAAGATGTGCCAAAACTACGGTCGAAAATCAACAATAAAGCTGCCGATAATAAAACTGGGAATGATACCACGCCAATAATTGCTGTTACAAAAAAGGCCCAAATAGTTAAAGGTAAACGGGTCATTTTCATACCAATGGTACGTAAATTTAGAACTGTAACAATGTAATTTAAAGCACCTAATAATGAAGAAGCAATAAAAATAGCCATTGAAATCAACCACAATGTCATACCTAATCCAGAACCAGGCATGGCCTGTGGTAAAGCACTTAAAGGTGGATAAATTGTCCATCCTGCAGAAGCAGGTCCTGTTTCAATAAAAAGTGATGAGACCATGATAACACTTGATAAGAAAAACAGCCAATATGAAATCATATTTAAAAGTCCCGAAGCCATATCGCGGGCGCCAATTTGCAAAGGAATGAGCAGGTTGCTAAAAGTACCACTTAAACCAGCTGTTAGTACAAAAAATACCATTATTGTACCGTGTATGGTCACCAAAGACAGGTACATATCTGGTGTCATAACGCCACCGTCTTGACCGCGACCTAGAAAAGCTTCAATTAAACTAAAAGAGGTGTCTGGATATGATAACTGCAAACGGAATAGCATAGACATAAACAGCCCTATAAGTCCCATAAACATACCTGTAATAAGGTATTGTTTGGCTATCATTTTATGATCTTTACTAAAAATGTATTTGGTTACAAAAGTCTCTTTATGATGGTGTTCAGACATAAGTTGATTTTTTTAGTTGGTAATTATTAATTTAGTACTTGTGCCAATGTTTTTTGAGAAGCTAACCAATCATTAAACTCTGATTCTTCTACAACAACAATTTTCATTTGCATATTATAGTGTGAAGATCCGCAAATTTTATTACAAAGTAACAAATAGTCAAAGGTATAAGGATCTTCTCCTTTTTCTTTACGCAATACATTTATGTTATTTACTTTGGTAATAATGTCTTCATTTTTACGCATTTCTACAGTTGTTACTGTTGGGGTAAATGCAAAATGTGTAGTCATACCAGGCACACAATTCATCTGTGCGCGAAAATGAGGCATGTATGCCGAATGAATTACGTCTTGAGACCTAAAATTAAAAACCACTTTACGCCCCTTAGGTAAATATAAAACACGTGAAGGGACATCGTCTAAAGCATAGCTATCTTTTAAATTAACACCCATGGTGTTTTTACCTTTTATATAACGCACATTTCCTTGCCCTAATGTGTTATCATTACCTGCATAACGTGCTTCCCACTGAAATTGTTTGGCATAAATTTCGATTACCAAGGGGTTTTCGGCGTCAGAAGAATCCATAACATCATTCCATGTCCATAAACCATACCCTATCAATCCTGTTAAAACGATGGCTGGAATAATGGTCCAAATAAATTCTAACTTGGCACTGTCTGCAAAGAAAATGGCTTTTCTACCTTTTATACCTCTGTATTTAAAAGTAAAATAATAAATTAAAAACTGTGTGATAAATTGTACCGTAAAGATGAGACACATTGTTATGATAAACAAATTATCGATGTGATGTCCTTCTAATGAGGCCGATAAACGGGGCAGCAATACATCGCGCCCCCTAAACATTGAAGTTAGCATGAGGCCGTAAATAAATACCATAAGGCCAAGCATTAACCAGCCGTTTATGTTATTTTCTTTTTCGGTTGCTGTAGCGTCTTTAACTTTTGTCAATCCTAATATCTTAACAAATTGCCAACAGGCAACTATTAAGGCAATAAAGATTAAAATAAAAAAAAGTGCATTCATAAATTATTGATTCTTGATTTTTTTAGTAATGGTAATGCTCACTTTCTTTCATAAATGGATTGCCCTTTGCATGTAATGGTGCTTTGGTTAAAGCATTAAATACAACATACACAAACAAACCTAAAAAGAAAAATACAGCACTAATTTCTGAAACGCCAACTTGCCAGTGGTTTCCTACAGTTCCTGGTGTAATCATTACGTAAATATCTACATAATGACCTATTAAAATAATAATTCCTGTTAAAATTATAAACCAAGGCAAACGTTTGTAATCACTATTCATCAATATTAAAATTGGGAAAACAAAATTTAAGACAACCATTCCGATAAATAGGGGCTGGTATGTGCCTAAGAGTCTTGGTGTAAAATAAGCTGTTTCTTCGGGCATATTGGCATACCATATCAGCATGAATTGTGAAAACCATAAATAGGTCCAAAAAATACTAAATCCAAACATAAATTTGGCCAAATCATGTAAATGACTGTCGTTTACATGGGGTAGAAATCCTTTCTGTCTCAAATAAATAGTTACCATTGCGATAACAGTAATAGCCGATACTATTAATGTTGAGAATACATACCAACCAAATAAAGAACTTTGCCAGTGCGGTGTTAAAGACATGATCCAATCCCAAGACATTATAGATTCTGTTATGGCAAAGAATAGTAAGAAAAATACAGATGCTTTAAAATTCTTTTTATAATGTACTAAATTAGATGCTGTATCTTGTAAAAGCGAATGTTTTCTAGAAAAATAGCGGTAAAAATTCCATCCCAATAAAAAGACAAAAGTACGAATCATCCAAAAAGGGATATTGAGCCACCAGCTTTTAGCCATTAAAATTTCGTCGTAATCTACACTTTGTGGGTCATATAAATCAGGGTTCATCCACACATATAAATGATTTCCGTGTGCGGCTGAAATTATTAAAAATGCCAACATAAATAAAGATCCAGGTAGCAAATAGGCAGTTATGCCTTCCATAACTCTAAAGAGCACAATAGACCAACCTGCTTGCGAGGCGTATTGAATGGCATAAAATGCCAAGGCACCTAAGGCAATCATAAAAAAGAAAAAAATGGCTATAAAAACAGCCGCCCAAGGTCTGTTTTGCATGGCGTGCAAGGCATGTGTAAGATGGGCTTCTTCAGTATTATCTTTTGCCTCTGTATTGTGCTTATCTTCTTGAACTTTATGTGTTGTTACTTCTTTATGTGCTGTATCTGTTTGATGGTCTTGATTATGAGACATCATTTCTTTTACATCAGCTGTAGAACTAGGAACATTATAAAAGCTATAAGCCAAACCTAAAGCACCTAAAATCATTAAAACGATGGCTCCTAATCTTAATCTATTTGAAAAACTATACATATCTTTTATATTCTATCTAATTTTTGATGTGTTTTATTGTTGCAAATCTGCTCTGAGTTTTTGTACATATTGAACTATTTGCCAACGCTCTTTATCTTTTAATTGCGAGGCATGAGAGCCCATCATATTTCTACCATACATAATAACATGGTAAATAGTACCTTCGTTTATGTTTCTGTCTTTGTAATTTGGAATCCCTAAAAACTTTTCTCTTTGTGCTAAAACACCTTGGCCGTCTCCTTTAGGACCATGGCATGATATACAATAAATAGTGTACATTGCTTTTCCTTTGGCAAGATTTACCTCGTTTACTTCTAAAGGTGATTTTATTGTTTTTCTAGCCAAATTATATCCTTCTTCTGAGTTTGGAATTTCATAAGGTCTTTCGCCTCTAAAAATAGTACCTTCAACAGGTGCTTGTGCTTCCATGCCATTTTTAAAATTAGGATTGGTTCCGTAGGTTTCATAACTAACCGCATTATACATGTCAGTACTGGCCATGTAACGTACATTGGGTTTGCGTTTATCGCTGTAACAAGAACTCGAACCTATTGCTAATACAGTTATTATTACTATGTTAAATATATGTTTCATTGTTCTTATGCTTTTGTTTTAATTTCTTTAGCACCCGATTTTTTTAGCAATGTTTCTAAATCACTGCTGTCGTCTTTTGTAAAAACTTCTACCATAAAATGATCGTCTGTTGTTCTTACATCTGGATTTTCGGCTTCTTTAAAAGGCCATAATTTACTGCGCATATAAAAAGTAATTACCATTAAGTGGGCCGCAAAAAATACTGTAAGTTCAAACATAATAGGCACAAAAGATGGCATATTCTCAGCAAAAGTAAAATTAGGTTTACCTCCTATATTCATAGGCCAATCTTGAATCATCATGTAATTCATCATCCATACTGCAAAAGAAAGACCTATAACACCATAAATAAATGATGTAATAGCGATTCTTGTATTGGGAATACCCACAGCTTTTTCAAGACCATGAACAGGAAATGGTGTAAAAACTTCGTCTATATGATAGTCTGCATCTCTTAAGTCTTTAACAGCACTTAAGAGTACATCGTCATCATCAAATAGGGCTTGTATAACTTTATGACTCATGATTTTCTTCTCTTAATTTTTTATAATTTTCTCCTGATGATTTTAAGATACTTTTTAATTCTGCTTGTGCAATTACTGGAAATGTTCTGGAATACAGTAAAAATAGCACAAAGAAAAAGCCTATGGTACCAATAAATACGGCAATGTCAACATAAGTCGGTGAAAACATTGCCCACGTTGATGGTAAGTGCCCACGACTTAAATCGATTACAATAATATCAAAACGCTCAAACCACATACCTATGTTTATAACAATAGAAATAAAGAATGACCACATATAGCTTGTTCTTAATTTTTTAAACCAAAGGGATTGAGGGATAATAAAGTTACAGGTTATTAGTGCCCAAAATGCCCACCAATAGGGGCCTGTTGCAGCACCAACCGATAAGTATGTGTAATCTTCGTAACTACTACCACTGTACCATCCAATAAAAAATTCAGTTATATAGGCTACCGATACGATCCCTCCTGTAAGCAGAATTACTTTATTCATATTTTCAATATGAATATTTGTAATATAAGCTTCTAAATTAGATACCTTACGCATAATTATTAGCAAGGTTTGTACCATGGCAAATCCAGAAAATATAGCACCCGCCACAAAATAAGGTGGAAAAATTGTACTGTGCCATCCGGGCATTATGGAAGTGGCAAAATCCATAGATACAATGGTGTGAACAGACAATACCAAAGGTGTAGCCAAACCTGCTAAAACCAAAGACACCTCTTCAAAACGTTGCCAATCTTTTAACCTGCCAGACCATCCAAAACTCAACAAACTGTATATCTTCTTTTGAAAAGGCTTTACAGCACGGTCTCTAAGCATTGCAAAATCTGGTAACAAGCCTGTGTACCAAAAGACTATTGACACAGATAGATATGTTGAGATTGCAAATACATCCCATAATAATGGTGAGTTAAAATTAACCCATAAGTTACCCAAAGCATTGGGCAATGGTAAAACGTAAAAAGCATTCCAAACACGACCCATGTGTATTATTGGAAATAAACCTGCTTGAAAAACTGCAAAAATTGTCATTGCTTCTGCCGAACGGTTGATACCCATACGCCATTTTTGACGGAATAATAAAAGTACTGCCGAAATCAATGTCCCAGCATGACCAATACCTACCCACCATACAAAGTTGGTAATATCCCAAGCCCAGTTTATTTTATTATTTAAACCCCATACGCCTATACCAGTTCCTATGGTATACATAATTGCGCCTAGCCCATATAAAAAGGCTGTTAAAGCTATTAAAAATGCAATCCACCATAATTTGTTTGCTTTACCTTCAACAGGCGCTGCAACATCATTAGTAATATCATGGAAACTTTTATTACCAGTAATTAAGGGTTCTCTTATGGGTGCTTCGTAATGAGACATAATCTGTTTTAAATCTTTATTATTTATGATTCTTTTGTATTTCTAACTTTAAGATGGTACATAACATTTGGCTTTGTACCAATTTCGGCTAATAAATGGAAAGTGCGCTCATCTTTTGTTAACTCTGCAACTTCACTTTTCTTATCATTTACATCGCCAAATACCATGGCGCCTGTTGGACAGGCACTTGAACATGCTGTTTCAAATTCGTCATCACTTACAGGTCTGCCTTCTTTTTTAGCTGTTAAAATACTCAATTGTGTTTTTTGGATACACATAGAACATTTTTCCATAACCCCCCTAGAACGTACAACCACATCTGGATTTAATACCATTTTACTAAGGTCGTTATTCATATTAAAATCAAACTCACTGTTATTAGCATATTTAAACCAGTTAAAACGGCGTACACGATATGGACAGTTGTTGGCGCAATAACGTGTACCAATACAGCGGTTATAAGCCATGTGATTTTGCCCTTGACGGCTATGTGATGTAGCGGCTACAGGACATACTGTTTCACAAGGGGCATGGTTACAATGCTGACACATTACAGGCTGAAAAGCCACTTGGGGATTTTCTTGCGGATGTGTCATGCTGTTAAACATTTCTCCTGTACCAAAAACACCTTCTTCTTTGGCTTTTTCATTGGTCATATCAGAAGTGTAGTAACGGTCAATACGCAACCAGTGCATATCACGACTCACGCGGATTTCGTGTTTACCAACTACAGGCACATTGTTTTCTGCATGGCAAGCTACAATACATGTAGCACAACCTGTACAAGTTGCCAAATCTATAGACAAATTAAAATGAGGTCCTATGGTATCGTCAAATTTCTCCCATAAATCAACACGTTCTGCAGGAACTTCTTGATGGTTAAGAGAAAATTCGGGTGTTTCATTCCACGCTTCTTTGGGCTTGTTTATAAAATCGTTTAAAGTGGTTTCTTTAATAATTTCATCACGCCCCATTATGGTGTGTTGCAATTGAACACATGCAAATTCATGAGTTCCTGAAGTCTTTTCTATACTTACTGTTTGCGCTGTATTAAAATCAAATGATAAAGCAAAGGCATTGAGACCAGTCATCATTTCGTCTTGCATCCCTGCCGCTCTACCATAACCCAATGCCAAACCAACACTTCCTTTGGCTTGACCTGGCTGAATAAGAACAGGCACATCTTTTAAAACAGTATTATTAACTTTAACAGTTACTTTATCTCCGTTTAAAGCGCCATTACTTACATTCCAGTTATTTATATCTAATGCTTTCGCATCAGCTATAGACATGGTTAGGTAATTATCCCAAGTCGTTCTTGTAATTGGATCTGGCAATTCTTGTAACCAAGGGTTGTTGGCTTGTTTGCCATCACCTAATGATGTTTTACTGTATAATTTTAGCTCGAATGCAGCCGATTTTGTTGCTTTTAATAAGGCTGTTGCCGATGCTTGCACATCCAATTTTGTGTTTGATAATTTGACTTTAACATCGTGGGTAAAGATGCCATCGTGTAAAGCGCTATTCCAAGTACTGCCATTTAAGATTGAGCCTTTCCAATTATCCTTTATGTATTGGTGGTAATCTGCATTGCTATCCATCCAAGTTAAAAGACTGCCTTCAAACTGACGTGTATTAAACAATGGTTTGATAGTAGGCTGCATGAGTCCGTATTGACCTGCTTGGAAATTTGTATCTCCCCAAGATTCTAAATAATGTGGTGTTGTTGCTACAAATTGCGTGTTCAAGGCTGTTTCGTCTTGAGACATGGTAAAGGCAACCGATAATTTAACTTTTTTCAAAGCGGTATTAAATGACTTGGCATCTGCCAAAGTATAAGAAGGGTTGGCATTATAAATAAACAAAGCGCCTACTTTACCGGCATTCATCTCTTTTAAAAGCGCTTTAACTTGTTTGTTATTTCCCGCTTTTACAAAACGTGGTGAAGTTGCATCGAAAACAACAGAACCTAAAGCTACATTTATAGCGTTTGCTAAAATCTGTGCATCCTTATTTTGTATGCCAGTAACAACTACGGCATTTTTACCAGCTTTTTTAAGTTGCTTGGCCGCTTGTTTAACTGCGGCATCTGCTGCTGTCTTTTTTGAAGTTAAGCTACTTCCAGTAACCGCATTGTATAAATTGATAAGCGCATAAACTTGTTCTGATGGTTTTAATGGCAAGCGTTTATCTGCATTAGCTCCTGTTAAAGATAAATTTGACTCAAACTGAATGTGTCTAGACATCTTGCCTTTTTTTGGTGCACGTCCTTTGGCATAAGCTGCGTTGTATTGACCTCCTTGCCAATCGCCTAAAAAGTCGGCGCCAACAGATACAATTACATCCGCATTTTCAAATTTATAATTAGGTAAAGCCCGCATGCCATACATGGCATCAAAAGCACTTAAAGCGGCACATTCTGATAGGGCATCATAATTTACATGCTCTACATTGCCATAAGCTTTAGCAAAATCAGCTATCACCTTATCGGATGATGGACTTGCTGTAGTACCTGTTAAAATAACAATCTTTTCGTTCTTTTCTTTTAACTGATTTAAAGTGGCTGCAACCTTATTGTCTAAAGCAGACCAAGATGTTGTCTTACCACCGGCTAATGGGCCACGCAAACGGTTGTTATCGTATAACGACAGCACAGAAGCTTGTACTCTGGCTGGGGTAGCTCCCCAATTACCTGCCATTTTATTAGGCTCAATTTTTATAGGGCGCCCTTCTCTTACCTTTACGAGGATATTGGCAAAATCGGTGCCATCTGCCATTGTAGAAGCGTAATAATTGGCTACACCCGGAATAATATTATCTGGTTTGACAACATAAGGAATTGATTTTACAACAGGCCCTTGACAAGCTGCCAAAGAGGCTGCCGCTGTTGAGAAACCAACATACTTTAAAAAATCACGTCGGCTAGTTGATGAGTTTGATAAACTTTCTTTATCTCCTAAAAAAGCATCTGTAGGAATTTCTTCTTCAAATTCTTTTTGCATGAGTTGCTCAACAACAGGGCTGTCTGATTTTAATTCTTCAACACTTCTCCAGTATTTTTTATTTGATGCCATTTTTTATAGACTTGTTTTCTGTATTTTTATTAATAGTGACATTTACCACATTCTTGGCCTCCCATTTGGGCAACTGTAACCTTTTCTACACCGTATTTTTTAGATAATTGGGCGTGAATGTTTTTATAATAACCGTTATTCTTCATATTAACTTCAGTTTTTTTATGACAGTCTAAACACCATCCCATCGTCAATTTAGAATACTGCCTAACTTCTTCCATAGTTTGAACTGGGCCATGACATTTTTGACAAGCCAAGCCTGCAACTGTAACATGTTGCGAATGGTTAAAATAAGCAAAGTCGGCTAAATTATGAATACGCACCCATTTAACTGGTTTTTGTTTATAACCTTCAATGTATTTTACATTGTCTTTATCCCAGCCAATGGCGTCATAAATTTTTTGAATTTCGCCATCGTAAAAAGCTTTGTCTTTATCTGACGTTACAGGACCGTTGTAATCTGAAATATTTTTATGACAATTCATACAAACATTTAGGGTTGGAATACCCGATGTTTTGCTATTTTTAGCTGACGAATGGCAATACTGACAATTTATTTTATTGTCGCCTGCATGAATTTTATGTGAAAATTGTATGGGTTGAATGGGTTGATATCCTGTATCAATACCCACTTGAAATAAAGCACCAAAACCAATATAAGCCGCTCCAAAAAGCAAAAATATTGTTGCTACTATTTTTAAAAATCCGTTGTTGCTTTTTACAAAAATCCAAATAATAAGACCTAATAAAACCAAGCTTATCAATATACTCATCCACGCTGTCGAAGCTTTTGGTTTTGCCAAGTTATCATCCTTGGCAGCAACTGCAGTTACTTTTTTAGTGTCGCCCGCAGAGGTATAAGCCAAAATATTATCAATATCAGCAGCAGAAAATTGAGGGAAGGGCATCATAGGCATGCCGTTGAATTCTTCAAAAAGTGCTTTGGCATCGGCATCGCCACTGGCACGTAAAGCATTGTTATCTGTTATCCACGCATGAAGCCATTCTTTTGAACGGCGGTCTGCTACATTGGCTAAGGCAGGGCCTATAAGTTTCTTGTCTAATTTATGGCAAGCCGCACAGTTGGCCTGAAATAGTTTTTTACCAGCAACAACCATTGGATCAACTTTAGCAACATTAGCTTTTTGAGTACCCTCTTTGGGCTTACCACTTGTATAAGTCAAAATATCATCAATATCTTGAGTTGAAAATTGTGGAAATTGCATCATTGGCATGCCATTAAACTCTTCAAAAAGCGCTTTGGCATCGGCATCGCCACTGGCACGCAAAGCGTTATTGTCTTTTATCCATGAATGAAGCCATTCTTTCGAACGGCGATCGGCTACATTTGCTAAGGCAGGGCCTATAAGTTTTTTATCCAACTTATGGCAAGCCGCACAATTGGCATTGTACAACTGTTTTCCTTTGTCATAATCGCCTGATTGGGCAGAAATGCTAAAGCTTAAAAATAATAAAAAGGCAAGGCTTAAATAGATTATTTTATTGGCTAGACTGTGTTTTTTCACACTTTTCATATTAAAAATAAATATATGTTTTTCTTGTTTGGTATAATTTTTTCTGTAGCTCAGACGGCAAAACTACGTAATTTTAACGTTTAATAAAATTTTGACAAAAATACTATTTAATGACAACTATCAAAACCTAAAACAAACTGGATTCTAATTTATAATCGTTCTAAATAGCGTTTGTTTGAAATAAGGAAACTTTACCTAATTTTGCATCTAGAATTTACATTATGAAATTAAAAAACATACCCTTACTTTTCATCTTACAAAGTTTGATTTTTTTAACGACTATATCTGCTTTTTGTCAAGAGGGAAATAATTTATCTATTGTTAAAAATCAAAAAATAGATTCTATTTTAATTAAGAAAAAATCTTACAACAAAGACCATCCAACTGTAGGTTATAGAATTCAATTATATTATGGCAATGAGACCATAGCTTACAATTATAAAGATAAATTTGAGAAAATATTCCCTACTCAAACAGCTAACATAGAATTTGCAACTCCTGATTGGAAAGTAATGGTTGGCAATTACAGAACACGTATTTCTGCAGATAGTGCCATTGTTGCTATTAAAAAGCAGTTTTTAGGAGCCGTAGTTGTAAACGCAGCATTATTTGTAGAATAAGCTTTTAAGATATCTGTTTTCCTTTTAATTGATTTATATTTGTCTTATGAATTCAGAATTAAATCCTTCTTCAGAAAATCTCACCACTGAAGATTTAGATATTGAAAAAAAATTGCGCCCGTTAACTTTTGACGATTTTACGGGTCAAGAACAAGTTATTTCAAATTTAAAAGTTTTTGTTGAAGCGGCTAAATTGCGCAATGAGGCTTTAGACCACACTTTATTTCACGGCCCTCCTGGTCTGGGTAAAACCACATTGGCACATATTTTAGCAAACGAATTAGAGGCCAATATTAAAATAACCTCAGGACCTGTTCTTGACAAACCAGGCGATTTGGCTGGTTTACTAACCAATCTTGAAGAGCGTGACGTTTTATTTATAGACGAAATCCACCGGCTTAGCCCCATAGTAGAAGAATATCTTTATGCGGCGATGGAGGATTTTAAGATTGATATCATGATAGAATCGGGGCCAAATGCGCGAACCGTTCAATTAAACCTCGCACCATTTACACTTGTTGGTGCCACCACACGTTCTGGTTTGCTTACAGCGCCAATGCGCGCACGTTTTGGCATCACAAACAGACTTCAGTATTATAAAACAGAACTTTTAACATCAATTGTGCAGCGCAGCGCACAAATATTAAAGATGCCCATTACCATGGAAGCTGCCATTGAAATTGCAGGGAGAAGTCGTGGCACACCCCGAATTGCTAATGCCCTTTTAAGACGTGTACGCGATTTTGCACAAATAAAAGGCGATGGTACTATTGACATTAAAATTGCCCAATTTGCTTTAAAAGCACTCAATGTAGATGCGCATGGTTTGGATGAAATGGACAATAAAATTTTAACCACCATAATCGACAAATTTAAAGGCGGTCCTGTTGGCTTAAGTACTTTGGCAACGTCGGTTTCAGAAAATGCCGAAACCATTGAAGAAGTGTACGAGCCTTTTTTAATTCAAGAAGGTTTTATAATGCGCACCCCCAGAGGACGTGAAGCTACAGAATTAGCTTACAAACACCTTGGCCGTACAAAAGCGGGCAATCAAAACGAATTATTTTAATTAATTGGGTTACTACAAGTTGTACAACATTAGGAAAAACCGATTGAATTTTGGACATTTGGAATATAAAAGAATCATAAAATGGCAACAATTGACGAAATAAGAACCGGATTAATTGATAAAATTCTTTCGATTAGAAATAAAGACTTTTTAGAGGCTCTTGATAAACTAATCTTATCAAGTAAATCTGAGTCAGAAATTGTGGAATTGACTGATGAGCAAAAAACAATGTTAGAAATGAGTGAAAACGATATAAAAACGGGAAAGCTCATTTCTCAAAAAGCTATGAATAAACGAAATCTTGAATGGCTAAACGCAATATAGTTTGGACTCGAACTGCTGACCTTCAGTTCGTAGGGATTTTAGAATATTGGGTAAAAAGGAACAAGTCCAACAACTTTTCAAAAAAGCTTTTGAAATTAGTTACGGAAAGAACTTTGCAAATTTCAGAAAAAGCTTTTATTTATAAGTCAACAGATTTTAAAGATGTAAGAGTAGCTTCATTAAGAAACTTTAGTATTTATTACAAAGTTACTGATAAACAAATTATAATTACTGCATTTTGGGATAACCGACAAGACCAAAAGAAACTTTTAAAAATATTGCAAAACAAATAATTGAGGTTTTTTAATCTAAATTAATTGACCCTTAGGTAATTATGAATATTATGTAGAATCTAATTGTCATTTTAACTTGAAAAATATAATATTTAATACCAACTTTATCAAACAAGAAGCCCAAAAATTAGGTTTCGACCAATGTGGTATTGCCCAAGCCGATTTTTTATCAGCCGAAGCGCCAAAATTAGAAAGTTGGCTCAAAAACAATTACCACGGCGAAATGCATTATATGCAAAACCATTTTGACAAACGTTTAGATCCAAGATTATTGGTAGAAGGCGCTAAGTCTGTTATTTCATTAACTTATAATTATTACCCTTCAGAACTTCAAAGACAAGACACTTATAAAATTTCTAAATACGCTTACGGAGAGGATTATCATTTTGTAATTAAAAACAAACTCAAAACTTTACTAAATCGAATTCAAGAAGAAATAGGCCTTGTAAATGGCCGCGCATTTGTAGATTCTGCTCCTGTTTTAGAGCGGACTTGGGCAAAAAAAGCGGGATTGGGATGGACAGGCAAACACAGTCTTTTGATTAGCAAAAAAAAAGGATCCTTCTTTTTTTTAGCCCAATTAATTATTGATTTACCTCTTGCTTACGATACTCCCTATAAAACAGAACATTGTGGCTCTTGTACAAAATGTATAGATGCATGCCCGACCCAAGCCATTTTACCAAACAACACAGTTGACGGAAGCCGATGCATTTCATACTTCACGATAGAATTAAAAAATGACATCCCTAATTCGCAAAAAGGGAAATTAGACAATTGGATTTTTGGCTGTGATATTTGTCAAGATGTATGTCCGTGGAATCGGTTTTCTACAGCACACAACGAGCCCCTTTTTAAACCTCAAAATGAATTGCTCAATTTTTCAAAATCAGATTGGGAAGAAATTACGCAAGAGGTGTTTCAAAGGCTTTTTAAAAAATCGGCTGTAAAACGCACTAAATATTCAGGGGTATTACGCAACATCAAATTTTTAAAACAATGATAATTATTAGCACGCCATTATTCTAATTCTGTTACCTTTGCCTTTCGTTTTTACATTAAATTTACAATGTTATGAGTTCTAATAGAAAAAAAAGTGAAGCTTTACGCTATCATGAATTTCCAAGTCCTGGTAAAATAGAAGTCAACCCGACAACAAAACACGCCACACAACGCGATTTATCTCTGGCCTATTCTCCTGGTGTTGCAGAACCTTGTTTAGAAATCGAAAAAAATCCTGAAAATGCCTATAAATATACTGCCAAAGGAAATTTGGTAGCTGTAATTTCTAACGGAACTGCCGTCTTAGGTCTGGGAAATATTGGTGCTTTGGCAGGAAAACCAGTTATGGAAGGTAAAGGACTCTTATTTAAAATTATGGCCGATATCGATGTGTTTGATATTGAAGTTGACACCAGTGATGTTGATAAATTTGTTGAAACTGTAAAAGCCATAGCACCAACTTTTGGTGGTATTAATTTAGAAGATATTAAAGCCCCTGAGGCCTTTGAAATTGAACGTCGTTTAAAGGAAGAACTCGATATTCCTGTAATGCACGACGACCAACATGGGACGGCAATCATATCGGCTGCAGCCTTATTAAATGCGCTTGAAATTGCCGATAAAAAAATAGAAGAGGCCAAAGTAGTTGTAAGTGGCGCTGGTGCCGCAGCTATTTCTTGTAGCAAACTGTACAAAAAATTAGGTATCAGAGCCGAAAATATTGTTATGTGCGACAGCAGAGGTGTTATTAGAAAAGACCGCCCCAATCTTTCTGTACAAAAATCTGAATTTGCAACCAGCCGTGATTTACAAAACATAACAGAAGCCATGGTAAATGCCGATGTGTTTCTAGGTTTGTCAAAAGGCGGATTGGTTAGCTCAGAAATGCTAAAATCTATGGCTAAAAATCCGATAGTTTTTGCATTGGCTAATCCAGACCCAGAAATTGATTATCCAGAAGCTATGAAATCTCGTGCCGATATTATCATGGGCACTGGCAGATCTGATTATCCCAATCAAGTAAATAATATTTTAGGATTTCCCTATATTTTTAGAGGTGCTTTAGATGTAAGAGCAACAGCTATCAATGAAGATATGAAACTGGCAGCTGTAAAAGCTTTGGCTAAATTAGCCAAAGAACCCGTTCCAGAACAAGTTATCAAAACATACAATCTTAAGAGTCTTGAGTTTGGTAAAGACTATATTATTCCCAAACCTTTTGACACACGTCTTATTTTTGAAATCCCACCCGCCGTAGCCAAATCGGCAATGGAATCAGGCATCGCAAAAAAACCAATTACTGATTGGGAAGCCTACAAAGAATCTTTAGAAAACAGGTTGGGGAATGACAACAAATTAATGCGCATGATAACAAACAGGGCTAAAATAGACCCAAAACGTGTTGTTTTTGCTGAAGCCGATAGCTATAATGTACTCAAAGCAGCTCAGATTTGTTATGATGAAGGCCTGGCCATTCCTATTTTGTTAGGCAATAGAAAAGAGATTCAAAAATTGATGAAGCAGCTTAATTTTGAAGAAGACCTCACTATTATAGATCCTAAATCTAAATCAGAAAAAAAACATAGAGAAGAATTTGCTTTAAAATATTGGAATAAATGTAAAAGATTAGGTATTAGCTTGTTAAGTGCTAATAAATGGATGCGAGAACGTAATTATTTTGCAGCCATGATGGTAAACGAAGGTTATGCAGATGCCTTAATTACAGGCTATTCTAGAAGTTACCCCACTATTGTAAAGCCTATGATTGAACTTATAGGCAAAGAAAAAGGTATTGACAGAATTGCTGCTACCAATATTATGTTGACCAAAAGAGGCCCTATTTTCTTTTCAGATACGGCAATAAATGTAAATCCCACAGCCAAAGAATTGGCTAAAATTGCTGTAATGACGGCCACTACCATGTCATTGTTTGGTGTGAAACCAAATTTAGCGATGCTCTCCTACTCTAATTTTGGGAGCTCTGGCAAACCCGAAGCTAAAAAAGTAGCCGAAGCTGTTGCAATTATGCACAAGAACCATCCCAAAATAAATGTAGATGGCGAAATTCAAGCCGATTTTGCTTTGACGGGCTTAATGCAAAAGGAAAACTTCCCCTTTTCTAAGCTCAACGGAAAACCTGTTAACGGATTGATTTTTCCAAACTTAGATGCCGCTAACATCAGCTATAAAATATTAAAAGGCTTAAATAAAATAGAATCTGTTGGGCCGATTGTAATGGGCTTAAAAAAACCCGCACATCTTATTCAGTTTGGTTCAAGTGTTGACGAAATTGTCAATATGACTTGTATAGCTGTTGTTGATGCGCAAGAAAAATCAAAACAATAAATTATTTGATATCTTTGATTATAGATTAAATTGTTTTTATGATAAGTCATTTAAAAGGAAAACTGGTAGAGAAAACACCAACCTATGTTATATTAGATTGTAATGGCGTAGGCTATACCGTAAATATTTCGTTACATACCTATTCTAAAATTCCCAATAACGAGCTTCTAAAACTTGAAACACTTTTAATAGTTAAAGAAGATTCTCATACACTTTACGGATTTTATGATAAAATAGAACGTGCCATTTTTAAACTTTTAATTTCTGTCTCAGGGGTAGGCCCAAGTATTGCCAGAACAATGTTATCTTCGATGCCTCCCAAACAAATTCAAGAGGCCATTGTATCAAATAATGTTGCCAGCATACAATCGGCTAAAGGAATAGGTGCTAAAACAGCCCAACGTGTAATTTTAGATTTAAAAGATAAAATAATAAAGACTTTTGATTTATCTGAAGATTTAAGTACACAAAACAATACAATTAAAGATGAAGCGTTAAGTGCATTAGAAGTTTTGGGGTATAGCAGAAGGCAATCAGAAAAGACGGTTCAAAAAATCATTTTAGAACATACCGATGCCTCTCTCGAAAACATTATTAAATTAGCGCTTAAAAATCTATAATTGGGTTGACATTACTATCAAAATACATAAAATTAGTATTAAGTTTGGGTTTGTTTTTTCTGATATGGCAAAATGCCGTATCTCAAACTCCCACACCTCCTCCTGCTCCTCAGGTAAAAGACACACTCAAAAAAGACAGCATTCCGCCATTAAAATACTTTTTTAGAAACCATCAAAAAGGAAGTCTCTATTTAAAAGACCCTTCAAAAATTACCATTACATACGATTCTGAAAGCGGCCACTATCTGTTTTTAGAAAAAATTGGCGATTACTATATGGAATCACCTTATTTTATGACTCAAAAAGAGTATCAAAAATACCGCTTAAATCGTGATATGATTGATTATTTTAAATCTAAAATAAGTAATAACAGCCGTTTAAACAAAAACAATCCCAATGCCAAAAAAGACGAGCTCCCAACTTATTATGTAAATTCAAAATTTTTCGAAAGCATTTTTGGCGGCAATAGTGTTGTGGTAAACCCCCAAGGAACACTCCTGTTAAAATTGGGCGTTTTATATCAAAAAGTAGACAATCCACAACTTTCTGAAAACAACAGAAAGAGTACCACCTTCAATTTTGACCAACAAATAAGTGCCAGTTTAACTGCTCAAATAGGCAGACGTTTAAAGGTAAGTGCTAATTTTGACACACAGTCTACTTTTAATTTCCAAAATCTGGTAAAATTAGAATACACACCTGATGCCGATGATATTATCCGTAAAATTGAAGTTGGTAATATCAGCATGCCTATTAAAAATTCTTTGATAAAAGGCGCTCAGAATTTAATTGGTGTTAAAACCGAATTGCAATTTGGCAAAACCACTGTAACTACTGTCTTAGCGCAACAGCAATCAGAAACCCGGTCTGTATCGGCTCAAGGGGGCGCTAGTATAAATGAATTTAACTTAAAAGTTAGCGATTACGATGCCAATAAACACTTCTTCTTATCTCAAAAATTTAGAGATAATTACAATACTGCATTGGCCAATTTACCTCTAATTAATAGTGGTATAAATATTACGCGTGTAGAAGTTTGGGTATCTAATAGAAATAGCACCACCCAAAATGTAAGAAATATAGTAGCATTGTCTGATTTAGGAGAATTAAAAACCCAAAATATTGGCAATTCTAGTGTGATTCCAAGTGGTTCGCAAGATGCTTCTAACGATGCCAATAATTTAAACAGTTTATTATTACCCAATGGCCCTATAAGAGAAATTTCTAGTGTTGGTTCAGCTTTAGCGCCATTTAATATGTCGCAAGGAAATGATTATTCTGTTTTAGAAAATGCACGAAGTCTGCAATTAAACAACGACTTTACTTTTAACCCACAATTGGGGTATATCACATTAAACAGCCGCTTGGCACAAAGCGATGTTTTAGCCGTAAGTTTCGAATACACAGAAAATGGCAATGTGTATAAAGTTGGTGAATTTTCTGATGACGGTATTGCACCCCCTAATAATTTGGCTGTAAAATTACTGCGTAGCGAAGTGATAAACACCAATATTCCGCTTTGGAATTTGATGATGAAAAATGTGTATTCGCTTAACGCCTACCAAATGCAAAGAGATGAATTTAGGCTTGAAGTTCTTTATGAAGATGACAATACTGGTGTGCCTGTAAATATTCTTCAAGGAGCACAAACTGTTGCCGTTCAAAACAAAACACTGCTTAATATTTTAAAGTTAGACCGTTTAGACCAATCGAGTAATATAAAACCTGATGGTGATGGCTTTTTTGATTATATAGAAGGAATAACTGTTAACTCAGAAAAGGGCTATATTACTTTTCCAGTAATTGAACCTTTTGGTAAGGACTTAGACGCCATTCTTACCGACCCAGCTGATTCTAAATTCGTATTTAACGAACTCTATGCTATTACCCAATCTGAAGCTGTAAATAATTTTCAACAAAAAAACAAGTACCTAATTAAAGGTTATTATAAATCGGCAGGAACACAAGGTATTCCGCTTGGTGTCTTTAACGCACAACCAGGCTCTGTTGTAGTCACTTCTGGTGGACGTCAATTGGTAGAAGGTGTAGATTATGTGGTAGATTATCAAATAGGAAATGTTCAAATTATTAATCCTACACTGATTGCTTCTAAAGCACCCGTTCAGGTTTCTGTTGAAAACAACAACGGATTTTCGCAACAACAACGCAGCTTTTTTGGCTTAGATATAGCGCATAAATTTTCTGATAAATTTGTTGCAGGTGCCACTATTTTAAATTTAAAAGAAAAGCCCCTTACTCAAAAAATACAATTTGGCAGCGAACCTGTTAACAATACCCTCTTGGGGTTAAATTTTAGCTACAGCACAACCGTGCCTAAATTGACCAAACTCGTCAATAAATTGCCTTTTATTGACACCAATGTTCCTTCAAAAATTTCTGTGAGAGGTGAATTCGCTTATATAATACCTGGTAGCCCCAAAGAAATATCGCAACAAAGCGAGGCAACTTCGTATATCGATGATTTTGAAGGTTCACAAATCCCCATCAGTCTGAATTCGCCCAGACAGTGGTTTTTGGCAAGCACACCACAAAACCAAACCGACCCTTCGTTAATAAATTTAGGAGGTGATAATACAGATTTGAGCTATGGCAAAAATCGGGCTAAACTATCATGGTACAATATTGACCGTTTGTTTTATGGAGGCTCTTCTTTAAAACCAAATAATATTGATGACAATGAATTGTCAAGAGCTGAAATACGTCGGGTAGATTTAAAAGAATTATTTCCCCAACAGGATGTAGATTTTACACAATCTACTGTGGTACGAACTTTTGATTTGGCCTATTTTCCGCAAGAGCGTGGCAGTTATAATTTTGACGCCACAAATATAGATGCTGACGGCAATCTTACAAATCCCGAAAACCGTTGGGCAGGAATTATGCGTTCTTTGAGTACCACAGATTTTGAACAGGCAAATGTAGAGTATATTCAGTTTTGGGTTATGGATCCATTCGAACATTATTCTATTACAGAAAGCGAAGGTTTTCCTAAAAATCACACCTTATCGGATGCTGATTTTACAGGCGAATTGTATATTAATTTAGGTAATATTTCTGAAGACATCCTTAAAGATGGTCGTAAAATGTTTGAAAATGGTTTGCCGCAAGATGGGCAAAAAGACCCTTCAATTATAAATGAAACAATTTGGTCAGATATTCCTCTTAACCAATCTTTACTCTATGCTTTCGACGAGAAAGACCAAGCACGAACCCATCAAGATTTAGGTTTAGATGGCTTAAATGACAGCGAAGAGGCTTTGCGTTTTAGTACTTTTTTAAATCAGCTTCCACCCAGTGTAGAAACACAAATGCAACACGATCCTGCATCAGATAATTATCAGTATTTTAGAGGGTCTGCATTAGATAATGCGGGAGCCACAATATTAAATCGGTATAAAAATTACACCAACACTCAAGGAAATTCGCCCACAGCAAATCTTTCAACAGAATCCTTTCCAACATCGGCAACCTCATTCCCAGACGTAGAAGATATTGACAAAGACCAGACAATGAATACCGTTGAAAGTTATTTTCAGTACAAAATTTCTTTTAATAAAAACGATTTGGTTGTTGGCAGAAATAATATTGTTGACAAACGCGAAGTAAATGTTTCACTTTCCGATGGCAATTCGCAAACAGTCTCTTGGTATCAAATTAGAATCCCAATAAAATCGCCCGATGCTGTTATAAACGGTATTACCAATTTTAATTCCATCCGCTTTATGCGCCTCTTCTTAACCAAATTTAAAATACCCGTGGTATTGCGATTTGGCGAATTTGAATTGGTACGAGGCGATTGGAGGCGCTTTACAAGGACACTTCCTGCACCACCAAGTGTTCCTATTAATTTAGACGGCATACAATTACAAAATTTTGTTGTAGGGGTTGTAAATATTCAAGAAAACGAAGGACGCTATCCTATTAAATACATATTACCTCCAGGAATTATAAGAGAACGCCTTCAAGGAAGCACAACCATACAACGTCAAAATGAACAAAGTTTATCTGTTAAAATTAAAGATTTAGCACCCCAAGAAACACGTGCTGTTTTCAAAAATGTGAGTATGGATTTAAGGATGTTTAAAAAATTAAAACTCTTTATTCATGCAGAAAGTGCTGTAGGACAAACGGAGGTACAAGACAACGAATTAAAAGCCATTATTAGATTGGGAAGCGATATTGACGAAAATTATTATCAAATTGAAGTCCCTCTTTCAATTACAGCATTTGGCGCACTTAGCGCAGAAGAAGTTTGGCCCGAATTAAATAATATAAATCTGGCCCTTGATAAGCTCGGAAAATTAAAACTTTTGCGCTTTGAGAGCAATCTGACGCCAAACACACTTTTTCCAGCCATAGGAGCACCTCCTGTTTTTGACGATTTGGGCGCTATTGAAGTTAGGGTTTTTGGAAATCCAAACCTTGCCAATATAAAAACGGTTATGTTGGGTATTAAAAATACAAGTTTTTCGCCAAAAAGTGCCGAGATTTGGTTTAATGAATTGCGTGTGGCGCAATTTGACAACAAAGGCGGTTGGTCTGCTAATATCAATGCCGATGGGAATCTTGCCGATTTTGCCGACATCTCTTTTGTAGGAAGTGCCAGTTCAATTGGATTTGGATCTATAGACCAGCGTGTAAGTGAACGAAGTCAAGAAGATGTAAAACAATACAACATTATTACCAATATAAATTTAGGGAAACTCTTTCCTAAAAAATGGGGTGTAAATTTACCGATGAACTACAGCACTGCCGAAGAATTTAGAGACCCAAAATATGACCCACAGTTGCAAGACATACTTTTTGCTGATGCCAAAAATACAAACAGTAATGATTCAAGAGATTATACACAGCGCACCAGTATAAGCTTTATGAATGTAAAAAAAGACAGGACAGATGCCACTAAGCAAAAAAGACCTTACGATATTGAAAATATTTCAGTAAGCTATGCATACAATCAAACTTATCACAGAGATTATAACACCAAGTTGTTAAAAGATCAGAACGTACGCACTTCGGCTAATTACAATTACACTTTTAAACCCTATGTTTTAGAGCCCTTTAAAAAGACTAAATTCTTTGATAAGAAAAGCTATTTGAAATTTATAAGAGACCTAAATATAAATTTAGTCCCCACATCTATAGCTATTAACACAAATATCAGAAGGACTTATAATGAGCAACTTTCGAGAGATTTGATTGGTGGATTGCCCGATTTGCCCACTTTAAAACAACGCTACTTTTTATTTGATTGGGACTATAATGTGGCTTACGACCTCACAAAATCTTTAGATTTCAATTTTAGGGCTGCAAACAATTATGTGTATGACGACTTCCTATCTGACGATGTTAGAATTTTTGATAGTTTCTTTAAAATAGGACGGCCTCAAAATTACCACCAATCTTTAAATGCCACTTATAAATTACCTTTAGACAAAATTCCTTATTTAAACTTTATTACCAGTACATTTACCTATACTGCCGATTTTGATTGGCAAGCTTCATCAAAAGCCGTAGTTGAATCTGTAGGTAATAGCATTAGTAATGCCAATACCAATAATTTTTCGGCTACACTAAATCTCACCAAATTTTACAAAACTGTTGGTGTTGATAAATTGAGGGCAGGTGCTTCAAAAAACAAAAAAGATACAGAAAAGCAAACCAAAGTTAACGCAGGTAATAAAGCTGTAAATACCGTACTGGATATCGTCACATCCATAAAAAAAATAGGCTTGAGCTATACCTCAAATAACGGTACATTTTTGCCTGGCTACATTCCCGAAATAGGTTTCTTAGGCCGTAATAATTTTTCAGGAGGTTTGGCGCCTACATTCGGATTTGTTTTTGGAAGCCAAAACGACATTAGAGACTTGGCCTTAACACGCGGATGGTTAATTTCAAGAAGCGCTTCAGATCCTATCTTTAACAAAACCTATACAACTTCTCATTACGATAAGTTAGACCTTACTGCCAATATAAAACCCCTTAAAGATTTGCAAATAGACCTCATTGCCAATAGAATTTTTACAAGTAACGAGAGCCAACAAATTGATATTATTGACAATGCTTTTTCTAGTGCACCTATAAATACCATGGGGAATTTTAGCATCAGTCGCATTATGATAAAAACTTCGTTTGACAATAATGGCGATGACACATTTGCCACATTTAAAGCCAATAGAAGTATTATTGCAAATCGTTTGGCTCAAAAAGCAGGATTGGCAACAACCGACGGTTTTGGAGAAACAAGTCAGCAAGTATTATTACCTGCCTTTTTAGCCGCTTATTCAGGAAAAGAGGCCTCAAAAATATCTTTAAACTCATTTAGAAATACCCCTGTTCCCAATTGGAAAATTTCTTATAGAGGTTTGATGAAAATAAAATGGTTTAAAGAAAACTTTAGCAGTTTTACATTGTCAAATGCCTATCGTGGTTCGTATGGCATAACTGGCTACACCAACAATTTACAATTTGACATCAATAATCCCTATGGCAATTCAAACAAAAACAAAGCAGCCAATTTTAATAGTGAGCTCTTGATAAGTTCCGTTAATTTAATAGAGGACTTTTCGCCTTTAATAAAGATTGACTTTAGAATGAAAAATGCCTTCTCATTTAAAGCCGAAATAAAAAGAGATAAATCTTTAAATCTTAATTTTAATAACAATACACTGACCGAAATACGTGGAAAAGAATATGTTTTTGGCATAGGATACCGTATTAAAGATTTGCAATTAAGGATAAAAACAGGAAATAGCAACACAACTTATAAAGGTGATTTAAATCTTAAAGCCGATTTAACTATTCGCGATAATTTAACTGTAATACGCGCTTTAGACAAAGATAACAACCAAGTTACAGGCGGTCAGAAAATAGTAGCTTTTAAATTTTTAGCCGATTACAATTTGACAAAAAATATAATGGCCAGCTTTTTTTATGACCAAAATACTTCTAGATTTGCAATATCAACAACCTTCCCAAGAAAATCTATAAGCACTGGCTTAAGTCTAAGATACACCTTTGGGAATTAATAATTTAAAAGTAATAATGAACATACCTACACATTTAAAGTACACCAAAGATCATGAATGGATTGCCATAAATGGCACTACTGCAACCATTGGCATTACAGATTTTGCCCAAGGCGAATTGGGAGATATTGTTTACGTTGATATTGATACTGTGGGCGAAACTTTAAATAACGACGCTGTTTTTGGAACTGTTGAAGCTGTTAAAACAGTTTCCGATTTATTTATGCCCCTTGATGGTGAAATTTTAGAATTTAATGAGGATCTAGAAGACCAGCCCGAATTGGTAAATTCAGATCCTTACGGAAAAGGATGGATAATAAAAATCGCCTTAGAAGACAGTTCAAAATTAGAAAATTTATTAGATGCAGAAGCTTATAAGGCACTTATTGTCGGATAAATCACTCTATATGGCATTAGCCTGTAGTGTTTTTATTCTAATTTTCAGTCTTGTTCCCATCAAAAATGCTGTGTTGGGCAGTATAGAGAATTCTGATAAAATTCTCCATACTTTTTCATACGCCATACTAAGTCTAAGCTGGCTTTTTTATTTTAATCCACAAAAAAAACTCAGAATAAAATTGCTTGTTGCTTTTTCATTATTTTGTTATGGCATCATTATTGAAGTGCTCCAATCGACACTAACTACCTACAGAACGGGTAGTTTTAACGATGTAATTGCAAATACAATCGGAATTTTCATTGCACTTATTACTTTTAAGACACTTTATAAGATTATTTTTTCGAAATAATTAAATAAGTTGCAAATGTTTTAATTAAATTATTAAATTAGCGAACTTATTAAATTACTTACGCATGAAATTAAAAAAGAACCCCAAAGCAAACCTAGAAAACTATAGCAAGTTCTTTATGCAGCTAGGCTTGGTAATGGCATTATTAGTTTGTCTTTTATCTATTGAGTTTAAGACTTACGATCGGACAATATCAACCTTCGGCGATTTAAACATGGATGAAGTGCTTGAAGAAGATATTCCAATTACAGAACGTATTGAACCTGTTAAACCACCACCACCACCACCACCTGCTCCAGAAGTAATTCAGGTTGTAGAAGATAAAGCCGAAGTTGAAGAAACTGTTTTAGAATCTACCGAAACTGATGAAACAGAAAAAGTAGAGGTTGAAGAGATAATTGAAGTTATTGAAGAAGAAGAAATTGGCGATGTGCCTTTTGCTATTATCGAAAATGCCCCTGTTTATCCTGGTTGCGAAGGCAAATCGAAAGCAGAACAAAAAAAATGTCTCTCTCAAAGCATCACCAAATTGGTCTACAAAAAATTCAATGTAGATTTGGCTTCAGACTTAGGTTTAACACCGGGTAAAAAAAGAATCTTTGTGATGTTTAAAATTGACAAAACAGGTAGGGTTGTTGATATTAGAGCCAGAGCGCCTCACAAACGCTTAGAAAAAGAAGCCAAGCGCGTTGTTAGTTTAATTCCCAGAATGACACCTGGTAAACAAAGAGGTCGTGCTGTTGGTGTAAAATACAGCCTGCCTATTGTGTTTAACGTACAAGATTAAACCTCTTAAATTATACTTTTAAAAATCCCATTTCTAAAAACAGAGATGGGATTTTTATATTAAATTAGTACCTTCGTAAGCATATAATAAAACCTCTATGAAAAACTTCTTCGCACATGAAACAGCCGTTATTGATGCCGATTGCAGTATAGGAAAGGATACTAAAATTTGGCATTTTAGCCATATTATGAGCAACTGTAGTATTGGCGAAAAATGTAATATTGGTCAGAATGTGGTTATAGCGCCACAGGTAAAATTAGGACGCAATGTTAAAGTTCAAAATAATGTTTCTATTTATACGGGTGTAACTTGTGAGGACGATGTTTTTTTAGGCCCCTCAATGGTCTTTACCAATATCATCAATCCGAGAAGTGCTATTCTACGCCGTGACCAATACCAGCAAACCATTGTTAAAAAAGGAGCCAGTATTGGCGCCAATGCCACAATAATTTGTGGTAATAATATTGGCGAATACGCAATGGTGGGTGCAGGAAGTGTTATCACAAAAGAAGTTTTGCCCTATGCCTTGGTTGTGGGCAACCCCGCCAAACAAATTGGATGGGTAAGCGAATATGGCCACCGCTTGAATTTTGATGAAAATGGAGAAGCCATTTGCCCTGAAAGTAAAGATACCT
The DNA here is from genome assembly GCA_021647405.1 of Flavobacteriaceae bacterium. GTDB lineage: Bacteria > Bacteroidota > Bacteroidia > Flavobacteriales > Flavobacteriaceae > CG1-02-35-72. Next base: position 80,811 of record JAKIUU010000006.1, read on the forward strand.
ATCAATTAAAAAACGCTTTTGTTTCCAAAATAAACTAATGTCAAAAAAAAATATTTTATTCCTGTTCTTATACTTTTCTTTTGCGATAAACTTATTCGCTCAAGAAGAAAAATATCCTGTTTACAGTGGCTGTGCACAAACTTCTGAGAAAAATTTACAACAATGCTTTTTAGAGTCCGTAAAGAAAGAAGTCCTCAATAAAATAGAACTCCCAGAAACTCTAAAGAAAGACAATTTTGAGGGCACTATAAACATCCTCTTTTTAGTAAATAGAGAAGGGCGATTCGAAATGCTTTACGCAGACACAAACTACGGTGATTTAAAAAAAATATTAAAGCATGTTTTTAAAAATATCCCCACAGCCAAACCTGCTCTTTATGGCGACCGCCCTGTTGAAATGCGCTTTATTTTTCCGTTAACCATACCGCTTGGAAGCGCCCCTAAAAACACACATATAGCAAAAGACAAACCCAAACAACTTTTTTTTAGAAAAATAAAAAGACCTAAAACACCTAAAAAAATAAAACTACGCTTCGTTAAAAAGGCCATAACCCAAAAAGGATTTTATCCTGAGCATCAAAGTGTATTAAACATTCCTTTATCGCAATCTGATTATACTTTTTTAGACTATTATTACAATAAAAATAGCGCTGCTCATACCGATTTTAAACCATTTATTTATGATGATGCCACAAAATATGTCGATTTAGACGCCCAAAAAAATGCGTTATTAAAACTTAGAAATTCATGGTTTGGTAGAAAATTTTGGAACGAACACATGCTTATTGTTCAAGACAAAGATTATTGGTTTACCCTAAACCCCATTGCCGATTTACAATTGGGTAAAGACAATTCGGGTGTGAGCTACACCTACAATAACACACGTGCTGTACAGTTGCAAGGCGGATTAGGTTCTCACCTTAATTTTTCATCAACTATTTACGAAAGTCAAGGACGTTTTGCAGATTATATCAATCAGTTTATAATTGATAACAAGCCTGTTAATTCAAATGGTTTGGTTCCTGGCAAAGGCCGGTCTAAAGAGTTCAATACAAATGGCTATGATTACCCTACTGCCGAAGGTTATATTTCTTACGCCCCAAATCAGTTCTTTAATTTTCAATTTGGACATGGTAAAAATTTTATTGGCGACGGCTACCGCTCTCTATTCTTATCGGATACACCATCGGCATCGCCTTATATTAAAATTGCAACAACTTTTTGGAAAATCCGTTATACAAATCTTTGGCTTTTTATGGATGATGTAAGGCCCGAAGCCCAAATTAATGGCGCCAATGCCAGAAAATTTGTTGTGATGCACAATTTAAGTTACAACATAAATAAAAAACTAACCATCAGCCTTTTTGAATCTGTTATTTCTGATAATGCCAGTCATGATGGGCTTAATATTAACTACATCAATCCCATAATTTTCTTCAGACCCATTGAGTTTTCTCGCGGAGAAAGTGCCGGTAATGCTTTATTAGGCTTGGGGCTTAAATATAAATTTACCGATAATTTCTTGGTCTATAATCAAATTTTAGTCGACGAGTTAAATTTGGGGAATCTTACTTCAGGTGTGGGCTCTTGGACCAATAAATTCGGATTTCAAATTGGCGCAAAATACTTTAATGCTTTTAAAATTGAAAATTTACATCTACAAACAGAGCTAAACATTGTAAGGCCTTTTACATACTCGCATGCCAACCCCATACTAAATTACGCACATTTTAACCAACCTATTGCACACCCTTGGGGGGCTAATTTCTGGGAATTCATCGCCATTGCACGCTACAAAAAAGACCGTTGGTTTGGCAATGCCAAATTTATAATTGGCAAAAAAGGTTTTGATATAGAAGGCAATAATACAAGCTTTGGTGGCGATTTATACATAGATTACAACCAACGCGGCAGCGATGTTGGACAAACCTTGGCGCAAGGCAATAAAACAGCTATTTTTATTGGCGATTTACAAGCTGGATATTTAATAAATCCCGCTACAAACCTCAAACTTTTTGCCAATATAAGTTACAGAAAATTTACACCTACCATTACAACAACCCATTTTAAAGCCACCACAACTACTTGGATTAATTTTGGTTTTAGAACCGACTTATTTAATTGGTATTTTGATTTTTAAACGAAATCCTTTTCGTTAATTTTAAATACCCAATAAAATTCATGCTGTTTAAGTTTGTACCTTTGTCTCTCATAATTAAGTCCTGATGAATAAGAAAGTAATTTTAATGATTTTAGATGGCTGGGGTATCGCTCAAAACCCTGATGTTTCTGCCATCGACCATGCAAAAACACCGTTTATAGATACGCTTTATACCAAATATCCCAATGCCAGCCTACGCACAGATGGTTTACATGTGGGGCTTCCAGAAGGACAAATGGGCAATTCAGAAGTGGGTCATATGAACCTCGGTGCCGGACGCATTGTGTATCAAAATCTTGTTAAAATAAATTTGGCTGCTGCCGATGGCTCTTTGGCGCAAGAAAAGGAAATCGTAAATGCCTTTAACTATGCCAAAGCCAACAATAAAAATATCCATTTCTTAGGACTGGTTTCAGATGGTGGCATCCATTCACACATTGACCATTTAAAAGCTTTAACCCAAGCGGCAGCCGATAATAAAGTGCCCAATGTTTTTGTACATGCTTTTACAGATGGGCGCGATTGCGACCCAAAATCGGGGGCTGGTTTTATAAGCGATTTAGAACAGCACTTAAAAAAAACAACCGGTACAATAGCCAGTATTACAGGGCGTTATTTTGCCATGGATCGCGACAAACGATGGGAACGTGTTGCTATTGCTTACAATGCTTTGGTTAAAGGAGAAGGTGAAAAATCGCACAATCTAATTGCGGGTATTAAAGACAGTTATGCCCAAGGAGTTACCGATGAATTTATAAAACCCATCATTAAAGTTGACGACAAAAACAATACTGTTGGAAGCATAAAAGAAGGCGATGTCATCATTTTCTTCAACTTCAGAACAGACCGCGGAAGAGAATTGACCGAAGTCTTGACACAACAAGATTATCCGGAATTTGGCATGTCAAAACGGCCTCTTTATTATGTTACAATGACCAGTTATAATGATGCATTTAAAAACATGCATATTGTCTATAAAAAAGATAATTTAATAGATACTTTGGGAGAGGTTTTAGAGAAAAATAACAAAAAACAAATCCGCATTGCTGAGACCGAAAAATATCCGCACGTCACTTTTTTCTTTTCGGGCGGTCGCGAAAAGCCCTTTAAAGGTGAAAGGCGTATTTTATGTCCATCGCCAAAGGTAGCTACTTACGATTTACAACCCGAAATGAGTGCTTATGACATTCGCGATGGCATTATCACCGAACTTAAAAAAGGAGAAGTCGATTTTGTGTGTTTAAATTTCGCCAACGGCGATATGGTAGGTCATACCGGTGTTATGGAAGCTGCTATTAAAGCCTGTCAGGCGGTTGATGCTTGTGTAAAAGATGTGGTAACAACAGCATTGGAAAATGATTATACAACTATTATCATTGCAGACCACGGTAATTGCGAAAAAATGATCAACGAAGATGGTACGCCCAATACAGCACACACAACATTTCCTGTACCTGTTATTTTGGTTGATAAAGACCTCAAAAAAATCAAATCAGGTATTTTGGGAGATATGGCACCTACCATTTTAAAACTTATGGGCATTGAACAACCTAAAGTCATGACGCAAAAACCATTAGTTTGATAAAAAAAGTATATTTGTCCTTAAATTATTTTAAATGATTCCCGAAAAATCGCTTGTTATTGCCGTTGACTTTGATGGTACCATTGTAGAATCTGCCTATCCTAAAATAGGTAAGCCTATTATGTTTGCTTTCGACACCTTAAAAGCACTTAAAAATGACGGCCATCGCTTAATTTTATGGACCTATCGTGGAGGGTCACTTTTAAAAGAAGCGGTTGATTTTTGCAAAAAAAACGGTATTGAATTCTACGCTGTTAACAGCAGTTTTGAAGGCGAAAAATTAACTGAAAAAATCAGTAGAAAAATTTTAGCAGATATTTATATTGACGATAGAAATATAGGTGGCCTACCCGATTGGGGCGAAATATATCAGCTTATCTCTAATGGGAAACCGCTAGGAGAACCCCCTGTTAAAAAAGGCTTTTTTTCTTTTTTAAAATCGTAAATCACGATTCAAAATAAGCCTTTTCTATAGCTTCCCTATGATTGGGATGCGCAATATTAATCAATGCTTTTACACGTTGCTGAATTGTTTTTCCGTATAAATTGGCCACACCATACTCTGTTATAATATACTGAACATGTGCTCTGGTTGTAACAACACCAGCCCCTTGTTTTAAAAAGGGAACGATTCTGCTCTCGCCTTTTTTGGTTGTTGATGGCAGGGCAATAATAGCTTTTCCACCTTCACTTAACGAAGCGCCACGAATAAAATCCATTTGACCACCAACGCCTGAATAAATATTTTTACCGATAGAATCAGCGCAAACCTGACCTGTTAGATCAACTTCAATAGCTGAATTAATTGAAATCATTTTAGGATTTTGTCTGATGTTAGCCACATCATTAACATAATCGGCCGCACGCATTTCTATAAACGGATTGTCATCAATATAATCATACAATCTTTTGGTTCCTAAGGCAAATGTTGCCAAAGCACGCCCCGGATTTACACGCTTATAATTGCTGTTAATGACATCGTTCAAAATCAAATCAATCACACCATCCGAAAGCATCTCAGTATGCAAACCCAAATCTTTATGATTGCCCAAGCGCTGTAAAACAGCATTTGGAATAACACCAATACCCAACTGAAGTGTGCTTCTGTCGTCTATTAACTCGGCAATATAATCACCTATTTTTTGAGCTTCGGGGGTAGAATCTGGAATCTTCAACTCTACCAAATTGCTATTATTTTCAACAAAAGTATCCAATTCTGAAATATGAATAATACCATCGCCATGGGTACGTGGCATAAAACTATTGATTTGTGCAATGACGTGCTTGGCCTGCGAAATAGCTGCTAAAGTAGCTTCAACAGAAACCCCTAAAGAACAATAGCCATGTTTGTCTGGGGGCGAAACCTGAATTAAAGCCACATCGATAGGAATGATATTGCGTTTAAACAACAAAGGCAATTCGCTTAAAAAGACGGGGGTATAGGATCCATTGCCTTTTTTTAAAGTATGCCTTACATTACCGCCTACAAAAAACGAATTAACACAAAAACTCTCTTGATAAATTGGATTGGTATAGGGAGCTTCACCTTCGGTATGTAAGTGGCATATTTCGACGTTTTTTAACTCACTATGCCTCTGGGTCATGGCGTCAATTAATGCGCTAGGCGCTGCAGCGGCGGCCTGAATATAAACCCTATCTCCCGATTTAATAATTTCTACAGCCTTAGCCGCACTTATGGCTTTATACATAACAAACTATTTTTGAAATACAAAAATACACTTTAGTTTTATCTAAAATCCTGTTAAAAATCAGCTTTATATCAAGTAAATTTAGAACTTATAAAATAATAAATCTTTTTTAAAGTATCTTTGTTGCTTAACAGATTTTGCCATCCATGATTCATTTAAAAACACCTGAAGAAATAGAGCTCATGCGTGAAAGTGCCCTCATCGTTTCTAAAACTTTGGGCATACTTGCCAACGAAATAAAACCAGGCATTACCACTTTATACTTGGATAAATTGGCCGAAACTTTTATTCGCGACCAAGGTGCTACACCCGGATTTTTAGGGCTTTATGATTTTCCAAATACCTTATGCATGAGTCCAAATGCCCAAGTGGTACACGGCATCCCTAATAACACCCCTTTAAAAGAAGGTGCTATTATTTCTATTGATTGTGGCGCATTAAAAAATGGATTTTATGGCGATCACGCTTATACTTTTGAAGTGGGCGAAGTTGATAAGGCTACCCAAAAACTTTTAAAAATAACAAAAGAAAGCCTCTACAAAGGCATTGCCGCCTTTAAAGCAGGCAACCGTGTTGGCGACGTGGGTTATGCCATTCAAAAACACACAGAAAACGAAGGCTATGGTGTGGTTCGCGAACTGGTTGGTCACGGATTGGGTCGTGTAATGCACGAAGATCCAGAAATGCCAAATTATGGCAAACGTGGCAGAGGCAAGCAATTTAAAGAAGGTTTGGTAGTGGCTATTGAACCTATGATAAACTTGGGGACACACCGTATAAATCAACTCAGAGACGGTTGGACCATCTTAACAGCCGATGGCAAACCTTCTGCTCATTTTGAGCATGATGTGGCTATTGTTGACGGCAAACCCGAATTACTTTCTACGTTTCAATACATTTACAAAGCCTTAGGTATTACTAGCGATGAAGAAGTGCCTTTTAGAAAAGAACCCCTAGTAATATAATATATGGGTGTTTTTAAACTGATATTAAATACCATCCCCAGACCTTTCTTAATAAAAATGAGCTATTGGGTACGCCCTTTTCTCACTCTTTGGTATCGGGGCAATACTTATACTGACCCCATTGACGGTAATAGTTTTAAATTGTTTTTACCTTATGGATACGGTTCCCAACGCCCCAATGTTTTAGCACCTGCTACCCTTTCGTTAGAGCGTCACCGTTTGTTGTGGTTGTATTTGCAAAACGAAACCGATTTTTTTACAGCGCCTTTAAAAGTATTGCACATGGCACCCGAACAGTGTTTTATAAAACGATTTAAAGCACTCAAAAATTTAGATTATACCACAGCCGATTTGTATGCACCACATGTAGATGTAAAAGCCGATATCTGTAATTTACCTTTTGCGGATAATAGTTTTGATGTGATTTTTTGCAACCATGTTTTGGAGCATATTACAGCCGATACAAAAGCCATGCAAGAACTTTTTAGGGTTTTAAAACCCAAAGGTTTTGGTGTTTTTCAAGTGCCGCAAGACTTAAACCGTGACAAAACTTACGAAGATCTTAGCATTACCAAACCCAAAGAACGCCAAAAACATTTTGGCCAATACGACCATGTACGTGTTTATGGCCGCGATTATTTTGACCGATTAAGAGCTGTTGGATTTGAGGTGAAAGAAGTTAACTACTCAGAAAAACTGGATACAGAACTTATAGAAAAATACCGCTTGGCAAAAGGAGAAATTTTACCTGTTTGTTTTAAAAGATAGTGAATAGAACACAGATGACGCTGATTTAGCTGATTTTCACTGATATAATTTTCTAATAAACTGACTGCGAAAACAAAATCAAGCGATAATCATAAAAAATCTGTGTTATCAGCGTGCTATAATACCTTAAAATATCCACAAAGAAAGAACACAGATGACGCTGGTTTAACTGATTTGCACTACTAAAACCACATCACTTGCGAATACTGATAATAATTGGGATGTGTCAGTCTCTTGGATAATGAGATTGCCACATCCGTACCAAAATATTTTGCTGCTCTTTAGCAATGACTAATATTGGAGAACGGGTTTTTATAAGACTTGTTTTTAACTCAGTTCTTTATTGGCAATCGTTTTTTATTTTTTACCTAGCAACTCTCAAATTTTATTTTCTCTATTAAATCTTTGAAATATTCAGGACTCCAAATATTTAAAACATCATCATTTTGAATAAACCTAACAACATCCTCTTTAATACTGCTAAAAGAAACTGATTTTATTTTGCTATCTAATAGCTCAATAATCTGTTCATTAGAAATATTATCATCTTGCCAGTCGTTTGTGTCTTTTGCCCTTGTTAGGAAATGATTTACATCCAAAGGAATTCCTTTTTTAACATACCATTCTAAGTCATACCAATCCCTTCCTTTGACTCTATTTTGCCATTTTCTAAAAAGGAGGGCATGCATTTTACCTGCAAATAAATTTGATTTGGTAAAACATTTCACATAAAAAGAAAATGGACGGAGTAATAACTTTTCTTCGGTTCTGAAATTCAATGGAGGCTGTCGATCAACTTCTACTTTTATCTTCAAAGTCTTGTTAGAACGCACCCCTGTTTCCTTGATAATGTCAACGAGTACAATTTCTTGCCATATTGATTCTGCTTTTAGGAAAGCTGAATCAATAGCTGTTTGTTTAGTTTTTTTCTTTTCCTTAATACTAACAGTTAGTCCTAATGACTTAAATTCATTTAAAACGGCTTTGAAATATGGCTCAATTGAAAAATTTGAATCAGGTTTAAGTAAAGAAAAATCCAAATCTTCTGAATATCTATCCAATCCATAAAAAATTCGAAGAGCGGTTCCTCCATAAAAAGCTGCTTTCTCAAAAAAGTCAGTTCTTGATAAACCTGCTAAAGTTATTTCTTGCATTATTTCTTGTAATGCATATAATATTTCTTCTTCATTTTGAGGATTATATTCCTCTATCCACTCTTTTATCATAATTCTATCAACGTTTTAATAAGCATTTTTAGGCTGCTTTTTTTAGGAGCGTTTTTAACCCATAATTCTATAATTTTCGTATCTAATGTTTTTAATATTTCACTATCTATACGAAGATCTTCCATTAAAAATTCTCGAGTTTGTTTTATGCTTCTAAGATAAATTTTGGGTGTTAGCACAACTTTATCACATAAAGCTTTTTCAGGTGAGGCAACTAACATTGTTTGCTTAGGTGAATATTCTATATTTTTTATTCCATAAGAATAATAAGGAGTCTTTAATTGTTGGTAACTAAATCGTCCAACAGGAGTTTTATATAACTTTGAGGTTTTTATGGTTACTGAACTTATTTCATAAGCTCTTTCTGGTATCATGTTCCAATAAGATAATGCAGACTCTAATGACACATAACTTGGTCCTCTAAGGTGATTCGCTATTAGAAAAGGTTCTGGTGTAGGTAAATCCATTTTAGCCCCCGTTATATATAGTCCTCTTCTAATTGAAATAAGCTCTTTGCTTTTAAGTAGCTCACTAATTTTATCATTTGGACTCTGATAATCACTTAGTAATTCTAAAATCAAGTATCTAGATATAGGAGCTTCAGCATATTTCTTTACCATTTTTCTAAAATCCATATTGTAATTATTTTATATGACAATCGGGGTATTACCGATTAACTAATGCAAATATAGCAATTACATGTGAAAAAACAATCATATAATCGGAATTATTCCGATTATATGATTAAATTATTGCAATTATATTGAGGCATAAAGAGATTCTTCATTACGTTCAGAATGACAAACAATTTTAAACCAACTTACAAAGCCTCTTAAAATCTAAGCCCCCGTAATTTCCTGAACTCATTAAAAGCAAGGCTGTATTTTTTAAATTTTGTTCAAATAAATAAGCACTAAAAGCTTTGGGGTCTGTAAATACTTTTAAGTCGGTTCTGTTAAAAGCTTCTTTTATTTCGGATATCGAAATAGATGCTAATTGTTTTATAGCAAGGGCTTTTGGGGCATAAAAAACCACAGCTTCGTCAGCAGCATCAAGCGCGTGTTGATATTGCTTTAAAAATATGGGATTTAAACTGCTATAAGTATGCAATTCTAAACAAGCCAATAATCTGCGTTCTTTATATTGGGTTTTTACCGCATTTGTGGTGGCTATAACTTTACTGGGTGCATGGGCAAAATCTTTAAAAATAGCTGTTGAATCATTCTCTGCTATTTTTTGCAAGCGTTTATCGGCGCCTTTAAAATGGGCAATAGCTTTGTAGAAAGCAGTTTCATCTAGACCCATTTGTGCGCATATACATTTGGCACCCGCCAAATTTTGAAGATTGTGATTGCCAAAAACAGCCAAAGCCACATCCCCTTGAGGTGTTTTTAAATAAGTGATGCCTTTATCGATAAAATGCTTGGGTGTTTGATAAGGAATTTTATACAAATCGTTTGTAGATTCTGCTACAATATTTTTGACATTTTCATCTTCATTATTATAGATTATTGTCCCATTAGGAAGGATAGAATCGACAAATATTTTAAACTGTTCTAGGTAATTATCAAAAGTGGGGAATACATTTATATGATCCCATGCAACACCACTAATAAGGGCAATATGGGGTTTGTACAAGTGGAATTTAGGGCGTCTGTCTATGGGCGAACTCAAATACTCATCGCCTTCAAGTAGCATGTATTTATTATCTTGGGTAAGGTGTACCATCGTATCAAAACCTGTCAACTGTGCGCCCACCATATAATCGACTTCCTTTTTATGATAATGCAAGACATGTAAAATCATGGCGGTAATGGTGGTTTTGCCATGACTGCCGCCAATAACCACACGTATTTTATCTTTAGACTGCGCGTATAAAAATTCTGGATAGGAGTAAATTTTTAAGTCCAATTCTTGAGCACGTAACAATTCTGTATTATCGGGTTTGGCATGCATACCCAAAATAACAGCATCAATTTTATTTGTAATTTTATTGGGGAACCACCCAAAAGATTTGGGCAATAAATTTTTAGCGGCCAAGCGCGATTTTGACGGCTCGTGAATAGCGTCATCGCTTCCAGTAACATTCTGCCCTTTATTGTGTAAAGCAATGGCTAAGTTGTGCATGGCACTACCGCCAATGGCTATAAAATGGATGTTCATTAGTAAATATTAGAGTGGTAAAAGTACAAAATCAGACAATACTATTTACGCAATTCTTTTACTTTAGTTAACTTTGTTATTTAATAAATAACATCATTTATGTTCAACGACGCCGACAACCAAGACAACATGCACGAGCGTATCAAAAAGATGCCGCTTTTTAAAAAGGCCGAAGAAATTAGGCACTTGAGTCTAAAAATTATTGAGAGTGTAGCAAGTGAAGACACCGCACATCTGGATACATTTAAGCGTGATTCTCTAAAACATCACGCACAATATATAAATAGTAACGCTCTAATTATTCCAGCTAAAATCAGTGGTGCCGAAGCTGTAGAAATCTACGATTTAAAAATGGAAAATGCCGCCATTATCCGCAAAGCGGCGCGTGAAATTATGACCGATTGTACCGGTTTAAGAATAAATGGCTATAAAAATACCGATTACTTGCAATTGCTTCGTGATGAGATAGAAGAGTTTAGAATTTTATTTGCCGAATGGGTAAAAACTTTTGACCCCTGGAATTACACTATAGACCGTTGGGGCTTGTTTAATCCGCCGGGCGTAGATTACGACACGCATGACCCCGACGATGACATTCCTTTTAGTCCAGATGATTTTTAGGCGTGATTTCTAATTCAAATTAAAATTGATTTGATGGGCTTCCAAGCCTTCTAAAAGCTCTTTAGACATTTTTACTTTATAATTGCGGCTGTGTAGCTTTAATCTGATTTTAGACTCATTATCAGTCACTTCAAAGCTAACAACTTTATCGCCTTTATGTGCTTTAAGAATCTTGTCTATGTTTTTAATATAGGGTTCTGAGAGTTTATTTAAATCTACGTTTAAAGTGATTTTTTTGGTGAGGTTTTCCATAATGTTTTGCAGCATTTTAATGTCTAAAAATTTTAACAATACCTGCCCTTCATTCCATCCCCTGTCTATTTTAACTTTACAATGCAAAAACGAATTGGGCACCAAAAAATGTTTAAATTTTAAATAATTTTCGCTAAACATTCTAAATTCAAAAGTATCTGTAAAGTCTTCAATAACAAAAGAGGCCCAACCTTTTCCGTTTTTAGAAACCCTGTGCTGTACATCTGTAATAATACCTGCAAAAGTTAATTCTTTACCCAATAATGCCTCTTGGTTGTTAAATAAATTTACCTTGGCATTACAAAAATTTCTAATTTCTAACTTGTAATCATCAAGCGGATGACCTGAAATATACATCCCAATAACCTCTTTCTCTTTGGCTAATTTTTCCATGATGTTCCATGACTCACATTCAGGAAATTTTGGCTCCTCAAATTGCACGTCAGAAGTATCGCCAAAAAGAGACACTTGCGCCGCATTTTTATTTTCTTGGTATTTATTGCCAAAACGAATGGCTTTCTCAATAAAAGTTTGGTTTTTTTCGTCGAGCGCAAAATATTGAGAGCGGTGTACAGGTGCTAAAGAATCGAAAGCTCCCGATAAAATTAAGCCATCAAATACGCGCTTATTTACCGAGCGCAAATCCACACGTTTGGTAACATCAAAAATAGAACGGTAATTGCCTTCTGCCTTACGCTCTTTAACAATAGCTCTTACGGCATTGGCACCCACACCTTTTACAGCCGCCATCCCAAACCTAATAGCCCCCTTTTTATTTACCGAAAATTTGAGGAAACTTTCATTTACGTCTGGCCCCAATACTTCTAGACCAGAGCGTTTACACTCTTCCATAAAAAAGCCTACTTGTTTAATATCATTCATATTATTAGACAAACAAGCTGCCATAAATTCGGCGGGGTAATGGGCTTTTAAATAGGCGGTTTGATAGGCTATAAAAGCATAACAGGTAGAATGCGATTTGTTAAAGGCGTAAGCCGCAAATTTTTCCCAGTCCTTCCAAATTTTTTCGAGTATATTTTCAGGATGTCCATTAGACTTACCTCCTTTTATAAATTTGGGTTTTAATTTTTCAAGTAGTGCAAAAATCTTTTTACCCATCGCTTTACGCAAAACATCCGCTTCGCCTTTTGTAAAATTGGCCAATTTTTGCGACAGCAACATCACTTGTTCTTGATAAACGGTTACACCATAGGTCTCTTTTAGATATTCTTCCATTTCTGGAAGGTCATATTCTATAGCTTCTTCGCCGTGCTTGCGCTGAATAAAAAGCGGAATGTACTCCATTGGCCCTGGGCGATACAAGGCGTTCATAGCAATAAGATCGGCAAATTCTGTTGGCTTTAATAATTTTAAATTCTTCTGCATTCCCAACGATTCATACTGAAAAATACCCACTGTCTCACCTCGCTGAAAGAGTTCGAATGTTTTAATATCATCTAAAGGGAAATCGTCTGGTACCAAATTTTCACCATGAAGTGCTTTTACTATTTTAACAACATCTTTTATTAATGTCAATGTTTTTAAACCTAAAAAATCCATTTTAAGCAGGCCTGCATCTTCAACCACATGATTGTCAAATTGGGTCACAAACATTTCGGAATCTTTGGCTTTGGCAATGGGTACTAGATTTGAAATATTTTCTGGCGAAATTATCAGCCCACAGGCATGGGTGCCTGTATTTCTGACAGAACCTTCAAGGGCCTTGGCTTTTTTAAGTGTTTCGGCAGCAAGGTCATCACCTTTTTCGAGTTCAATTAAAGCTTTAACGTTTACGAGTTCATCGTCTTTAAGAGCCGCGCGTTTGCCTTTACTTTTGTCATCATCACCAAAAATATCTTTAAGTTTGATTCCAGGAATCATTTTGGCAATTCTATCGGCCTCTTGAAGTGGTAAATCTAAAGCACGTGCGGTATCTCTTACAGCCGATTTGGCAGCCATTGTACCATAAGTAATTATTTGAGCCACTTGATTGGCCCCATACTTATCAATGACATAATCAATAACTTTTTGGCGGCCTTCGTCGTCAAAATCTATATCGATATCTGGTAAAGAAACCCTATCTGGATTTAGGAAACGCTCAAAAAGTAAATCGTATTTTACAGGATCTATATTGGTTATTTTTAAACAATAGGCCACCACAGAACCTGCTGCAGAACCTCTGCCAGGCCCAACAGAAACACCTATTTTTCGTGCTTCGGCAATAAAATCATGTACAATTAAGAAATAGCCTGGATAGCCTGTTTTTTCGATAACAGACAGTTCAAAATCTATCCGCTCTTTGGTATCGGTATCCATTTCTGGATAGCGTTTTTCGGCACCCAAAAAGGTTATATGCTTTAGGTAACTGTTTTCGCCTCGATTGCCACCATCTTCATTATCTTCTTGAAAAACAAACGCCTTTGGAATATCAAACTTGGGTAAAAGTACTTTTCGTGCCAATGTAAAAGGCTCAATCTTATCTACAATTTCTTGAATGTTTTGAATGGCTTCAGGTAGGTCTTTAAACAATTCTTTCATCTCATCCTGAGTTTTAAAATAAAACTCATTGTTTGGCAAGCCATATCTATAACCTCTTCCACGACCTTTTGGAGTATCTCTTTTTGCGTTGTCTTTTACACACAATAAAATATCCTGCGCATCGGCATCTTTTTTATCAATATAAAATGTGGTGTTGGTTGCCACCGATTTTATGGCGTGTTTTTTAGAAAAATTTAGGAGTACTTTATTAACATGATCTTCGTTTTCTTGATTGTGACGGATGAGTTCAATATAAAAATCGTCTTCAAATTGTTCTTTCCACCACAGCAAAGCCTCTTCGGCTTGTTGTTCGCCAATATTTAAAATTTTATTAGGAACCTCACCGTAAGTATCACCACTTAAAACAATAATGTCATCTTTATACTGTTTTACAATTTCTTTATCAATTCTAGGGACATAATAAAAACCCTCTGTATAGGCTATTGAGGACATTTTGGCCAAATTGTAATAGCCTTTTTTATTTTTAGCCAACAACAAAGTCTGGTATCCATTGTCTTTATGCGTGCGGTCTTTATGATTTTCACAAATATTAAAAACACAACCCACTATGGGTTTGAGAATACTTTGCGCTATTTCGCCTTCTTTTAAGTCTGCATTGGCTTTTAAGACAGCTTGATTATGCCGGTCAATTTCTGTAACAAAATTAAACACCCCCATCATGTTACCCAAATCGGTTATGGCCACAGCATTCATTTTGTTTTTTATAGCTGCCTGTATTAAATCTGACACACTAGAAGTAGATTGTAAAATAGAAAATTGCGAATAGTTGTGTAGATGAGAAAAAGGAACTGTGTCTAATTTAAAAGTGGCTTCATCTGTGATGGTGAAATCTAAGTCGGCGGCTTCTTTTTGTTGTTTTAATTCGGCACTAGCCCGTTTTAAATTAATGTGTTTTAATCCGATAAGGGGTATCGGGTTGGGATTATCGTTTTTAAAATTTTGAATATAATCTGCTGGGGCTTGTAATTGATCTGTGGTAAATTGATTGGTGCGTATCAATTCAAAAAAGCAACGTGCGGTTGCCTCCACATCGGCAGTGGCATTATGCGCTTCGGCAAAAGGTTCTCCAAATAATTCTTTATGTAACTCTGTTAAAGTAGGCAGTTTGAATTTACCTCCACGCCCTCCCGGCAATTGACATAATTTAGCGGTGTGCTCTGTACAGGTGTCTAGAACTGGTAATTTATTTAAGCTCGTTTCAATACCTGCCCTGTAATATTCGCAGCCCATTATATTTTTATCAAACCCTAAATTTTGACCTACTACAAACTTTGTTTTTAACAAATCTTGGTTAAAAATTGCCAAAACCTCATTTAAAGGTAATCCGCGTTCTTGGGCAAGTTGGGTGGAAATGCCGTGAATTTGTTCGGCATCGTAAGGAATATTATAGCCTTCAGGAATAATTAAAAAATCGCGATGTTCAATACAGTTTCCCTTTTCGTCATGCAACTGCCAAGCTATTTGAACACAGCGCGGCCAATTGTTGGTATCGGTAATTGGGGCATTCCATTTTTTGGGTAATCCAGTGGTTTCTGTGTCAAAAATTAAGTACATAAACAGGCTTTTGGAATATTAAAATTAAGTTTTTAAAAATAGCCAATTCAATGGCATTAAATGGCATCTTTAATGCAATATTTATCAACACTTGGCTTAAAAACCAAAAGCCCAAGTTAAAATATTAAAATACCACACTTTACTGTTATTATTTTAATCAATACATATAATTATTTTGTACATTTGCGCCCTTATTAATAATCGGGGTCGTGTACCTCAAAATTTAAACAAAAATGTCAGTAAAAATTAGACTACAAAGACACGGTAAAAAAGGGAAGCCTTTTTACTGGATCGTTGCCGCCGATGCGCGTGCAAAAAGAGATGGTAAATATCTTGAAAAATTAGGTACTTACAATCCAAACACAAACCCTGCCACAATCAATTTAAATATTGATGGTACTGTAAAATGGTTACAAAACGGTGCCCAACCAACGGATACTGCCAAAGCTATTTTATCGTACAAAGGTGCTATGCTAAAAAATCATTTGGCTGGTGGTGTTAGAAAAGGGGCCCTAACCGAAGAACAAGCCGAAGAAAAATTCAATGCTTGGGTAGCTGAAAAAGCAGACCAAGTAAATGCTAAAAAAGATGGTTTGGCTAAGGCTGATGCCGATACAAAAGCCAAAGCACTGGCCGCTGAAAAAGAAGTAAATGACAAGCGTTTGGCAGATGCCGAAGCCGCTCTTAAAGCTGAAGAAGAGGCGAAAGCTGCTGCTGAAGCCGAAGCTGTTGCGAAAAAAGAGGCTGAAGAAGCTGCTGCTAATGATGCGCCTGCCGAAGATGAAGCTTCTAAAGAAGATGAAACTCCTTCTGAAGATTCTGAAACTGCTACAGCATAAATTTAAACCTGCGTTATGCGCAAAGACAACTGTTTTTATCTTGGACGTATTTCTAGAAAACACAGTTTTAAAGGCGAAGTTGTTATCTCTTTAGATACAGACGAACCCGAACTTTATCAAAATATGGAATCAGTGTTTGTTGCTTTAGGCAACACACTGGTTCCTTTTTTTATAGAATATTCTTTACTGCAAAAAAGGAACAAACTGCGTGTAAAATTTGAAGATATCAACACGCAAACAGAAGCCGAAGATATATTAAATTCAAGCGTTTACTTGCCCTTAAAGTTTTTACCAAAACTTACTGGCAACAAATTCTATTATCACGAAATTATAGGCTTTAAGATTGTTGACATCCACAAAGGAGAAGTAGGCATCATAGAGTCTGTAAATGATACTACTGCCCAAATTTTATTAGAAATAAAAAATGGCGACATCGAAATACTGTTTCCCCTTATTGATACTTTTCTCAAAAAAATAGACCGTACCAATAAAGAAGTTCTTGTTGAAGCGCCCGAAGGATTGTTAGAAATGTATTTGAAGTAATCTCATACATTTCAAAAGGTTCGCGATACGACTGCGTCTACCCGAACAGGCGGTATTATATTAATTTCTTTAACTTACTTGCGTCACTTCGAGTGATCCCGATAGCTATCGGGATTGTATCGAGAAGTATTACCAAAGATTTCATCCATTTTAAAACTTATCTTTACCTTTTTATGAGTCTATTTAAATTCAAACATTTCAGCATACAACAAGACAAGGCCGCTATGAAAGTGGGAACAGATGGTGTCTTGTTAGGGGCTTGGATATCTATTGACAATCATGTTAACAGTATTTTAGATATCGGTACTGGTACAGGTTTAATTGCGCTTCAATTAGCGCAACGCAGCCAAGCCGAGACCGTAGATGCCCTAGAAATAGAGCCCAAAGCTTTTGAACAAGCTGTAAATAATTTTGAGATGTCAGATTGGGGAGACAGGCTGTATTGTTATCACAGCTCTTTACAAGAATTCAGTTCAGAAATAGAGGATACTTATGATTTAATTGTGTCTAACCCGCCTTTTTTTAAAGACACGCTCAACATTTCAAATACGGCGCGTTCTCTGGCGCGCCAAAAGATAGATTTGAATTATGAAGATTTATTAACACATACTGCTAAATTATTATCAAAAAGAGGGCAATGCGCCTTTATTATTCCGTTTTCTGAAGAGAATTTATTTTTAGAAATAGCTTTACAAAACGGACTTCATCCGTTAAGGAAAACCCATGTAAAAGGTCATAAATTAGCTTCTACAAAACGCAGTTTACTTCAGTTATCATTCGTCAAAACACAAACGGTAATTAGCGAATTAATTATAGAAATAAGCCGTCATAATTACACCGAAGACTATAAAAATTTGGTAAGTGATTTTTATCTAAAAATGTAAAAATCTACTTTGCTAAGAGTGTTTTTCTGAAAAATATTATAAGTGCACCTGTACCAAACATTAGCAATCCGTAAATGGCAGGCACGATAGAAAATTCGGCATTTTTTAGAGTAATGGTTGCAATGGTAATGGCCAATGTGCCATTTTGAATGCCTGTTTCAATAGAGATACTTAGTCGCCCTTTAAAAACCATTTAAGGGTTTATATATTAGATATATAAGTTCATTATTATTTGTTTAAAACTACAAGATTTTGTACATTTATGGGATAAACCTTGCAATTTAAATCTATGAAATCTAAGCCAAAAGT
>JAKIUU010000031.1 GCA_021647405.1 Flavobacteriaceae bacterium
TTTTAAGAATTGCGACATCTGGTATCAGAGACAAATAACGCATTAATACACTCATAACCATGTATGAAGCCACTATTATAACATCCCAAATAATAGGTGACTGAATGCGACCATATCTAATCATATACAAAAGTCTGTCGGGTCGTCCTAAATCTAAAATAATTGATATACTCGCCATTAATAAAGCTATTATGGCAATTATTTCTGTAATACGTACAACGGGTATGCGCCAATGAAAATTAGCCATCCTTAAAAAAGAGCCTGTTAATGAGCCTACAAAACTTATACTTACAAAAAAAATAAAATTA
Organism: Flavobacteriaceae bacterium; assembly: GCA_021647405.1. Classification (GTDB taxonomy): domain Bacteria; phylum Bacteroidota; class Bacteroidia; order Flavobacteriales; family Flavobacteriaceae; genus CG1-02-35-72. Next base: position 309 of record JAKIUU010000031.1, read on the forward strand.
GACGTGTAGATACCCCAAGAGAAATAGTCGTTTAAATCGGTAACTATAAGACCTTTTTTTACCTGCAAATAATAAAAATATATAGCTATTATTAACATAATTACTAAAAATATGAGCCATTTTTTTACCGTTTTACCAAACCTTTTAGGAGCTAAGTCTAGCATTAAAGTATCGTCGTACTTTATCATAATTTATCTTTCTTTACAGAATTAAAAGGGTCGTAATTTTGTAACCCTTCTTCAAAATCTTCTAATCTATTAGTTGGGGGTAAGTAATAAACACTGGGTTCTGTTCCTAAATTTTCCATAAACCTATAGCCTGCTCTTTCTTTTAAAAGTTTACTCAACCTAAAGGTTTCAACACCGTTTGTTACTGTATCTTCATACTTATCGCCAAAAGAAAAAACATTGTTTGGACATGCTGTAACACAATGTGGCAATTTATCTTTATCAATCATATGAGGGCAAAAATCACATTTATCTACAGTGCCTACAACGCTTGGAGCACCAGTATAATCAGGCGAATAGTCTAAATTGGCAACTATTTTACCTTGTTCTGGTTCTTTCCAATTAAAAACGCGTGCAGAGTAAGGACATGCAGCCATACAAAATCGACAACCAATACAACGTTCGTTGTCTATTAAAACAATCCCATCGCGGCGCTTAAAGGTTGCGTCAACAGGGCAAACCGTAACACAGGCTGGGTTATCGCAATGCTGACAATGAGTTGGCATCCAATAAGGAGATGTGTCTTTAGAGTCTTGCATTTTAAATATCTTAAGCCAGGCGTCATCTCCTGTTATGTAGTGATTTTTATTACACGATGCTTGGCATTTTTTGGCATTTTTACACTTAGCCAAATCTACTACCATTACAAACTTTTTATGTAAAAAGCCCTCTCTTACTTTATAATCTTTATGTTTTATAGATATGTGGTCTTCTACTTGTGTCGCTGGCAGCTGAATAATATCGCCCTCTGCTGTCATTACTTCTATTGTATCGTTATCTAGAAGCGCCTCCGTTTTATCAGATTTAAATAATTTAGCAAGTGCTGTTAAACCAATGGTAGATAAAATGCCCACTTTTAGGCCTTTATTTAAAAATGTTCTTCTTGATGTTTGTTTTTTAGCAGCCATATTTTTAATTATTATTAAGCCACTTAAAAAGTGTTTTATTAGAAACTTTCTTTTTAATAATTTTTACATTATTAAGATGTGTAGACTTAATCTTTACAACTGTGCCATCTTTTTTAATAAAAGTTTTATATGCTGATATATCTTCAACTTGTTGTGTTTTAGTTTTGATAAACGGCACTAACAATAGTCCTAATATTTGTGGGAAAAAGCCACGTCTTGAAATTTTTTTTGATTCTTTAGTCATTTTTTAGATTTTAATAATTAGTAGGTTTTCTTATAGTTACCAAAAAATATCTAAAAAAAGAAAAAGTTTAAAAAGTAAGCCTCGTTGTTTTTCATAACAAATGTTTGTATTGGTTAACATCTTACTACTACTGGGACTTTAAAAGTACAAAATATATTGAATTGACAAAATTTGAAACGTGTTTGTTGTTTTTAATTATTATCTAATCTTTTTTACCTTCATAAAATGATGCGTTGTTTTCATTTAATTATTGCGTTTATGCCATTGCATTAAGACGTAAAATGGTATGCCGGCCATTAAAAGTAAAAATCCATAAAAAACGGTATCAGATCCTGAACCAAAAATAACCCATAAGGAATATAGAAATCCTAATGTACCTAAAACAAATGTCTTAAAAGCATTATTAAAATGTAATTTTTTATCAATAATAACTATGATGTAGGCTGCGGCTACAAGTAAACGATATTTCGGAACCCAAACTATATGATAGTCACATTTATATATGACATGCGATAACTTCTTGTATTTTCCAATCATCACAAATATAGGCAAAGCCCTTAGAACATGACCACATGCAAAGCAGGTGGTTTTTTAAGTTGTAATAAATTTTAAGCCACTTTAGGCTTCTTACTCACCAAATAAACACCTGCAAATATCAACCCACTGGCTATTATTTTATGAATATTAAGCGTGTCACTCTTCATAATTAAGGCAAAAACGGTTGCTATAAAAGGTTGTAAATAAATAAACACGCTTACCGTAGTAGGTTTGAGTTTACGCACCGCCAACAAATTAAAAAGATAGGTTACAAAAGTGGCAAAAACCACTACAAACAACATTTTATAAAATATATCCGTTGGCATAGTAAGCCACGCTATTTGTTGCACTTCTTTAAAACCAAAAGGCAAAACCATAAAAAAGCCCAATAAATACAGCCATTTGGCAAAACTGATAGGGTGGTATTTTGAAGTGAGTTTTTTGACTAAAATCAGATACAAACTGTACGAAAAGGCATTGATAAATACCAAAAAATTGCCCCATTGTATGTGGGTGTTATTCAGTTGTAAACCATTGCCATAAGCTATAAGATAGACGGCGCCTAGCAATCCTAAAAAAACACCTATAATACGGTATTTCGCCAAATGTTCTTTTAAAAGGATTGCCGATAAACTCAGCACAATAATAGGAACCATTACCATCACTACCGAAGCGTTTATAGGTGTTGTGTAAGACAAGCCTTTAAAAAAGGTCAGCATATTAAGACCCACACCAAATACAGCTGCTAAAAAAATACGCCCATAATCGGCTTTGGCAATTTTTTCTTTTTTAATAAAGAGTCCCGAAAACCAAAATAACAATGTCGCACCAAAAACCCGCAATACAATAAACCCGTAAGGTTTTATATAAACAGGCATCACGTGTTTGGCTACCGTAAAGGTGAGCCCGTAAATAAGGGCTGCTGCTAAAGCAGCAAGTAAAGCTAGTGTGCGTGTTGACATACTTGTTTAAATTAAAATCTCCACTTTTTATGAGTGGAGATTTAATTTTTATTGATTGAAAACGTTTATCCGTCTGTTCGAGTATCCCATCCCGATAATTATCGGGATATATCGAGAACTTAAAACTAATTTCATTTCTCGATAAATCCTGAAACAAGTTCAGGACACTCGAAATGACGAAACTTATTGTGTTTCTTTATTTTCCTGCTTCGTAGCGCGCTGTTACTTCATCCCAATTAATAACATTAAAAAAGGCGTTGATATAATCGGGTCTGCGGTTTTGATAGTTTAAATAATAAGCATGTTCCCATACGTCAAGACCTAAAATAGGTGTTCCTTGACAATCTACACCCGGCATAAGGGGATTATCTTGATTGGGCGTAGAACACACATCAACTTTACCGCCTTTATGTACGTTTAACCAAGCCCATCCTGAACCGAATTGCGTAGCAGCCGCTTTAGAAAAAGTGTCTTTAAAAGCTTCAAAAGAGCCAAAAGCGTCATTTATAGCAGAAGCTAAATCTCCTGTAGGTTCACCACCTGCATTAGGCGCCATCACTTTCCAAAATAAATCGTGATTGTAATAACCGCCACCATTATTTCTAACAGCTTTATTGTTCATGTCTAATCCGCTGAGGATTTCTAAAATAGATTTGTTTTCTAAATCTGTTCCAGCAATAGCATTGTTGAGGTTATTTGTGTAACCTTGATGGTGTTTTGAATGGTGGATTTCCATAGTACGTGCATCAATATAAGGTTCTAATGCATTGTAAGCGTAGGGTAATTTTGGGAGTTCGAAAGCCATAATATTTATTTTTAAATGTTTAATTTTTTTTATTCTAAGTTTTTAACTTTTTACTGATTCAAAGATAATTATCTTTTTAAAGGATAACGGAAAATTGTATCAATTGTTTTTATATCGGCATAAAATTAGTTTATCACTTAGCTTTTTAAAGTTCTCAATTTTTCTAAAGCCTCTTTTACGTCACGATGTGTTATTGTTTTATCTTTAAAAAACTGTTTTAAAGTCTCTTTTTCTGATGGTGTCGTTTTTAACTGATTTAAGATATTTGTAAAATGCATTTTCATGTGCCCATGTTGTATGCCTTTGGTTGTTAAAGCGCGTAATGCTGCAAAATTTTGTGCCAATCCGGCAGCGGCCATAATTTCCATTAATTCCTTAGCGGATGGGTTTTGTAATAAGGCCAATGATATTTTTGCCAAAGGATGTAAAGCCGTTAAGCCACCCACTGTACCTACTGAAAGTGGTAATTCTATCCAAAATTTAAAAATCCCGTCCTTAATTTCGGCACCGCTTAAACTTTGATATTGCCCTTTACGTGATGCGTAGGCGTGAACACCTGCTTCAATGGCACGGAAATCGTTACCTGTGGCAATAACCACCGCATCAACACCATTCATAATACCTTTGTTATGTGTTACGGCTCTGTAAGGTTCTACTTGCGCTATTTTAATGGCTTCAACAAATTTTTGAGCATAATACATGGGCGCTTCTTTATACAAATCAGACACAGGACAGCTCACTTCGGCACGTACCAAACAATTGGGTGTGTAATTCGATAAAATACTCATCACTATTTTAATGCCCTCTTTTTTAAAGGTATTGGCAATTTGTTCTAAACAAGAATTTATAAAATTTGCGCCCATGCTGTCTTTGGTTTCAAAACGCACATGCAACTGATAATAATCTTTTAAAACCTGTGTTTTATCACGCAGCTCAATATCTAAAATACCGCCACCCCTATTTTTCATGTTTTTTGTAAGCGCTGAAGTGGTACTAAATAATTGGGGCTTTATCTTTTTAAAATAAGCCTCTAATTCGGTTTTAGCGCTCTTGTACATAAAGTGTACTTGGCCTATTTTATCAGTCGAGATAACCTCGGTTTTAAACCCCCCTCTTTTAGCCCAAAATTTAGCCACCATCGCCGCTGCCGCTACCACAGAACTTTCTTCAATTACCATGGGGATGACGTATTTTTTATTGTTAATAACAAAATTTGGCGCCACCGCATAAGGCAGGTAAAAATTAGAAATGGTGTTTTCTATAAAATCGTCATGAAGGCTTTGTAGGTCTGAGTTTGCATTCCAATACTGCCGAAGTATTTCTTTAAAATCGGATGTTTTGGTTAAGACCTTAGCGTCTAACCAATCAATCTTTTCATCTTTAGAGAGTTTAGAAAAACCCGAAATTTCTCGTGACATAAGGTTACAAATTAAACGCAAATATACTATTTTTTTAAAGGGCTTATGTTTGTCTCAATTCTGGTATTTCTAGATATTTTAACAGTTTATTTGCTTAAAATTTACTAAACTTGGCATGCAAAATTTAATTTCTTTTTTATGAAAAAACTAGCTGTCATATTTTTATTCTGCACAGGCTTAATCGCAGCTCAAAAACAACAAATAACACTTGAAGATATTTGGGCTAAAGGCACTTTTAGAACCCAATATATGAATGCCTTAAATTCTATGAGCCACGGCGATTATTACACTGTTTTAAATCGGGATAGAAATACGCAAAGCACACGTATAGATAAATACAGTTATAAAACATTAGAAAAAGTGACCACTCTTGTTAATAGTGAAGATTTGACAGATATCGATTCTTTTAGTAAATACACATTTAGTACCGATGAGAATTTATTGGTTTTGGGTACAGAAATTAAACAAATCTATCGCCACTCTTATTTGGGTAAATTTTATGTGTATAACATCACTAGCAAACAACTCGATTTGGTTTCAAAAAATTTAATTCAAGAACCCACTTTGTCGCCCAACGGCAAAAAAGTGGCTTTTGTTTATAAAAACAATTTGTATGTAAAAGATTTGGCTTCAAACATCACGACTCAAATTACAACAGACGGTAAAAAGAATGCCATTATTAACGGTATAACCGATTGGGTTTACGAAGAAGAATTTGCCTTTGTACGTGCTTTTCAGTGGAGTGGCCATTCTGATAAAATTGTCTTTATGCGTTTTGACGAAACCGATGTGCCAGAATTTACAATGATGCGCTATGACACATCACTATACCCTAAAAAAGTAACTTTTAAATACCCAAAAGCAGGCGAAAATAATGCAAAAGTTAGCTTACATCTCTACAATGTAAATACTAAAAAAAGTCAGGCTATAGATTTGGGTGCTTTAGACCAATATTACATCCCTCGGATAAAATTTACCAAAAAAGCCGATGTGCTTTGTGTAACTACCTTAAACCGCCATCAAAATAATTTAAACCTCATATTTGTCAACACAAACACTCTTAAAGCGCATTTGATTTTAAACGAAACAGCTACCACATACATTGACATTACTGATAATTTAACCTTTTTAAAAGACAACAGTTTTATTTGGACCAGCGAAAAGGATGGGTACAATCATATTTATCATTACAACAATAAAGGCCGATTAATCAAACAAATTACTAAAGGAAATTGGGAAGTGACTGACTATTACGGCTACAACTCAAAAAACAAACACATTTATTACCAATCGGTTGAAGATGGGTCTATAAACAGAACCATTTATACAATTTCACTAAATGGTAAAAACAAAAAACGATTGGGCCGAAATAATGGCACCAACAGTGCCGCTTTTAGCCACAGCTTAAATTATTATATCAATACCTTTTCGGATGCCAGTACACCTTATATTTTCACCCTAAACGATGCCCAAACAGGTAAGATTTTAAAAGAAGTTAAAAATAATTATCAGCTTTCTAAAGAGCTCAAAAATTATAATACATCACCAAAAGAATTTTTTACACTCAAAACAAAAAATGGCAATTTTAACGCGTGGATGATTAAACCATCTGATTTTAATCCCAATAAAAAATACCCTTTATTTATGTATCAATATTCAGGACCAGGTTCTCAAAGCGTTTCTAACCGCTGGGGAGGTGCTAATGATTTTTGGTATCAAATGTTGGCGCAACAAGGTTATATTATTGCTTGCGTAGACGGACGCGGAACAGGGTTTAAAGGAGCTGCTTTTAAAAAAGCAACCTATAAAGAGTTGGGTAAATACGAAATTGAAGACCAGATAGAATCTGCAAAAGAATTGGGTAAACTAGATTATATAGACCAAAATAATATAGGTATTTGGGGTTGGAGTTATGGTGGCTATATGTCGTCTTTAGCCATTACCAAAGGGGCAGATACTTTTAAAATGGCCATTGCTGTGGCTCCTGTTACATCTTGGCGGTTTTACGACACCGTTTATACCGAACGCTATATGCAAACACCTCAAGAAAATCCAAGCGGTTATGATGACAATTCGCCTATTAATTTTACAGATAAGATAAAAGGGAAATATCTTTTGGTACACGGTTCTGGCGATGACAATGTGCATTTTCAAAACACCATGCGTATGGTAGAATCTTTGGTAGGTTCTGGTAAACAATTTGATATGTTTGTCTATCCCGATAAGAATCATGGCATTTATGGTCGCTATGCAGGTAAAGGCAATGTACGTCTTAACCTTTATAAAAAAATGACTACTTTTATCCATCAAAATTTAGATAAATCAGAAAATAAACCTCACGCTTAACAAGCTTAAAAATTAATTCTAAAAACTATGTCGACATCAATTCAAAGACCCGAACAACGCGAACTGTTTGGGCATCCAATAGGATTGTATATTTTATTTTTTACCGAAATGTGGGAACGCTTTTCGTATTACGGTATGCGTGCCATTTTAACTTTGTATCTCGTTGGATTAACAACAGATAGCAACCCTGGTTTAGGATGGACAAATATGGAAGCTTTAAAACTATACGGGTGGTACACCATGTTGGTTTATGTCATGTCTATTCCCGGAGGTATAATTGCCGATAAAGTTCTGGGGCAAAAAAAATCTGTTTTGTATGGTGGGCTCATTTTAATTGGCGGACATAGTATTTTAGCTGTTCAAACAATGTGGGCTTTTTATACAGGTCTGGGTTTAATAATTTTAGGTGTGGGTATGTTAAAGCCCAACATTTCAACTATGGTTGGTGGACTTTACAAACAAGGTGATGTGAGACGCGATAAAGGTTTTACCATTTTTTATATCGGTATTAATTTGGGGGCGTTCTTATCGAGTTTAATTGTGGGTTATGTAGGCGAAGTTATTGGCTGGCACTACGGATTTGGTTTGGCCGGTATTGGTATGGCTATGGGTGTTGCACTTTATGCTTATGGTCAAAAATATTTGGCTCACGTTGGTAATTTCTTAGGAGATGAATCTGCTACAGAAGAAGAAAAAGAGGCTTTAAACAGGCCTTTAACAAGTATAGAATGGGACCGTATAAAAGTGCTTATGCTTTCTTTTTTAATTGTTATTGTGTTTTGGGGGGCTTTTGAACAAGCAGGTGGTTTAATGAATATCTATACCAAAGTAAAAACCAACAGGATTTTACCCGATTTATTGCCCTTTATTGGCGGATTGGAAGTGCCTGCCTCTTGGTTTCAATCTTTAAATGCCTTTTTTATAATTGTCCTTGGAACAACCATTGCTGGGTTTTGGGCCAAACGCAAATTAAAGGGCAGTGAATCTTCTTCGCTATTCAAAATGGCCATTGGCGTTATTATTATGGGCTCTGGATTTTTATTTATGACTGCCGCCGCTGCACAGTTTGATGCGCAAGGTTCTTCTGCCATGTACTGGTTGGTATTGGCTTACTTATTTCATACTATTGGTGAACTTTGTGCTTCGCCTGTTGCCCTATCTTATATCACAAAATTAGCCCCTTTAAAATATGGGTCTTTGATGATGGGTATTTATTTTGCCATGACAGGATTTGGAAACAAACTGGCCGGCTATTTAGGCGAATCGGCCTCTGATTTAGGCGAATACACTATATTTACTGGCATCGCTATCTTTTGCATCATTTTTGGCTTGCTTATATTGGCCATTCTCAAACCGCTTAAACGCCTTACCCATGGCGCCGAAGACGACGAACATGTGATAGAAACAGCTTAAAAATAAAATTTTATAACCCTTAAAGAATTAAGTTCTTTAAGGGTTTTTTATAACATCCAAAATACAACAATATGAGTACATTTAAATTTGAAGGATCAGAACTGAATCAAAAAATATTATTAGGACATCCAAGTGGCCTATTCATTCTGTTTTTTACCGAAATGTGGGAACGTTTTTCCTACTATGGCATGCGTGCCTTACTTGTTTTATTTTTAACATCTGCCTTAATTGATGACGGTTGGGCTTGGTCTAGAGAAGAAGCTATGGGTCTTTATGGCACCTACACCATGTTGGTTTATTTCACGCCAATTATAGGTGGCTTAATAGCAGATAAACTTTTAGGGTACCGTTGGGCTGTGGCACTTGGCGCTTTAATAATGACTTTAGGACATGCTTCTATGGCAATGGATACACCTTGGGGTTTATATACCGGTATTGGTCTTTTAGTGGCTGGTAATGGTTTGTTTAAGCCGAATATCACTTCGATAATTAATGGTGTTTATATCAATGCGCAAGAAAAAAAGGATGGTGCTTTTACCATATTTTATATGGGTGTTAATGCGGGTGCTTTTTTGGGTATCATGTTATGTGGTTACATTGGCGAAACACAAGGGTGGCAATGGGGCTTTGGTCTGGCTGGTATTTTTATGTTTTTTGGTATGCTCCAATTTTGGTATGCTCAAAAGATTTTTGGTGATGTAGGATTACCTCCTCATAAACAAACCATTTCTAAAGAAAATGCTGACACAAAAGAATCTAAAACAGAAAAAGTGCCTGCTAACGTACAACGTGACCGTTATATTGTTGTAGGTGTTTTGGCCTTTTTTACCGTTTTCTTTTGGGCGGCTTTTGAGCAGGCTGGTGGTTCTATGACTATTTTTGCCAGAGATTATACCAACAGGGTTCTGGTTGGTAATGCTGCCAACATTTTTAGAATAGCCAACACGCTGTTAACAATAGTACCACTCATAATTATCACTTACGTTTTATTTAGCCTCTTTAAAATTACTTTTAAAAAATATGCTTTATCAAACTTCTTTTTAGGGCTCAGTTTTGCCATAATTTGGGTTATTGTTTTGTGGATGCTTCAAAATCAGTACACAGAAGAATCTACCACCATACCAGCTTCATGGTTTGGTATTTTAAACTCCTTTTATATTATAGCTTTTGCACCCTTATTTTCTAAAATTTGGGACAGTAAATACAATCCTTCTGCAACCGTTAAGTTTGGTGTTGGACTAATATTACTAGGGTTGGGGTTTGGCATATTAGCTTACGGTTCAGCAACCATACCACAGGGAGCACAAACAGCTTCTGTAAGTATTATATGGCTTATTTTGGCTTACTTGTTACATACTTTAGGCGAATTGAGTTTGTCGCCTGTAGGCTTGTCTTATGTGTCTAAACTGGTCCCAGCAACTAAAATTGGAATGATGTTTGGCCTCTGGTATATTGCCGTTGGTTTGGGGAATAAAACTGCCGGATCTATGGGGGGTATGATTGACGAAATAACTGCTAAATACTCTATGAGTACTTTTTTCCTTATTTTTACTTTAGTCCCAATGGCAGCAGGATTATTAATAATAGCTTTAACACCTGTTATTAAAAAACTCATGCATGGTGTTAAGTAATTAAACACTTTGTTTTACGTCTATTAGTAGCATAAACTAAAAATTTATGAAAAAGTTTGGCTTATTAAGTGTTCTTTTATTGTTCTCTTGGCTTTCGTTTGCTCAAAAAACAAAAGTAAATTGGCTTAGTTTTGAAGAAGCCATGGTACTTAATAAGAAAAATCCAAAAAAAATACTGGTCGATGTGTATACCAATTGGTGTTATTACTGTAAGGTAATGGATAAAAAAACCTATTCAAACCCAAAGGTTGCTAACTATATAAACACCCATTTTTATCCTGTTAAATTTAATGCTGAGCAAAAAGAAGATTTAACCATTAGTGGAGTAACCTATAAATACATAAGCAATGGCAGACGTGGTCATAATGCATTTGCCGTTGCCCTTTTAGAAGGGAAATTAAGCTATCCCACTACTGTTTTTTTTAACGATAAAAAAGAAATAATTTTACGCCTTCCAGGTTATTTAGATGTAAAAAGCTATGAACCTATTTTGGTTTTTTTGGCCGAAGATTTTTATGAAACCGAAAATTGGGAGGCCTTTGTTAAAGAATATAAAAACACTTTTTAAATGCCCTTAGGAATGGCATTGAGAAGCTGCTTTGTATAAGTAGATTTTGGGTTTTTATATATTTCATCGGCATCTCCTATCTCTTCTATTTTTCCGTCTTTCATCACAATTAATTGGTCTGCCATATATTTTACCACAGCCAAATCGTGCGAAATAAAAATATAGGTGAAATCAAAATCGGCTTTTAAGCTGTTGAGCAGATTTAAAACCTGCGCTTGAACCGAAACGTCTAAAGCCGAAACCGATTCGTCACAAATAATAATTTTGGGTTGTAAAGCAATGGTTCTGGCAATGCCTATCCGTTGTCGCTGACCTCCCGAAAATTCGTGCGGATAGCGGTAAAAGTGTGCTGGTTCTAAACCAACTTTCTCCAATAACTCCAAAGCCTTCAATTTACGTACCCTATCATTTTTATACAAACCATGCACTTTCATAGGTTCCATAAGCGCTTGACCAATTTGGATTCTCGGATTTAACGACGCGTACGGGTCTTGAAAAATAATCTGAATATCTTTCCTAAGGTCTTTTATAGCTTTCGCCGATAGTTTTAAAATATCCACACCCTTGTATTTAATCTGGCCGTTTAAAGGTTTTTCTAAAAGTAAAATAGAGCGTCCTAGCGTGGTTTTGCCACAACCCGATTCGCCTACCAAGCCCACCGTTTCTCTTTCGAACACTTTAAAACTTACATAATCAACAGCTTTAACAAGCTGATTATTTTTAGAAAACCAACTGTTTGACGTATTAAAATAGGTCGCTAGATTTACTATTTCTAAAAGAGGTTCTTTGCTGTAAATCTCTTTGTGAATTTGTGACCGTTGTGTTTCCGTTACCTCATTAAACGCGGCGGAATCATTTAAAAAATCTTCAACGGTTGGTAATTTCTCTAAACGCTTGTCTAAACGCGGTCGGGCATTTAATAAAGCTTTGGTGTAGCTGTGTTTTGGGATTTTAAATATTTCTTCTGTTGTGCCCTGTTCAACAATATTTCCATTTTGCATAACAACAACACGGTCGGCTATTTCTGAAACCAAAGTTAAATCATGTGAGATAAAGAGAATGCTCATTTTGGTTTCTTGTTGCAGTTCTTTTAAGAGTAAAATAATTTCCTTTTGAACGGTAACATCTAAGGCTGTTGTAGGTTCGTCGGCAATAAGTAATTGGGGGTTACAGGCAATGGCCATGGCAATGATAACCCGTTGTTTTTGCCCGCCAGAAATCTGATGTGGATATTGCGAAAAGATACTTTCGGGACGTGGTAATTTAACTTTTTTAAAAAGTGAAATCACTTGTTTTTTAACAGAATTTTTTGTTGCTTTTTTATGTTGTAACAACATTTCTCGAACCTGATAACCACAAGTTAAACTCGGATTCAGAGCGCTCATCGGATCTTGAAAAATCATGGCAATTTGGGCGCCTCTTATATTTTTAAAATCCTTATTGGAAAATGTGTTTAAATCAACGCCATTAAAAAGAATCTCCCCTTTAGTTTCCGAAGTTCTATCGGGTAACAAACCCATTATGGCCAAACTTGTAACCGATTTACCCGAACCCGACTCGCCTACAATGCCTAATATTTCGTTTTGAGACAAGCCAAAACTAATATCATGAACAACCTCAAGCATGGCTTGGTCGGTTTTAAATGAAATCTTTAGGTTTGTAACTTGAAGCATTAATTTTTATTTTTGATTGATGTTATAAAATGCCCTTCTGTTGAAAATGATATACTGAGATTCTTTACTTGTAACATTTTTTGTAAATGAAAGCATAAATGTACGCTTTTTAAATAATAATTAAACCTACTAGGTTTACAAAACCTAGTAGGTTTAATTCAGAAAGTTTCTGTTACTTTACGCCTACTAAAAACACCCTTGTGAATTACTTATCTGTCGAAAATATAGCAAAATCATACGGAGAGCGCTTGCTATTTAAAGACATCTCTTTCGGTATAAACAAAGACCAAAAAATTGCTTTTATTGCCAAAAACGGCACAGGTAAAACGTCTATTTTAAATATTCTTGTAGGGAAAGACAGCCCCGATTCTGGCCAAGTGGTCTCTAGAAAAGGTTTGAAAATTGCCTATCTGGCTCAAGAAAGCAATCTCAACTTAAAACACACTATCGAGCAAGCGGTTTTTAATTCGGGTAATGCCACGCTAAAAGTAATACGCCAATATGAAAATGCGCTAAATAATCCTGATGATTCTGAAGCCTATCAAAAGGCCTTCGATTTAATGGAGCATCACCATGCCTGGGATTTTGAAACACAGTACAAACAGATACTTAGCAAATTAAAGCTTGAAGATTTAACCTTAAAAGTTGGTACACTGTCGGGCGGACAGCAAAAAAGACTGTCGTTGGCAATTATTCTTATTAACATGCCCGATTTGCTTATCCTTGATGAGCCTACAAATCATTTGGATTTAGAGATGATTGAATGGTTAGAAAATTACTTTAAAAAAGAAAAAATAACGCTTTTTATGGTTACGCATGACCGGTACTTTTTAGAGCGTGTGTGTAATGAGATTCTAGAATTAGATCAAGGAAAACTGTATTCCTATAAAGGCAATTATTCTTATTATTTACAAAAAAAAGAGACCCGTATTGAAATTGAACAGACTTCGTTGGGTAAAGCCAAAAGCTTATTTAAAAAAGAACTCGATTGGATGCGCCGCCAACCCAAAGCACGTACCACAAAGTCGAAATCTAGGATTGATGATTTTTACGAAATAAAAGAAAGGGCACACCAACGCCGTAATGACCATAAAATACAGCTCGAAATTAATATGGCGCGCTTGGGGTCTAAGATTCTTGAATTGCATAAAATTTCGAAAGCATTTGATAAAAAAATTGTTTTGCACAAGTTTGATTATGTTTTTAAACGCGGCGATCGCATTGGTGTTATTGGTAAAAATGGCACAGGGAAATCGTCTTTTTTAAATATTATTACAAATAAACTTCCTGTTGATTCTGGTAAAGTTGTTGTGGGCGAAACCGTTAAATTTGGCTATTATACCCAAGATGGCATCACCATAAACAAAGGGCAAAAACTCATTGAAGTTATCAAAGAATACGGCGAATTTATTCCACTTGCCAAAGGGCGAAAAATCTCAGCAGGCCAATTATTAGAACGCTTTTTATTTGACAGAAAAAAACAGTACGATTTTGTTGAAAAACTCTCAGGAGGCGAATTAAAACGTTTGTATCTGTGTACTGTTTTAATTCAGAATCCTAATTTTATAATCTTAGATGAACCTACAAACGACCTTGATATTGTAACTCTAAATGTTTTAGAAGATTTTTTATGCGATTTCCCAGGTAATTTAATTGTTGTGTCGCACGATAGGTACTTTATGGATAAAATTGTTGATCAATTGTTTGTACTTGATAACAATGGCAACATTAACAATTTTCCTGGCAATTATTCCGATTATCGCATTTATGAAGACTCAAAGCCAAAAGAAAATAGCATTAAAGAAAAAAAAGGAGATACACGTGTAAAACCGACGCTAAAAGGAAAGCTGTCTTTTAATGAAAATCGAGAATTTGGACAATTAGAAGCCGCTATTTCAAAACTCGAAAACGAGAAAAAAATCATTGAAAAAGCTTTTGAAAATAATGACATCGCAACAGATAAAATTACCGAAGTCTCTAAAAATTTAGAAGAAATTATTTTGACCTTAGAAGAAAAAGAAGAGCGTTGGCTAGCGCTTTCTATGAAATTGGAAGAGTAGTTATTGACCTCTCTCCCGAAACTTCGGGAGCGCTCGAGGGGACACTTCAAATTAAATTCTATTGTCAGGTCGGGCGCAGCCGAGACCTCATTATTCAGGCTTAAATTTAGAGTGCGTAAAATTGCGGCATTTTGATAATATTTGTAATAAATCGTAATCATCATTGGCCAGTGCTAATTTCTTTTTGCCGCTCCACTTTTTTATTTTCTTTTCAAAATAAATAGCCTGAATTACGTCATTAAATTCTTGTTGAAAAATAAGATTTAAAGGTCTGCGTTTATAAGTGTAACAGTTTTTATTAAGCCCTTTTTTGTGTTCTACTATTCTACGCTCTAAATTATTGGTTATCCCTGTGTACAAATAACCATCAGTGCATTCTAGTATGTAAACGTAGTAGAATTTCATTTTATAATAACCTCTCGACTGCGCTCGAGGTGAGCTTAAAATTAAATTGTCTGGTCGAGCGCAGTCGAGACCTCATCATTTATAAAATCCCTAAACATAAATAACCTCTTCTTCTTTCAATATGTCTAGATTATTGAACCGAAGCAACAGTTGTGCCACAGCAATGGTGTCTTTTTCGCAATAGGTAGCAATGCGTTTAACGTCATTGTCTTTGTAATAAACATCGGCTACTTGACTGCCATCAATATCGTCTTTTGGTGACGGAATATCTAAAATATTAGTCAGTAATTTAAGTGACGTATAGTGCTTATAATCGCCAAACTTCCACAAATCCATGGTGTCTAAATGGGCTATTTCCCAAGGTTTTTTACCAAATAGGTTTAACTTTTCTGGTATTGAAATTCGGTTTATTATCATACGCCTTGCGATGTATGGAAAATCGAATTCTTTGCCATTATGGGCACAAAGGAGGTGCTCTTTTTTGTTAAAATGATTTTCTAAAAGGGCTTTAAAATCTGTTAAAATTTTGTGTTCATCGCCAATAAAAGAGGTTACTCTAAATTGTTTGTCTTTTTGATATTCTACAAAATATCCAACCGAAATACACACTATTTTACCAAACTCTGCCCAAATACCTGCGCGTTGGTAAAAATCTTCAACACTTGTTTCTTCTTTGCGTTGGTATTGTGTTTTGTCGGCAAAAAGTGTTTGTTTTTCTGCTGTTAATTTGTCAAAAGAAACAACTTCGGGAACTGTTTCAATATCCAAAAACAGTATTTTATCGATAGTGCTATTTAAAATTTGAGACATTGCTTTAAAATTTTATACCATAAAGGTATTCATTTTAAATACATTACAAACATATTTATTAAATAATATTTAAAGTACAGAGAAATAAGTTCACTATTCTACCACCAATTTTTGGGTCGCTGTTTTGCCCTCTTGTTGTACTCTAACAAAATACAAACCTGCTTTTAAATTGCCAATATTTATTTGAGTATCTGTAGTTGTTTTTTGATATACTTGTTTGCCAATAACATCATAAATACCGATATGCTTAGAGGCATTTGTTGGTGTCTTAATAACAATCTTATAGGATGTTGGGTTTGGGTAAATTGTAAAGAATAGGTGGTTATTATCTGCAACAGCCAATGTGCTGCTTTGCAACCAAATGTTGTTGGTTTTAGTTCCCCAAATATAATCTACCATTTCGGGAAAATCAATAAACGGATTTCTATTGTGTTGGTAATTGTTGAAAATAATGGTGTTTCTATTGCGCTCCCAATCGTCAACAGGATCGGCCAAATGCCACGCTAAGAGTGTAGATAATTTACCGTGTAACGGACTTTTATCTGTATTTACAGGGATATTTTCCGTCAGTTCTAAATCGGGTTCCCCGTTTTCGCCCTCATAACGCACAGCCATATAAAACAGCATGCGTGCCACATCGCCTTTTACGGCATCGCGTGGTTCAAAAGTAAACACGCTCGAATCGTATTTTGAAGCTATAGTAACCCCTTGGGCAACAATTGTAACGCAAGCTGTACAATCGTCAAAAGACCGGTTATTGCGTGTGCTATTAACACCAATGTCTGCAGGTCGTAAATGATGTACATCTGTACCTGCACCTCTGGCTGTGCCAAAATTGCCGCGAGATTTTGCCCAAACATGCTCTCTGTTCCAACCATTTGCGCTATTGTATTCTTGAGCCGCATTTACAGAACGTCCAGAATAAATTAGAATAACATTATTGGCATTATTTGGATCTTTATCCGTTTCTTTTAAAATATCCCACACATCGGTTCCAGATGCCGTATAAGAAAACTCTGTATGGTTCTTAATAATATTGTGTAATTCTAACTTTAAGGCATTGGCTTGTAAGCCATCTGCCGAATTGTAATAACCGTTAAAACTTTGCCCCATTACAATATAGCAAAGCATTAAAAAGGGCAAAATAATAGCCCTTTGGAGTCTTACTTGTAAGACCCTTTTTTGAGGGGATTTAAGAAACATTTTTTATCTTTTAATAATCGTTTTAATGACAAAAAAACATCCCGCTTTAACGGGATGTTTTAGCAATCTTTTTATTTTATATTCATTATTCTACCACCAATTTTCTGGTAGCCATTTTACCATCTTGCTGTACTTTAACAAAATACAAACCCGCTTTTAAATGACTGATATTTATTTTGGTGGCCGTGGTATTCTTTTGGTAAACACGTTTGCCAATAACATCGTAAATACTGATGTTTTTTGAGGCATTTGACCGTGATTGAATATTCATAAAACCATCCTGTACAGGGTTTGGATACAAAGCAAAGCCATCTAACAATTGTTGTTTGCTAATAGCTAAAACATTGGTATATGTTTTTGGAATAAATGGTGTTGATGAGCCTGAATTAACAGCACCATCTAATTCTAAGGTGCCGCTAAATTGCCAATTGGCTATTGTAAAAGTACTGCTTGGTCCTGTGTTAGAATTTCTATAGGCCCAGCCATCTAAATATTCCCAAGCTGTGCCTGTACCATCTACATTAATATCGCCAAACAAGTCGATAACCTGTGTGTTTTCAAATAACTCCATAGCATCATCCCCATTTATAAACATCGCCCCCGATTCATAATCAGTAGCAAAACCGAAAAAAGTAGCAAAACTTGCACTTTGTCCTGTGCCTATAATGTAAATATATTGCCCCGCTGTGGCTGCAACTGCTGGAAAAGTAAATTCTTGCCCATCTGTACCGCCGCCATTATTAGCACTACCCACACCAAAATAGCTTAAATCTGGAATATCGCTAAGTACAAATAATTCTATCCCTTTAGGGCTAGAGCCAACTTGGGCATCAAAAATACCTGTTATTACCAAAGCATTGGTTAGTGTTGTACTATAAACTGTACCCGAAACCGCTAAAGTTTTATCGGTTGCACCTGTAGCCGATGCTGTTATATTGCCTGAAAAATGAGCATTACCAGATAAGCCCGCTTTTAAACGTACATAAACTGTAGTAGTGGCAACAGTGCCGCTTGTATGGGTTAAAGTAACAGAGGCTGCGAATCCTGAACCAGTAGTTGTAGAAACTTCGAAGTTTGTTGGGACTGTTACTGTTAGGTCAGTTGTTAAAAATAAAGCCTCTGCTGTAAATGTAGCCTCGGCTGAAGGCCCAGAACCTTCTGTATAGTCTAAACTTGTAATAGCTGTGCCTGTAAGTGTAATTAAAGGATCTGCAGGGGTTACTGTTCCGCTAAGTGCTACTGTTCTGCTTGTGGCTCCTGTGCTTGTTGCGGTAACATCTCCGCTGTAACTATTGGCTGTTAAACCGGCCACTAAGCGTGTGTATACTGTAGTTGTAGCTACCGAACCTGTACTTTGTGTTAAAGTAACTGAAGCGCCAAAGCCACTGCCAGAAGTCGTTGAAACTTCAAAATTAGCAGGTGCTGTTACTGTAATATCTGCTGTTAAGTTAGATCCTTCGACTGTAAAAGTTTGTTCTGCAGAAGGACCTCCTCCTACAAAATAGTCTAAGCCACTCACGGGGCCTCCTACGGTAATTGTCGATGCAGTAGAAGTGCCTATCCAAGCGCCGGGGTCAAAAGCGCCAGGGGCATCTTGGGGCGTATTACTCATATGGCTTGTACAGCCACTTGCAGTAGAAGCATCTGACCATACATTCCAATCGGCTGTATCCCAAACAGCTTTAGACGAAGAACCTGGTTTTCGCTCTGCTCTTCCGTCCTCAAATTCATGACAAGTATTTGAACCATCTTCGCCAGCCACACCAAACATGTCTATAATTGTACTTCCTGCGTCAAAAATAGCTATATTATCATCGCCATTACTATCGGCAGGGCCTCCTGTACCGGCATTAATATCGGCTGTTTTACCATATGCTGTGGTATAAGCTGTTCCGTTTGAAGCAATAACAGCAAAACTCCCCGCTGTTAAAGTTCCTAAGGATGTTAAATCAATAACATTGCTCGAGGTTGTTGTATTTGCATTTGTCCAGCGTTTTAAACTCCAACCTGTTAAATCTACATTAGAAGCTGTAGGGTTATAAATTTCAACATACCTGGCCGATGCATTGTTGTTAGGGTCTGCTATTTCAGTAATAATAATCTGCCCAAAAGAATAGGTAGATATCAAACAAAACAATAATAAGTAAAGTTTTTTCATAATATAATTTTTAAAGATTTTTTGGAAGCCTAAGTTAAGACATTTTTTTTAATTAGATGCTTAAAACAGCTAAAACAATTACATTTTATTGTTTTTAAACTATTAAAAACTATTTATTTAAATTCGTTTTAAATACGCTCTTAATGTTAATAAATTATGAATTTTATACCAAAAAAATATTAAGTGTATTTTTATGTTTATTTTTGGCCTAAATATTTTTTCTATGAAAAAAGCGGCTATAAAAATCCTTCTGGTAGATGACGAACCTGACATCTTGGAAATTGTAAGTTACAATCTTAAAAATGAAGGCTATCAAATAATGACAGCTAGCAACGGGCTAGAAGCCATACAAATTGCTAAAAAAAAATTGCCCCACCTTATTTTATTAGATGTGATGATGCCCGAAATGGATGGTATAGAAGCTTGCGAAAAATTACGCGAAATTAAAGGCTTAGAAGATGTTATTATTGCCTTTTTTACAGCAAGAGGCGAAGATTATTCACAAATGGCTGGCTTTGAAGCTGGCGCTGATGACTATATTACAAAGCCTGTTAAGCCAAAAGTTTTGGTAAGTAAGGTAAAAGCCCTTTTAAGACGCCTCAAAAAAAATGAGGACCAGGCTGTATTAAAAATAGGCGATATTAGTATTTATAAAGATGAGTATTACATTCTTAAAAAGGACATTCAAATAAACCTGCCAAGAAAAGAATTTGAATTGTTTGTTTTATTAACATCTAAACCCAATAAAGTGTTTAAACGTGAAGATATTTTAAGCCGTGTATGGGGCAGCGATGTGGTTGTGGGCGACCGTACCATTGATGTACACATTAGAAAATTACGCGAAAAAATAGGTGATTCCTATTTTAAAACAATAAAAGGTGTCGGTTACAAATTCATTTCGGGGGCTAATGGTTTTTAAAAAGACTTATAAATTTGCTTTTGTATCGGCACTCTTGTTAAGCTTTTTGTCTTGTTTTATTTTATATGGATTAAATGCTTATTTTAATATTACCCTTCCTTTTAAATACATACTGTTTTTTTTTACTGCCTTTTTTTTAACCTCTCTCTTAATCATACAAAATAGGGTACAGCAATTTATTTACAAAAAAGTACAGAAAATATATGACGATGTGTCTCTTTTAGATGTCTCGGATGTTGATAAAAAAAGCATCACATCTGATATGGATACCCTTTCGAAAAAGGTAAATGAATTTGCCGAAGGTAAACGTTTAGAAATTGAAACTTTAAAGGTAAGAGAAGCCTACCGACGTGAGTTTTTAGGCAACATCTCTCACGAACTTAAAACACCTCTTTTTACCATTCAGGGCTATATTTTAACCCTTTTAGAGGGTGCTGCAAAGGACAAAGAATTGCGTACAAAATATTTAAAACGTGCCGATATAGGTGTTGAACGTCTTATTTATATAATTAAAGACTTAGATATGATTGCAAAATTAGAATCGGGTAATTTAAATCTAAAATCAGAAGTTATTGATATTGTCAGTCTTATTAAAGACAGTTTTGAACTCTTGGAAATAAAAGCCAAAAAAAATAATATTACACTCACTTTTGATAAAAATTACGACATCCCCATTTTGGTTAAAGGCGATAAAGAACGCTTGGAACAAGTGCTTATTAACCTTATTATTAATTCTATTAAATATGGTATTTCTGGCGGTATGACTACAGTTTCAATTGCCCTTTTTTCTGACAGTCAGGTTGTTATAAACATTCAAGACAATGGCGAAGGAATAAACGAAATACATATACCGCGTCTTTTTGAGCGGTTTTACAGGGTAGAGAGAAGCCGGTCTAGAGAGCAAGGTGGCTCTGGCTTGGGCTTGGCCATTGTAAAACATATTATTGAATCGCACAAGCAACAGGTTTTTGTGAAAAGCACATTGGGAAAAGGGGCCACCTTTTCGTTTACTTTAGAAAAAGTTATTTGATGTCAATCAAAAATTGATAATGCTTGGGATAACTTTTCTGTGTCTCTACTCAATCTATTAAACCCTGTAAATCTCTTTACATTGTCTAAATTGGCAAGTTTGAATTGGTGTTGCTTAACGTAAGGGGCAATCTTAATTTTTGACAATTTTTTAGCCAAATATATCTGCTCTGTTTGCCCTGGTGTTGGAATGAAAAAGACTTTTTTAGCCATTACAGCCAAATCCATTATGGTAGAATAACCAGAACGCGCAATAATTACTTCACTCTCTGCTATGCTTTGTTGAAGCTGATATTGTGTCATAAAATTAACTATTTCTATGCCACATTTTTTTGATTTTTTTTGATGTGTTTCTATTTTCCCTTGAATTAATAAAACTCTTTTTATGGTATTTTTAAACGCTTTTAGCATTATTCTTTCCAACAGACTTCTCTGCGGTTCAGGACCCGATAACAACACTAAATAGTCGTATTTTAGCTTTTCTTTTTGGGGTTTAAACCTGCTTAGAATACCGATGTATTTTGTCTTAACAGATTTAAAATTAATATCTGAAAGGCGTCCAGAAAGAGGGCTGTTTTCAGCGTCAGGAATCCAACATTCATCAAACTTTTTAATAATATTTTGATGGATTTTAGAGGTTAAAAAAGTAAAAATTCCTGCCAATACACGTATTTGATGCGTGATATAAACCGATTTGATATCGGGGTGATAACACCCAAATCTGTTATCAGAAATAATGCCTTGTATGTTTTCTTGTTTTACAATACTGCCAATTTCTTTAACCTCTGCTTTGTAGGCTGTTTGGAATTTTAAGAATTTAAAAAGTAAATTGGTTTTAAATAAAAAAGGGTGTTTTGAGTAAGCTATTGGATAAGTGGGAAGGGTATATGATGTCAGGTCGGGAAACTCTTTTTGCAATAACAACAAGGCTTCGCCATCTGAAGCGATGATAGGTATGAACCCTTTTTTAATTAAGATCCCAATAATGGGAATGCAACGCGTGGCATGCCCCAAGCCCCAGTTTAGGGGGGTGATAAGAATTTTGTTTTTAGCAAGTTCTTTCATTAAATAATGATATAGCTTAGGTTTCGACTCCGCTCAACCCGACAGATGGTTCTCGGTAAAGAGCTAAATTTTACAAATCGAAACCAATGTCTTTGCGGTAATTCATCTTATCAAAATGAATTTTTTCGATATTTTTATAAGATGTTTTTAAAGCTTCTTTAAAATCCTTTCCAAAAGAGGTTACGACCAAAACCCGCCCCCCATTTGTAATAATTTTATCGTTATTTGATTTTGTACCCGCATGAAAAACCAATGAATCCTCTATTTTATCTAGACCTTTGATGGTTTTACCTTTTTCATAAGCTTCAGGGTAACCTCCAGAAACCAACATAACAGTGGTAGCTGATTGTTCATCGATTTCAAGATTAAAAGTGTCTAATTTTTTATCGGCTACAGCCTTAAAAAGTACGCCCAAATCCGATTTAATACGTGGTAAAACGACTTCGGTTTCTGGATCACCCAAACGCACATTGTACTCAATTACAAAAGGGTCATCATTTACTTTTATCAGCCCAATAAATACAAACCCAACAAACGAAATATTGTCTTTTTGCAAACCACTCATGGTAGGTTTTACGATGCGTTCTTGAATTTTAGCTAAGAATTTTCCCTCTGCAAACGGGACTGGTGATATGGCACCCATACCTCCTGTGTTTAAACCTTTATCGCCTTCGCCGATACGTTTGTAGTCTTTGGCATTGGGTAAATTGACATAGTTTTTGCCATCTGTCAATACAAAACAACTCATTTCAATACCGTCTAAAAATTCTTCTATAACAACTTTAGTACTGGCCTTGCCAAATTTTTGATGTGTTAACATGGCGTTTAACTCGGCTTTGGCTTCTTTTAAATTGTTTAAAATTACAACGCCTTTACCGGCCGCCAAGCCGTCTGCTTTTAGAACATAAGGTGGTTTTAGACTTTCTAAAAAGGCAAATCCTTCTGTTAGGGTTTTTGCTGTAAAACTCTGATATTTTGCCGTTGGAATATTGTGACGCATCATAAACTCTTTGGCAAATTCTTTACTCCCTTCTAGTTGCGCAGCTAATTTTTGAGGGCCAATTACAGAAACATTTTGCAATTGTGCATCGGCTAAGAAAAAATCGTGAATACCATTAACCAAAGGGTCTTCGGGTCCTACAATAAGCATATTGATTTTGTGTTGTAACACAGCTTGTTTAATGGCTTCGAAATCTGAAATATTTATATCGATATTGGTGCCTAATATTTGTGTACCAGCATTTCCTGGTGCCACAAATAACTGCTTTAAGTGTTTGCTTTTTTTAAGTATATGTGCAAGCGTATGCTCGCGACCTCCTGAACCTATGATTAATATTTTCATAAAATTAATACGCTTTTTCTTCGCCTTTTACGGTATTAAATAGTGTCAAAACAATAATTTTTAAGTCGAGTAATAGTGACCAATTTTCAATGTAAAACAAATCGTATTTTACACGGTTTTGAATATCTGCTTTGCTGTTTATTTCGCCTCTAAATCCTTTAACTTGAGCCAAACCTGTGATGCCTGGCTTAACAAAATGACGCACGGCATATTTATCGACTATTTCTTTAAATTTTTTACCTTGGGTTAACATGTGAGGTCTTGGTCCAACAACACTCATACTCCCTAAAAAAACATTTATAAATTGAGGGAGTTCATCAATGCTTGTTTTGCGTATAAATTTACCCATAAATGTAATTCTCTGATCATTTTTTTTTGTTTGAATGACATTTTCTAATTCATTTTGATACATAGATCTGAATTTGTAGCAATAAAATTGTTTGCCATTTAAACCTTCACGTATCTGCGTAAAAAACAAAGGCCCTCTGGATTCCATTTTAATTAAAACCCACAAAATAGGTGTTAGCCAAGACATAATTAACACAATAACAAGCAAAGAAAATAAAATGTCGAAACTGCGTTTAATTATGCTTTCTATAGGTTTTGACAATGGGTTTTTTCTGAGTGTAAGGAGCGGAATATAATCGTAATATTCTAAATTAACTTCTCTTCTCAATGTCTCTTCAGCTTTGGGTATAAATTTTAGTGTCTTGTAATTATCTTCTGAGAATTTAATGAATTCAATTATTTTATTTTTAGAAATCTCTGTTAAAGAGCAATAAATTTCATCAATTGAATTGTCTAAAATAAAATCAAAAGATTGATTAAAATCGCCCATATATTTTTTATTGTCTGAGGGTTTGTCGCTAAAAAAGCCCATAAATTTATAACCGTATTCTGAGCGTGTCATAAAAAAATCTTTTAGGGTTTTATCATTAGAGCTGTTTCCTATAATTACAACTTTTCTAAAATTGCCTCCGTGCTTTCTATAGGCTCTTAAAGAAAAGTAAAAAAAGAATCTCACAATTAATAAACCAATTAAAAGAACCGTAAATATTTTTATATGTAGGACTACATTGAAAGATTGTTGTGTAATGGCGTAAAATGAAAAATACGCCAAGAAAAAAACAATGTATTGAATAACTAATCTTGCAATTAACTTGGTTAAACCTGTAAACCTATAAGTATTGTAAAAATCAGACATATAGGCTATAATGAGCCAGCTAGTATTGATATAAATTATCTGAAAAGGATTGTTAAAAATGGGCTTGTCGAAATACCAAATTGTTGTATTTATTAATAAAACATGAATACCAATATTTATTAGTTTAAGGTATTTTGAATATCTGCCAGGGCTGTGATCCATTTAATAAGTAATATAGAAACCAAAAATAAAGGTATTTTTTTTAACAAACACTTTTAAGTGTTAGTATTTAAAAAGAATTTGAACTCACTGTAAGCTAGTTTTGTAAGCTTTCCTTTTTTAGGACAGTACCAAAGTAGACAAATTCTTATTATTTATCAATTTAGCAGTATCTCATAAACTTACACAGTTTATGAGATACTGCTAAAACTTGACTAGAACTATTTTTGACTTCTATTTTGAAATGTTTAACCTACAACAAAAATTGAGTTGATAAGGTTTAACTACTTATTGAATATGAATCCTTTCGGTAGTTTGGCATACAACAAAACTAAAACATTTATAGAAACTAATGTAACTGCGATGAAATTGCAGGGTTTTAACCTTTAATTAGATAATAAAAACCATTGTATTTAGTCGCCCCTTAAAAACCATTTAAGGGTTTATATATTAGATATATAAGTTCATTATTATTTGTTTAAAACTACAAGATTTTGTACATTTATGGGATAAACCTTGCAATTTAAATCTATGAAATCTAAGCC
>JAKIUU010000032.1 GCA_021647405.1 Flavobacteriaceae bacterium
GATTCGGGATGGGATGTAGCAAAACAATTGGAACGCGTTTTAATTGCCAACAATTTTAAAAACCAAATTAATGCAAACGCACAACATCAATTTTATTGCAATTCGGATATTTCTGTTTTAAAAAAAATCGTAAAAGCCCAATCTAGTATTAAAATAGATTTTCTAACTTTTTAAACTAACCGTACCAACTGGCATATTTTAGATAATTGTTGGCAATGCGTTCAATTTCTCCTGTTATTAATTCTTGATTAACAGGTTTTAATTTTTTTGCAGGAATACCAGCATATATAAAACCTGATTCTAAAGCGGTGTTTTGGGTAACTACGGCGCCAGCAGCCACAATAACATTCGATTCAACTGTACAACCATCCATAACAATGGCGCCCATGCCAATCAAAACATTATCTTTAATAATACAACCATGCACCATGGCATTGTGCCCAATAGAAACATTATTACCAATTTTTGTAGGGTGCGTTTCATAAGTACAGTGTATTATGGCCCCATCTTGAATGTTAACTTTATTGCCTATCCTTATAAAATTCACATCTCCTCTTACAACGGCATTAAACCACACACTGCAAAAATTTCCCATTACAACATCTCCTACAAGGGTTGCATTTTCAGAAAAATAACACGATTTACCGTATTGGGGTGTCTTACCTAAAAGGGGTTTAATTAACATTACAACTAATACAATGAATTAATATTAGGACAAGCGGCAGCTCTTGGTGTTCTACAAAATAGGTTTACACCGAGTGTAAATTGATGGTATCCTCCTGCATCAAGAACCAAATTTCCTATTTGCTGTGTGTATGTGTAAGAAACCATATAAGGGCCAAAATTCATGCCTACAATAGGTGTGAATTGTTGAAATTTTTGAATGGAATTTTTGTCAAAACTTTTACGATAAGAAATTACAAGCCATAACAAATTATTATTCTCGAGTTTTTTATAAGTTTTTAAGTTAAAATCAACAAAACTTTCTTTTGTCCGCTCTATGTATTGACCTAAGATAGAAGGCTCAAGTTGCCATTTATTATCTTTACCAAAATAATAACCTATAGATGTGATATAACGTCTTAAATTTAGCGACTCAAAATTAGAATTTAACAAAGTTCTATCGCTTAAAAGCACATTTTTTATTGAAAAGTAAGACGACATCCCTTTAAAATGGTAAGCCATTCCAAAATCAAAATTAAAATAATTAGAGTTTCTAATAATCCCCGAAATGACAGGATCTGTTGTATTAAATGTACGTTCATCAATAGAATTCTCAACAAAAGAAACTGAAAGAGCAAACGACAATTGGTTAAATATACGGTAATTATTTCCTAATAAAACATGGTAAGCATAAGTCCCTTGAAAGCCAGTTTGCGAATGAAATCCATTTCTATCATTATAAAAAATAAAACCCAATCCCGTTTTTTCGCCTACTTTAGAATGAAAGCTCAGTGTTTGTAAAGAAGGGAAATTTATATTATTTGGCCACTGTTGGCGGTGGGTTATTCTTAACTTGGCACAATTGCCAATACCCGCAGCTGCAGGATGTACCAAATAAATATTGTCTGACAAATAATCTGAATAAACGGGCAATGTCTCCTGTGCTTCAAGGAAGAACACAGACATAAAAAAAAACAAACTAAATACCTTTTTCATTATGAGGTCAGTAGAAATTATATCAAATTTTAAGACCCAAATATAAATATATTTAATCAAGTTTAAGCTATTAAACTCAAACTTATCTCCTTAATACTTTATTTAACTTACTTTTGTAATCTCTAAAAAAACCAAAATGTTTAAAATATTAAAAACGGCTGATGCTTCTGTTTTAAAATTCGAATCAGATGTAATGCTGACCAAAGGAAGTTTTGAATTTTCTAAAGAAACCAATGATGCTAGCGCGCCTCTGGTATCTCAGTTATTGCAATTGCCTTTTATCACAAAAGTTTTTATCAGTGCCAATTTTATAGCCTTACAAAAAATTGATGCAATAGATTGGATAGATGTTCAGGAAGAACTAAAGTCAGTTATTGATAATTACTTCGCCCAAAACAACGGTCTTTTCAACTCACAAAAAAAGGCTCCGGTAGAGGTTTATGCAGAAAGTACTCCCAATCCAGATGTCATGAAATTTGTAACAAATAAATTGATTTTAAAAGATGGCGATGTTGAGTTTAAAAATGCCACCCAAGCTAAAAATCATCCGTTTATAGCCTCACTTTTTGGCCTTAATTTTGTTAAAAGTATTTTTGTTGAACAGTACTACATATCGCTAACAAAAGACCCACAAACAGATTGGCAAGACATTATTCATGAGATTAGAGCCCACATTAAATTAAATTTAAAACCCATAACTAATATAAAAACTGAAGCGGTTTCAAAGACTGTCAATCCAGAATACTTAGACGCTATTTCTCAAGAAATTATAGCCATTTTAGACGAGTATATCAAACCTGCAGTTATGGCTGATGGTGGCAATATCATTTTCGAATCTTATAATGCAAACAGTAAAATTGTAAAGGTTATCTTAAAAGGCGCTTGTAGCGGATGTCCTTCTTCTACGGTAACTTTAAAAAACGGCATTGAAAGTACGCTTAAAAACTTATTGCCAAATAAAATTGAGAGCGTTGAGGCTTTATAATAATATTTAAAACATCTCTTAATGTATAAAATTACAATTCTCATCACCGCTTCTTTACTATTATTATTTTCGTGTGATGGTCAAACAAAAAAACAAATGTCAGCACAGCAATATACCAACAGTTTAATTAAAGAAACAAGCCCCTATTTGCTACAACATGCTCACAATCCTGTTAATTGGCATGCATGGAATGACGAATCGCTTGCGCTAGCCAAAAAAGAAAATAAATTAATAATTATCTCTATCGGATACGCTGCTTGCCATTGGTGTCATGTTATGGAACACGAAAGTTTTGAAGATACTATAGTTGCTAAAGTAATGAACAACAGCTTTATAAGTATAAAAGTAGACAGAGAAGAAAGACCCGATGTAGATCAAGTTTACATGTCGGCAGTACAACTCATGACTGGTAGTGGTGGCTGGCCCTTAAATGTTATTGCGCTTCCTGATGGTAGACCCATTTGGGGCGGCACTTATCTCAGAAAAAAAGATTGGATTAATGCTTTAAATCAATTGGCAAAACTATATAAAGAATCACCCAAAAAAGCTGAAGGCTATGCTGCCAATTTGACCAATGGCATAAACCAAAACAGCTTGGTCCCCCTAAATAATTCAAAAAAAGATTTCAATAAAATAGAATTGGATAAAGCCGTATCTGAATGGCAAAAAAGCTTAGATTTTAAATTTGGAGGCAGGCAAGGCGCGCCAAAGTTTCCAATTCCAAATAACTTTATCTTTTTAATGCAGTATGTATCCTCTAATAACAATTCTAAACTCCTAGATTATGTAAATACAAGTCTTACTAAAATGGCTTATGGTGGTATTTATGACCAAATTGGTGGTGGATTTTCGCGTTATGCTACCGATAGCAAGTGGCATATTCCCCATTTTGAAAAAATGCTATACGATAACGGACAAATGCTAAGTTTGTATTCAGAAGCTTATGCTGCCACCAAAAATGAACTTTATAAAAACGTCGTTTTTGAAACGGCCTCGTTTTTAGAACGCGAATTATTAGACAAGAGCGGCGCCTTTTATTCTTCGCTTGACGCGGATAGCAAAAATGCTGATGAAGAGCTTAAAGAAGGGGCTTTTTACAGCTGGACAAAAACCGAATTAAAAACCCTCATTAAATCTGATTTTGATTTGTTTGCCGATTATTACAACATCAACAATTATGGGAAGTGGGAAGAAAATAATTATGTTTTAATTAGAGATAAATCTGATAGCGAAATTGCCAAATCGCATAAGATTAGCAAAAAAAAATTAAATGAAAAAGTAAAACAATGGCAGAAATTGTTGTTAGAAAAAAGAGAGAAACGCTCTAGACCAAGGCTCGACGACAAATCGTTAACCTCTTGGAATGCCCTGACCTTAAAGGGATATATTACTGCTTACAAGGTATTTGATGATAATCATTTTTTAGAAATCGCCGAAAAGAATGCCCATTTCATTCTAACAAAAATGCTAAAACCCGATGGTGGTTTATTTAGAAATTACAAAAACGGAAAAAGCAATATAGATGGGTATTTAGAAGATTATGCCAATGTTGCCAGTGCTTTTATAGATTTATATCAGGTTACTTTAGATCAAAAATGGCTGCAACTGGCCAAGCAATTAACAGACTATAGTTTTGATCATTTTTTTGATGAAAACTCACAGATGTTTTATTTTACCTCAAACACATCGCCCAGTTTGGTTTCAAAAAAAATTGAAACTGATGACAATGTCATTCCATCTTCAAATGCAACAACAGCATTAAATCTTTTTAAATTATACCATTATTACAGTAATTCAAAATATCTAGATGTGGCTATTCAGATGTTACACAATGTTAAAGACAGAAGCATAACTTATGGGGCTGGCGCCTCAAATTGGCTGATTTTATATTCAAATTATCTGGAAAAATATTACGAAATTGCCATTGTTGGTCCAAAAGCAGACGTATTTACACAAGCTTTTAATAAAATATATCTGCCAAATACTTTAATAGCTGCCAGCAAAACAGATTCTGATTTGCCTTTGTTAGAGAGTCGCTTTAGCGAAAACCAAACACGTATTTATATTTGTGTTGACGGTGCCTGTAAAAGACCTGTTTCAACAGTTGATGAGGCTTTAAAACTATTAAATTTTAAAAAATAGGTTTCTTTGATTTTGTGACTAAAAAGTTTTTTAAATAAAATGGTTCAAAATAAGCGACATCTTCGGTGTCGTTTTTTTTGTATTTAATAAATGATAAATGCACCATTTCTTTTGCTGACGGAAAATAGCCTTCTTTAAAAATGGCATTCTTATGTTTACAAATTGGCTTAAACTTTTCAACACCGTCTCCTAAAAAACAAACAGGGGCTTTGTCTAAGAAATCTATAAAAGAATGCTCATCTAAAATCTTTGCTTCAATAGCAGATAATTGATTTTGCGCATTATCGCATACAGTGGTATAAACTTCCATACGTCTGGCATCTAAGAGTGGGATAATAAATCCCTCTTCAATCTTTAAGGCGTGTGCTAAAATGGTGAGGGAATCGATTGCTATTAGTGGAATTTGTAATGCAAAGCACAAACCTTTGGCAGCAGACACACCTATTCGCAAACCTGTAAATGAACCAGGCCCCTTGCCTACAGCTACAGCATCTAAATCTTTAAAATTAATATGTGCTTCTTTTAACAGTGCTTCAATTAGTGGATGTAAGCTTTCAGCATGTGAATAATTGCCCGTGTTTATATCTTTAAACGCAAGTAACTCGCCATTTTTGGCAATGCTAACAGAACAGTTTTTAGTGGCTGTTTCAATATTTAATATATAGGTGGTCAAAGTTTCTAAATCTAGGTGCAAAGATACATATTCACTTTATAAAAAAAAGGTTGTTTGAATACTTGACAAACAACCTTTTTTCTTATCAAACCTAACTTACTAATCAATATTTACTGGAATTCCGTAATAGAATTCTAGCAGTTTCGTTTTAAAAATAAAATTAAATTTTGCGCGATATAAAGCTGCTTGAACATCTACTAAGCGGTTTTTAACCTGATTAAAATCAAATGAAGTTGATTGTCCTGCCTCAAACCTTTCTTTAGCAAATCTGAATGATTCTGTTTGTGCGGCAAACGATTTTCTGGCCGCTTCAAACGATTTTAAACTCGATTTGGCATCGGTAAAGGCTCGCTCAATAGACTCACGAAGTCTTAATTTTTCGTTTGTTAAATTGTTTTGAGATAAGAGGAAATTAATTTTAGCTTTGGCAACATTGGTATTGGTTCTAAAACCACTAAAAATAGGAATTCTTAAAGACAGGTTTACTGATTGTCCAAAGTTATTATCCAGTTGCGTAAAAAAACCATTCGAAACCAAATCGCCAGTAATAGGGTTGATAAAGTCATCTTTTTTACCTTGATTGTGATTGTAAAAAGTATTAAAACCAACATTCATATTCACGCTTGGTAAATAATCGGCTTTGGCCACATCAATACCTAATTTTGCATTTTTAATACGCAATTGCGCACTTTTAATTTCAGGTCTTAAGTTTAACGATTTGGTATAAATGCCATTTACATCGTTATAAAGCATTTTGGTAGAAGTAACTTCTACGTTCACATCTTGAATATCAAAACCCTCTTTGGGTAATTGAAGTAATTGCGCAAGATTTAACAATGCCAACTCTAAATTATTTTGCGCATCAATTAATTTTCCTTCATCGCTTGCCAAAGTTGCTTCAACATCTAATAAATTGCCTTTGGGTTGTACTCCTGATTCTACCAAACGCTTTGTTCTATCAACCTGTTCGGTGCTTAAAACCACTTGCGCTTGGGCAATTTTTAAATTTTCTTTATTAAACAACACATTTAAATAACTGTTTAAAACATTCAAAGAAATGTCATCTTTCATTTTTTGTAAGTCAAACTTACTGCTTTCGTAGCTCAGTTTAGATTGCTTAAAAATATTTGTATTTTTAAAGCCATTAAAAAAAGTGGCACTGGCATTTACGCCAAAACTATTTGAGCGTCTGTCAGCCGATTTTCGCGTATTTGTAGCCAAATCAACACTCGATCCAAAACTAAAACTTTGAGAACTCGAACCCGAAACTGTGGGTAAAAAACTTGATTTTGCTAAAGTAATATCTTCTTTGCGCAAACTTGATGTTAAGTCTGCTCTTTTAACTGAAAGGTTGTGTTCTAGGGCATACACCACACTTTCTTTTAACGACCATTTTTTTGATTTTTTGATTGTTGATTCTTGAGAAAATCCGGCAAACGAAATAAAAATAGCCAATAAAAACGCAATTGTTGTTTTCATGAATAAAAATAATTTCCTATATGACGTGTAAAAGTAAAATATGTTACAGGCTTAAGCTCTTATAGAAGTGTTAAATTTTCTTTTTTAGATAACGCTTGTAAAACAACACCATAGCAGCAATTACCAAGATGTAAGGCATGCTCATTAAATACAAGATGCCATTGTTAATACCTTCGGCCATGGGGTTGTCTCCCGATTCAACAACAGCCTTACACATAGCACATTGCGCCTCTATTAACTGAGAAGTTAACAAAAAGAAAAAGAATCCAAATAATTTTAATTTAGAAAGCATCTGTAAAGATATAAACTTAATAATAAGGCGCTATCATAATATAAACCAACACGCCACTAACAGCTACATATAACCATAAAGGAAATACGCTACGTGCTATTTTTTTATGCCTTTTAAAATCGCCCAATAAGGCTCTTGAAAAAGTAATTAACACAAGCGGAATAACAACTATAGAAAGTACAATATGCGAAATTAATATAAAGTAATACACGTATTTTATATAGCCTTCGGCACCAAAATGAGTAGATTCTGAGGTCATGTGATGGGCTATATATAAAATTAAAAAAACAACCGATAAACTCAGTGCTGTTTTCATCAACTTTTCGTGAAGTGCTTTCTTTCCGTTTTTAATGGTCCAAAAGGCAAAAATTAAAACCGCAGCTGTTAGGGCATTTATTGCCGCGTAAATTGGTGGCAAAAAGACAGGCAAGGTATGGTCTATTTTAACCCCAAATAAAACGGCTACAACTACGGGTACAACTATAGAAAGTAAGGTTATAATTAATTTATGTTTTTTTGTAGTCTCCATATTATTCTGCTAATAATTTTGCGATATCTTGTTTGAGCATTTCAACTTGATTGAGATTCAATCCGTCATAAAATTTTATGGGATTTTCCATGCCGCCCATTTTAATAGTTCGCGATCTAATAAAACCCTTTTTATCTATTAACGCAAACAAACCCGAATGCTCAAAACCACCCTTAACTTCATCATTTACACCTGCATACAGTTTAAATCCTGTATTAGATAGCTGGTAAATTGAGTCTTTATTACCCGTTAAAAAATACCAATTTTTTAACGTAGCGCCTTTTTCTTTGGCATAATCTAACAAAATTTGAGCCTTGTCATAACTTGGGTTAATACTAATTGAAGCGATGCCAAAATTGGGATTTCCGTAAAATGCTTTTTGAATAATAAGCATATTCTTATTCATTTTAGGGCAAATTGTGGGGCAGCGTGTGTAAAAAAATTCAACCACATAAACTTTATCTTTAAAAGTGTTGTTGTTTACTATTTTACCATACTGATTTACCAAACTAAAATTGGGAACTTTCTCAAACTTAACCAAAGGTTTTGGTTGCAATTTCGACACTATTTTAGGCACAGCCCATGTGCCAAAAACCAGTACAATAAATGCCACACCGATATATGTATATTTTTTTTGCATTATTTATTGTTTCTTTTTTTTTTGGTGGCCCGTCTATATTCAACCAAGAGCACTTTAATGTCATCTACCATTTTCTTATGAATGGGGCTTACCGTTGTGGCATTATAACCATAAAGAATGCCTTTTGGCGCATCTTCATCATCGGCTCTACCTCTTAAGTTTAAGTCTTTGTCAATTATAAATACCAATGGCGAATAATTAAGACTGTCTAATGTTGTATGCGATTGTAAGGCATTATAAAATGTATTTAAATCGGCGGCCTGACCGTATAAAAAATGCCAATTTTCAAGATTTGTAGTATAACCCAATTCCTTTTTCAATTGTGCTACATCAGTTGCAACACCTTGAGGTAAAAGTGCTATCATCTGAAAATCATTATACTGATAAAAATGTTTGTAAATTTTTTCGTTGAGATTTAAAGCATTGGTTTTATGTGTCAAAAGATTTTTTCCAAAAAAGCAAATAACAGATATTTTAGACTTTAAACTCAGGCTTTCCTTATCGGATGTTTTAAAAGCAGTTATGTCATTTACCTGAGAAGTAACAATGGGAAGTTTCGAAAAGTTATTAATACCCGAGGCTAAAAAGAGATAAAACAACAAGGGGACAATAAACAAAGAAAAAAGAACCCAAAACTTTTTCATATCCGTATTTTTAAAGCCTAAAAAAGCGGCATAAAAACCGCTTCTTTAGATATTTATTTAGTTTTTAATAATTCCATTTGGTATAATTTATCTCTATCCCTCGCAGGTAATCTCCTTCTAGAAGAAGCAAGGTTGCCAAATAAAGGATTAAAAAAAAGACTGTCCAAACTATGGCGCGGCGCAATCCTTTTTTTTCATCGGCAAGGTGCATAAAAAACCAAGCTATATAATAGGCCTTAACCAAAGTTAAAACTAAAAATATGATGTTTAACAAATTGGTTCCTGCTAAATATACTGTGTGTAAAAAAGCAGGTTTTGTGATGCCTAAAAACACTTCGACGGCTGTTATTACCGATAAAATTCCAAATACTTTCCAGATTAATGCTTTATGTGATGTTGCTGCTGTCATTTCTTAAATTTTTAATATTAAACCAGATAGAAGAATGTAAATACAAATACCCAAACCAAATCTACAAAGTGCCAATACAATGCCACTTTTTCAACCATCTCATAATGGCCTCTGCGTTCGTAAGTACCAATAATGACATTAAAGAAAATAATGATATTAATTAAAATACCTGAGAATACATGGAAACCGTGAAAGCCCGTGATAAAAAAGAAAAAATCACCAAAAAGGGTTTTACCATATTCGTTTACTTCTAAGTTAGCTCCTATTACCACACGTTTGGCATTGGCCAAATAACTGCCCGCATCTTGGTGTGGTACAAGTAATTTTTCTTTGGTTTTTGAATCTATTTTTTCTAAACGCAACTGCAAATCAGGATGTGCTTTAAAACCTGTAATAACCTGCTCTAAGCTAACAGGTGGCAAAGCAGGTTCGCTAACATTCCATATACCTTTGCTTGATGTATGACGCACACGTTGGTCTGTTTTTGCTGCTGCAAAATCTTCTAATTTAACTTGATGGCCTTTGGCATCGATAAATTGGATTATTTTACCATCATTTAATTGAATGGCCCCTTTATCGCCACCTATAAAATGGCTCCATTCCCAGGCTTGAGATCCTAAGAAAATAATCCCGCCAATTATGGTAAGCAACATATAAAAAATGACTTTCCCTTTTTTAAGATGGTGGCCCGCATCTACAGCCAATACCATTGTAACCGATGAAAATATTAAGACAAATGTCATAAAGGCTACGTAATACATAGGATAATCGCCATGTATAAAAGGTATGTGCGTAAACACTTCGTCGGCAATTGGCCAAGTGTCTAAAAATTTAAATCGCATTAAACCATAAGCGCCTAAGAATCCAGAAAAAGTTAGGGCATCAGACATGATAAAGAACCACATCATCATTTTGCCATAACTGGCACCTAAAGGTTTATTTCCGCCACTCCAAGAGCCTGTTGTTTGAGTTGCAGCATCGTTTGCTTCCATAAACAAAAATTATTTTTAGTTGTATTTTTGGTTTTTTTTCGTGGTCAAATGTACATAAAATCTGTTATCTAATAAAATAGAAAAAAAAGAACAGATAAATCCACAAGATACCGAGGAAATGCCAAAAAATACTTCCCAATTCTATGCCTAAATAATCGGCTTTAGAATAACGTCCTAAAACTTGTTTGTACACTATAAATATTAATACAATAATTGATGCCAAAACATGAACCAAGTGGGTTAACACAATAACATATAAAAAAGAGGTGGCTATATTGCTTTGCTTTCCTGTAAAATACAAACCTGCTTCTATCAGTTCTTTAAATCCAATAAATTGAGATATTACAAACCCAATACCCAAGAACAAACTGATTATTAAGTATAAACTTGTTTGTGCTTTTTTATCCTTTTTAATGGCCTGTTTTGCCAAAATAAAAGAGATACTTCCTAAAACAATAAGCAAAGTGCTTATATACAAAGCATTTGGCAAGTTAAAGCTTACCCAATCTTCGCGTTTTGTACTAATTACATAGGCGCTGGTTAATCCTGCAAATACCATAATCATACTCACTATGGCAACTCCTAGCATTTGAATGGCTGTTTTTCGTCTTAATTTATTTTCCATAACTATCTTAAAAATTTATCGATAACAAAAATTATTTGAATCATTGTGATGTAAAATACGCTGGATAACATCAGTTTTCTTGCCATCAAACTGGTTTGAATAGACAATAATTTAAATCCGTAATAAAGCATCAATACCCCAGGTAAAACCGTTATAACGGCAGCCACAACAGATAATTTTAAATGACCTGTAAGCCCCAAAACAGGATAAACCGATACCAGTATCATCACGAAAGTATATAATATAATTTGAATGGCCAGCTTTTTGTCTTTTTTACCCATGGGCAACATCTTAAAACCTGCTTTTTTATAATCGGCGTCAAGCAACCAGCCAATGGCCCAGAAATGTGGGAATTGCCATAAAAACTGAATGGCAAACAAAATACCTGCTTCAATGCCAAAATGATTTGTAGCCGCTACCCAACCCAACATAAATGGAATGGCACCTGGAATAGCGCCAACAAAAACCGATAAGGGTGTAAGCAATTTTAAAGGAGTGTAAACACTGGTGTACAAAAATATAGACAAAGCGCCAAAAAAAGCCGTTTTAGGATTGATGCTGTATAAAATAGCCAAACCCAATAAAGTGAATACAAAGGCAATTATTAAAGCTGTTCTTTTTGACATTCTGCCTGCAGGAAGTGGTCTTGTTTTGGTGCGTTGCATCACAGCATCTTGTGTAATCTCAATAACTTGGTTAAAAGCATTAGAGGCCCCTACCATTAAATACCCACCAACAGATAATAAAGCCAATATCTTATAATTAATTATATCTGCGCCAAGCAAATAACCCGCAACGGACGAAAAAACAACACTAATTGACAATCCAAACTTTGTTAACTGTTTGATATCATTTAAAATAGTGTTACCGCTAGGCTGATTTAAAGAAGCTGTCAATGGGGTTGGCTTTGCTTGGTTTATTATTTTGCAAATATAATTAAACCCCATTAATGTACGCCCATAAGGGAATAAAAATAAGCAAATAAGCGCTCCAAACAGATTACTACAAAATTTAGCGCTACAAAGCCCAGCTTTGAAAATAAAAAAGTGTAAAAAATGCTTTGCGAATTATATAAATGTATTAAATTTGCGCACTCGTTTAACCTTTATAGGTTAGTGACATTTTGCGAAAGTAGCTCAGGGGTAGAGCATCACCTTGCCAAGGTGAGGGTCGCGGGTTCAAATCCCGTCTTTCGCTCTGTGAGTTTAAGACAAGGTTAATTAAAAGTTTATCTATTTATTTAACCCTATTGCGACCAAGGTCGCGCCTGCCTGCCGGTAGGCAGGGGTTCAAATCCCGTCTTTCGCTCTGTGAAACAATACCAATTTCTATCTTTATGATAGAGATGCTCGAGTGGTGGAATTGGTAGACACGCTGGACTTAAAATCCAGTGGCCATTGTGGCCGTATGGGTTCAAGTCCCATCTCGAGTACTTAAAAGCTGTAACTTAATTGTTGCAGCTTTTTTTGTTTCATAAATATTTTAAAAATGTGACCGTATGGGTTCCCCGCCCGACTGAACTGCGTTAGCCGTTCGGGCAGGAAGTCGCCATCTCGAGTACTTAAAAGCTGTAACTTAATTGTTGCAGCTTTTTTTGTTTCATAAATATTTTAAAAATGTGACCGTATGGGTTCCCCGCCCGACTGAACTGCGTTAGCCGTTCGGGGAACCCTACAAAATATAAATTTGAGATTTTATAACTTCTTATTGCGCTAAGTCAGGAAACTTTGCGCAGGGGTCTCTTTAAAAACACACCCCCTAACCCCTCTCAAAGAGGGGAATTTAACCAGAATAAATTAATTCTTTACAGATGCTTTAAAAATTTTACTTTCATCAACCAACAACTGAATCATTTCAATTTTTTTATTGGCCATATATAAATCGACAATGCCTTTTGGTTGGCAATATGTTATAAAAGCATCTATCTGATCTTTCGAAATTTTTAATGTGTTTGTAAAAAACGCTTCTCCTAATTCATCTCTAATTTTATCTGGAATGGTTAAAGCTTTTTTTGCATAGGCCTTTTTAGCTTGTTTGCGTTTGCGCTTTAGCCGACCAATTTTGCCAATTTCATTAACTATCGGACTTAACACAAAGCCTATTAATACCAAAATATTAACACCTCCTTGAACCTGTGCACTTGTACCTGTAAAAGGATCTGGTGGCTTTTGTCTGTCAATGGCATCAATATCATCAACCATGTTAAAATTTATTTTTCCAAAATTTAACGCTTCTTTAGATACCAAAGAGACAGGTTTTTTAACATTTTTTGCATCTATCAATAAGTCTCCCGATAAATTATGGTTTTTAATTTCGACCGCATCAAGCTCGTTAATATTCAGTTTTAAAGCCACTTCGAGTGTTTTGCTTTTTAGAATTTCGCTTGTAATAATTATTTCCTTTTTCTTAAATTGGATGCCATCAAAAAGAAGGGTATCGTTTGCTTTTACAGGAATTTTAAACATACCATAAGTATTACTTATGGTGCCTTTTTTGGTGCTCTTATTTAAAATATGGATACTTTCTACAGACACGTAGTCATTACTCACTTTTCCTACAATAGACAATCTGGTTATCTGCGCTTGTACCTGAAAAACAAATCCAATGAAAAGTAAAAAGGTTAGTTGCTTGGTCATCAATACAAAGTAAGCAATAGAAATGTCAAATATCTATTAATATTTTTGTAAAATTTTGTTAAATAACTAAATATAAACGGCTAAGGAAAGAGTTTATAAATATCACTCCGTTTTAAAAAGCGCATCAGTATTATGGTATTATTTTCATAATAAAACCCTAGTCTATAATCACCAATTCTTATGCGATAAGCCAAAGGGTGACCCGATAATTTTTTTACAGATTGAAGTTGTCCTAAATTTGAAGAGTCTTTAATATTTTTAATTACTAATGTTATTTTAGATATTACTTTTTTATCCTTAATCTTTTTAACATCTTTTGTGACAGACTTTGTATAGACAATTTTCATTCATTTAAAGCTTTAAAGAAATCTTTTTCGCTTACATTTTCATTTTTATCAACCTGTTGCATTAATAATAATAAACCTAGATCTTCTTTTTCCTCTAAAGTTAAATTGTCTAATCGCTCTTTTTCTTTTTGAGATACAAAATTATCTACCGCTTTTTCAATAAGTGCTTTAACACTTAAATTTTCAAAAGCAGACATGATTTTTAACTTCGTTATTAAGGTATCGTTTAAATCTATAATTTTTCTCATTAACTTGTGTAATTTAACACAAATATATAAAGATATATTATATATACAAATATATTAATTCAAAACTTTTTTCAAATCTGCCCAAAACCTAGGATACGATTTAGACACCACATCAGCTTCTTCAATAACCAGTGGTACTTTTAAAGAGAGTGGTGCAAAAGCCATCGCCATACGATGGTCTTTGTAGGTAGCAATTTTTATGTTAGGATTAATACGCTGCGCGGGTTTCAAAGAAAGAGAATCTTTTGTAATAACAACCTCTGCACCCAGCTTTTCAAGCTCAGTTTTTAAGGCTACTAAACGGTCTGTTTCTTTTATTTTAAGTGTATGTAGTCCGGTTAAACTGCAAGCTATTCCCAATCCAAAACAGGTAACCGCAATGGTTTGGGTCAAATCAGGTGCATTGACTAAATTGAGGTTTAGGTTTTGAATTTTGAGTTTCGTACTTTTGATTATTCTTATAGAATCGATTTCAAAAACGGTTTCAACACCAAATTTTTTATAGATAGACACCAAAACACTATCACCTTGCAGACTATCCTTTTTAAAGGATGATAATTTAATTGTGGATTCTTTGCTTAGCGCTACCAAACTATAAAAATAAGAAGCCGAACTCCAATCGGATTCCACGGTGATATTTATAGGTTTCACTTCTTCTTTCGGTAAAACATTTATACTATTATCTTCCCAAGAATACCGAATACCTAACCGCTGCAACAAACTCAAAGTCATTTGCAAATAGGGTCTTGATGTCACTTCTCCAATAAGATTTAAATGCAGACCTTGTTTTAATTTTGGCGCTATTAAAAGTAAGGCCGATAAATACTGACTGCTTACATTTCCGTCAATTCTAATGGCGTTATTAAATAATTCTTTCCCCTTAATTAATAAAGGAGGATAGCCTTCTTTATCAGTATATTTTATATTTGCTCCTAAGTTGCGCAAGGCGTCAACCAAAATTTTAATAGGGCGGTTTTGCATGCGTTGCGACCCCGTTAAACGGATATTTCTACCCCTTTGAGTAGAAAAGTAAGCTGTTAAAAAACGCATAGCTGTACCGGCATGACCAATATCTACAGTATCTGTGCTGTTTAACAGCGCCGCTTTTAAATGACGTGTGTCATCAGAATCAGATAAATTATCAATACCTATTTGTGGGTATAATTGCTGTAAAATCAGCAGCCGGTTCGATTCACTTTTAGAACCCGAAATTGTTACATCGCCAATTATTTTTTGGCAATCAGTATAGTCTAAAGTGAGATTCATAATTACATAATATTTTAATTTATTTGCTGAATTTTTTTGCCCGTCTCTTTAAAATAAACGCCATAAACAAACCATAAATAATACCCCCAAAAACTTTGGTAAGGACGTATTTTATAATAAATGGATAGCTAAAATTTTGCAAAAATCCGTTAAAACCCGTTTTAGAAAAAAGGCTAAAAACGGCTTCAATAATTATTAAAACAATTGTAAACACAAGTGCTGTATAAACAAATGTTTTATAAAAGCTATATTGTTTCTTTTTAGTCATTACCGTAATTTTTTATTGTTGTGATGACGGTCGTGATCACGTTTGGCTTTAGCTGTTAACTTTTTATCAAATGCCATTTGTAAGTCTATACCTGTTTGATTGGCCAGACATAAAACCACAAATAAAACATCGGCAAGCTCTTCGCCTAAATCTTTGTTTTTATCGCTTTCTTTTTCGCTCTGTTCGCCATACCGGCGGGCAATAATGCGTGCTACTTCGCCCACTTCTTCGGTTAGTTGCGCCATATTGGTCAATTCGTTAAAATAACGAACACCGTGTTCTTGTATCCAATTATCTACTTCTAGCTGTGCGTTTTTGATATCCATATTATCGTCTGTTTTTCGATGTCAAAAGTACGGAATAAAATATATCCTGCTACTATGCTTCCGCCAAAGATGGACAGGCAGGGTGACATTACATTTTACAAGTAAGACAAAAATTCGGTTCTCGGAATTTCTACAGCACCCAAACTGTCTAAGTGTTGATTGTACACTTGACAATCTATCAGTTTATAATCTTTATCAGCCAAATAATTGACCAACCAAATAAACGCTACTTTAGAAGCATTACTCACTTTACTAAACATGCTTTCGCCACAAAAAACAGTGCCCAAATCTATTCCGTAAAGGCCCCCAACCAACACGCTATTTTGATAAACTTCAACCGATTTAGCCCAGCCTTGTTTGTGCAATTGGTTATAGGCTTCTTCCATTGCATTTGTTATCCAAGTACCAGCTTCGCCATTTCTTTTTGCGGTTTTACAATTGCGTATAACTTCCGCGAAAGCGCTGTTAAAACGAATTTCGAAAGGGTTCTTTTTAATAAACTGCCGCATACTTTTGCTAATTTTAATATCTTTTGGAAACAACACCATCCTAGGCTCAGGACTGTACCAAGTAATGGGGTAACCCTCAGAATACCACGGAAAAATACCGCTTTTATAAGCTAAAATGAGTCGGTCGGGAGATAAATCGCCACCATAAGCAACAACCCCTTCAGCATTGGCTAAATGTACAGAAGGAAAATGCAATGTTTTGTCAAGAATAAACATGGTACTTTCCTCCTATTAAATTTTGTGAATTTGATTTATTTAGAAAGGCAAATCATCTGGTTCGGCGTCAGTAATATTTTTAGCCGCTTCAAAAGCATCTGAAGCATCTACAGGTGGTAATTCGGTTTCTGCAGCTTGCGATAAAGCTTCAATTCGCCAACCCTGAATAGAATTAAAATATTTTACTTCGCCTTGTGGGTTTGTCCACTCTCTGCCACGGATATTGATGCTTATTTTAACATCTTGATCTACCTTAAAGCTATTTAAAAGGTCGCATTTATCTTGAATAAATTCTACCAAAATAGATTGTGGATATTGCTCGCTCGTTACAATTACCACTTCGCGCTTTCTAAATCCTTTTGCACCGTAGGTTTTTGTTTCGTCAATTAAT
The DNA here is from genome assembly GCA_021647405.1 of Flavobacteriaceae bacterium. Lineage (GTDB taxonomy): Bacteria > Bacteroidota > Bacteroidia > Flavobacteriales > Flavobacteriaceae > CG1-02-35-72. The sequence continues at coordinate 17,277 of JAKIUU010000032.1, forward strand.
TTAATTTTTCCTGATACTTCCATATTTAATTTTTAATTAAAAATTTAGGCTGTTAAAAGTATTAACCAAGCCTCGTTTATATTATTATTTTCTAAAAACTCTTGCGCTTTTTTATGTTTTTCTTTGGTTGATAATTGCGCTATTTGCGGATTTTTTTCTACAAATAAATTCACCTTTTCAGGCGATGGCAAGTTCTCTACATTTGCCAACATACCCAAATTATTTCCTGTTAAAATTTTGCTATGGCGAATGCTTTTTGGCAAAGCATCAACACCAATACCTAAAGTTGAAATGGGCTTGGGTATTTCGAAAAAACCGTTTCGGGCTCTTGAATAATAGCTACCGCCAGCCCGCGCTACCAAATCGAGTTTTTCTTGATTTATATTGCCCTTTTCATCTAAAAATGTTTTATTAATATGCATGCGTAGCACTTCGCAAATAACCAAGTTTCCGGCACCGCCTTCGTTTCCGAGAGCCACCACTTCATTAACCTTACATTCCATTTGAATAGGCGATTCAGCCACTCTAAAAGGCGTTACCAAATCTGATTTTAACATCGTTAAACCTGCTTTAGCAAACTCATTTACACCTGTGGCGTATTCTGAACTTGCCAAACTCATTTGCTGAACCAAATCGTAATTTACCATATTTATCACCACTTCTTTTGTTGCGATAACATTGTCTAAAGTGTGCTTTGTTGTGTTGTTACTCACCCTTCGCGCTGGCGAAAAAATTAATACAGGTGGATTGGCACTAAAAACATTAAAAAAACTAAAGGGCGACAAATTGGGTTGGCCATTAACATCTAACGTACTTGCAAAAGCAATAGGTCTGGGCGATACTGCACTCAACAAATAGGCATGCAATTTAGCCGTGGGTATTTCGTTAGGTTTAATGGTTAACATAAATGTGTGTTATTTGATACCGAACAAAAGTAAATATATTCCTTTAGAAACAAATACCCTTTTTAAATTTTAGTTAGTGTTAGATATGACTTATATTTGTTTAATATGCAGATGACTACTTACAAAAATATTATCCGTTGGGCTATGGCAAGTTTATCTTTTGCCATAGTTCTCCTTATTTTATGGAATACCTACGACTTTTTTCAGCGGTTTAAGAACGAAGAACGTCAGAAAATGGAAGTCTTATCAGAGGCTTATAAACGTTTTAGTTCTGCTGGTTTAAATGAAGACATAACGCTGTCTTCAAAAATTATTAGTGGCAATACAAACATACCTATGATTGTTACCGATGCCAATGACAGTATTTTAAACAATCAGAATTTAGACAGCTTAAAAACACAAAAACCCAACTATCTTAAAGAACAACTGGCTTTAATGAAATCTCAAAATGAGCCATTGGTTGTAAGCTACCAACAAGGTGCTATTAATGTTAAACGATTTGTATATTACAAAGACTCCGATTTATTGACCAAATTAAAATACTATCCTTTAGCGCTTATTTTTATTTTATTGCTCTTTGGTATTGTAATTTATTTGGTGTTTAAATCTAATAAAAGTGCTGAGCAAAATAAATTATGGGCAGGTATGGCCAAAGAAACGGCACATCAAATAGGAACGCCTCTAACTTCCTTATTGGGATGGGTAGAGCTCTTAAAACAACAACACATTGCCTCAAATATCATTTCTGAAATCGAAAGAGACATCGCGCGTTTATCAATTATTGCCAACCGGTTTTCTAATATTGGCTCCATCCCAAAATTACAAAAAGTAGATTTAATAAAGGAAATCCGAGTTATAGAAGACTATTTCAAAACCCGCATCCCGAAAGGCATTTCGTTTTCGGTAAACTATCCTGCAAAAGATTTTATTAATGCTTCTGTCAACCAGCAGCTTTTTAGTTGGGTTTTAGAAAATCTTATAAAAAATGCCATAGATGCTTTAAAATCAAATGGATGCATAAATATCGATTTAGAAGAAAGTCCTAAGAATGTTTATATAACAGTTACCGATACTGGCAAGGGCATTCCAAAGAAGAACTTTAAACCCATCTTTAAACCTGGTTATACCACAAAAAAACGCGGTTGGGGCTTGGGTCTATCATTGGCCAAACGCATTATAGAAAATTACCATGACGGTAAAATTTATGTGTTGAAATCTGAAATAAATAAAGGTACAAGTCTTAGGGTAGAATTGCCTAAACTTCGCTAGTATCAAAAGCTTCCGAAATACTGTTAGCCAAAGTACTAAATTCTTCTGAAGTCAAACTTACTTTGTGCTTAAAATCGATGTCATTCATACTGTGTAAAGGAATTAAATGCACGTGAACATGGGGCACTTCTAAACCTATAACCGATATGCCAATACGGTCGCAAGGCACTGCCTTTTCGAGAGCAATAGCTACTTTTCTAGCAAAAGTCATCAAACCTAAATAAGCGGCTTCTTCTAAATCAAAAATCTTATTAACTTCTTTTTTTGGAACAACCAAAGTATGTCCTTTAGCATTGGGGTTAATGTCCAAGAAAGCAAAAAAATCGGCACTCTCGGCTACTTTATAACAGGGTATTTCACCTTTGATAATTTTTGTAAATATACTTGCCATTATCTAGAAATATCAATAATTTTAAATTTCATAGTGCCATTGGGAACTGTTATTTCGGCTACTTCGCCTACTTTTTTTCCCAACAAACCTTTCCCTATAGGCGAATTTACAGATATTTTACCTGCAGACAAATCAGATTCTGAATCGGCTACCAATGTGTAATTAAACGCCATGCCATTGGCTGTGTTTTTAATCTTTGTTTTAGAATGAATTAATATTTTAGAATTGTCTAATTGCGACTCATCTATTAGTCGTGCCGATGATAATACTTGTTTTAATTTGGCTATTTTCAATTCTAATAAAGACTGCTCTTCTTTAGCGGCATGGTATTCGGCATTTTCACTCAAGTCTCCTTTATCACGTGCTTCAGCAATATCATTGGTAACTCTAGGGCGATCTACATGCTCCAATTGTTCAAGTTCTTCTCTTAGGTTTTTTAAACCTTCAACCGTATAATAAGATACGTTTCCCATAATCTTTTCGTTTATATTAAAATATAAAAATCCCAACTCCAACATGATGGACTGAGATTAAACACAAAGATATAAAATATTTATATAACCAATAAGAATTTGTAAATTTACCATCCTTTAAACCCATCATATAACAATGGCAAAATATTTGATTCTTTTTTTAACTATTGTGACCCTATTTTCATGCACAAATGGCACGCCTGACAACAATAACAATTTGCCAAATGTGCCGGTTAATGAGACCATTAATTTAAACTTGGGGCCATTTATTAATTTACAAGTGCCAGGCGGTTGGGCCTATGCTTCAGGTGGCATAAAAGGGCTTATTATTTATAATTTTAACGGTACCGAGTTTGTCGCTTTTGACCGGGCTTGTCCACATTTATCGCCCACCGAAAGTTGTTCTCAAATGATTGTAGAAAGCAGTATAAAAATGGTATGCCCTTGCGACGATACCGAATTTAATATTCTAAATGGCGCCCCTCTTAGTGCTGGCATTAATGTGGGTGCAAGAGTTTACAGAGCAACCCTTATAAATAGCACAACACTAAGCATTACAAATTTTTAATTTTTCTTGTTTTAATTCCTTATTTTTGTGACTTTCTAAAAAACACTATCATGGCAAAAGTGAGTATTATTATGGGCAGTGCTTCAGACCTCCCTATTATGCAACAATCAATCGATATTTTAAAAACATTTGGTATTGCAACCGATGTTAAAATTATATCGGCCCATCGGGCGCCAGATATGTTGGCCGACTATGCTAAAAATGCCATTGCCAATGGTATAAATGTTATTATTGCAGGTGCCGGCGGTGCGGCACATTTGCCTGGTGTTACAGCGGCTTTTACACCGCTTCCTGTAATTGGCGTCCCTATAAAATCGCATAATTCTATCGACGGATGGGATTCTATTTTGTCTATTTTGCAAATGCCTTCGGGTATTCCTGTGGCTACCGTAGCCTTAGACGGCGCAAAAAATGCGGGTATTTTGGCAGCGCAAATTATAGCTGTAGCCGATAAAGAGCTAACGCAAAAAATAGTGGCTTTTAAAGAAGAATTAAAGCGAAAAGTAATCAAAGCTTCAGAAGATTTAAACGGCTAAAAAAAAGCCCTTTTGTTTTACCAAACACACCAATAGATTTATGTCTAAAAACAATCCTTTGCTTGAACATTTCGATACGCCTTTTAACACGGCTCCTTTTTCTAAAATAAAAACCACACATTTTAAACCTGCTTTTAAAGAGGCCATTGTTTTGGCTAAAAAAGATGTCGATGCCATTGTTTCAAATACCGAAAATCCCAGTTTCGATAATACCATAGCCGCTCTCGATTTTTCTGGACAAACCTTAGAGCGGGTTTCTGGTATCTTTTTTAACCTTAATTCAGCCGAAACCAATGACACCATTCAGAGAATAGCGCAAGAAATTTCGCCGTGGTTGTCTGAATTCTCAAATGACGTAAGGTTAAACGAAACACTTTTTATTAAAATAAAAAGTGTTTATGAGCAAAGAGAAAAATTAAATCTCAATACTGAGCAACTGACTTTATTGACAAAAAAATACAAGTCTTTTGCCCGAAACGGCGCTAATTTAAATGAAAGTGATAAAAATAAATTACGTGAAATTGACACCCAATTATCAAAATTAAGCCTCACTTTTGGCGAGCATGTTTTAGCCGATGCCAATGCTTATCAAATGCATCTTACTAACGAATCTGACTTAGAAGGTTTACCTCAACACGCCAAAGATGCTGCTAAATTATTGGCCGAAAACAAAGATTTAAAAGGATGGTTGATTACTTTAGATTACCCTAGTTATATTCCGTTTATGACTTATGCTAAAAATCGAAAATTACGTGAAAAATTAGCCCGCGCTTTTGGCGCAAAAGCCTTTCAAAAAAACGACAATAATAACGAACAAATCGTTTTAGATATCATTGCTTTAAAAGCTAAACGTGCTCAATTATTGGGTTATAAAACCCATGCCGACTTTGTTTTAGAAGAGCGCATGGCTAAAACGCCACAAACAGTTTTAGATTTTCTCAACACTATTTTAGTCAAAGCCAAACCTGCAGCCCAAAAGGAATTTGAACAGCTCAAAAATTTGGCTGAGGCCGATGGTATTCAAGATTTTCAGAAATGGGATGCCGCTTATTACAGCGAGATTCTCAAAAAACAAACACTCAATTTAGATGAAGAGCAACTCAAACCCTATTTTAAATTAGAGAATGTTTTAGAAGGTGTTTTTAAAGTGGCTCAGAAGCTGTACGGTCTTAACTTCGAACCCGTAAATAATATTGAAGTTTACCATCCCGATGTGAAAACTTTTAAAGTAACCGATAAAAAAGGCAGTTATAAAGCTGTTTTTTATGCCGATTTCTTTCCGCGTCCCGGCAAACGCCAAGGGGCTTGGATGACGTCATTTAAAGACCAATGGATTAAGGATGGTAAAAACAGCCGCCCGCATATTTCAATTGTGTGTAATTTTACCAAGCCTACCAAAACACAACCTTCTTTACTCACTTTTAATGAAGTCACCACTTTGTTTCACGAATTTGGACATGCCCTTCACGGCATGTTGGCCAATACCACGTATCCAAGTTTGAGTGGTACCAGTGTGTATTGGGATTTTGTAGAATTACCCAGTCAGGTTTTAGAAAATTGGGCTTACGAAAAAGAGACTTTAGACCTCTTTGCCAAACACTATAAAACAGGTGAAAAAATACCATCGGATTTAATTGTAAAAATCAAAGCCGCGTCAAATTTTTTAGAAGGTTTGGCTACTTTACGTCAGCTGAGCTTTGGCTTACTCGATATGCAATGGCACACGCAAAATCCATCAGAAATTAAAGAGGTTAAAAGTTTTGAATTGGCCGCTTTTGCCGATACCCAATTATATCCCGATGTGGCCGAAAACTGTATGAGTACCGCTTTTTCACATATTTTTCAAGGGGGCTACTCGGCCGGTTATTATTCGTATAAATGGGCCGAAGTGTTAGACGCCGATGCCTTTTCGTACTTTAAAGAACACGGTATTTTTAATAAAAATGTAGCCAATGCTTTTAAAGAAAATGTCTTGTCAAAAGGAGGTACAGAAGACCCTATGATTTTATACAAACGCTTTCGCGGGCAAAAACCCAATCCGGAAGCTTTACTCAAGCGGGCAGGGTTGGTAAAATAAGATTTTATTGTCAATCCTTGTAAGGGTTTAAAAATAATGCCCTTTTTTCTGTCGTTGCGAAACAAGCCAAAGACTTGTTGTGGTAATCTCATTGTTGATGGTTACTTGCCTTATAAGAACCACAGTACTCCAAAGTCGTACTTCCTTATAACGCACTTACCTTTAAATTAGATTGATACGATGACTTGGAGTCATCGTATCAATAAATGAGATTTATTCAGATATTCACTTAAAGTGAAACCCTAAATGACATAGCTGGCAGACCTAACAGGTTTCAAAAACCTGTTAGGTCTATAAAATTAAAGAAATTTACAACTAATCATTGGCTTTTAATTAAATTTGCCTTCTAAATCTTAAAATAATAAGGTTTAAAATCTATTAAAAATACGATTATGAAAAATTTTGATGTTGTCATCATCGGTTCGGGCCCTGGCGGTTATGTATCGGCTATTCGCTGTGCCCAATTAGGGTTTAACACAGCTCTAATAGAAAAATACAACACTTTAGGTGGCACTTGTTTAAATGTAGGATGCATTCCCAGTAAAGCCCTTTTAGATTCGTCGCATCATTACGACGATGCCCAAAAACATTTTGAAAAACACGGCATTGAAGCTAAAGATATCAAATTGAATTTCAAACAAATGATAGACCGTAAAAACGAAGTGGTTTCACAAACTACTGGTGGCATCAATTATTTGATGGACAAAAATAAAATCACCGTTTTTAACGGTTTTGGCTCTTTTAAAGATGCTACTCATATCACTATCGCTCAAGCGGATGGCGCAACAGAAACCATTGAAGCGACAAAAACTATTATTGCCACAGGGTCGAAACCTTCGAGTTTACCTTTTATAAAAGTGGATAAAAAACGTGTCATTACTTCTACTGAAGCCTTAAATTTAACCGAAGTGCCTAAGCATCTTATCATTATTGGGGGTGGCGTTATTGGTCTCGAACTGGGTCAAGTGTATTTGCGTTTAGGGGCTCAAGTATCTGTAATTGAATTTATGCCAAGTATCATCCCAACAATGGATGCTATGTTGGCAAAAGAATTACAACGCAGTCTTAAAAAACAAGGCATGAAGTTTTATACGGGTCATAAAGTGACTTCCGTAAAAAACGAAGGTAAAGAAGTGATTGTTATTGCCGATGATAAAAAAGAAAATCTAATTGAATTTAAAGGCGATTATGTTTTGGTAGCTGTAGGACGTCGTCCTTATACTGATAAATTAGGTCTTGAAAATGCAGGTGTTAAATTGACAGACCGTGGCCAAGTTGAAACCAACGCCCAATTGCGAACAAATATCCCTAACATTTACGCTATTGGCGATGTGGTTAAAGGTGCTATGTTGGCGCATAAAGCCGAAGAAGAAGGGGTTTTAGTAGCCGAAATTATGGCCGGACAAAAACCGCATATAGATTACAATCTCATTCCGGGAGTGATTTATACTTGGCCCGAAGTGGCCTCGGTAGGTCAAACCGAAGAACAACTTAAAGTTAATGGCATTGCATATAAAGTGGGGGCTTTCCCTATGCGGGCTTTAGGACGCGCCCGTGCCAGTATGGATATTGACGGACAAGTTAAAATTTTAGCCGATGCCACAACCGACGAAATTTTAGGCGTTCATATGATTGGTGCCCGTGCGGCAGATATGATTGCCGAAGCGGTTACCGCTATGGAATTCCGTGCCAGTGCCGAAGATGTGGCACGTATGAGTCATGCGCACCCTACTTATACCGAGGCTATTAAAGAAGCGGCTTTAGCCGCTACGGGGAATAGGGCGATACATGTTTGATATTTGTAGAGTAACTTGGCAAAAATCGACTTCTTTTATTCTGGATTAGAATTCATGAAATCTATATTCACAAGAACCAACTCAAGATTATCATTGTTTTTAGCCAGATTTTGCAGTTCTTTAATCTCATCAAAAAACTTATTAGGTAAAAATTTTGCCCAATGATATACTATAATAAATTTTTGTATGTCCGCAAACACTAATAATTGATAATTAATGCTTATCTTTAGAGAAAATAAAGATATGAATATATTTAGTTTTACAGCTCATTTTGATAGCGAAGAATCGTGCAGAAATCATTTTAAAGA
>JAKIUU010000033.1 GCA_021647405.1 Flavobacteriaceae bacterium
GGTACTGCCATTCCAGGCGGAAGAGTATGTCACTGCCTTTCTTTATTAAAGCACTTATCTTTATTGATAGGTGCTTTTTTATTTTAAAAACCTTCTTGAAATTAAAGAAGTTAAGACTACCAGTGTCTCGATGCATCACATTGGCGTCAACTTAAGAGATTATAAAATATATGGTTTAGACAGTACTTATATATTCTTATTAAAAACCCAAGTAAATCAGCAGTCAATAATAGTTAATCTATAAATAGATGCTTTTCATTGTAAATTTTATGTTGTTTGTATATTAAATTTTTCCATTAGAGGATTTTATGATTATTTTATGAAATATTAACATATTATTAACTTAAATATCCTTAACTAATTATGAAAAACAATTTACTTCTACTTAGGTATTTACTACTTATAGGAATTTTTATGCTTTGCAGTTTTGCTGAAGCACAAACAGTTTCTGGAGTGGTATCTGATGCCAGTGGGCCATTGCCCGGAGCCTCAGTTATTATTAAAGGTACGAAAAATGGAACTCAAACAGACTTTGATGGAAAATATTCATTAAAAGAAGTTACATCTGATGCAGTTTTGGTGGTGAGTTTTGTTGGTTATGTTACTCAAGAAGTTAGCATAAATGGACGTGCCACTATAAATATTAAACTTAAAGAAAGTGCAAGCCAATTAAATGAAGTAGTTGTTGTTGGTTATACTTCTCAAACAAGAGCAGATTTAACAGGTTCTGTTGCGTCAGTAGATATTTCAGAATCTATTAAAGTACCTGTTACAAATGCAGCTCAGTTACTTGAAGGTAGAGTTTCTGGTGTCCAGGTTGTTAACTCTGGACAACCTGGTACCTCACCAAAAATTACAATTCGCGGTTTTGGTACAAGTAATAATACGAATCCATTATATATTATTGATGGGGTTCAAACAGATGATGCTTCTATTTTAAACAGCATAGCCCCTTCAGACATTCAACAAATGAATGTATTAAAAGATGGCGCTGCTTCAATTTATGGCGCAAGGGCTTCTAATGGGGTTATTATTATTACAACAAAAAGTGGGGGATACAATATGTCTGAACCTAAAATTTCTGTTGATTTCTATACAGGAAATTCTACGGCAGATAATCTTCCTAGTTTGTTAAATACACAGCAACATGGCGAAATGATATTTCAAAGTCTTGCTAATGATGGTGCCGTATTAACACACCCTCAATATGGATCTGGAGCGAGTCCTGTTATACCTGTAAAATTATTGGGTATATCGGTAAATGCAACTGTTAAGCCTGGCGGAGGAACCAATTGGATGAAGGCAATTACAACATCTGGTAAAACTCAAAATGCCTCTGTATCAGTACAAAATGGAAATAAAACAGGAAAATATTTTATGTCTTTTAGCTATTTAAATAGAGAAGGCATACTTCTAAATACAGGTTTTAAAAGGGGTACTACAAGATTGAATTCTGAATTTAAATTAAAAGATAAAGTACGTATAGGTGAACATTTATCGGCTTCATTTTCAAATATTACAAATCCTGGCATGGGCTCTCAAGTTGATAATGCGCTACGAAGCAGTCCATTAATTCCTGTTTATGATGATAATGGAAATTTGGCAGGTACCTATAGTTCTGCTGCAGGATTGGGTAATTCAAGAAGTCCTGTTGCCGGTTTGGTTAGAGGTAAAAACAATCACAATAAATCTTTTAGAGCCTTTGGCGATGTTTATCTTGAAGCTGATATAAATGATGATTTAACTTTTAAGTCAACTATTAGTGGAAGCATAGAAGCTTTTAATGGCGAAAGTTTTCAGTCACTAGATCCTGAGCACTCAGAACCTATTTCTACAAATACACTGAGACTTTTTGATAGTAATAATTATTCATGGACTTGGGATAACACTTTAAAATACAATAAAACATATGGCAAACACTCTGTCAATTTTTTGGTTGGTATAGAGGCTTTAGCAACAAATAGTGATGGGAAAGGAGTTAACCGATCTGGATTTTTATTTGAAACACCCGATTTTTATTTGTTAAATAATGGATCAGGAGCTACAAATGTTGATTATGCTTATAAACAAAATTCATCCCTATTTTCACTTTTTGGAACAGTTAATTATTCATACGAAGGAAAGTATTTAGCTTCGGCAACTGTTAGACGAGATAAATCTTCTCGCTTTATAGGTAAAAACAAAAGCGATACTTTTATTGCATTTAGCGGTGGATGGCAAATAGATAAAGAATCTTTTTATCCTCAAGATGCCATGATTAGCAATTTAAAATTAAGAGTTTCTTATGGCGAATTGGGAAATCAAACTTTGCCAACGGATAATCCAACTATAAACATTTCATCACTAAATGAAAATTTAGCCAATTACTCATTTGATGGTACTTCAATTACCACAGGAGCAATGCTAAGTCAAGTTGGGAACCCTAATTTAAAATGGGAAACGAGTAATTCTACAAATATTGGTGCTGACTTAGGTTTTTTTAATAATGATCTTTCATTATCAGTTGAATATTTTAGTATTAAAACTAATAATTTAATAACGCGAGACAACAGTCTAATCAGTTCAACAGCTATAGATGCACAAGCACCTCTTGTAAATGTAGGAAGTATTAAAAACACAGGTATGGATATTAGTGTTGGATATCAAAAGGAAACAAATTCGGATTGGTCATACAGTATTAGCGGAAATATTTCTTCATACAAAAATGTGGTTACGAGTTTGATTAGTGATTTTCAGGTAGGTAGAACAAATTTAAGAGGAGGGGCTGTTACAAGAACACAGGTTGGCAAACCTATATCTTCTTTTTACGGACGCGTAGTTGATGGTATTTTTAAATCTGAATCCGAAGTTACAGCTGGTGCCGATCAAGGTTTTGTAACCGCTGCTGATGGTGTTGGAAGATTTAGATATAAAGATTTAAATAATGATGGTGTTATTAATGACGAAGATAGAACCTTTATAGGTTCTCCACATCCTGATTTTACTTTTGGATTTAATTTTAATACAGCCTATAAATCATTTGACCTTTCTGTATTCCTATCAGGTTCAGTAGGAAACGATATTTATAACTATGAGAAGATATTTACAGATTTCCCTACTTTCTTTAACGGAAACAGAAGTACAAGAGTACTTGATTCTTTTAGTGCAAGCAACCCCAATGGAAGTTTGCCTGCTTTAAGTCAAACAATTACAAATAGTGAAACGCAACCAAATTCTTATTTTGTAGAGAATGGGTCTTTTTTAAGACTTAAAAATGTACAGTTTGGGTATACTTTTTCGAGCGATGTTACAGATAAAATGGGTGTAGATTCTTTTCGTTTTTACCTACAAGGGTCTAATTTATTAACCATAACTGGATACAAGGGGTTTGATCCTGAGGTTATTTCTAATGACAATCTATCTTTAGGTATTGACTATAACACTTTCCCAGTGTCTAAAATAATCACTTTAGGCGTTAACATAAAATTTTAAAAAAATGAAAAAAAGATTAGTTTATTTTTTACTATTGCTAATTGGAGTATTAGCATGTAATACAGATAATTTTACAAGTTCAGTTGCTGTAGGAGCTCTGAGTGATGCCACCCTTCAAAATGAGCAGGGTATTAATTTATTATTAACTGGAGCCTATTCAGCTCTTGATGGAATTAGAAACAATCAAGGAGCTGCAGACTGGACCGTTAGTGGTGATAACTGGTGGTTTGATGTGTTGTCTGATGATGCACATAAAGGAAGTACAGATGGCGATCAAGCCGATTTGTTTTTACTAGAGACTTATGATTGGGCCAGTGGAAATCCTTATATTTTTGGAAAATGGAATGGCCTCTTTGCTGGTGAAAACAGAGCTAATGCTGTCATTTCTTTGATAAATAACATTCAAGGAGGCGGCGATTTTACAAAACAATTAGCCGAAGCAAGATTTTTAAGAGGACACTATAACTATGAACTTCAAAAAATCTATGGTAATGTTCCTTATATCTCAGAAGCTAATTATGCCAATACAGAATTTAACCAACCCAATCCAGGAACGATATGGGACAAAATTGAAGCTGATTTTCAATTTGCAATAAGTAATTTACCTGCAAATAATGGTGCAGAAGTGGGACGGGCAAATTCATGGGCTGCAAAAGCATACTTAGGAAAGGTTTATTTACAACAAAGAAAATGGTCTGAAGCTTTGGTTCAATTGAACGATGTAATTAATAATGGCCCCTATGCACTTCTTCCAGAATTTGTAGATAATTTTGGCTTGGCAGGCGAAAATGGATCAGAATCAATTTTTTCTATTCAATTTACTGCAGATTCAGGTTTGTCCCCTAATGGAAACCTTGGAGGAACCTTAAACTTTCCTGGAGGAGGCCCTTTTAATTCTTGTTGTGGTTTTTACCAGCCTTCTCAAGATTTGGTAAATGCTTACCAAACTGATGGAAGTGGGTTACCTTTACTAGATACTTTTAACCAAACAGATGTAGCAAACGACTATGGTGTCAATAGTGCTGATTCTTTTACACCAGAAACAGGCCCATTAGATCCCAGATTAGATTATACTGTTGGTAGACGTGGTATAGATTATAACGGATGGGAAGTTATGCCAGGAAAAGATTGGATTCGTGCCAGTTTTGCTGATATTTCGGGACCATACTTGCCAAAGAAGAATATTTATCATGCTGGAGAATCTGCCAATCAAGGTACTGGTGGTTGGGGACAACAGCGCTCAGGAATTAATTACCATATTATTAGATTTGCAGATGTATTATTAATGGCTGCAGAGGCAGCCGTTGAGACCGGTGATCTTCCGATGGCCTTAGATTATGTGAATAGGGTTAGAAATAGAGCTAAAAACATGACTTATGTAAAAGATGCCAGTGGCAATAATGCCGCTAACTATCAAATTGAACCATACTCAGCTTTTTCAGGACAAGATGAAGCTAGAAAAGCGGTACACATGGAACGCCGTCTTGAATTAGGTATGGAAGGACATAGGTTATTTGACTTGAGAAGATGGGGTAATGCGCCTGCCATTATGAATGCTTATTTTACAAATGAGGCACGTGTTATAACTTCTTTCTCTGGCAAGGCTAATCCTTACGATTCTAAACATGATATATTGCCAATTCCATTGTCTGCAATAGATTTAAGTGGTGGAAGTTTACAGCAAAATCCTGGATTTTAATTTATGAAGAACCTTCCTTAATCAAAAGGAAATTTACAATAACGTATATACAAAAAGGGCATTATTAATAATGTCCTTTTTGTATATATCAAAATATAATTATTATCTTTAGTGTTCAAATTCTTATAATGAAAAAGTTACTTATACTCATCTGTGTGGTACTATTACAATATTCTTGTGAAAATAAAAATAGTGATAATACAATATTTATTAAGTTAGAAAAAAGTAAAACAGGCATTGATTTTTCTAATAACTTGATTGAAACCGATTCCCTTAATTACCTTAACTATGCCTATATATACATGGGGGGCGGTATCTCAGCTGGAGATATTAATAATGATGGCTTAATTGATTTATTTTTTACAGGAAATATGGTTTCTAATAAACTTTACCTCAATAAAGGGAATCTTAAATTTGAAGACATATCTAAACAAGCAGGAGTGCTAGGAGACAATAGATGGTTCACTGGCGTTACCATGGCCGATGTAAACAATGATGGTTATTTAGATATTTATTGCTCAGTGGGTGGTAAATTTAAACCAAAAGAGAACCTGTTATATATCAATAATGGCAATTTAACCTTTACTGAAAGTGCCAAAAAATATGGTCTTGATGATATTGGTAACAGCATACAAGCCACTTTTTTTGATTATGATTTGGATGGTGATTTAGATTTGTATGTTGCTAATTATCCCCCAACAAGATTTGATGCTCCCAATAATTTCTATCAATTTAAAATGCACAACACAAAAGATATTGAAACCGATAAATTATTTAGGAATGATGGAGACACCTTTACCGATGTAACTGATAAAGCAGGAGTAAGATCCTTTGGCTTGTCAAATAGTGTTACCATTGGAGACCTCAATAAAGACGGTTGGCCAGATATATATGTTTCTAATGATTTTAGCATGCCAGATTACCTTTATATAAATAATAAAAATGGCACTTTTAGCGAAGAGGTAAAGAACCTTACAAAACAGACAGCCCTTTACGGTATGGGGGTAGATATAGCCGATTTTAATAATGATGGCTTGTTAGATATTATCCAAATGGATATGACACCTAACGATAATCGCAGGTCAAAAGCAAATATGGCAAGTATGAATCCTGCCCTGTTTTGGGGAGCCGTCAATGCAGGATTTGGCTACCAATACATGCAAGATAATCTGCAAATGAATAATGGGTTAATGAATGACTCTTTACCCTATTTTAGTAATATATCACGATTGGCGGGAGTGGCTACTACCGATTGGAGTTGGGGCCCCCTTTTTGCAGATTTAGACAACGATGGTTGGAAAGATATATTTATATCTAATGGAACGCGTAGAGAAATAAATAACAAAGATTACTTTAATGCACTAAAACAACAACAACTAACAAAAGATAACTTGCTAGCTAAAACCCTAGCAATACCTTCTGAAAAAATTGATAACTATGTGTTTAAAAACATGGGCGATTTAACCTTCAAAAAAGTAAATAAAAAATGGGGATTAAGTTATAAAGGCTTTTCTAATGGATGTGTTTATGCCGATTTAGACAATGATGGCGATTTAGAGATAATTACCAACAATATAGATGATTATGCAGCTGTTTTCGAAAACACAAGCAATGCAAAGTCGCACCATTATTTAACTTTAAAATTCAAGGGCCCAGATAAAAATAAATTTGGTTTGGGTGTAAAGGTTAGTTTATTAGATGATGATGGTATGACTCAATTTCAAGAAATGACATTAACAAGAGGTTTCCAATCTTCTGTGGCACCTCGCTTATATTTTGGTTTGGGTAAAAAAACCAAAGTTGATAAAATTAATATTGTATGGCCAGATAAAAAAGTTCAAACGCTTTTAAATATTGATGCCAATCAAATTTTAAAAATTGATTATACCAAGGCGTTTAATCCCACTAAAGTGGTTGAAAATAAAAAACCAAAAAAAATATTTACAACAGTAATAGATACTGCTGTTGCTATAGAATACAAACATCACGAAAATTATTACAATGATTTTGCTACAGAAAGTTTACTGCCTCATAAAACATCTACTCTAGGTCCAAAAATTTCTGTTGGAGATTTGAATGGTGACGGAAAAGATGACTTTATAGTAAGTGGCGCTTCTAAATATAAAACAGGCGTGTTTTTTCAAAGCCAGTCGGGTTTTGTTCAACAACAGATTAATTCTATAAATAAAGACAGTAAATTTGAAGATTTGGGCAGTTTAATTTTTGATGCCGATGGCGATGGCGATAACGATATTTATATAGTTAGTGGCGGTAATGAATTTAATTATAATTCAGAAATGTTACAGGACCGTTTGTACGTAAATGATGGCCACGGAAATTTTATAAAATCTACCAATGCCTTACCAAAAATGCTTTCTAGTGGTTCAAGAGTTTATAGCATCGATTTCGATAATGATGGCGATTTAGATTTGTTTGTTGGCGGTAGATTAGTGCCAGGAAACTATCCCTTACCAACAGATAGCTACATTTTAGAAAATGTGAGTACTATAGGAAAACCTATGTTTAAAAATGTGACGGCTAAAATAGCCCCCGGATTAGAAAAATTGGGAATGGTAACAAGTGCAAGTTTTACCGACTTTAATAAGGATGGATGGCTAGATTTAATTGTTGTAGGAGAATGGATGCCTATTACAATTTTTAAAAATGAACACGGATTCTTTAAGAATGTTACAAAAAAAATGAACTTAGAAAAAACGAGAGGTTGGTGGTTTAGTATAAAAAGCGGCGATTTTGATAAGGATGGCGATATGGATTTTATAGTTGGAAATTTAGGCCTCAATTACAAGTATAAAGCCAATAAAGAGGCCACCTTTGATATTTATTTAAATGACTTTGATAAAAACAAAACCAATGATATTGTGCTTAGCTATTATAATAAAGGAAAACAATATCCTGTAAGAGGATTGTCCTGCTCTTCAGGGCAGATACCTGCATTAAAAGTAAAATATAAAAATTACAACTCTTTTGCCAATGCCACTCTAAAAGATATTTATACAAAGACCGATTTAGAAAAATCACTTCACTATCAAATAAAATCTTTTGCAAGTATCTATCTTGAAAACACAGGAGATGACTTTGTTAGTCACAATTTGCCCAATTTGGCACAGGTATCTAATACCAATCAAATTATTGTTAAAGATTTTAATAACGATTCAAATTTAGATTTTATAATAGCAGGTAATTTATTTGATTCTGAAGTAGAAACGCCAAGAAATGATGCAAGTAATGGATTGTTTTTAGAAGGA
The DNA here is from genome assembly GCA_021647405.1 of Flavobacteriaceae bacterium. Lineage (GTDB taxonomy): Bacteria > Bacteroidota > Bacteroidia > Flavobacteriales > Flavobacteriaceae > CG1-02-35-72. The sequence continues at coordinate 8,437 of JAKIUU010000033.1, forward strand.
GATGGTAAGGGACATTTTAAACCTATCGAAGGATATAAAAGTGGTTTGTATACACCAGGAGATGTAAAAGACATGGTTATGATCAATATAAAAAATACAAATTATATCATTGTCGCAAAAAATAATGACTTTATACAGTTTGTTAAAATTGATTAAAAATAGTTTTTAATCAAAAAGAATCCCCCGGCGTTTTTGCATCTTGGCTTCCTCTAAAGATAAGTTGTTATTCTCGCAAACCAGACTGTCGACATACATGGGAGGAAATCTAAATATCAGAAACATAATAATTTTTGTTCGGGTTTGTTCTTTACTATTTTTTTGTAGTCAAAAAAAAGCTTTTTAGCATTTATATCATGTCAATAGTAGAAAAATTAAGTATAAAAATATTAATTTTTGTACTTTCAAAGTCTTAAAAAATGATTTAAATGGTTTCATTAAGTACTTTCGATTTTTCAATTATTATAGCTTTCTTTTCAATTACTTTATTTATTGGGATATACGTCTCAAAAAAATCTGGTAAAAATGCAACCGAGTATTTTTTATCTGGTCGCACAATGCCTTGGTGGTTGTTAGGCGTTTCTATGGTGGCTACAACTTTTTCTACCGATACGCCCAATTTAGTAACCGATATTGTAAGAACCAGTGGCGTTTCTGGAAACTGGTCGTGGTGGGCTTTTTTAATAACGGGACTTTTAACTGTTTTTGTCTATGCCAAATTGTGGCGAAAATCTAATGTAAAAACCGATTTAGAATTTTATGAATTACGCTATGGCGGCAAACCGGCTAAATTTTTAAGAAAATTTAGAGCCGTTTATTTAGGCGTCATATTTAATGTGATAACCATGTCTGCTGTAACCTTAGCGGCCATAAAAATTGGCGGTATTATGCTAGGACTAGATCCTTGGGTTACCGTTGTTAGTGCCGGATTAATAACCGCTATTTTTAGTGCTGTTGGCGGATTTAAAGGGGTTGTTTACACCGATTTTATCTTGTTTTTTGTAGCGATGGGGGGCGCCATTTGGGCCGCTGTTTATTTGGTTAATATACCAGAAGTAGGCGGTATCCAAGCTTTATTGGCTCATGAAAATGTAGTGGGTAAACTATCTATTCTACCCGATTTTAACAATACAGAAGCGATGGTAACTTTACTCATTATTCCACTAGCTGTTCAGTGGTGGAGTTCTTGGTATCCAGGGGCTGAACCTGGTGGTGGGGGGTATATTGCCCAACGTATGTTGGCTGCAAAAAATGCCAACCACGCTATTGGATCAACATTTTTCTTTAATATTATGCATTATGCTTTAAGACCTTGGCCGTGGATTATTGTGGCTTTGGCTTCGTTAGTGGTTTTTCCTGATGTGGCCAGTATTCATACCGCTTTTCCAAATATTGCCGAAAGTAAATTAGGGAATGATTTAGCCTATTCGGCTATGTTGACAAAATTGCCTAGCGGCTTATTAGGTTTGGTTTTAACTTCATTGGTAGCGGCTTATATGTCAACCATATCTACCCAACTCAATTGGGGATCTTCCTATATTGTGTTTGATTTTTACAAACAACAAATAAATCCAAAGGCATCTGAAAAACGATTGGTTGCCGTTGGGCGTATTTCAACTGTTGTACTGATGGTTTTAAGTGCCGCTTTGGCTTTACTGATGCAAAATGCCTTACAACTGTTTAATTTGTTATTGGTTTTTGGCGCTGGTACCGGGCTCATTTTTATTTTGCGTTGGTTTTGGTGGCGCATTAATGCGTGGAGCGAAATATCGGCTATGTTTGCTTCTGGTATCGTTTCATTGGTATTGACAATTCCAACAGTAAATGACTATTTATTCGATAAAGCAGATGGGCTATTACCAGCTTATACAAAATTTTTAATTGTAGTTGGTGTAACCAGTACTGTTTGGCTAATTACAACATTTATTACAAAACCAGAAAGCGATGATGTATTACGAAAATTTTATCGAAAAATTCAACCGGGTGGCCCTGGTTGGCAAAAAGTTATTACCAAAGCTAAAGCAGATAAGATTGAAATTGTAACCGATAAAGAGGGATGGAGTGTGCCGTCTGGAATTATTGCTATGTTATTGGGTTGTGTCTTAATTTACAGTACTATGTTTACTACAGGCTATTTAATTTATGGCGATTATTCTTATGCCTTAATATTAGGTACTCTAGCAATTGTTTCTGGTTATTTCTTAATCAAAATTTGGAAAAAAATTAGTATCAATATTTTATAGTTATGAAAACAAGAATTCAATCTGTCGATTTATTTAGAGGGCTTACCATTGCTGCAATGATTTTAGTAAATACACCTGGTACTTGGGGAGCCATTTATGCACCTTTAGAACATTCTGCTTGGCATGGATTAACGCCAACCGATTTGATATTTCCTTTTTTTCTGTTTATTGTGGGATTATCCATTTCATTGGCTTATAAAAATAAGGTAAACAATGCAGCAGCCTATAAAAAAATAATTATTAGAAGTTTGAAAATAATAGGTTTAGGTTTGTTTTTAAATTTATTTTTACCCTATTTTCCATTTATAGAAAATTTAGAAACGGTTAGAATTCCCGGTGTACTACAACGTATTGGTGTGGTGTTTTTAATTGCGGCGGTAATCAATCTTAACTTTAGTTGGAAATCTATTTTGATAATTAGTTTGAGTATTTTAATAATTTATTGGCTTTGGATGGGGTTTGTTCCTTTAAACGGGATGAAACCATCATTTGAAAGAGTCCCAAATAATTGGGCAAGTTATTTAGATTTAAAAATATTTGGCAAACACACTTGGAGACTTGATTATGATCCTGAAGGATTGCTAAGTACATTTCCATCGGTGGTTTCTAGTTTGGCTGGTATTTTAGTTGGTAAAATATTGATGGCTCAAGGCGATAATAAAGTAATAAAGTTTATTTGGTCTGGCATAGCTATGTTGGTAATTGGATTGATTTGGAATAATTGGTTTCCTATAAATAAGGCCTTATGGAGCAGTAGTTTTGTTTTGGTAACAAGTGGTTTGGCAACTCTTTTATTGGCGCTGATATATTTTATATCTGATATAAAAAAGATTAAAATAGGCGGTATCTTTAAGCACTTAGGAACCAATGCCATTTCAATTTATTTCCTTTCTTATTTTTTAGAAAAAACTTTCGGATTAGTGAAAGTAAATGAAAATCAGTCTGTACACCAGTGGCTTTATCACACCTTTTTTACAAGTTTCATTACCAATCAAAAATTAGCATCATTAAGTTATGCCTTGGTTGCAGTTGCTTTGTATTTATGGTTGGGCTATTCCCTTTTTAAGAGAAAAATTTTCATAAAAGTTTAAAACCTCCCTTGCATTTTGCTTTGGTGGGCGAAAATATTTAGGGCTTAACTTGCAGCCTGCAGATATCTCTATGACTCTTGTCTCTAGGACAGCTCGTTTTACAAATGCTTTATTACCCGTATACCTGTGTCGATGTGGTTTATTGAGATAAATTCAGCAATGCTTAAACGCTGTTTTATTAAATTAAAAAAGTTATATTTATAACCTAAAATTAAAAATTTAATTATGAAAACTCAAAATTACAAAAACCACCCCAAATATATATTTGCTTACCACGTATTAGGATTGTTAGGGTTATTAGCTTTAATCGTTGGTTCAATAATGAATTTACTTCATTCGGCATCCGAAAATGTGTACGCTGCTTCATTAATTGTATTGATGAGCTTTTTGTTACTCTTAGTTTTTTTCTTTTCGCGTGGCTTTGCTTTAAAGGCCCAAGACCGTGCTATAGTTGTTGAAGAAAAATTGCGGTATTATCTCTTGACAAATAAGCAATTACCATCCAATTTATCGGTAAGGCAAATTGTGGGTTTGCGCTTTGCAGCCGATGAAGAATTTCCGACTCTGGCAGACAAGGCCGTTAAAGAAAATTTAAGCGAAAATGCCATCAAAAAAGCGATTAAAAATTGGAAAGGCGATTACTACCGCGTTTAAAAAATAGAATCTTGCGAAAGTGGGACTTTTTTAATTCATTCTTATCATTCCTAAAATCATTATGTCTGCAAATATCAAAAAAATCACCCTTTTTCAAGCTTTAATACCTTTGGTAATTTTAGTCGCTATATTGGCTTTTAATGTCCATTTATACGGTGATGATGCCACAGGTGGTCCCAACCAGTTTGCCCTCATTTTAGGCGGTGTTTTTGCGGCCATTGTCGGCTTTAGAAACAATGTTTCGTACGATAAAATGATGAATAAAGTAGCCAAGAATATTAAATCTACCAGTTCGGCTATTTTAATTTTATTGATGGTGGGTGCTTTGGCAGGTACTTGGCTTATTAGTGGTATTATTCCAACGATGATTTATTACGGTTTGCAGATATTAAATCCTACTTTCTTTTTGGTGGCAGCTGTTATTATTGCTTCAATAATATCGTTGGCAACAGGCAGTTCTTGGACAACCACGGCCACCATTGGCATTGCTTTAATGGGTATTGGTAAAGCCTTAGGATTGCCTATGGGTATGATTGCAGGCGCCGTACTTTCAGGCGCCTATTTTGGCGATAAGATGTCGCCACTTTCCGACACCACCAATTTGGCACCCGCTATGGCGGGAACCGATGTTTTTACACACGTACGTTATATGATGTACACTACTGTTCCCACAATGATTATTACTTTAGTCATATTTTTAATATTGGGTTTTCAACACGAAGGCACAGAACTACAAGACGCTTCTGGTTTACTGGTAAGTATCAAACAAACTTTTAATGTGACCCCTATTCTTTTTGTAGTGCCTGTTTTAGTGATTGTAATGATTATAAAAAAAGCCAAACCACTAACAGCTCTTTTTATTGGGACAATATTGGCAGGTATTTTTGCCATTATTTTTCAACCTGATATCGTCAAGCAAGTGGCTGGTGCCGATACGCTTACTTTTAACAGCGCTTATAAAGGCGTTATGAATGCCATTACCAATAGTGTTTATATTCCTTCGGGGAATAAAATTTTAGACGAGAACGAACTCTTTTCATCTGGAGGTATGGCCGGAATGATCTCAACTATTTGGCTTATTTTATGTGCGATGTTTTTTGGTGGTGTGATGCAAGCTGTAGGAGCGCTTCAAAAAATCACAAGCAGTTTATTAAATCTTACTAAAAGTACCTTTGGTTTATTTGCCAGCACAACAGCCACTTGTATCTTTTTTAACGGCACAGCATCCGACCAATATTTGGCAATTGTGGTACCCGGAAAAATGTATCAAAAAGCTTTTAAAGATAAAGGTTTGGCACCTGAGAATTTGAGTCGTACCCTAGAAGATGCAGGTACTGTAACTTCAATTCTCTTCCCTTGGAATACAGGCGGTGCCTATCAATCAAAAACATTGGGTGTTGGAACAGTAGAATATGTGTGGTATGCCTTTTTTAATTTGATAAGCCCCATTATGACATTAATTTTTGCTTATTTTAATATTAAAATAAGACAGTTGAAAACAAAGTAAAACTTTTGTTGCTAAATATATAAACTGATAAATAACTATATTTGTTGAGATATGGTAGTTGTACACAAGCCGAATAAAAATCTAATAAATGACAGGAAATACATTTGACATAAACGAATCCACAATAAAAAAATACGTGGAATCATTGCGTCCAGATAATCCAGAAATTCGCGCGAAACTCGATTTCGGATATTCTTATGAAGGGAAAGTTGCAATACTTTATGAAATTAGACCGGTTTGGGACAATCCGAAAGAAATACAAAACATTGAATTCGCAAAAATTAGATTCTATAAATCAAGACAAGTGTGGCATTTATATTGGATGCGTGCGAGCGGTAAATGGGAACTTTATAAACCATTCCCAGAATCAACACATATCGAAAAGATTATCGGAATTATTAAAGAAGATGAACACGGTTGCTTTTATGGGTAATTCTCAAAAACAAATCTAAAGGAGTTTGATGTAAGAAAACAAGTTGTGTTTAGGAAATCAACAGGCTACGTCATTGCAATGACTGAAACCCTTCGGCTATCGCTCAGTATAAACGCCACAAAATGAAGAAACAATCTCATTTTTATAAAAAATGAATGCTTAAAATTAGGGCACTGCAGTTACAATTCAGCATGGCTCTGTAATATTTTTAAAAAATTAGTATCTTTATCATATCTGCTTTAGTCTGGGAATTATCCACGCTTAAACAATAACCAAAACTATTGTACACCATTAAATGAGAACGCCAATTTACACATCTAGAAAACTTGAAAAACAGGTTAAAAAATTAATCAAAAAGAAGCAGAAAATAGATTGCGGAATATTGGGAAAGTGGAACGCAACCTTATTTTATGTTAGCCGAAAAAAATGCTGGTTAATTTCGAATGCCAAAACCCAATACAACGTCATACTGACCGATATAAAAGCGGAAGATTTAAAATCAATTGATGTAATTTTTAAGAATGCATTCTATGGACAACTCACTTACGATGGCATTATAACAAATTTTTAAAAACTCAGTGAAATTGTCGGTAAACTCGAATTTTTTCCAACCGATAACGACAGAAGAATGGCTGGATTTTAAAACCACCGTTTATACGAATTAGATTGGTGGAAACATGAATTTGGAACTCTAAAAAGCATGCCAATAAAGGATTTGACAAACCGAATAAACATGTGTCCAATTCATATCGGAAAAGGGAGAAAAATATCTGATTATACAAGTCCTATTAAGGAAATGTTTAAAATAATGTCAGATTAAAACCGGTTATACTTCATTAGGATACGATAAAGAAGCCTCCATTATAAAATAAAGCAGACCTTGTTTGTGCTATTTAGAACATTTATTAAACCTTTGTTCTCTTTTGAAGTCTAAAGGGCAATAAAATAGTTACCCCTCACTTTAAGAATGTCTGATTGAGATTTTTACTTGCGGTTTTAAATCAATAATAACTAATGAATAAAATAATCAAATTTCTTAAAAAAAACATATTGGCAATTGTTTTACCACTGTTGATGTCTTGTAGCAGTAACACATCTCAAGTTATTGAACCCCCATTAATAACCCCTATTGAATTTTCAGCTTCTCCCATAGATTTACAAGGTATTGATGCTAAATTTGCAAAAGATATTGCATACAATACAAATGAACGGACAAAATTTGATATTTTCTTACCCAACACTTCACAACCAACAGCCATTGTGCTCTTTATTCATGGCGGTGGCTTTGTGAGTGGCTATAAAGAAATTGCCTATGGTGCTGTTCGGGCAGATGATATTAGAACATATCTGAGAAATAATATCGCTTTTGCCACCATTTCTTACACTTTTTTAGAGCAAACAGGCGAAACAGAAGGTGTTTTAAAACCGATGAACGATGTTAAAAGAGCCTTGCAATATATAAGAAGCCGCGCAGCCGATTTTAATCTGAATAAAAAAGTTGTATTAACAGGAAAATCGGCTGGTGCGGGTACATCGTTATGGATAGCTTTTCACGACGATATGAGAGATGTGAACAACCCCGATTCGGTTTTAAGAGAATCTACACGGGTTTCAGGAGTGGCTGTACACGAATCGCAAGCCTCTTATAATGTTGACCGCTGGATTAACGATGTTTTTACAGACTACAATTTAACCCTTAACGATGTGGCTTCTAATTCTGTTTTGGCCAATAAAATAACACGTTTGTACGGTATTCAAAGTATGGACGAATACAACTTGCCTCAAGTTCAATCTTATAGAAAAAAAGTAGATATGTTGGCTATGTTTACACAAGATGATCCAGAAATTTGGGTAAGTAATATTAAACAGCCTGTAGTTTATCCAACACGCTCCGAGGTAATGGTACATCATGCCTTTCATGCCAGAGAACTTAAAAAACGTGCCGATGTTCTCGGTGTTAATAATGTTGTTTATTACGGCAGTAACCCCTTGTTGTATGCTAATCCCAGTAACGAAGATTTTACCACTTTTGTTGTGAGAAAATTAAATGAGTAACAGGAATTTTAAGATTATAAACAAAATAATTAGCCTCACAAATATGAGACATAAACAACCCCCACTAATATTACTAATATTTTTATTGATTTTTGAATTATCGCATGCGCAGTATTGTGTATCAAACAGATTTGATGCCAATTATTTTTCAATGAGTCAGATCGACTCGGTTACCGTTCAATATGGGGCCAACTACAATTGGCAAGACGCAGCCATTCAGAATTTGTTTATGGATGTTTATTTTCCTAAAACCAGCGCAGACCCTTTAGCCAAACGCCCACTAATTGTTATGATTCATGCTGGAGGGTTTTACCTTGGCTCAAGAAGACAATTCAGATACCATTGTAGAGAATTGGCCAAACGCGGTTTTGTAGCGGCTACTATTGATTATAGAATCGGCTGGGATGTGGGCTTGGGAAAACATTATGATACCATTCCCACATCAATAACTGCGGGCTACCCTTTTAATTGTTTGGGCGACAGGACCTCTTCAATTAAGGCCTTATACCGCGCCCTTCAAGACCAAAAAGCGGCTATTAGGTTTTTGGTACACAATGCAGATAGTATAGTTAAAATAGATACCACACAAATTTATGTGGCGGGTAGCAGTGCCGGCGGGGTGTCTAGTTTAGGTCTTCAATATCTTACACAAAACACCTTTGATACGAGTTATCCCACCATGCATCTCAAGGATTCTTTGGGGCTGTTAGAAACAGCCAGTAATACCTTAACGGATTCTTTTTCGTTGGCCGGCATGTTTAGTATGTGGGGCGCAGTTCCCGACACTTCATTAATTACCATTGACAATGTGATTCCCACGCTTCTAATGCATTGTACAGGAGACAGTTTGGTTCCTTGTGCTACTAATAATTATTACAGTTGTTCTAATTACGAGTTGGCTCAGGGTTCTTGCGAGATTTCTAAAAGACTTAAAACCCTGAATGAGAATTATGAATACAATTATTTTGATGCCCCGCCGCCCAATGATGGCTGTCATGATGTCTATACTTACGATTACCATATTGAACGTTTTTCAAAATTTATAAAGAGGCAATTTTGTAATGATAACAGACAAATAACCGTCGAAAATCAAGTTGTAATAGCGGATAATGTCTTGTCTGATGGACACCTAAACCCTTTAGATACTTACAAAACATATGTTTACCCGAATCCTACAAAGACCAATTTAAATGTCCTTTCTGATACGCCTGTTTACAGTATGAAAATTTATAACCTACAAGGTAAAACGATAAAAACTATTTTTATAGATAACAAAACAGCCCAAATAAAAATAAGCGACCTTTCAGCAGGTGTTTACATTGTAAAAGTGACCCTTATTAACGGTAGTACCCTAAATCGTAAAATTATTATTGAGTAATATATTTTCTGAAATTTAACTATTCTGATAGCTTTAAATCAAATAAAGAAATTCCACACCAAACCAAAACGCACAGATAAATCCCGATAGGGGTAATTAGGTGCCGAAAAGTAGTTGTATCCTGTAAATCCAGGATTAAAATGTTCTACTTTTAAAAAGAGACGTGTGCGTTGTATTTGGGCATTTATAAAAAAGTCGAACATTGGGTAGCCCCCAATTTTAGTGTCGTTTTGCAAACTAAATTCGTTTAATAGCGGATTAAAATTATTGGCAAAAAAGGCACTAAAATACCTAAAGCTAATACCCGTTTGCAAATACAAAGGTTTTCCTTTAAAAAAGAAATCGGAATAATACAATGTATTTCTGCTTACCAAACTAGGTACTCTAAACACATCAGAACCACTTGACACATTGTTGTACATAAGGGTATTGTCTAAGGCAAATTTTCCCCTTTTAAATTCCTTATGGATTTTTATTTTAAAATAGTTTATCTTTTTTGAGGCTTGCTCTGGCTTGGGTTGTAGCGTAGTGCTATCGGGAAAACCAAAATAAGTATGGTTTGTAATACTGTTGAATTGGGCTTCAATTTCGCCATATTTTTCTGTTTTTATACTGGCGTGGATGTTTTTTAAATGTTCATTTTTAAAATCGTTCTGCCAGTTGTAAGCATCATAGGCGCTTCTGTAAAGTAAATAATTAAAATTAGGCGATTTACTGTTTATTAATACCCCTACGGTGAGCGCATAAAGACTGTCTTTTCTAAGAATGGCATCCGCTTTAAGCCTATTGCCACTTAGGGGGCCAGTTATAATATTAGAAGCATCGGCATTGAGGTAAAAATGCTTTAACCGTGCTTTCCACATGCCACCAATGGCAAGTGTATTGCCTTTAAGTTTGTTTGGTAGCGTGGTTGTGGTAACAGTTGTATCGGCAGTATAGCCATAATCATAATTATAATTTTCAAGTTTAAAAGCCACTTCTCCTAATACGATTGGTGCTTTAAGGGACAAAAATAACTGATTGTATTTTTTCTTTAAGATAAGTTTGTCATTAATGGCTTTAGAGGCATTTCCAAAAACAGATGGAGATGAGCTCGACTGGCGAAACTCGTAATGCGATAATTGGTAGTTGTAAATATGCCCGATACGCAAAAACGATTTTGTTTTATTTAGGGTATCCTGCTTTTGCCAAATTTTATAGTCTTGCTCAAAATAATACCGATTGGCACGAAGCACACTAGAGGCATTACTTATATTCACATCTAACCGCGAACGTTGTATAAATTGTGGATTGTTATTTATAAAAAGGGGAATGGCTGAGCTGACAAGCCCACCATTTTCATTGTTGGTTAAATCTTGGTTTACCACATGACCTCTTATGCTGTACTTGTCATTCTTGGTTCGGTAATTAAGAGTGAAACTAAAATTTCCGTGACTACTCAATTCGTTTCTGTAAAATCCCAAAGACCGCAAACCTTTATAGGCTATCGAGAAATTGAGACGTTCTGAGGTGTTCATTGTCAAAAAAGAATTCAACATTTGTCCCTGTTGAAATCCAGTTTTATGTGTAAATATGGTACTTGGCGTTGGCACACGATAATAGTTAATATCTTTTACAGTATAGAAATTAAAGCGTTTGGCAGTAGCACCTAGAGTAGGAAACAGTGCCACATCATTAAAGTTAAATCCCAACTGGGTAAAAGTCTGCCCCATATTTTCAAAAGGCATCAATTCAAAATTATCTCTTAAAATATAATTGTGTTTGTATTCTTTTTGAATTGTAAGAGTGGTGTCAATAAATGTGGTGTCGTTGTAGTATGAAATTATTTTGTAATCGGTAAAATGGGTTTTACCTAAAATTTTAACATCAACAAATTTATTAAAAGTAGAGTCATTTTGATTAAACCGGCCATTTGTAACAGTTCTATTTCTTTTTATAAAATCACGTATTTGGGCATGTGTTTGCCAACAAAAACACATCAAAATACCAAAAATTAGAAGTTTTTTCATACAATTTTATGAAAGGCAAAGATAAACTTTTTGGTATAAATATTTTGTTAAAGAATAGGCCAAACAAATTGTATTTTTTTGAATACTTTTGAAGCTATGTTGGCAAACAATTATTCTGAATTCAAATTAGAAGCAGGTACTGACGAAGCAGGAAGAGGTTGTTTGGCAGGGCCAGTGGTTGCAGCTGCAGTTATTCTCCCCTCTAATTTTAAGCATTCATTGTTAAACGATTCAAAACAACTTTCAGAAAAAAACAGACAATTGCTCAGACCGATTATTGAAGCCGAAGCTTTGGCTTTTGGTGTGGCTTTTATAGATGAAAAGGAAATAGATAACATAAACATACTAAACGCTTCAATTAAAGCAATGCACCATGCTATTAAAAAATTAAAAGTACAACCCGAATTTATTATTGTTGACGGCAATAGATTTAAACCTTATAATAACATTGCACATCAAACAATTGTAAAAGGCGATGCCAAATTTATGAGTATTGCTGCCGCCAGTATTTTAGCCAAAACCTATCGTGATGACTTTATGACCGCATTGCATTTAAAATTCCCAGAATATCATTGGAATAAAAACAAAGGCTACCCCACTAAACAGCACAGAGAAGCTATAAAACAATTTGGTATAACGCCGTTGCATCGCAAGACTTTTAGATTGTTGCCAGAGCAATTAAAATTGGATATTTAATGGCCTTTAGAAATGGGTGTCTTGTATTTCGTCCTTTGAACATCCCTGATTATAGTTGGTCGTTTTTAATTAATTGTTCGTTATCAAAAATAGTAAAAATTGGTTTAGTTTTTAAGTCATTATAAAACCAATCATAACAATTCCCCTCTACAGAGGGGTTAGGGGTGTGTTTTAAAAAAGAATACAGCTAAACAAAAACCGCCTCAAAAATCTCTGCAAAGTGTTTAAGTATTTTTATTTTAACCTCATTTTGATCAATGGGTTTTCCCAACTCGGCTTGCATAGAAGTTACCGCTTTACCGCGGATACCACAAGGAATAATATGATCAAAAAAGCCCAAATCGGTATTGACGTTTAGGGCAAATCCGTGCATGGTTACCCAACGACTGCTACGCACCCCTAAAGCACAAATTTTACGAGTAAAGGGCGAGCCTACATCCAACCAAACCCCAGTTTCGCCATCACTGCGCATTCCTTTTATATTGTATTCGGCAAGTGTTCTGATGATTGTTTCTTCTAAAAAACGCATATATTTATGAATATCTGTAAAGAAATTTTCGAGATCTAAAATAGGGTAGCCCACAATCTGTCCGGGGCCGTGATAGGTAATATCGCCACCGCGATTTATTTTGTAAAAAGTAGCACCTTTGGCTTTAAGTTGCGCTTCTGTAAGGAGTAAATTATTAAAATTGCCACTTTTACCCAAGGTATACACATGGGGGTGTTCTACGAAAAGAAAATGATTTTTGGTAGCAATGCTTGAGTTTTTGTTTGCTTTTTTGACTTTGAGAATGGTCTCAAAAAGAAGTTCTTGGTATTTCCAAGTAGCCTTATAATCTTTAGTGCCTAAATCTTCAAATAAAACAGATTGCATTATCGATCTGGATTATTCAATATTATTAATGCAGCAATGACACCAGGAACCCATCCTGCCAAGGTCAACAGAAAAACAATTAGAATTGAACCACAACCTTTACCGATTACTGAAAGGGGTGGACAAAAAATAGCCAAAATAACGCGCCAAAAACTCATAATTTATTTTTTTCAAAGGTCTAAAAAAAAAGTGTACTAAAAAAGTATCAAAATTTAGCTGAAATTTATACTATCTTTGTTTGCTTAGCCTTTAAATATGACCAGTTTTAGACATAAAAAACTCAATCCGTGGCACTATTTGTTACTGTCTTTTGCTTTTTTGATTATAGCGGGCGCATTTGTTCTGAGTTTTTCAGAAATGCGTACTCTTGCACCACTTTCTTTTATAGATGCCTTATTTACAGCTACCAGTGCTGTTTGTGTAACGGGTCTAATTGTGGTAAAAACAACCGATTTTAGTCTGTTGGGGCAAATTGTTTTATTGATTTTAATGCAGCTAGGAGCCATTGGTATTATGACCATTACCACCTCGTTAATTCAGCTTATTCGTGGCAATTTAGATTTAGAACAACGGCTGTCTTTTTCGCAATTGCAAGACAGTATCAACTTGAAGAGTAGCGATGGGGTTTTACAATTTATTTTACGGATTACTTTTGTGACCGAAATTATTGGCGCATCCTTAATTAGTTTGGGATTCTATTTACAAGGATTTTCGCCAAAACAGGCTATTTACCACGGTGTGTTTCAATCGGTTTCTGCTTTTTGTAATGCAGGTTTCTCTTCTTTTGATAACAGTTTAATCGGTACACACTGGTTGGTAAAATATACCGTTATGGCACTGATTATTATTGGCGGTTTGGGCTATTTTGTTATTTACGAAGTTTACCACAACCGCAGATTTAGAAATCGTTTTAGCCTGAATACTAAAATTGTGGTCTATACGTCCTTATTTTTAGTGTTTATGGGCGCATTCTTTATTTTTTTAGTAGAAACCAACACCTCAATAACTGATAGTCTGTTTCAGTCGGTAACAGCACGTACCGCAGGGTTTAACTCTGTAAATATGGGCGGAATGCATATGGTTAGTTTGTTGGTAATTACACTTTTAATGTTTGTGGGTGCTTCGCCAGGTTCTACAGGAGGTGGTATAAAAACCACCACTTTTTTTATAGTTAACTATTCTATTTTTAAAGTTTTACGTGGCGAGACATCAATAAATATTTTTAACAGGCACATAACGCATAAAATTATTTTACGCGCTTTGGCCTTGGTAGTGGTTTATTTTATGGCCATTATTTTGGCTTCGGTTTTACTGTTGTTAAAATACCCGTTTGGCTTTTTTGATACTTTTTTCGAAGTCATTTCGGCTTTAGGAACAGTAGGACTCAGTTTGGGAATTACGGCACAGTTGGGGATGTATGGAAAAATAATCATAATTTTGTGTATGTTTTTAGGACGTATAGGCCCAGCAACATTGGCAATGATAACCTTACGCAAACAAAAAGAAATAAAAATTAAATACCCCGAAGATAGGGTGGTTTTAGGATAAAATTATGGCAAAAGATATTTTAGTTATTGGTTTGGGAACATTTGGTTATGCTTTAGCCCTTAAATTGTACGCCAATGGTCACAAGGTTATGGCCATTGATAAGGACGAACATTTAATAAACCAGATTAAAGATGATGTTACTGTAGCACTTACCGCCGATGTAACCGACGTAGAAGTTTTAGAACGTATTGACGCCTCAAAATTCGATTATATTGTGTTGGGCACTAGTAGTAGTTTAGAAACAGGTGTTTTGACATTGACACATTTAAAAAAATTAAAAGTCAAAAATATTATAGCCAAAGCCAATACCATGCTTCAAAAAGAAGTGTTGGTAAAATTGGGTGCCGATGAAGTCATTTTGGCCGAAAACGAAATAGCACAACGTTTGGCCAACCGCATTACACATCCCAATATTAAAGAAATATTTACTTTAGATGCCAACATATCATTGGTAAGCGTAAAAGTACCCAAACGTATGGCGGGCAAACCTTTGAAGGAACTCGATTTGCGTAACAAACACAACATATCGGTATTTATAAGAAAAGTGGCTGGTAAATCAGAAATCATCAGTAATCCGAATATAAAGTTTGACGAGGGTGACGAACTTTTTGTTGCCGGTGAAGAAGCCGATATTTATAAAATATTTGGATAAAAAAGGGCTCAAAATTAGTTTATAAACTATATTTGTCGGCTTTAAATAAGTATTAATTATGCAGTTGTCTGAACAGGAAATAGTAAGAAGAGAATCTTTAAAACGCTTGCGCGAATTGGGTATAAACCCCTATCCCGCAGCACAGTTTAAAACCACCCATCATGCAAAAGAATTGCTAGATAATTTCGATGCATTAGAAGGACAAGAAGTGGTTGTGGCCGGTCGTATGATGAGTCGCCGTATTATGGGAAAAGCATCATTTACAGCCATTAAAGATGCGTCGGGTAGCATGCAGATTTATGTAAACCGTGACGAAATTGCCCCCAGCGAAGATAAAACAGCTTATAACGAAGTGTTTAAACGCTTGCTAGATATAGGGGATATTATCGGTGTAAAAGGCCAACTCTTTAAAACCAAAGTGGGCGAAAAATCTATTAAGGCCAAAGAGATAACTGTCCTGTCAAAATCATTGCGTCCTATTCCAATCGTAAAAAAAGATGCCGAGGGAAATATTCACGACGCTTTTAGCGATCCCGAAATGCGTTACCGCCAACGTTATGTAGATTTAATTGTAAACGATTTTGTAAAAGATACTTTTATAAAACGCACAAAAATAACAAATACTATCCGCCAGTTTTTTAACGAGCGTGGTTATTTAGAAGTCGAAACACCCATTTTACAGTCCATTCCGGGTGGTGCTGCCGCAAGTCCATTTGTTACACATCACAATGCTTTAAATATGCCATTGTATTTGCGCATTGCAAATGAACTGTATTTAAAACGTTTGATTATTGGTGGTTTTGATGCGGTGTATGAGTTTGCAAAAGATTTTAGAAATGAAGGAATGGATCGCACACATAATCCTGAATTTACACAAGTAGAACTTTATGTTGCCTACAAAGATTACAATTGGATGATGGAGATGACCGAACAATTATTAGAAAAAGTGGCTTTAGATTCTAATGACAATACAACGGTGACTTTTGGAGAACATCAAATTAATTTTAAAGCCCCTTATGCGCGTGTTCCTATTTTAGAAGCTATAAAAACACATACTGGTTTTGACCTTAGCGGTATGAATCAACAAGAATTAATTGAAGTATGTCATAAATTAGATATCGAAGCTGATGATAGTATGGGCGTTGGAAAATTAATCGATGAAATTTTTGGCGAAAAGTGTGAACACACCTACATTCAACCCACTTTTATTACAGACTACCCAAAAGAAATGAGTCCTTTATGTAAAGAACATCGCGATGATCCAAGATTGACAGAACGTTTTGAATTGATGGTTTCGGGTAAAGAATTGGCTAATGCTTATTCTGAGTTAAATGACCCAATAGACCAAAAAGAGCGTTTTGAAGAACAATTAAAATTATCTGAAAAGGGTGATGATGAAGCCATGTTTATTGACCATGATTTTGTACGCGCTTTAGAATACGGCATGCCACCTACATCGGGTATTGGTATTGGTATAGACCGTTTAACCATGTTTATGACTAATAATGCGTCTATACAAGAAGTGTTATTCTTTCCGCAAATGAAACCTGAAGTAAAAGCCATTGCAATGACTGACGGCGAAAAAGCTGTTTTAAAAATCCTACAAGCCAACAGCCCTATTTTGTTATCAGCATTAAAAACCCAATCGGGTTTAAGCAATAAAAAATGGGATAAAATCATTAAAGGACTTACTAAAAACAACTTAGCCAAAGTGTATAAAAATAACGACGGCTTGTTTGTAGAGGTGGTTTAAGATTATTTTGTCTTGTCCCAATAGTTATTATGAAGATTCAGAAGGCCTATCGTAATATTAGAGGAGGAGTTACTTAATTGTAACTCCTTTTTTTTGCCTAAAATCACTTTTTAAAGTCTTAATTTAAGACCGTTGCATAATCACCTATTTCTTTTTTCGGTTCTATTTTCATTTTTTCAATTCAAATTTTATGATTTTTTTTAGATTTTATAATGCCTAGTCTTCTGTTTTTTCGGTTCATTTTCCTTAA
>JAKIUU010000034.1 GCA_021647405.1 Flavobacteriaceae bacterium
ATTAAGGAAAATGAACCGAAAAAACAGAAGACTAGGCATTATAAAATCTAAAAAAAATCATAAAATTTGAATTGAAAAAATGAAAATAGAACCGAAAAAAGAAATAGGTGATTATGCAACGGTCTTGAAATATAATTGTCTTGAGCAGTTACGTCTTGCACTACAAAGTTTTCGTTACTCACGGCAACTTGTCCACAAATACCTTTGCCAAACGGAATAAGGGTATGTTCGGTTGCTTCGCCGGCAAAAGGGCCTAGTTTAAGCTCGTTTTTAGAACCATTTTTAAAATAAAATCCCACCCAGTCATAATACGAAATATCATGTTTTAACTTATTGCAAATACTTTGTAATTTTACCGAAGTGCTTAGCTTGTCTGCAAGTATGTTAACAATTTTATTTTCAAGTTTTTTTAAATTCATAGCTTTACTGTAAATTTGGGCAAAATAAAGTACAAAAATACCAATCTTTTTTAAGTGAAAAACAACAAACCCGTCATAATATTTTTAGTTAAATTTTTTGTTACCTATTTTGTGCTATTTGGTATTTACTCTGCCTATTTACACAAAAAACAAATTAAGACCCCTTTGTTTTCGTGCGCACCCATAACACAAACTGTTGCCAATCATACCAGTACAGTGGCCAAATGGTTTGGCTATCATATTTTTACAGAACAGCATAATAAAGAACTATCTATTAAATTAATTGTGGGCGGAAACTACACCGCCAGAGTAATTGAAGGCTGTAATTCGGTAAGCATCATTATTTTATTTTTGGCCTTTATAATTGCTTTTACAGGAAGTCTTAAAGCCACTATATTTTACGGATTATTCGGAGTTTTCTTAATTTATAGCACCAATATTTTACGCATTATTGCCTTGAGTTTACTTTTGTACAGGTATCCACAGTTTCAAGAGCCTTTGCACACTCTGATTTTTCCGGCAATAATCTACGGATTGGTATTTATTTTATGGATAATTTGGGTACGCCATTTTTCTTATCACAAAAAACAAAAAAATGAAGAAAAGGTATAGAATAGCCATCATATTGCTTTTATTTTTTATGCTGATTTTGGTACGCGCTTTTGCTACAAGATTATTTTACGACCCTTTTATTCAGTATTTTAAAAACGACTATTTGTACAAAGCCATGCCAGTATTTGTAATGTCTAAACTTTTTTTAAATATCTTATTGCGCTACTTGTTAAACTTTGCTTTTTCGTTAATTATACTATATGTGGCTTTTCAAAAAAGGGCTGTTATACAGTTTTCTATAAAGTTTTATGCCATTACCTTTGTAATTTTTATGT
This sequence comes from Flavobacteriaceae bacterium, assembly GCA_021647405.1. Lineage (GTDB taxonomy): Bacteria > Bacteroidota > Bacteroidia > Flavobacteriales > Flavobacteriaceae > CG1-02-35-72. The sequence goes on from JAKIUU010000034.1 coordinate 1,307, forward strand.
TGGCATTTTATCTGTTGTTACAAACAGATTTCCAAAAAGGGTATTTGCTGGCTTTTTATATTCGCAGATTTTTAATACACCCTTTGTTTGTATTGGTGTTGCTGCCTGCCTTTTACTATCAAGAGAAAGAGCATATGTAATAATGCCTTCATGGCACAATAATTTTACATATATTTGCCGACAATTATGCGTTGGATAGCCAAAATATTAGCAGTTATTACTCTTGTACTTACCTTGTTTCCTTGTAACGATGGTTTTGCACAATACCAAAGTAGTGATGCCACATATCTTTCTATAAGCACACTTGACACACAGAATCACCACTCTGATGAAGGCGATTTATGTACCCCTTTTTGTACCTGTGTATGCTGTGCCAGTTTGGTTTATGTAGAAAAAGGCACTAATATTGTTCAACCCGAACAGATGAATCAATCTGTAAATAAATATTTTATTTCTGATCTTACTTCTGGTTTTATTGGGCGAAATTTTCAGCCACCCAAAGCCTAATTCCTCATTACATATAGAAATTATACCTGTAATACGTTATGGGTTGTGTTTCTTATATTAGTTATGTTGCTTAGTTTTCTTTAAGCAACGCAATCACTTTTTTTAATAAAAATTAGCCTTGTTTATAATAAGGTTAACTATAAATAAGTACAGTAAAAATGATAGATAAAATAATACGTTTTTCCATTAATAATAAGTTAATTGTTGGCCTACTTATTTTTGTACTAATAGGTGTAGGAACCTATTCCATGATGACAATAAAATTAGGCTCGGTGCCTGATATTACCAATAATCAAGTACAAGTAATAACAGTATCGCCCACTTTAGGAACAAAAGATATTGAACAATTTGTAACCTATCCTATTGAGTTGGCAGTTGCTAATTTACCAAGTGTTATAGAATTGCGTTCGGTATCGCGTTTTGGACTTTCGGTAGTAACCATTGTATTTAAAGATAATATGGGGACCTACTTACCAAGACAGTTGGTTCAAGAAAAATTAATAGATCTTCAATCTGATATACCTGCAAGTTTTGGAAAGCCATTTATGGCGCCAATTGCAACAGGACTTGGCGAAGTTTATCAGTATTCTTTAGTTCCAAAAAAAGGTTTTGAAAAAAAATACTCACCCTCAGATTTAAGAACTATCCAAGATTGGATTGTAAAGCGACAAATGGCATTGGTGCCGGGCATTGTAGAAATCAATTCGTTTGGCGGGCATATAAAACAATATGAAATTGCTTTAAATCCGAACCGATTAAACAGTATGGGCATCAGTATTACCGAAATATTTGAAGCATTAGAAAATAATAATGCCAATACTGGTGGCGCCTATATTGAAAAAAATAACCAGGCTAATTTTATACGAGGCGAAGGGCTTATCAAGAGCCTTGATGATATAAAAAATATTGTTGTAAAAAACAATTTCAATACGCCTATTTTAATTAAAGATGTGGCCGAATTGGTTCACTATGGAAAAGCAGTGCGCTACGGTGCCTTCACACAAGATGGTCACGAAGCAGTTGGGGGTCAGGTACTTATGTTAAAAGGTGAAAATCCCAATGAAGTTATTAAAAATATACAAAAAAGAATTGCAGAAATACAAAAATCGTTGCCCGAGGGTCTTGAAATTAAACCCTTTTTAGAGAGAAGTGATTTAATTGAAAGAACGACGAGTACGGTTTCAAAAAATTTAATTGAAGGAGCGCTAATCATTATTTTTGTGTTGGTTTTGCTTTTAGGAAGTTTGCGGGGTGGTTTGTTAACAGCTTCAATTATTCCGCTATCCCTTTTATTTGCTTTTATTTTGATGAAAGCTACAGGCGTATGGGCCAATTTAATGAGTTTAGGCGCTATTGATTTTGGCATTATAGTAGATGGCGCAGTTATAATTGTTGAAGGAACTGTTCATGCTATTGAAAAACGTATTAAAAAAAGTAAAGAAGTTGTTACAGCTAGCGAAATGGACGAAATTACGTACAAAGCCTGTAGCAGTGTTATGAATTCTGCCTTTTTTGGTCAGCTCATTATTCTAATTGTTTTTACGCCCATCCTATTTTTGACAGGTGTTGAAGGTAAAATGTTCCGTCCTATGGCATTTACTTTTGGGTATGCTGTATTAGGGGCATTATTATTATTTTTATTTTACGTACCTGCGGTTGCAGCCATAATGTTAAAACCATCTTCTCAAAAGAAAAAAAATCTATTTACCAAATTTGAGAATGGTTTAACCAGATTTAGTGCTAAAATGATGGGTGGCATAGAAAGATTTTATGAACCCATTCTTGAAAAATCTTTACAATTTAAAAAGACCGTGTTAGGTGTGGCCTTGTTACTTTTAATATCTTCTATAACTGTTTTTTTAGGGATGGGTGGTGAGTTTATTCCAAAATTAGATGAAGGCGATTTAGCGGTGCAAGTTATTATGAAACCCGGTACATCATTATCTGAGACAATTAAAACATCCGAAAAGATAGAAATTATTCTAAAGAGCAATTTCCCTGAAATTAAAACAATGGTATCAAGAATTGGTGTTTCCGAAATTCCTACAGACCCTATGCCAATGGATATTGCCGACTGTTTTATTATATTAGAAAAAGATATGAGCAAATGGACTTCGGCAAAAACTAAAGCAGAACTTATAGAAAAAATACAAGATAAATTAAAGGTTATTGTAGGCGTAAACTTTCTGTTTACACAGCCTGTTGAATTGCGATTTAACGAATTGCTTACAGGTGTTCGCGAAGATGTAGCCATAAAAATTTACGGAGAAGATTTAGACATACTTGCCTTAAAAGCAGACGAAATGGCCAAAATTATAAAGACAGTTAAAGGAGCGGCGGGCGTAAGGATTGAAGCAACCGAAGGCCTGCCTCAATTAACAATTAAATATCAAAGTAACAAAATAGCAAAGTATGGACTCAATATTAAAAAGGTGAACCGTTATGTTAACATTGCATTTGCGGGAGCTGAAGTAGGGGTTGTCTTTGAAGGTGAAAAGCGTTTTGATTTGGTAGTACGTCTTTCTGAAAGGTATAAACAAAATATTGAAGATTTAAAAAATCTGTTTATAGATTTACCAAATGGCGTTCAAATTCCGCTTAAAGAGTTAGCAGAGATTAGTTACAAACCTGGCCCTATGCAAATTTCTAGAGATAATACCTACAGGCGTATTTCAGTTGGAGTAAATGTTCAAGATAGAGATGTAGAAAGTATGGTTGAAGAAATACAACAAAAATTAGAATCAAAATTAATATTACCGGCAGGTTATTATATTAAATATGGTGGGTCGTTCGAGAATTTAAAACGTGCCAAAGACCGTTTAGTTATCGTACTGCCAATAGCGTTATTATTAATTTTTGTGCTATTGTATTTTGCGTTAAACTCCGTTACACAAGCCGCCATGATTTATATGGCAGTACCACTATCAGCTATTGGCGGTATTTATTTTTTAGCCTTGCGCAGTATGCCTTTTAGCATTTCTGCAGGTGTTGGTTTTATTGTATTGTTTGGTGTTTCAGTATTAAACGGATTGGTGTTAATAAGCCGTTTTAATAGCCTCAAAAAGGAAGGTGAAACGGATATTTTATCTCGAATTTTATTAGCTACTAAAGAACGCCTTAGACCCATTTTACTAGCTGCAATTGCAGCCATTATGGGCTTTGTGCCTATGGCAATATCCAATTCGGCAGGTGCAAGCGTGCAAAGACCTTTGGCTACTGTAGTTATTGGAGGCCTAATTTCATCAACCATTTTAATACTTTTAGTAGTACCCGTCTTATACTATCTGGTAGAAGCAGGATCACAAAAAAGGAAAAATAAAAAAATGAACAAATCATTAGCAAGTTTGGTACTTATTGGTTTTTTAACTTTTACAGGAACGCAATCGGTAGCAGCACAAGAAAAATCACAACAAATAACTATTGATGAAGCCGTTTCTATTGCTTTAAAAAACAACCCGCGTATTAAAGCAGCCAACCTTGAAATTAAAAAACAAGAGAATTTAAAGAAATCGGCTTTCGATTTAGATAAAACAGACATTTCTTATTCTAATGGTCAGTTAAATACATCGCAAACAGATTTTGAGTGGAGTGTATCTCAAGATTTTAAGTTTCCTACAGTTTATGCAACCCAGTTAAAGTTGCAAAAAGAAAAAGTAGCGCTTAGTCAAGCGTCGTTTGTTTTACAGAAGAGTGTACTTGTACGAAATGTTAGAGCTATTTATATGCAGTTAAGGTATGCAAAAAATAGACTGATATTAATTGCGGAACTAGAAAAAGCTTACAAAGATTTTGCCCGCATAGCACAAAAGAGGTACAGTACAGGCGAATCAAATCTGATTGAAAAAATGGCAGCAGAAGGTAAAAGAGAAATCATTAGCTTGTTAATGCAAGAGGCAAGTTTAGATGTAGAAAACTATCGTGAGCAATTAAAGTTATTGCTAAATGTTAAACAAAACATTTCTATTATTGAGAGTGATTTGCAAAAGTTGTCGTTTACAGACGTAAAAAAATCTGGTGATAACAACCCTGTTTTAAAAATAAAACAGCAGCTTATAAATGTGTCTAAAAAACAACATAGTTTAGAGAAGTCGAAATTTTTACCAGACTTATCTGTAGGCTATTTTAACCAACAAATAGAAGGTGTTAAAAATTTTACAGGATTTCAATTAGGTGTAAAAGTCCCCTTGTTTTTTTGGTCTCAAAAAGGAAAAACACAAGCATCTAAAAAGAATAGTGAGATTTCTACAATGCGCTATAAACAGACAAAATTAGATGTAAGCGCTGTATTAAAATCAAATCTGCAAGATTATAAAAAACACAAAGCATCTCTTAATTACTATGAAACTAAAGGCTTAAAATTAGCAGAAAAACTATTCACATCAGCCAATAAAGCTTATAAAGAAGGCGAAGTTAACTATGTAGAATATATAGCAAGTTTAGAACAAGTTGTTCAAATTAAAAGAGCCTATTTAAAAAGACTCAACCTATACAATCAAACCCTTATTAAAATTAATTACTTAACAGGAAAATATAATTAAAAATGACAAATATATTTAAGATAATCAGTGCTTTATTACTCCTCCTATTCTTAGGAGCTTGTACAAACAAATCAACACAAACTAATGATAAAGTAGAGAAAATAAGTAAGCCTCAAGAAACACGTATAAATATTGTAAGCTTACAGCAAAGGCAATTAGATGTTATGAAGATTAAGCTTGGTAAAATAAAGTATGTCAATTTAGGGAATACACTAAAGGTAAACGGACAGCTAGAATTACCGCCTCAACGTAAAGCAAGTGTAAGTGCTATTGTAGGAGGTCGTGTTAAAAGCGTAGCAGTAATAGAAGGCGATTATGTTACCAAAGGACAGGTTTTGGCAAAACTTAATAACCCAGAATTTATTTCAATGCAACGCGACTATTTATCGGCTAAGAGTAACATTACTTTCTTAGAAAAAAATTATATGCGTAAGAAAACCTTGTTTAAAGATGGTATTGCTTCGGCTAAATCTTTTCAAGAAGCAGAAGCTGTATTTAACCAAGCTAAATTGGAGTTAAATGCCACAAAAGCAAATTTAAAATTAATTGGTTTAGATATAGCTTTAATAGAAAAAGGCAAAATTGTGTCAACAGTACCCATTGTATCTCCCATAAGTGGAAATGTACAGAAAATAGATATTAATATTGGTAAATTTGTGTCACCGGAACAAGAGATGTTTGATATTGTTGATAATGCGCATCTTCATATAGGCTTAAAAGTTTTTGAAAAAGATATTGATAAAGTAAAGGTAGGTCAAAAGGTAACATTTGCCTTAACTACAAAATCAGAAAAAATTTACGAAGGCGAGATATTTGCTTTAGGAAGTGCTTTTGAAATGGCTACGCGAGCGGTTAAAGTACACGCTAAAATTATAGGAACACATAAAGGTCTATTATCGGGAATGTTTGTGGAAGCTAGAATAGTAGCAAGCAATAAAAAAGTAAATGCTTTACCAGACGGTGCTTTTGTAACAGAGAAAGGATTAGATTATATTTTTATTCAGCGAAAAAGAGTAAAAAATAAAATTGAGTTTGAAAAAATTCAAGTAAATAAAGGGGTTTCAGATTTAGGGTTTACAGAAGTTGTTTTTATCAATAGAATGCCTAAAAATGCCATTGTAGTTACAAAAGGGGTCTATTATGTAAATGCTGAAATGCAAAAAAGTGAATTCGCCGACGAGGATTAAAATATAATTTAAAATTTTGTAAAATGAAAGAAATTAAAGCGTATATAAAACCAAATAGATTAGAAAAAGTAGTTGAAGCACTTAAAGAAAACGGCTTTAAGAGTCTCACCTTAATAGAATGCGAAGGAACGGGCACGTATAAACGTGAAGATTCGTTACCTTCGTTAAAATTTCATTTTTCTGATAGTAAAATGATTAAGTTAGAGTTGGTATGTCAAGACGAAGAAGTAGAAAGTGCCATTAAAATAATTTGTGATAATGCTGCCACACCCTATCCTGCAGATGGTATTATTTATATATCAGATGTTAAAGATGCTTACAGAATAAAAACAGCTAAATCTATAAAAAAGTTTGATTTTTAATCGAAAAGAATTCCTCGATGCTCTGCGTCGAGGTTTCCGTTGAAATTGTCATTCTCGCGAAAGCGGGAATCTAAGTAAGAAATATTGATTTTTGACCTAAAGGTCAAAATAAAACTAGCGAAATGCCTCGTATGCTTGCGTCGAGGATAGTTAGTTTTAAAGTATTTCTTTACTCCTCCTTCGCGTTCCGCTTCGGCGGACGAGAAGACTTGGTTTCCCCGACCCTTTGGGTCGGAAATCACGATGTTTGCGTAGCAAATACCATCCTCTAAAATTGCAACAGCTGTTAAAATAAGAAATACCATTATCTGGCAGTATGTATTTTTATTTAGAGGGGTATGTTTTAGTACTGGTTCTTGGTGCTATAGACATGGCAATCATGTGGAAATCCCATAATTGCGATGTAGGTGTGGCTCTCTATTGGTTATTTTTGAATACTATTAGAATTCAAAAAGTTATAAGTTAAAACTGAAATAATGGAGGTTATACCATAACGTTTATAGTAATTTTGATTCAATTAATTTTTAATTATCAGAATTATGGGAAAAGGAATATTTATAGCCGCTTTTTTAGCTACTCTTTTTGTAAATGGCCAAGTCTTACGTAAAAACATAAAAGGTGAAGTTTTTAATGATTCTATTTCGGTAGAAAATGTCCATGTTATAAATAAGAATATTAAATTGGGCGTTGCCACAAATAAATCTGGTAAATTTATTATACCAGTAAGACTTAACGATACCCTTATTTTTTCTTCAGTACAGTTTGAACAAAAAATTGTAGTAATTAAAAAAAGTGACTTAGACCGCGATTTAAAGCCTATAAAATTATCTACGCATACAATTCAACTTGACGAGGTCGTCCTATTTTCTCATAAAATGATTGGTAACTTGGCCATTGATGGCTCTAGATTTAAAGGTAAGTCTCTTGGGAATTTAAATTACTTGGATTTTAAAGGCATTGATTTTGATGTTTTGTTGAGCGATGAAGTGTATAAAAATTCAAAAATAAATAGAAAGATACTTTCTTCTAAAACAAACTCGGATGTGGTAAGTGGGGGAGATATCCTAGGTCTTATAAAATATTTAAAAAGAAGTCCAAACAAAAATTATAAGAAAGCCTCAAAAGAAGAACAACAGGCCATACGCAATCAAATATTAACAACAACCAATACGATTAGACGTGAATTAAAGGATGCCTTCTTTAAAAGTTCTTTAAAACTTTCTTCCGATAAAATAAACGATTTCTTGTATTTTGCCATTGATAAAAAAATGGCAGACCTTTATAACGCTAATAAAAAGATAGAAATAATAGCTTATTTAATAAAGATAAGGCCTTATTACAAAAATTAATCGGTTTCCTGCTTTAATTTTTTTTGTAAAATCTTATAACTTTATATTAGAAAAATATACTAACTTTAGCACAAACTTATGTCAAAAATAGGCTGATGTGTTTTATAAGGAATTTTCTTTAAACGTGACATAAGTTACATTAAGATTATTAATTTCATTTAGCTTTGGATTTTGTAAAACATTAATAAAGAATAGTTATGAAAATAAAATTTACCTTTTTAGCAGTATTAATAAGTGTGGGGCTTTTTGCACAAAATTCACTATTAATACCAAGTACGCTTAGCGGAACAAGTATAAACCTTACCCTGCAAAATGGCACATACCAATTTTATAGCGGTACAAATACCACTACCATGGGAGCCAATGGCAACGTCTTAGGGCCAACACTTATTTTAAACAAAGGCGATTTTGTCAATTTCTCTGTCAATAATCAAATAGGACAAACTACAACCATTCATTGGCATGGCATGCATGTGTCACCAGAAAATGATGGGGGCCCTCATACCACAATTGCACCTAACACAACTTGGACGCCAAGTTTTACCATAATGGACAAAGCAGGTACTTATTGGTATCATCCACATTTACACACAAAGACTAATGAACATGTTTCTAAAGGGATAGCAGGCTTTATAATAGTTAATGATGCCGAAGAGGCGGCTTTAACTTTGCCGAGAACTTATGGTGTAGATGATTTTCCGCTGGTTGTTCAAACAAAAGATTTTGATGCGAGTAAACAAATTGTGGTACCTTCAAATTCAGACGATGTAATCATGGTTAATGCTACCATTGATGCGGCTTTACAAACACCTGCTCAAGTGGTGCGGTTTAGAGTGCTAAATGGGTCGTCAATGCGGGTATTTAATATTGGATTGAACAACAATAAAACCTTTTATCAAATAGCATCAGATGGCGGTCTGTTGAGTTCATCGGCCGCTCTTACTAGATTACAGTTGGCGCCTGGCGAACGGGCCGATATTCTTATTGATTTTTCAGGAATGACAGGCCAAACTGTATTTTTAAAAAGTTACGCTTCTGAATTTTCGAATGGTATTTATGGTGCCACAACCCCAGGTATGGGGCCCGGTTTTACACTTACTGGTTATAATCCAAACCCTTTAAATGGTACAGATTTTAATATTATGCAATTTAATGTTACAACGCAAACAGCCAGTCCTGTAACAAGCATTCCCACAACTTTGGCTACGGTTACACCAATTTTAGAATCAACGTCAAATATTACAAGAACCCTTTTAATGTCTCCAGTTGATTCAGGACCAAACCAATTAAATGGCGATTTTGTTATAAACAGCGTGGCTTTTGATCTAAATGTTATTAATTATACCATCCCATTAGGAAATACAGAAATATGGTCTATTTCTAATAACTCGGCCATAGCCCATCCATTCCATATTCATGATGTTCAGTTTTTTATACTAGACAGAGATGGTGTAGCACCAGCACCAAGCGAACAGGGCAGAAAAGATGTCATTTTAATTAAACCACAGGAAACAATTCGCTTTATAACCAAGTTCGATGATTTTTCCAGTGATGTTGTACCCTATATGTACCATTGCCATATGTTGTTTCATGAAGACCGTGGTATGATGGGGCAATTTAAAGTGGTTAATACTGCACTGGGGGTTGCCGATGAAGTTTTGGGTAATAAAGTTTCTATTTATCCCAACCCAACCGATGGAAAAATTTATATAAATACCCAAAGCGATGTAACGATTAATAAAGTAGAAGTATTCGATATGTTAGGAAGATCTTTAAAAACAATAAAAAATGTTAAAAAAGATCAAGCCATTGATTTGCAAAGCTTCTCGATGGGCATACACTTTATAAAAATGTATAGCAACAAAGGGATTGTGGTAAAGAAAATAGTTGTAAATCATTGAAAACCCCATTAAATCTAAAGGCATGGAATATTATTTAAATACCTTAGTAAAGAATCAAACTTACGAAGCTGTTAGAGAAAATCTTATTACTGAAATGAAAAAAGAAGGTTTTGGCGTTTTAACCGAAGCAGATATTCAAAAAGCTTTTAAAGAAAAATTGGATTTTGATTACAGAAAATACGAAATACTAGGCGCTTGTAATCCGGGCTATGCCAAACAAGCTTTAGAGATTGAGGACAAATTAGGCGTGTATTTGCCTTGTAATTTTATTATTCAAGAATTAGAAAACGGAACAATAGAAGTGGCTGCAGTAAACCCCATTGTTATGATGAGTACAATTGACAATGACATGCTAAAACCCATAGCGAAAGATATTTACGACAAAATGAAACGCATTATAGACAATTTATAATATTTTGACCAATAGGTGTAAGATTTTGTCATTTTTAATATATAAATAAATAGTTTGTACCTTTGTGTATCCATGAAAAAATTGAGTTTTAAAATAGCATCATTTCTATTGGCCTTTACGGTACTTTTTTCTACATTATCTTTTAGTGTAAATAAGCATTATTGTGGCGATATGCTATTTGTAAAATCGTACTTTTTTCATACTGAAGATTGTGGCATGGAAAACATGGATATAGACAACACTAACAGTCCGTTTTCTGAATCTATGAGGAACAACAATTGTTACAATGTTAAACTTCTTTTTCACTGTCAAAATGAAGCGCAAAAAGCCTTACTATCACCCGATATCGAAATAAACAATTTAGCACTTGTTATTAACTTTAAAAGTTTTGATTTTGAAAGCGATTTCCAAAAAAAGCCTTCTTTTTATCAAAATTATTCCCCGCCTTTGTTGGTCAAAAACATACCTGTTTTAGTCCAGAATTTCCGTATTTGATTTTATAAATTTTAGTGTAGATGCCTTTTTAAATTGTATTGGCATTGCTGTATCATTGTTTTTGGGTTTCCAAATCTTTGAAAAAATTCATTAAAAATTATAAAATCAGATTAAAAATGTTAAATAAAACAATCCGTTATTTCTTAGAGAATAAGTTGATAACTTTCCTATTACTAGCTGCCTTTATTGTGGGTGGTTATGTTACTGCCCCCTTTAATTGGGAGGGTGGTTTAATAGAGCGCAATCCTGTGCCTGTCGATGCCATACCCGATATAGGCGAAAATCAACAAATAGTTTATACCGAATGGATGGGCCAATCGCCTCAAGATATAGAAGATCAGGTAACTTATCCATTAACTACTGCCTTGCTAGGAATACCAGGGGTTAAAACCATCCGAAGTAATTCTATTTTTGGCTTATCAAGCATCTATATTATTTTTAAAGATGATGTTGATTTTTACTGGAGTAGAACACGTATTCTCGAAAAATTAAATTCATTGCCTCCAGGTACCGTACCAAGTGCTGTAAAACCAGCTTTAGGACCAGATGCCACCGCACTGGGACAAGTGTTTTGGTACACCTTAGAAGGCCGCAATCCTAAAACGGGTAAACCTAATGGTGGATGGGATCCACAAGAATTGCGTACCATTCAAGATTTTTATGTGCGTTATTACTTAACTTCGGTAGAAGGCGTTTCTGAAGTGGCTTCAATTGGAGGCTTCGTAAAAGAATACCAAATAGATATCGATCCCAATGCTATGAAAGCCAATAATGTCGATATCGCTATGATAATGAAAGCGGTAAAAAACAGCAATCTCGATATCGGCGCGCAGACCTTAGAAATAAATAAAGTAGAATATCTAGTACGCGGTTTGGGGTATTTAAAAAATCTAGAAGACCTCGAAGAAAGCGTTGTGGCTGTTAGAAATAATACGCCCATTCTTTTAAAAGATATCGCTAAAATACAATTTGGTCCGGCTACCCGTCGTGGCGGATTAGACAAAAGTGGCGTAGAAGCTGTAGGTGGTGTGGTTGTGGCACGTTATGGGGCTAATCCACTAGCTGTTATTAACAAATTAAAAGAAAAAATAAAAGAAGTAGCCCCCGGATTAAAAGAAAAAACACTGGCAGATGGTACTGTTTCTAAAGTAACCATTGTGCCGTTTTACGACCGCTCTAACTTAATTCACGAAACTTTAGGCACATTAGAATCGTCATTATCGCATGAAATTCTCATCAGTATCTTGGTAGTCATTGTCTTGGTACTCAATTTAAGAGCTTCTATCCTTATCTCGGTTTTACTACCAGTAGGTGTTTTAATGACCTTTATCACCATGAAATATTTTGGAGTCGATGCCAATATAGTCGCCCTTTCGGGGATAGCCATTGCTATTGGTGTGATGGTAGATGTGGGTATAGTCTTTACAGAAAATATTATAAGGCATCTTGAAATGCCTGAAAATGAAGGTGTTCGTGGTAAACAATTGGTGCAGGTTATTTATGTAGCCACAACCGAAGTAGCCTCAGCCATTATGACTGCTTTGGCAACGACAATAGTGAGTTTTTTACCTGTTTTTGCGATGCAAGCTTCAGAAGGTAAATTGTTTAGACCTTTGGCCTTTACCAAAACGTTTGCATTGTTATCATCGCTAGTCATAGGTATTATGTTTATACCGGCTATAGCTCACGTATTATTTTCTATACGTTTTGATAAAAAGAAATCGGCTAGAATTTTTAATGCGTTGCTTATAGGTTTCGGATTGACATTTTTAGTGTATTACGGCAGTATCATTGCTTTAGCTTTAGTAGCCTTTGGACTTAATGGTCTTTTAACCATTTTTAAACCCAAAAGTCTATTTAAAGGGCGTATTAATTTACCCTATTCAAAACAAGTGGCTAATTATATAAATGTAGCTATTACTATTGCGGTAATTGTCTATTTTTTAACAATAGAATGGATGCCATTAGGCGCGTCGAACAGTGTTTTTGTTAACTTTATTTTTGTAATTATTATCATTGCTTCTGTATTGGGCTTGTTAATGACAATCGTTCATTTTTATACGGGCATATTAAGGTGGTGTTTAGATAATAAATGGAAATTCTTAAGTATCCCTATTTTAGTAGTGGTATTTGGAATGAATATCTGGACAGGTTTTGGTTCTTTCTTTGGGTTTATGCCCAACTTTGTAAAACACAATGTTGTTTGGAATAGTTTAGAAAGTACTTTTCCAGGAGTTGGCAAAGAGTTTATGCCAGCTTTAAACGAAGGCTCCTTCCTTTTGATGCCTACAACCATGCCACACTCTGGTATAGCCGAGAATATGGAAGTGATTGCCACAATAGATAAACACCTAAACAGTATTCCAGAAATTGCTATTGCTGTTGGTAAATGGGGACGTGTCAATTCGGCTTTAGATCCTGCACCAACTTCAATGTACGAGAATACCATTAATTATATTCCTGAATATAAATTAGACCAAGATGGCCGGAAACTAAGATTTAAAGTTGACAGAAAAAATGCTTTTGTTTTAAAAGATAAATCGACTTACAAATACGGAAAAGATAAATTCAGAAAAATAGCCGATGAAGAATTGATAGAAGATGAAGACGGTCAGTATTTTAGACAATGGCGCACCTTTATTAAAAAACCAGATGATATTTGGAAAGAAATTGTAAAACACGCCAAATTTCCCGGACTGACTTCTGCCCCAAAATTGCAACCTATTCAAACCAGATTGATAATGTTGGCAACAGGTATGCGCGCGCCAATGGGTATAAAAGTATTCGGGCCAACTTTAGAAGCCATTGAAAAAGTTGGTTTTGAACTCGAAAAATTACTTAAAGAAGTACCTAGTATTGAGACGTCAACCATATTTGCAGACCGCGTAGTAGGCAAACCTTATTTAGAAATTAAGTTAAATAGATCTGCTATGTCGCGTTACGGCCTTACTGTAAAAGACATGCAAATGCAATTGGCTGTGGCTGTGGGTGGTAAAACACTCACTACAACCATTGAAGGACGTGAACGTTTCCCTGTTCGCGTGCGTTATGCCAGAGAGTTTAGAGACAATCCAGACGATTTAAAAGGTATTTTAATTCCAACACCATCAGGTGTGCAAGTACCTTTGGCGCAGTTGGCCGACATCACTTATAAACGCGGCCCACAAGTTATTAAGAGTGAAGATACTTTTTTAACTTCGTATGTGGTTTTCGATAAGAAAGAAGGCTATGCCGAGGTAAATGTAGTAGAAGATGCGCAAAAACTTATCAAAGATAAAATTGAGAAAGGCGCATTTAAATTACCTGCCGGTGTCACCTACCGTTTTACAGGTAATTACGAAAGTCAGATACGCGCCTCAAAGCGTTTAATGCTGGTTGTGCCTATTTCTTTGGTGTTGATTTTGCTGATTTTGTATTTCCAATTTAAATCAATTACCCCCTCGCTTATGGTTTTTTCGGGCATATTTGTAGCCTTTTCGGGTGGTTTTATTATGATATGGTTATACGGACAGCCTTGGTTTTTAAATTTCGATTTTGCAGGTGTTCATATGCGCGATTTATTTCAGCTTCATACCATTAACTTGAGTGTGGCTGTTTGGGTTGGATTTATAGCCCTGTTTGGTATAGCCACAGATGATGGCGTTATTATGGGAACCTATTTAACACAAGTTTTTGACGAAGAAAAACCACAAACAGTAGCCGCCGTTAGAGAGTCTGTATTGCACGCGGGATCTAAGCGTGTGCGTCCAGCTATGATGACAGCCGCTGTAGCTATTATTGCTTTGATTCCTGTTCTTACCGCAACTGGTAAAGGTGCCGATGTGGTTATTCCGATGGCCATACCGTCATTCGGAGGGATGTTATTACAGGTTATGACCATGTTTGTAGTACCAGTACTGTACAGTATGTGGCAAGAAAAAAAGATAAAAAAAACAATAAAAAATAACTAAAATGATATTTGCTAGAATTAAAATATATGTTTTGTTTTTAATGGTTTTTGGCACAACACTTGGTTTTGCCCAAGCCACACAAAAAAACTTACAAGACTATTTAGACATGGCTGCTAAAAATAATCCGGGTTTAAAAGCCACTTTTAACGATTATTTGGCAGCTATGGAAAAAGTGCCCCAAGTAGGGACGCTACCCGATCCTAAAGTAGCTTTTAGCTACTTTGCACAATCTGTAGAAACCCGTGTAGGACCTCAAAAATGGAAAGCCAGCCTATCACAAGCTTTTCCATGGTTTGGTTTGTTAAAAGCTAAAAAAGATGTAGCTACAAACCGTGCTAATGCCAAGTTTGAAGTTTTTCAAAATCGCAAATCTAATTTGTTTTTCGAAGTTAAATCGGTTTACTACAATAATTATTATCTGCAACGCGCCATAGCCATCACCAAAGAAAATATCGCCATTTTAAAGATATTTAAAAACTTGTCTTTGGTTAAAATAGAAGCTGGTAAGGCCACTATTGTAGATGTATTACGCGTAGAACTTGAGTTAAACGATTTGGCAAATCAGTTGGCTTTGTTAAAAGATCAAAAAGCGGTTTTACAAACCAAGTTTAACAATTTGCTTAACCGTGATGTGAATTTAGAAGTTGTGTTACCAGTAGATTTATGGCAAGAAGAGTTGCCTTTTAGCGAAGAAGCTTTATTGGCAGAGATTTATAAAAACAACCATGCTTTAAAAAGTCTCGACCAAAAAATTGATGCTTTTAACAATCAGGCTATTTTGGCTAAAAAAACAGGTTTGCCAAAATTTAATATCGGTTTAACCTATGTAAATGTGGCCGAGAACCCACTATCTACAGCTTTTGACAATGGTAAAAATGCTTTTGCGCCTTCAATAGGTTTGCGTATTCCTATTTATCGCAATAAGTACAAAGCCATGCTTAAAGAAGCCAAGCTGTTAAAAGTGAGTGCTACATCAGAAAAAAAGGAAAAAGAAAACAAGTTAAACACTTTAAATAAAAATCTGATAAAAGATTTTAAAGATAGCAACAGACGCATTACATTGAATGCCAAACAAGCACGCATTGCTAGAAAGGTTTTAGATGTGTTGTTAACGTCTTACTCTACAGATGCCAAAGATTTTGAAGAAGTATTGCGTATAGAGCGCAAATTTTTAAGTTATCAGTTGGCTTATCAAAAAGCCATTACGGATAAAAATGCGGCTGCGGCCTTTATCAATTATTTATTAGGAAATTAAAAAATTTAATCATGAAAAAATACAGAATATACTTAATAGGCGCTGCCATTTTAATATTGGGAATTATTATTGGCAATACCTTTTCGGGAAGTGACAAAGCGACTACCGATACACACAAAAAGGAAGAACACAATTTTGTGCAAGACCCTGTAACCAAGTTGTGGACCTGCTCTATGCACCCACAAATTAAAATGAAAAAACCAGGTAAATGTCCTATTTGTGGCATGACCTTAATACCAGTAAGCAATAATAAGAGTGAAGAAAAAGTAGGCGATGACGAGGTTGTGCTCACCGCAGATGCTATTAAATTAGCCGATATTCAATCTAGCAAAGTAATGAAAGCTAGCGCTATAAAAGATTTGCGCTTATTGGGACGAATCCAACCAGACGAAAGAAAATTATACAATCAAGCAGCTCATATTCCGGGTAGGATAGAACGTTTGTATGTAAACTTTACGGGCGAAAAAGTGGTAAAAGGTCAAAAGATTATCAGTTTGTACTCTCCAGAGTTAATTACTGCTCAAAAAGAGTTGTTTGAGGCTATAAAATCTAAAAAGATTTATCCACAGTTATACACAGCAACAATCAACAAATTAAAATTGTGGAAATTAACCGATGCACAAATCAGTGCCATCGAAAAGTCGGGTAAAGTACAAGAGAATATAGATATTTTATCAGACTATACGGGTTATGTTATGAAACGTAAAGTAGAATTGGGCGACCATGTAATGGCAGGTACAAATCTATTTAAGATAGCCGACTTAAG
Organism: Flavobacteriaceae bacterium; assembly: GCA_021647405.1. GTDB lineage: Bacteria > Bacteroidota > Bacteroidia > Flavobacteriales > Flavobacteriaceae > CG1-02-35-72. Next base: position 18,029 of record JAKIUU010000034.1, read on the forward strand.
CAGGGTATGGATTATGTTTGAAGCGTACGAACGCGATTTGCCTTTTATTCATCTAAATGACGCCGTAAGCTTTACCGTTCAGGCCTTAAAAGGACAAGCTTTTAAAGGAAAAGTTACCTATATCGATCCGTTTGTAGATGCCAAAACACGTATTGCAAAAGTAAGGGTAGAGGTGGGTAATAAAAACGCAAAATTATTACCCGAAATGTATGTCAATGGCCTCATTAAAGCCAGATTGAAAAATAGCAGTGACGTAATTGTTGTGCCAAAATCGGCTGTATTATGGACAGGAAAACGCTCTGTTGTTTATGTAAAAATGCCCCATAAAACCATTACATCATTCAAATACAGAGAAGTGATATTAGGCGAAACTTTAGGTGATTTTTATATCATTAAAAACGGTCTTAAAGCCGGCGAAGTTATTGCTACAAATGCGGTGTTTAGAATTGATGCGGCTGCCCAATTAAACGGTCAGAAAAGTATGATGAATCCTACAGGAGCCAAAGGTAATACCGGTGGTATGAATATGCCCGGTATGGATATGGGTGGCGATAAAAAGAAATCTAAGATGAGTGATGCCGAAATGAAAAAAATGAAAAAACCAGCCAAGAATAGGGGAAACATGGTGATGATTGATAAAAATAAAATTGATAAAAAATTTAAGCGTCAATTAGGACAAGTAGTACATGTTTATATCCAATTAAAAGACGCCCTTGCTAAAGACGATTTTGTAACGGCTAAAAATAATTCAAAAGCTTTAAAAAGCGCGTTTGCGAAAGTAGATATGAGTCTGCTTTTAGGAGACGCACACAATGCGTGGATGGCCGACTTGAAAATGTTAAACAGAGCCAACAATAGTATTATTGCGGCTAAGAATATTAAAAATCAGCGAAACAATTTTGGTCCATTAGGAGCTGCCTTGTCTAAAGTGATAGATACGTACGGTATAATATCTAAAAAAGATAAAATCTATTTAGACTATTGTCCTATGGTAAAGCAGGTTTGGTTGAGTTACGACAAAGCCATTATAAACCCGTATTACGGTAAATCTATGCCTACTTGTGGTGAAGTTAAAAAAGAAATAGTATCAAATAAATAATAACAATTAAAATAAAAACACAATGAAAAAATTTAGTTTAAAATCCGTTTTACTATTAGCTGTTGCTATGAGCCTGTCAGTATTTACTTACGGACAACACGACCATAATATGATGAATATGAATCATAAAAAGGAAGGTATGATGAAAGGTAAAAAAATGATGGTCATGCTTAAAGACCAAAATTTAAACAAAGCCTATATGCATTATATAATGATAAAAAAATCTTTGTTTAAGGCTGATACCAAACGCGTTAAAATGATGTCTCAGATGCTGGTTGGTATTTTAAATACTTATGGAAAAGCTAACGAAGCCTCTTCTATAGCTGCTAAGTTAGCAGCTAGTACAGAAATAGAAGGCCAACGCAAGTTGTTTGCCGAACTAACACTGGCCTTTGAGCCTTTGTTAAAAGACCAAGTAGCTAAAGGAACTGTTTATAAAAACTTTTGTCCTATGGCAAATGGATCTGGCGCTTATTGGTTTTCAAATTCAGAGAATATTGTAAACCCCTATATGGGTACTGCCATGCCTGGTTGTGGCACAGTTAAAGAAACCATTAAGTCAATGTAATTATGTTGTAAAGCTGTATTACTTAAAATAAAGCTTTGTAATACAGCTTTTAATTAAAAAAAACAGATATGAAAACAAAGAGAATTTTTTTAGTATTGGGTGTTTTAGCTATTGGATTAATCAGTACAAGTTGTGCCGATAAAGTAAATCAAGAGAAAAAAACAACTGTCCAAACAAAAGAGAATATTGTAAAATCTGAAAAAACAGTCCAACTTAAATCGAGTTATGTGTGCTATGTTAATGACCGATTTATGGGAGCAGAACAAATACCAGTAGCTGTTGATGGGAAAACATATTATGGATGCTGTGCTGGTTGTGTAGATAAGCTGAAGAAAAATTTGGGAAATGTACGCTATGCTACAGATCCTTTAACAGGAACCAAAGTTGACAAGGCAACGGCTTTTATTGTGTTAAAACCACATGCCAATGGTGTTGTGTTGTATTTTGAATCTGAAGATAATTATAAGAAATATTCTAGATAAGTAATTGTAAAAAGACTTTGACAGATAGAGAATGTAAAATAAATAAAAGATGAAAGAAATAAAAGCATTTATACGTACAGAAAAACTAAATAAAGTAGCCGAGCAACTTAAGAAAAATAAGTTTTGTTGTTTTACAGTTTTTGAAGGAGAAGGCGTGGGTAATTATGCCGATCCATTGACAGAATACCCGAGTTTAAAATTTCCATATTTGCATACAAAAGTTATAAAACTTGAGATAGTATGCTCTAAAGAAAATGTAGATAGTATACTGACAATAATTAAAACTTTTGCCCATACCGGCGAAAGTGGCGATGGTATTATTTATGTTATGGATGTGGAACAAAAGATAAAAATTAAGCACGCTCTGTAATTAATAATTCAAATTCAAAATCATGGTTTCTCATAAATTAAAAGAACTGCGTATTAAAGGGATGGTCTGTAACCGATGTATAAATGTGGTTGCAGAAGAGTTAGATAAACTTGGCGCCACTATTTTAGAAATTAAATTGGGTAAAGTCCTTATAAGATACCCCGAATTTAAAATTTCTTTACAAGATATAGAAAGGTCTTTAGAAAAACACGATTTTGAATTGATTATTGACGAAGAGACCAAAATTATAGAAGCTATCAAGACTATTTTAGTAGAGATTGTAAGCGATTTGCCTATTAAAATGACAACCAATTTGTCTACTATTTTGATTCAAAAGATACACAAAGATTATACCTATTTAAGCAAACTGTTTTCAGTAAAATTAGAGATTACAATCGAAAAATATTTCATCCATTTAAAAATAGAAAAAGCCAAAGAGCTTATTGAAGCCGGGCAGTTAAATTTTACCGAAATTTCGTACGATTTGGGGTATAGCAGTGTTAATTATCTCTCCAGTCAGTTTAAACAAATTACAGGCATGCGTATGGGAGAATATAAGAAGTTATCTGTCTGGGACAGAAGAGGATTAGACAAGATTTTATAAGTTTCATCCTTAATAGTATAGAGAAACACCTATAATTTAAAATACCTTTGAGGTGAAACAAATGAGTAGTTTTAAAATGTTTGGTTAAATTGGTTAATAATGGATATCCCATCAAAATTATGTAAATACACTTTTTTGATGGGATATTTTTTTAGCACATTTTTTTAACCATTTGTAAGAATAAAATTTTAACTGATAAAAAATCAATATCATTATGAAAAAAATACTTTATTTAAGTACAATAACTGTTTTTGTAGCCTTTGTAACCCTTATATCTTTAACAGGATGCAAAGATTCTGATAAAACAAACAAAGACAAAATGCAAAACATGAAAGGGATGAAAAATAGGGGGCATGATGATGATCATACTCATAAAGGGCAAGACAAAATGACCAATCACATGAAACATATGGATGACGTAAGAGATTGGCTAAAAGAAGAGTTGGGCGATGACTATGATAAACCTATCAAAGAAGCTACAGGTGCTCAGATAGCCTTCGGAAAATCTATTTACGATAAAACCTGTTTTACCTGTCACGGCACTACAGGTAAAGGCGACGGTATGGCAGCCGCAGCTTTAAACCCTAAGCCTGCAGATTTTACAGACCCAGAGCATTCTAGTTATTATTCAGACAGCGGACGCCTTTATATTATAAAAAATGGTATAAAAGATTCGCCAATGGTAGGTTGGGGAAGCTCTCTTAGCGAAAAAGAAATACTAGCAGTTTACGCATACGTTAAATCATTAAGGGCTAAAACTACCGCAGTGCAAACAGATGCAAAAGGCATGTATGTTTGCCCCATGCATCCCAATGAAACTGGCAATAAAGGTGATGTGTGTCCTAAATGTGGTATGACTATGGTCATGAATAAAAAGATGATAAAAAAAGACCACAACGCTGATGGGCATACCCATTAAACCATTAAAAATATTTTCAACATATAGAAAATAGTTCTGAGAAAAGCAGGGGTTTCTGTTTTAAAATGTAATTGACTAACTTTAAATTTTGCAGTGAAGGTTTACAAGGTAATACCCTGTATCATCCTCTTAAAAAAATTGATGTTAATATAATTTAGAAGCCATGAAAAAAAATAAAACATCTCAATGTTGTGACGATAGTGCTTGTTGCGATGTGGCCTCAATATGTTTGCCACAGCCCAAATTGCCGCGTGTTGTCGTTATAGGTGGCGGTTTTGCCGGACTGGCATTGGTAGAAGGATTAAAGAAACAAGAAGTTCAAGTAGTTTTAATTGATAGTAATAACTTTCACCAATTTCAACCTTTATTATATCAAGTTGCCACAAGCGGTTTAGAACCTGATAGCATTGTTTTTCCTTTCAGAAAACAATTATCCGGCTATAAAAATGTGAGTTTTAGATTGGCTAAAGTTGAAGAAATCCAAACCGAAGCAAATACTGTCATTACCAATAAAGGCAATTTAACTTACGATTATTTGGTTTTGGCAACAGGGACTAAAACAAATTTTTTCGGTATGAAAAATGTCGAAGAAAATAGCTTGGGACTCAAAGATATTCGCGATTCCCTGAATATTCGTCATAATATGCTACAAAATTTAGAACAAGCGGCCATCACTTGCGATGATGATGAACGCGATGCCCTTACAAATTTTGTCATTGTTGGCGGTGGTCCGGCTGGTATCGAAATGGCTGGCGCATTGGCCGAATTCTGCAAATTTGTTTTGCCCAAAGATTATCCGGAGTATCCCGCTTCTATCATGAAAATTTATCTGCTTGAAGCATCGGGTAAAATTCTGTCGGTTATGTCAGAGAAAGCTTCAAATAGTGCCTTAAAGTTTTTAAAGGCACTAAATGTAGAAGTTTTGGTTAACGAAGCCGTTACAGATTATGATGGCAAAGTTGTAAAAACAAAAAGTGGGAAAGAATTCAAGGCGAGAAATTTTATTTGGACAGCAGGTGTCAAAGGGCAATTGCCAAATGGTATTGACAGTACACATATTGTAGGTGGTAACAGATTAAAAGTGGATGCCTTTTTAAAAGTTGAAGGCTATAAAAATGTTTTTGCCATTGGCGATATTGCTGCCCAGATTTCTAAAGACAGACCAAGAGGGCATCCTCAAGTGGCACAACCTGCCATTCAGCAAGGTAAAAACCTATCAAAAAACTTGATGCGAATTATCCAAAATAAACCTTTAAGCGCTTTTAAATACAACGATAAGGGCTCTTTGGCAACTGTTGGTAAAAAACGCGCCGTAGCCGATTTGGGAAAATTAAAATTTACCGGCTATTTTGCGTGGCTTTTGTGGTCGTTTGTACACCTTATGTCTATTAGTGGTTTTAGAAATAAAGTATTGGTCGGTTTAAATTGGGCGATAAGTTATTTTACTTACGATAAGAGTAATAGATTGATTATTAGGAAATTTAAAGGCAAATAAGAGTGTCAAAATATTATAATTTATTTACATAAAAGTATATGCCAAAGTTTAAACTATAATTTAACTTTGATGTTTATAATCAAGGATATAAATATTTAAAAATACCATTATGAAGCACACATACAAGATAACCGGCATGACTTGTGCTGGCTGCGAAACAAATGTTAAAGATGCCTTAAGTAATTTAAACGAAATTATAGCAGTAACTACCAATCTAAAAGAAGAAGAAGTGAGTGTTGAAATGTCAACACATGTCCCTATAGAAAAATTACAAGAAACACTTTTAAAAGCAGGTCTGCATTATACAATTTCCGTACCCGGAAAGGAGGCTAAAGAAAAAGAAGTCAGCCAAAAACCGACCAAAAAAGGGAATGGTATTTTCTATTGTTCTATGGGATGCGAAGGTGATAAAACATATAATGAGCCAGGAAACTGTCCTGTATGTGGGATGCACTTAGTTGAGCAACCTACCTTGGTTCAAGACACAAAATATACCTGCCCCATGCATCCAGAAATTGTGGAAGACAAACCGGGAAGCTGCCCTATTTGTGGTATGGATTTGGTGCCAATGGCCCCTGACGAAAGTGAGGAGCTTAAAACCTACAATGCTTTGGCAAAGAAGATGAAATGGGCCACCTTATTTGCTGTCCCCGTACTTCTCATATCTTTGGCAATGTATTTGCCTAAAAACCCATTGCTTTTAGTAATGCCACAGTACGATTGGGATTGGGTACAATTTGCCCTAACCCTTCCAGTAGTGTTTTATGCTTGCTGGATGTTTTTTGTAAAGGCTTGGAAATCAATTATTACATGGAACTTAAACATGTTTACCCTTGTAGGGATAGGTACTGGTGCCGCCTTTTTATTTAGTATTGTTGGGTTGGTGTACCCTGATGTCTTTCCACAAGAATTTAAAGGAGCCTCTGGCGATGTGAGTTTGTATTTTGAAGCCACAGCCGTCATTTTAACGCTTGTCTTATTAGGTCAACTATTAGAAGCACGTGCCCACAGTCAAACAAGTGGCGCCATAAAAGAACTCTTAAAATTAGCCCCTTCTGAAGCCACTTTGGTCGTAGATGGTGTAGATAAAGTAGTTTCTATTCACGACATAAAAGCAGGCGATTTGCTCCGCGTAAAACCAGGAGAAAAAATTCCGGTTGATGGTGTTATTGCCGAAGGTAAAAGTAGCA
>JAKIUU010000035.1 GCA_021647405.1 Flavobacteriaceae bacterium
GGTGTTTTTTGTAGTTTCATAGGTTAAATATACAACTTAATTGTATAAATAACAATAAGTTAATGGTGTGATTTGTTCTTTTTTTTTAAGAAATTTACCTTGCAACGGTCTTATTTCGTGTGGCTTTAAAGTAAAAAGCGAAATTGTGATTCCCATTTTTGTAGGGGGCGAAAATATTGGTCAAATAGATATCGATTCGCATGCTGTTTCTCCTTTTACAAAAGAGGATGAATCTTTTTTAGAATTTGTTTGTAAAGAAGTAACCCAACTAGATTTAAGCTCTTTCTATAAAAACCCCATTTAAGACAAGGTAAAACCTTATGTTTTTTTGGCATAACTATTGGTATTGAAAAGATTATAAACTATAACTTTTTAAAAATAAAAACACATGAAAAAGAATTTAAATGCCATCGTTTTTGCAATAGCTATTATTATTGCAGCAGTTATTTTAGGAGATGCTTATGTTAACCGAAACAAAGCAAAAGGCAGTATTAGTGTTACTGGCTTAGGAAGTAAAAATTTTACTTCAGATTTAATTGTTTGGGAAGGCAACTTTACCAGCGAAAGTAGCGAACTAAAAACAGCTTTTAACAATTTAGAAAAAGACAAAAAAATTATTCTCAATTACTTAATTGGCAAGGGTATTGACAAAAGTCAAATTGTTTTTGATGCTGTTTCTACCTCAAAAAACCAAAGAGAGAAATATTCGAGTAGCGGTAAATATATGGGTATGGAATTTTTGGGCTATCACTTAACTCAAAAGTTAAGTATAGAATCTAAAGACGTTTCTAAAATTACGAAACTCTCTAGAGAAATAACAGAACTGTTAAACAAGGGTATTAATTTTTATTCATTCTCACCTCGTTACTACTACACAAAATTAGCCGACTTAAAAATAGAAATGATTTCTAAGGCCACAGAAGATGCCCGTTTACGTGCCGAAAAAATTGCGCTAAACTCAGGTGGTAAATTAGGAAAACTTAAATCGGCTAGAATGGGTATCTTTCAAATTACGGGTCAAAACTCAAAAGAAGATTATTCTTGGGGTGGCACATTTAACACATCGTCACTCAAAAAAACAGCCTCTATTACAATGAAACTTAATTATAATGCCAAATAATAAACCATGAAAAACTCTTTAATTAAACTTTTTGATTTACGTCTCTCAAAACTCAGCCAAGAATTAACGCTTTACGCCGATGAAAAGCTGTTATGGAAAACACCCAAATCCATCTCAAATTCTGGCGGCAATTTATGTTTACATCTTATAGGTAATTTAAATCATTTTATAGGAGCTGTTTTAGGGGAAACAGATTTTAAGAGAAACCGCTCAGAAGAATTTGTCTTAAAACATATTCCTGTAAAAGAATTACAGCTTCAAATTGAAGCTACAAAACGGGTTGTTGCGACAGCGCTAAACAATTTATCTGAAGAAGATTTTAAAGATGTTTATCCTATTGATGTTTTTGGAAGTGAAATGAGCAGCACTTATTTCTTAATCCATTTAACGGGGCACCTCAATTATCATTTAGGTCAGATAAATTATCACCGCCGTCTGGTTTGTTGATAACCTTTAATTTTTGCTTATAAGTTTATAAAAAGGGGCCACATTACTGTTGTAAAAGTGCGAGCTTTTAGTAGTTTTGCAACAACTAAAAACCCACACCACAATGACTCCTATTATGCGCAAAAAAGCAGCTTTAATTTCTGTATTTCACAAAGACGGATTAAAACCGATAGTTGAACAATTAAGTGCCTTAAATTTTGATATTTATTCTACTGGAGGCACCGAAAAATTTATCAGAGATTTGGGTATAGATGTCATTCCTGTTGAAGATTTAACGGCCTATCCTTCTATACTTGGCGGACGTGTTAAAACTTTACATCCAAAAGTTTTTGGCGGTATTTTAAGTCGCAGAGACAACGAAAAAGATTTGGAACAACTTGATGCTTACGAGATTCCACAAATTGATGTTGTTATAGTAGATTTGTACCCGTTTGAAAAAACCGTAGAAAGTGGTGCCAACGAACAAGATATTATTGAAAAAATTGATATAGGCGGTATTTCACTCATCCGTGCTGCAGCCAAAAATTTTAAAGATGTTTTGTGTATTTCTGCTAGAAATCAGTACGAAGATTTTCTAAAAGTATTGGTAGCTCAAAAAGGTGTATTTACTCTTGAACAACGTAAAATTTATGCCACCAAAGCCTTTGCTATTTCAAGTCATTACGATACGGCTATTTATAATTATTTAAATACCACCGAAACCAATTTCAGACAGAGTTTTAATAAAGTCAGCCCTTTAAGATATGGCGAAAATCCACATCAAAAAGGCTATTTTTATGGTGATTTAGAATCTCTATTCGATAAATTACATGGCAAAGAATTATCGTACAATAATTTATTAGATGTTGATGCCGCTGTTAATTTAATAGGCGAATTTAAAAACGACAAACCAACTTTTGCCATATTAAAACACAACAATGCTTGTGGTTTGGCACAACGCGACACACTACATCAAGCTTATATTGACGCCTTAGCTGGCGACCCTACTTCGGCTTTTGGAGGGGTTTTAATCTCTAATAAAACAATTGATGAAGCAACGGCTCAAGAAATTCACAAACTCTTTTGCGAAGTTGTTATTGCGCCAAGTTATGATGAGAATGCTTTAAACATCCTCAAAGGGAAAAAGAACCGCATTATTTTAGTTCAAAAAATATTTTTCTTATCAAAACCAAGCTACAGAACCGCATTGAATGGTGTTTTATTTCAAGATAAAAATTTAAAAACAGACGCCAGATCCGATTTAAAAACAGTGAGCATTTTAAAACCTACCGAAAAACAAATTGAAGACTTATTATTTGCTTCAAAAATTTGTAAACACACAAAATCTAACACAATAGTTTTGGCAAAAAACAAACAATTGTGTGCAAGTGGCACAGGGCAAACCAGTCGTGTAGATGCATTAAATCAAGCTATTGTTAAGGCCAAGCACTTTAATTTTGATTTACAAAATGCCGTTATGGCCAGTGATGCTTTTTTCCCTTTTCCAGATTGTGTAGAAATTGCACAACAAGCCGGCATTAATGCCGTTATACAACCTGGTGGTTCTATAAAAGATAAGCTGTCTATAGATTATTGCAACAGCCATAAAATAAGTATGGTATTTACAGGCACACGTCATTTTAAACATTAATTTTATTAACTTTGTGAATTCACACTATAATTGAGATAAAGAATGGGATTTTTCGACTTCATGACAGAAGATGTGGCTATAGATTTGGGTACTGCCAACACGCTTATAATTCATAATGATAAAGTTGTAATTGACAGCCCCTCTGTTGTTGCAAAAGACAGAAGTACTGGCAAAATAATTGCTATTGGCAAAAAAGCCGATTTAATGCAAGGCAAAACACATGAAAATATTAAAACCATACGCCCTTTAAAAGATGGTGTTATTGCCGATTTTGAAGCTTCAGAGCAAATGATAAAGGAGTTTATTAAATGTATCCCTTCAATCAAAAAGCGTTTTTTCGCACCCTCATTACGAATGGTTATATGTATCCCTTCTGGGATAACTGAAGTTGAAAAACGCGCTGTTCGTGATTCTGCCGAACACATGAATGCCAAAGAAATATACCTTATTCATGAACCAATGGCAGCTTCAATTGGAATAGGAATAGACATAATGCAACCCAAAGGCAATATGATTATTGATATAGGAGGTGGTACCACAGAAATTGCAGTTATCGCTCTGGGTGGAATTGTTTGCGACAAGTCTGTTAAAGTGGCTGGCGATGTATTTACAAGCGATATAGCCTATTATATGCGTACACAACACAATTTATATGTTGGCGAGCGCACTTCAGAAAAGATAAAATTGCAAGTTGGTTCGGCAACCGAAGATTTAGAAGTGCCGCCAGAAGATATGCTGGTTCAAGGCCGCGATTTGCTCTCGGGAAAACCAAAACAAGTTCAAGTATCGTTTCGTGAAATTGCCAAAGCTTTAGACAAATCTATTTTGCGTATTGAGGATGCTGTGATGGAGACCTTGTCTAAAACACCTCCAGAATTGGCTGCAGATATTTACAATACAGGTATTTATTTAGCTGGTGGTGGCTCTATGCTAAGAGGCTTAGACAAACGCCTTTCAAGAAAAACCGATTTACCCGTTTACGTAGCCGAAGACCCTTTAAGAGCCGTTGTTAGAGGCACAGGCATCGCGCTAAAAAATATTGATAAATATAAAATGATTTTGATGAAATAGATTAGAAATTTTATGCAACAGTTTTTTAATTTCCTAGTAAAGTATAAATACTTTTTGCTTTTTATGTTGCTTGAATTTTTTGCCTTATTTTTTACAATTCAAAGTCATTCTTTTCATAAAAGTATTTTTGTAAATTCTTCAAATCAATTTACAGGGGCTGTTTTGAATAAAATAGATACTTTTAGAACCTACTTTAATTTAACATCAGAAAATAAATCGCTTTTAGAAGAAAATACCTTTCTTAAAAATAAATTGGCACATTTTTATACTGAAGATACTTTACAAAAAGAAAAGAGCACTTATCATAACAATTTAAAATTTAAATATATTTCTGCCAAAGTTATTAGAAATGAGTTTACAAAACCCAATAATTACTTGACCATTAATAAAGGTGAAAAAGACAGTGTTTTTAGTAATATTGGCGCTGTAAACGAAAAAGGTGTCATTGGAATTGTAAATCATTCTTCAAAAAATTATGCCACGTTGATTTCTATTTTGAATCAAAATTTAAAGATAAATGTAAAACTAAAACACACTGATTATTTTGGCTCTCTGGTTTGGGATGGCGTTAATTACAATGTTTTACAAGTTATTGACATCCCCAGACAAGCTGAATTTATAATTGGCGACACAATAGTAACTGGAGGTCAGTCAACCATTTTTCCTGAAGGCATACCTGTAGGAAAAATTTTAGACATCAAGATTGAGAATGACAGATACGTCAAAATTGAAGTTAAATTATTTAATGATATGAGTGCTATTGGTCATGTGTATCTCATTATTAATCCGCATAAAAACGAAATTAAAATCTTAGAAGATAACAATAATGAATAATGCTTTTTTTAAATATGGTTTCTTGTTTGTTATACTGATACTTTTGCAAGTAGCTGTATTTAACAATATTAGTTTATTTGGCTATGCGCAACCCATGTTTTATATTTTATTTATTTTTTTATACCCAATAACACAACGCAAATCATTATTTTTATTTTTAGCTTTTTTATTGGGATTAAGTATAGATTTTTTCTCTAATTCGGGTGGTATGAATGCCGCAGCTACGCTCTTTATCGCCTATATAAGATTACCTATTTTAAAAGCCATTTCAAGAAAATTAGAATTTGATAAAGATCTTTTCAACTTTAATAATCTAACTTTTAACAAACAATTTAGTTATTTATTTATTCTGACATTTGTCCATCATTTTATAATATTTCAATTGTCATATTTTAAATTCAGTGCCCTAGGTTTGGTTTTAATTAACACTTTGTTTTCAAGTATTTTTACATTTGTTTTATTGCTTATTTATAGCGGTCTCTTCTTGAAGAAAACACGATGAAAAAAACCAATTACTTATTGAGAAACTTGACTGTATTGGTAGGTGTTATATTTATAGCCCGATTATTTTACCTGCAGATACTAGATGATTCTTACGAAATCTTATCGAATAATAATGCCATAAAAATTAAACTTGAATTTCCTGAAAGAGGTTATATTTACGACCGAAATAACATTCTGTTAGTTGCTAACCAGCCATCGTATGACATAATGGTCATACCCAGAGAAGTTAAATTTAAAGACACGCTTGCTTTTTGTAAGTTACTCAATATCTCAAAGAGAAGCTATATTAAACGGCTTGAAAAAGCAAAACATTACTCTAGTAGAATTCCCTCTGTTTTTTTAAAACAACTTTCAAAAGAAGATTTTGGAGCCTTACAAGAAATAATGTACAACTTTTCTGGTTTTTACATCCAAAAAAGAATTATTAGAGATTACCCTAAAAATAGTGCTGCCAATGTGCTTGGCTATATTAGCGAAGTTAACGAAAAATTATTAGCCGAAAATAATACATACCATCAAGGAGAATTGATAGGAACTGGTGGTATAGAACAATATTACGAAGCCGTTTTACGTGGAAAAAAAGGTTTGAAATTCGTACAAAAAAATAGGTTTAACAAAGAAATAGGCCCGTATAAAAATGGCTCATTAGATAAAAAATCTGTTGCAGGTCAAGATATCATTCTAACCTTAGACTCTCAATTACAACAATATGGCGAGTTACTTATGAGTCATAAACGCGGTGGTATTGTTGCCATAGAGCCTAGCTCTGGCGAGATTTTAGCCTTAATTACAGCCCCTAACTACGACCCCAATTTATTGGTTGGCCGGCAGCGTTCAAAGAATTTTACCAAAATGTATCTTGACTCTGTTAACAAACCTCTTTACGATAGAAGCCTATTGGCACAATACCCTCCAGGATCTCCTTTTAAACTGGCCAATGCACTTATAGGCTTGCAAGAAAAAGTAATAAGCCCTAACACCACATTTTTGTGCTTTCATGGTTACAGGTATGGCAATAGAGAAAAAGAATTTATGAAGTGTCATTGTGATATTTACAACTCGCCAATTAATTTAGACTTAGGTATTTACAGATCTTGTAACAGTTATTTTTCTAATGTCTATCGCAGAATTATAGAGAAACAGCCAACGCCAAGCCTAGGTATAGATACTTGGAAAGATTATTTAGAAAGTCTTGGTTTTGGCAATTATTTGGGCTACGATCTGCCTACAGGAAAGAAAGGTTTAATTCCAAATTCAGATTATTATAACAAGTACTATCCTTTGCGGAATTGGCGTGCTGTAACTACCATTTCGAATGCTATTGGTCAAGGAGAAATATTATCTACACCTATTCAGTTAGCCAATTTTACGGCTATTATAGCCAACAGAGGGTTTTATTACACACCTCATATGGTTAAACATATTAAAGATTCTGTTATTGATAAAAATTTTACAACTGCCAAATATTCAAAAATAGATAGCGGAAATTTTGAACCTGTTATAAAAGGCATGTACGACGTTTTTGAAAAACAAGGTACAGCACGTTACTACAGATTAAACGATATTTCTCAATGTGGTAAAACAGGAACTGCCCAAAATTTTAAACGTATAAATGGGAAAAGAATCGCTTTTGAAGACCATTCAATTTTTATAGCTTTTGCGCCAAAAGAAAATCCTAAAATTGCCATAGCTGTTTTTGTTGAAAATGGCGGCTTTGGCTCAACAATTGCTGCACCTATTGCAAGCTTAATGATGGAAAAATATATAAAAGGAAAAACAAGCCGGCCTCTTTTAGAAGAAGCCATGGTAACTAAAAATTTAGACCCTTTATACAGACACCAACAGCAAATAGAACAAAAAATTGCGAAAAAGAAATAACAACATATTTAAAGGGATTGATTGGCTCCTTGTTCTACTCTATTTAGCACTTGTCTTTTTAGGGTGGATTAGCATTTATTCTGCCTCTATGAATGAAACCCATTATCAGATATTAGACTTTGATGTTAAATATGGCAAACAGCTTATTTGGATACTCTTAAGCTTTGCTATAATACCATTTGTCCTTTTAATTGAAGCCAAGTTTTACGAACGCTTTTCGAGTTTAATATACCTGTTTTCACTCCTGTCTTTATTAGGCCTTTTTATCTTTGGCAAAACAATTTCAGGCGCTACTTCTTGGTATGTTTTTAATGGCGTAAGTATCCAACCATCAGAGTTTGTTAAAATAGCAACCGCTTTGGCTCTGGCTAAGTTATTGAGTGATAAAAATTACAATTTAAAATTGGTTAAAAACCAGATAAAAGCCTTTTTAATTATTTTACTTCCTATTATTTTGATAGTGCCACAGCCAGATCCTGGTTCTGCCATAGTCTTTCTGTCCTTTACATTGGTACTTTATCACCAAGGCTTGCCCAAATTATACATAGGATTGGGCTTTGGTTTTATTGTACTTTTCCTTTTAGCCTTGTTAATTAACGAACTGTTATTAAGTGCTCTTTTATTGTTTGTAATTCTAATTTTTTATTTTATAGTCAAATCAAAAAAAACAAAAATTACCTCTTTTTTTATAATCTTTATTGTTGCTGTAAGTTACATCTATACTGTCAGTTATGTTTTTAACAACGTATTTGAACAGCGTCATAGAGACCGCATAAATCTGCTGATTGGAAAAACAAAAGACAGCAAAGGCATTGGCTATAATACACGGCAATCTGAAATTGCTATAGGCTCTGGAAAATTTTATGGAAAAGGTTATTTACAAGGCACTCAAACCAAAGGTAATTTTGTACCCGAACAGCATACAGATTATATCTTTAGTACCATAGGCGAAGAATTTGGTTTTTTGGGAAGTAGCCTAGTTATCGCATTGTTTTTGGCTTTTATACTGCGTATATTAAATAGAGTTAAATACCAAAAAAGTAAATTTAGCCGTGTTTATGGTTATGGTATTGCTGCGATATTTTTTATCCATTTTACCATCAACATAGGTATGGTTTTAGGAATTCTCCCTACCATTGGTATTCCGTTACCTTTTTTTAGTTATGGTGGCTCATCTCTTTGGGGCTTTACTATTTTACTCTTTATTTTTATCCGCTTAGACGCTAATAAATATTATGAATGGTAGTGTATCAAACAAAAAAAGCAGCCCAATAATGAGGCTACTTTAAATTCTTATCCCAAAACAACTCTTCTATCTAGTTGCTTTATAAAGCTGAAACTTGTTTGGTTAACTTAGATTTTAAGTTAGAAGCTTTATTTGGATGAATAATATTCTTCTTAGCTAACTTATCTAATAAAGCCACAACTTTAGGTAACATTACAGATGCTTCTTTTTTATCTTCTAAAGCACGTAAATCTCTAACAGCGTTTCTTGTGGTTTTGTGTTGAACCTTATTTCTTAAACGCTTGGTTTCGTTACTTCTAATTCTTTTTAATGCTGACTTATGATTTGCCATAATATTTATATTTTTTGTAGTCCGTAGGGGAATCGAACCCCTGTTACCAGGATGAAAACCTGGCGTCCTAACCCCTAGACGAACGGACCAGTTATTAATTTTGCATTAATGCGAGTGCAAAAATAATATATTTTTCGTTCTCTGCAAGGTCTTTTTAATTTTTTTAGTACGCTTTTGCAAATAACACACGTTTTGTTGATACCTTACCTGAAAAAACACATTTTCCCTCTTCAAATATTGGTGAATTGGGGATGCATCTTATGGTTGCCTTTGTTTTATTTTTAATCTGTTCTTCTGTTTCTGATGTGCCATCCCAATGTGCCAACACAAAACCTCCTTTGGTCTCTAATACCTCTTCAAATTCTGCAAAAGTATCTACCTTAGTTATATGTGAATCTCTAAAATTAAGCGCTTTTTGATATAAATCTATTTGAATTTGAGTGAGCATTTTTTTAATAACAACAGCCAATCCTTCTTGATTGATTACCTGTTTTGTCAAATTATCTCTACGTGCCAATTCTACCACATTGTTTTCTAAATCGCGTGGTCCAATGGCAATTCTTAGAGGCACACCCTTTAACTCATATTCGGCAAATTTCCAGCCTGGTTTATGCGTTGTTCGGTTGTCATATTTAACACTTATGCCCAAATCTCTTAACTCTTTTGTGATTTCGTCTGCCTTTTCTGATATTGCCTCTAACTGTTCTTCCGATTTATAAATAGGCACCATTACCACTTGAATAGGCGCCAAATTAGGAGGTAAAACCAAGCCATTATCGTCTGAGTGTGTCATTACTAAAGCCCCCATTAAACGTGTAGAAACACCCCATGAAGTAGCCCAAACATATTCTTGTTTGCCTTCTTTGGTGGCAAATTTTACATCAAAAGCTTTGGCGAAATTCTGGCCTAAAAAATGAGAAGTACCAGCTTGTAGTGCTTTACCATCTTGCATTAAAGCCTCAATACAATAGGTTTCTAATGCGCCCGCAAAACGTTCACCCTCGGTTTTTGTGCCTTTAATAACAGGAATTGCCATAAAATTCTCTGCAAAATCGGCATAAATGCCTTGCATTCTTTCTGCTTCTTCCAAGGCTTCTTGCTTTGTAGCGTGAGCTGTATGCCCCTCTTGCCATAAAAATTCGGTCGTTCTTAAAAATAACCTTGTACGCATTTCCCAACGCACAACATTGGCCCACTGATTAATAAGCAAAGGCAAATCTCTATATGATTGTACCCATTTTCTATAAGTATCCCAAATAATGGTTTCGGAAGTTGGCCTCACAATAAGTTCTTCTTCTAGTTTTGCTGTTTCATCTACTACCACCTTACCATTCTCATCATTTTTTAATCTATAATGAGTAACCACCGCACATTCTTTAGCAAAACCGTCAACATGACTCGCCTCTTTACTAAAATACGATTTGGGTATAAACAACGGAAAATAGGCATTTTGATGTCCTGTTTCTTTAAACATTCTATCTAATTCTGCTTGCATCTTTTCCCAAATGGCATAGCCATAAGGTTTTATTACCATGCAACCACGTACACCAGAGTTTTCAGCTAAATCGGCTTTAACTACCAATTCATTATACCATTTTGAATAATCTTCGCTGCGTTTTGTTAACTTCTTACTCATTATAATTTATATTTGGCACAAATATTGTATTTACTGATTATATCTTTTAAATCTGTGCAAAACTAACTAAATTTGTAGTTCGCCACAATAAAAATATAAAGTTATGAAAGTCCATACCAACTTCTTCACTAAAGTAGCCCGATTCACTTTAATTAGCATCCTATTAATTGGCCTTATTTCTTGTGGCTCATCTCAATATGCAAATAGAGATACCGATGGTATTTATACGTCATCACATCCTAAAAAAGAAATTGTTTATGTTGAAAAAACAACACAACCAAAAACCAATTATTTTTTAGAACAAGCCAAACAATTTGAAGGTTTAAGTGAGGATGATATTATTGTTGATATAGATAGTTTGAATTCTGGTAAAGACAGCCTATCAATAGAAAATAACCAGCCAGATTACAATACAGGTTCTCCTTGGGAATACTCAGATAATGTTACAGTAAACATCTATACCCAACCTAATTACGGCGCTTATTATAATTATGGGTATTACAATCCTTATTATTTCAACCCTTATTATGTAAATAATTATTACGAGTACAATTATTACAACCCCTACTATTCTTACTACAATATTAATTTTTATAATCCTTTTTACGCTGACTCTTTTTACTCAAATATTTATTTTGGATTTGGTTTTTATGGCAATTATTATGGTCATAATAGAAATTACGGCTACTACAGTCCTTATTCTGGTGACAGATATAGGAATTACAATAAACGCATTACTTATAATACCAGATCTAGAAGATATACTAATTTTTCTTCAAGATATAGCCGAAACTCAAATAACATAGCGTCTAAAAATACTATTTCAAGAAAATCTCCTAACAAACGAAGCACTTCAAAACCGTATAAAAAAAATGTTTCTGACATCAAAAAACGCACTTCAGTAAAAAGAAATAATTATAAAAGAACTGATTACTCAAGGTCTAACAATACTAGAAATTCAAATTACAGACGCAACTCTAACAATTCTAGAAACAATTCGGGTTCTGCAAAGAAACCTATTTATAGAAGACAAAAAGCCAGTTCTGATTATAAAAAAGGTTTAAAAAGAGGCGTTGTTGCTTATAACAGAAAAAATACAGAAAGCAAATCAAAAAGAACGGATCCTAAAACTTCAAACACCAGAAAAAGAAATAATAATTATTCTTCTTATAAACGTAAAAGTTATACGGCTAAAAAATCGAATAGCTACAAATCTTCAAGTAACACCTCTACAAGAAATACCAGAACTTATACTACGAGAAGCCCTAGCAGAAGCTATTCAAGAAGTACCAGTTCTAGAAGCAAAAGAAATTAATACGCAATGCTTTATTATGAAAAAGATACCCCTCTATTTTTTATTGTTTTTAACATTTTCAATCCAATCCCAAATTATAAGTTCAAGCGATGCCGCAGTCCTTTTTTCGGGAGATGATTATTATGGCACAGCCCGTTTTGAGGCCTTGAGTGGTGCCTTTGGCGCTTTAGGAGGCAATATGTCTGCGGGTGAAGTTAACCCTGCTGGTATGGCTGTTTTTTTAGAAGACCAATCTAGCGTCAGCTTGGCTTACAGAAAAACAAAAATAAACACCTCCTTTTATGAAAATACAATTTCTAACAACGACCAATTTATTAATTTTAGTCAGGCTGGTGGTGTTATGGTTTTTGACCTTAGAGATGATGAAAATTGGCGTAAAGTAGCATTGGGATTTAATTACTCTATAGTCAACGATTTCGACAATAGTTTTATAATGGAAGGCAACAGTGGTACTCCAGATTTTATAGACGACCCCTTTTTAAATTATGACAGTGATAATGCAAATGATGTGTTTTACAACAATGTTGACAACCAATCTTTTATTAATACAACAAACGGACTGAGTGACAGATTTACTTTTTCTATAGCTGCTGACTATAAGGATAAATTATTTTATGGAATTTCTATCTCTACCTATAATTTAGATTACAGACAAGTAGCCGATTTATTAGAATCAAATAACAACGGAACCGACACACTCGACGCCTCATTAATTCAAACTTTACAAACCACAGGATCTGGATTTTCTTTGGGTTTTGGCATTATTGCCAAGCCCATCAACGCCTTAAGATTAGGGCTGTCTTACAAATCGCCTGTTTGGTATGATTTAACCGATATTTACACTGATGATTTGCAAATAGATGTGAGCAATAACCCCGATTCATTTACCGATTACTCAGAAGGTATATTTGACTACAAAGTAACCACACCAAGTGTTGCTACAGGGAGTCTTGCTTTTCTTTTTGGCAAAAGAGGTCTGCTAAGTTTTGATTATCCTTACAAAGATTATCAAAATACGAGACTAAGACCGACAGCTTCATACATGACTGAAAACCAAGATTTAAGTACAAATTTAAGAGGTGTTTCTCAATTCAGAATTGGCACAGAATGGCGCTTAGAAATGGTGAGCTTACGTGGCGGCTATTTAATGGCACAAAGTCCTTATAAAGGGGACTCAACTTCCAATGATTTAACAGGTTATTCTTTTGGTTTGGGTTTTGATTTAGGCAACCGCTCTAAATTAGATTTTGCCTATACAAATACAACTCACAACCAACCTTATGCCTTTTTACAAGCCAGTGATTCAGGTAATTTAAATATAGAAAACCAACGCATTACGGCCACTGTTGTAATTGGGTTTTAAGTAAAATTCAACATCTTAATGAATAAAACGATTATGAAATATTATTTAATAGTTTTTATCACACTGACCACAATCCTAACAGCCTGCGAAAAAGATAAACAGATAAGGAAAACAATTTGTGTGACATCTGGTGATTACGATTACTTAGATAATTACAAGGTTGATTCAATTTGTACCTCTGATATTTGTTCTGAATACTTGACTATTTGGCGTGAGTTGCTCATGGAGAAAAATAACCTAAATCAAGAATTTGTTGATTCACACATTGAACTTTGTCAATCAAAAATAAATTCTTGGGCAAATGGAATTTCATTTAGGGTATGTTATAAGTTAAAAATTGGTTGGGCAATTGCATATAATTGCGACCAATTTATAATAAAGATAGATGCAAATAACACCAATTATCCATCGTTAGATTTACCAAGAGACACATATTTGACAAAAGATAAAATAAAGATTGCTGTTGAAAATAGAGCTTTTTCTTCTGAAATAACTAAAATGACTAATGCAACTGACTTGAAGTTTGTTAGTATGGAAAGTGCATTAAATGATTTGATTTATTTTTCGAATGTTAATGTGTTGTGTATGAACAAAATAACTTTAGATGATGTTACTGGTAATTTGATTTTACAAGCCTCAGCTCAATATGAAAATGAAGTAAATTCATGTATTCAAGGAACAATTGATCTAATTTCTAGCGATAAGAATGTTAATGACACACCCTGTTGGATAAATTAAAGTCCATAACAAAGGCTATAAGCGCCACTCAAAATTTCCCTTTACAACTCCAACGCTTTTTTAGGATCGTTATCCATTAAGATTTCTATTGGATTTTCGAGTGCTTCTTTTACAGCCACTAAAAAACCTACAGACTCTTTGCCATCAATAACACGGTGGTCATAAGACAGAGCCACAAACATTATAGGGCGTACCACAATTTCGCCATTAACAACCACAGGGCGTTCTACAATATTGTGCATCCCTAAAATAGCGCTTTGAGGCGGATTAATTATGGGGGTTGACAACATCGATCCAAATACACCGCCGTTGGTAATGGTAAAAGTACCACCCGTCATTTCGTCAACGGTAATTTGACCATCTCTAGCACGAATAGCCAAGCGTTTTACTTCGCTCTCAACACCTCTAAAAGTCAAATTTTGCGCATCCCTAATTACAGGTACCATCAATCCTTTTGGACCTGATACAGCAATAGAAATATCGGCAAAATTGTAACTTATTTTAAAGTCGCCATCAATCATGGCATTGACATCAGGATACATTTCTAAAGCGCGTGTAACGGCTTTTGTAAAGAAACTCATAAATCCTAAACCAACACCGTGTTTGGCTTTAAAATCTTCTTTGTATTGTTTGCGTAAATCAAAAATAGGTTGCATATCTACTTCGTTAAAAGTAGTGAGCATGGCGGTTTCGTTTTTAATAGCCACCAAGCGTTGTGCCAATTTACGGCGTAACATCGACATTTTTTTACGTTCAGAACCGCGATTGTCATTTGTAGAACTGCCCATACTGGGTACGGCTTTTACAGCGTCCTCTTTTGTAATACGGCCTGCAACACCCGTTCCTTTAACGTCGGATGTTTCTATGCCTTTTTCTGAAAGAATTTTTTTAGCGGCAGGCGAAGGCGTCCCAGTAGCATACGATTTTTGAGCAACTGGTTTTACCTCTTCAACTTTATCGGAAACTTCATTTATTTTTGAAACTGAACCCTGCTCACTGCCAACTGGTTTTTCTCCATCTGTATCTATCAAACAAACCACAGCGCCTACAGCAACAGCATCCCCTTCTTCGGCTTTAAGCGTAATGACGCCATTTTCTTCGGCAGGCAATTCTAAAGTGGCTTTGTCGGAATCTACTTCGGCAATAGCCTGATCTTTTTCTACATAATCGCCATCGGCAACCAGCCATTGTGCAATTTCTACTTCTGTAATAGACTCTCCTGGAGAGGGCACTTTCATTTCTAAAATCATGGTAATCTTTATTTATCTTGTTTTACTAAATACTTTGTCTATAACGACTTGATGGCGTTTTTTAAAACGCATACTAGAGCCCGAAGCTACCGCTGCGTTTAATTTTTGCGATGCCAACTCTAATTTAACCTCTGTAAAATGTTGTAACATATGCCCCCAAGCACCCATATTTTGGGGTTCTTCTTGTGCCCACATATACCTTGTGGCCTTATCATATTTGGCCAAAATTGTTTTGATTTTCTTTCTGTCTAACGGAAATAATTGTTCTACACGTACAAAAGCAATATCATTTCTGTCTAATTTTTTACGCGCTTCAATCAATTCATAATAGAATTTACCCGAACAAAATACCAGTTGTTTTACATTTTCTGGAGAAATGGCGTCGTCTATAATTTCTTGAAAAGAACCATCTGTAAAGTCCTTAACGGATGACACTGCAACAGGATGGCGCAACAAACTTTTTGGTGTAAACACAATAAGTGGTTTTCTAAAATTGCGTTTCATCTGACGGCGTAACAAATGGAAAAAATTGGCTGGTGTGGTACAATTGGCGAGTACCATATTTTCTACAGCACACAATTGCAAATAGCGTTCAATTCTTGCCGATGAATGTTCTGCGCCTTGTCCTTCGTAGCCATGTGGTAATAAAATAACGATACCATTTTGTTGTTTCCATTTATCTTCGGCAGCACTTATATACTGGTCGAATATTATTTGGGCACCGTTGCTAAAATCGCCAAATTGTGCTTCCCAAATAGTTAAGGTATTCGGATTTGCCATGGCGAATCCATATTCAAATCCTAAAACACCATATTCTGACAATAGCGAATTATAAATTTTAGACCTGCCTTTTACCTCTGGAATTTTATTTAATAAATTAACCCTTTTCTCTGAATTTTCATCACGTAAAATGGCATGTCTGTGCGAAAAAGTACCCCGTTCTACATCCTGCCCAGAGAGTCTTACATTAAATCCTTCTTGCATTAGACTGCCATAGGCTAAAAGTTCGCCCATGCTCCAATCTAATCTATCGGTTTCAAAAAACATCCGGTTACGGTCTTTCAGAATCCGTTCAGCTTTTCTTAAAAATTTAACCCCTTCGGGTACATTAGAAATGGTATTGACAATACCCGCCAGTTGTTCTTTAGTAACCGATGTGTCTATTGGTTTAAACATATCATCGTAACCATTATAAACATACGATGTCCATTTCTCTGCCATAAATGGATGTACAACAGATATGCCATCTTCTTTAGATTTTTGATGTTCCGTAGCAAGCATCTCTTTAAAATCAGTCGTTATTTTTTTGGCATAAGCTTCATCAATAACACCTTCGGCAATCAATTTTTTGACATAAACATCTTTCGGATTGGGTTGTTTGGCAATGGCTTTGTATAAAGTTGGTTGTGTAAAACGGGGTTCATCGCCTTCGTTATGACCGTATTTTCTATAACCTAATAAATCTATAAATACATCGCGTTTAAAACGCATCCTAAAATCTAAAGCCAAATGTACGGCATGCGTTACCGCCTCAACATCGTCTGCATTAACGTGTAAAACAGGCGAAAGTGTTACTTTGCCCACATCTGTACAATAAGTGCTCGACCGCGCATCTAAATAGTTGGTTGTAAATCCTACTTGATTATTGATAACGATATGAATGGTGCCTCCAGTGGCATATCCATTTAGTTTACTCATCTGAATAACCTCATAAACAACCCCCTGACCTGCAATGGCTGCATCGCCATGAACCAAAATGGGTAAGACTTTATTTGAATCTCCACCGTATTTTGACTCTATCTCAGATTTGGCAATTCCTTGCACAATGGGTCCAACCGTTTCTAAATGAGAAGGGTTGGGTACTAAATTTAGCGTAACTTCTTTATTGTTTATCAGGGTTTTTTTATAGGTAGCCCCCAAATGGTATTTAACATCGCCATCAAAACTTACCTCTTCAAAATCCTTTCCCTCAAATTCATTAAATAATTCGCGAACTGGCTTTCTGAAAATATTGGTAAGTGTATTTAATCGGCCACGATGTGCCATACCAAAAACAAATTCGTCTACATCATAATCTTCGGCAGCAATTCTAACCATTCCGCCCAAGGCAGGAATTAAAGTTTCGCCTCCTTCTAATGAAAATCTTTTTTGCCCAACAAATTTGGTCTGTAAAAATTGTTCAAAAGTAACCGCCTGATTTAACTTAGAAAGAATATATTTTTTAGTTTCGGCAGTGTATTTTGGATGGTTGTCATCTTTATTTAATTTATTTTGCCACCATTTAATCTCTTCGGGCTTGCGAATGTACATATACTCAATACCTATGGCATCGCAATAAATGGCTTCGAGATGGGCAATAATATTTTTAAGAGAACTGGGATTTAAACTCAGTATTTCTCCTGCATTAAAAATGGTATCTAAATCGGATTTTGACAATCCGAATGTTTCGATATCTAAATTAGGTGTGTATTTTCTACGCGCTCTTACCGGGTTTGTTTTGGTAAACAAATGACCTCTGGTACGGTAGGCATTAATTAAATCGACTACTTTAAATTCTTTTTGAACCTGTTCTGGTACTTCTACACTGTCTGTCCCTTTTTCGTAAGAAGCATTCGCAAAATCATAGCCTTGAAAAAAGCTACGCCAGCTGGGTTCAACAGCGTCAGGATTCTGCAAATAGCTATCGTACAAAGAAGCATAATAAGCCGCATGAGCTGTATTTAAAAACGAAAAGTTTTCCATCTAATAACTGACTTTCTTTATGTTATAAAAAATTTTGCCAAAAATACGCTTTTTAACTTCATGACTTTAAAAAAGGGCTTAAATATTAGCAAAAATATTTTTACTTATTGCTTGATAGAAATATAAAAACATTTATATTTGCACTCGCTAAAGTAAAAAATTCTTTCTTGTTCATCCCGATAGTTATCGGGAGGTTTAGAGCATCTGAGAGAAAATATAAGTAACCTTCCTCCTTAGCTCAGTTGGTTAGAGCATCTGACTGTTAATCAGAGGGTCCTTGGTTCGAGCCCAAGAGGAGGAGCTTTCTTAAAAAGACTATCAGAAATGATGGTCTTTTTTTGTTATATGAAATCTTGGCGAGAAGTTTATCCCGAGAGTGTAACGATTCGGGAAGCCCAAGAGGAGGAGCTTAAAGAGTTACAAGAAATTGTAGCTCTTTTTTTATACAATTGATTTACTTGTCTTTACAAGAGTTTTAATCTGTTTTTAACTTCCCTGTATTTATAGCGCTACCCTACTTTATCTCCTTTTTTTTAGTGTAAAAGTGGTCAAAAAGGGGATCCAGTTCTAATTTTAACATCTTTCATCTATTTAAAATATCTAAAAGATCCTTTTGTACTTATTGTTTCTACCATTGCGATTTCTCTTATTTTAGTTTCAGAACAACTCTTTATGAAATCTCATACTGACAGTAGAGGCCATATGAATATGGGGAGGGATATGATAAAAAAACGAAACGGATATAATACGGCTCAAAATATGTGTTAAAATGTAATTTCCAACTATATTTGGAAAAAATATATACATGGGTGATTTAACTGTTCTAATACATTGTGCTGACCAAAAAGGAATTATTGCTAAAACAACTGATTGTATTCACCAGCACCACGGAAATATTGTTTATATAGACCAATATGTAGATTGTACAAAAAGTGCTTTTTTTATGCGTGTGGCATGCGAATTTGAAGATAAAACTTCAGTTTGGTATTTTACGAAAGCATTTAAAGAAGGGCCGTCTTTACAATTTACTATGTCTGTAGAAATATACACTGGTACCGATATACCAAAAATGGCTTTATTTGTATCTAAATATGATCACTGTTTATACGATATTTTAAGTCGGTATAAATCAAAAGAATGGCAAGTTCACATTCCTTTTATTATAAGCAATCACCCCGATTTAAATCATGTAGCCGATAGCTTTGGCATTCCGTTTTATCACATTCCCATTACAAAACAAACAAAAGCAGAGGCCGAGTTAAAACAACTTGAATTGTTACGCAAACACCAAATTGATTTTATCGTATTGGCCAGATATATGCAAATTGTTTCTCCAAAACTTATTGACGCCTATCCAAATGCCATTATCAATATCCACCATTCGTTTTTACCGGCATTTCCAGGCGCCAAACCCTATCATTCTGCACATGAAAGAGGTGTTAAAATTATTGGAGCAACCAGTCATTATATTACTGACGAATTAGATGCAGGACCCATTATTCAGCAAGACGTTGCCAGCGTTACCCATTCAAATTCTATTGCCGATTTAGTAACAAAAGGACGCGATTTAGAAAAAATAGTATTGTCTAGAGCTATAAAACTTCATTTGCAACATAAAGTGATGGTATATGGCAATCGGACTATTGTTTTTAATTGATTTATATCAAATAAAAATTGCGTCAATTGTAGTAATTTTTGTAGATAAATAATAACAATTAATACACAATGTGTTAATACTTATCATAAAATAACCATTCACATATAAAATCTTTTCGTTCACACACATTTTTTTTATTTATAATTTAAAAAAATCCCTATTTTTACTATATGTCAATATATTTTGTATAACTACCTTCGATTTAAATTTCTGATAGAAATAGCCTTTTAATTTGGTAGGGTAAATTGCAGGTTGTTTGTTTTATATGTACGTTGCCAAAGTCTTTTTTTATAAATTTTTATATTTTTTTATTAATAAAATATGTTTTTATCTTTTTTACTATTGCAATTTTTATTTACATTTGACATAACTTAACCATTAATCTAAAAATCAAACAATTGAAAAATCCAATTCACACTGCCTATATTACAATCATGGTTTTAATTGTAGTTGCCGTTACCCTATACCTATCTTATACTGGATATAGCTTTTATAAATTACCAATCGAAGAGCGGTTTTACCATCCGCATTACAATTGGTTTAAATCAAGTGGTCTTTATGGCCAAGGCCTAGGTATTATAGGAACATTTTTAATACTATTTGGCGTGTCTATTTACATTGCCAGAAAGAGATATAATTTTATGGTGAAATATTTAAGACTTAAATATTTGCTAGAATTTCATATTTTTTTATGCATACTAGGTCCTATCATGGTATTGTTCCATACTGCTTTTAAATTTGGAGGTATTGTATCTGTTGCTTTTTGGAGCATGACAGCTGTTGTACTAAGCGGTGTTGTTGGTAGGTATATCTATATTCAGATACCTAGAACAATAGAAGGTAGAGAATTAAGTTTAAGTGAGGTTAAAAATATGAAAACTGATTTGGCTTATGTTTTAACCGAAAAATTTAAACTACCCGATAATATTATCGAAATGATTGTTAGTTTGACAAAAGACCAAGGCACATCAAATAATAAAATGACTGTAAGAGGTTTAAGAAAAGTTTTAAGAAAAAATAATTTGCCAAGAACCGAAAGAGTTGCCATTATTAAAATGGTTAAAAAAGAGAAATCGCTATCTGGAAAAATTGCCAGACTACAAACCATGCAAAAAATGCTTAAATACTGGCATGTAATACACTTGCCTTTTGCATTAATAATGTTAGTTATTGTGATAATACACATCATAGTTACGGTGTCTTTTGGATATAAATGGATATTCTGATGGGTGAAGTATTAATTGAACAAATAGTTATTTATGGAATCTTGTTTGTGCTGTGCGCAATCATGATTCTCTTTTATTTAAGAAGTAAAAAAGTAAGCTCAAAAGTAGTCGAGAAAAAAGTTGCTGTAGCTAAAGAAGAGGGCTTGTTTGAACCCGTCTCTTTACACCCCTATATCGATTTAAACACATGTATTGGAAGTGCTGCTTGTATTGCAGATTGCCCCGAAAAAGACATTTTAGGTGTTGTAGATGGCAAAGCAACTGTTATTAACACCACGCACTGTGTTGGGCATGGGGCTTGTTTTCACGGCTGCCCTGTTGAAGCCATATCACTAAGAATTGGTACAGAAAAAAGAGGCGTTGATTTACCACACATTAATCAGAATTTTGAAACCAATATGAAAGGCATCTACATTGCTGGAGAATTGGGCGGTATGGGTCTGATTAAAAACAGTGTAGAACAAGGCCAACAAGCTATTGAAAATATCATAAAAAGCAAGAAAAAACCTAAAGAAAATGTTCTTGATGTAATAATAGTAGGTGCAGGTCCTGCAGGTATCTCTGCTTCTCTCGCGGCCAAAAAGTATGGCTTGTCATCTGTCACTTTTGAGCAAGATTCATTAGGAGGTACCGTATTTACATTTCCAAGAGCAAAAATAGTAATGACAGCACCCATGGATTTACCTCTTTATGGTAAAGTAAAACTACACAACACCTCAAAAGACGAATTGCTGAACCTTTGGAAAAAAGTAATTTCTGAACACAATTTAGAAATTAAAGAAAATACAAAGGTTGAAAATATTTTTCCTAAAGAAGATGGTACTTTTAAAATTGTAACAAAACTAGGAGATGAATATATTTGTAACAATGTGCTTTTATCTATCGGAAGACGTGGCAGTCCCAGAAAATTAAATGTGCCTGGTGAAGATACTGCCAAAGTAGCCTATAGGTTATTAGAGCCCGAAAGAATACACGATAAAAAAATTGCTGTTGTTGGAGGTGGCGACTCTGCCATTGAAACAGCGCTACTTTTAAAAGACAATAACGATGTTACATTGTCCTACAGAAAGGACCAATTCTCTAGGTTAAAACCTAAAAACAAAAAAAAGATTGCAGATTGTATTGTAAATAAAACAATTAATGTTATTTTTAACACAAATTTAACATCTATAGATAAAACCAGTATAACTGTTAAATATTCTGACACTGATACAGAAAGCCAAATTGACAATGATTTGGTCTATATTTTTGCCGGAGGGGAACTGCCAACAGCCTTTTTACAAAAGGCAGGGGTAGAAATTTCAAAACGTTTTGGATACATTATGAAAAAACACAATTAAGGATGCAGAAGTTTTTAAAAAATATTTTCTTGCTGTTTTTATTAAGTACTGCTTATAGTTATGGACAAATATCTCCTGGAGACTTAACAACAGCTCATGCCAAATACGAAGGGATGAGCAATTGTACTTTATGCCATGATTTAGGAAATAAAGTGTCAAATAATTTATGTCTTGATTGTCACAAAGACATACAGGCACTTATCAAAAAAGAAAGAGGCTATCATTCAAGCTCTGATGTTAAAAATAAAGATTGCTTTCAATGTCACAATGAACATCACGGCCGTAAATTTGAAATGATACGGTTTGATAAAGATAAATTCAAACACGACTTAACAGGTTATAAATTAGAAGGAAAACACGATGAAATTGATTGTAAAAAATGCCATACCTCAGATTTTATAGCCGACAAAGACATCAAAAAAAGACCTGATACATTTATAGGATTAGATACAAAATGTCTGTCCTGCCATGCCGATTACCACCAAAAAACACTCTCATCTAACGATTGTAAATCGTGTCATAACACCGAGAAATTCTCTCCAGCTATAAATTTTAATCACGATGAAGCCGATTTTAAATTAAAGGGCAAACACTTGGATGTTGATTGTGTAAAATGTCATAAAGAAACTAAAAGAAACGGTAAAGATTTTCAAAATTTCAACAATCTCAACTTTAAAGACTGTAATGCGTGTCATACAACTCCACATGAAGAAAATGTTACTGGATCATGCAAACAATGTCATACAGAAACATCGTTTAAAAATATGAGAGGAAAAAATAGGTTTAACCACAACTTAACTAATTTCACACTAAAAGGCGCTCATAAAAAAGTAGATTGTTTTAGCTGTCATGCCAAAAACGCTGATCCAAAATTAGTTTTTCAAGATAGAATTGATAATCTTCATCTCTATAAAAAATAGGCTCACGATTATTACCTCGAATAATCACATGCTGTGGATGACCGACAAGAATAAAGCTGGGTTGGCGTGGCATAGTTTACTTAATATTCAATTTGGTGGAGTATGAGTGTAAATTAAATATCATATAATTTCAATCGAGTCTGACCCTATTGATTCAATCGAGTCTGACCCTATTGATTTGGGCAAGCAAGTGACATCCACCTTGCAATTTATGATAATGTAAAATTGAAAAGGTATTTTCTCTGGTCATTACTTGCGTCTTGATTCCAAAATGGAAACAATGCTATAGTCTTGTCCATGAGAGTAATTGCAAAAAGAACACTTAGAGAATTTTGGGGGCAACCTGAATACTCTGATGCACAATCAGCTTTAGAGGCTTGGCACTTTGAGGCATTAAAAGCACTATGGCAAACACCACAAGATATAAAAGAAAAGTATCGTTCAGCCAGCTTTCTCAAAAATAACCGTGTTGTATTTAATATTGCAGGCAATAAATATCGTTTAATAGTTTCAATTGACTATCAAAGACAAGCTTGCTTTATCAAATTTATAGGTACACATAAACAATATGATGATATAGACGCAGAGGTATATGATGGATATTCAACCCAGTAAAAATGAAAAAGACTATGATAGTGCTCTTGCTAATATCGAGGCATTATGGGGTGCAGAGGAAGGGACTGAGAGTGGTAATAAACTAGATATACTCTTAGTTTTAGTAGAAGACTAT
>JAKIUU010000036.1 GCA_021647405.1 Flavobacteriaceae bacterium
GCCAACAATGCTTCTAATTTGTGGTATGAGATAAGGGTAGTGAGAACATCCCAACACCAAACAATCTATGTGTTTTTTTAGCATGGGTTTAAGGTATTTAGAGAGAAGTTTCGCGGTTTGTTTAGAATTTATTTGACCACTTTCTATAAGTTCTACAAGGCCATCACCATTTTGTTCGTGGATTGTAATGTCATTTTCAATATTTCCCAAAGTTTTGTAAAACAAGGCACTACTCAATGTACCTTGTGTGGCTAAAATGCCAATATTTTTGGTTTTGGTTTTTATAGAGGCAGGTTTAATAGCGGGTTCAATCCCTATAAAAGGAATGTTTTTATAGGTCTCTCTTAAATGGCTGATGGCATTTGTGGTAGCGGTATTACAAGCCAATACAATAACTTTACATCCTTTATTTAATAAAATTTCGGTATTTTTTATACTCAAGTTTATTATCTCATGTTTAGTCCTTTTACCGTAGGGCGCATTTTTGGTGTCGGCAAGATATAGGGTACTCTCATTTGGTAAGCGTGTGTTTATTTCTTTCCAAATAGAAGTGCCTCCAATACCGGAATCAAAAAGACCAATAGGATTTGCTTGTTCCATAGCTTAAAGGTACAAAAATAAAAAATCCCAACATCCCGAGAGTTATCGGAAGTGGGATTTTTTATAAGGAAATTGTAATTTTATTTAATACCTAATTTTGTTTTAACAGCAGGTAATAAATCAGTGCCTTTAAAAACCAAAAGACCTGAACCAGGTGTTGCGTCAAAAACATATTTTATGCCTTTGGCTTTGGCCACATCTTCAATAGCTAATTTTGCTTTTTTAACAATAGGGTTTAACAAATCTGCTCTTTTTTGTTGTAATTCTTTGTCGGCAGTTTGGGCATACAATTGTAATTTTCTTTGTAAGTCTTGTACTTCTTTTTGACGGAGTGCATTTTCGGCTTCAGTTTTGCTTTCTTGTTCTTTACCGTATTTTAAATACTTGGCTTGTAGGGCATTTTGTTGAATCTTATATTCAGTATCGTAAGTCTGACTTAATTTTTTTAATTCAGCTTGCATGGCTTTAGTTTCTGGCATGGAAACTATTAAGGCTTCTCTATCAATATGGCCAAGTTTAACTTGTGCATTGGCGCCAAAACTTAAAAATAATACGGTTACTACTACTAAAAATTTAATCTGTTTCATTGTTCTCGTTAATAATTGTTAATACTAATTGTCTTTTTTTGATTGTATTGCAGAATCTCGTTTTTGAATAAGATCTTCTTTGTGTTTGTTTATTTCTTTTAATTTAGCGGCTCTTTTATCTGCTGCTGCTTTTCTATCGGCTTCCCTTTTCTTGTCTTTAGCTTCTTTAATCAAACGTATTTTTTCTAACATTAGCTTACGTTTGGCATTTCTGTCTTGTATGCGTTTTAAGATTTTATCAGAAGGGGCATCTTTAATAACATTGGTTTCTTCAATTTTAATTTTGGCAGTTGCGTTTATAGAATCTTTGGGTTGGCTATTTGTTGCCACTTTAACAACTGTATCTTTAGATTCAGAAATTACGCTTATAGTATCTTTGGGTTGTTGCGTATCTGATTTAGAAATATCTTCACTAGGTTTTGTTATTAAATATGTAGGTTTCTTGCGAATGGGTTTTTTGCGAACAGGTCTTTTTCTGTTATTTTTTTTAGGAGAAGATTTTTTAGCGCTTGCAACTTTCTTTTTCTTTTTAGAACGGTTGCGTTTGTCTTGAAATGCTTTTTGTTTTTGAACTTTAACAATACTGTTTACAACCAAATCACTTATGTCAAAGCGTTTATTGGTATAAAGCATTATCAAATCACTGCTTTTATCTATAACAAAATCGTAACCTTTTTTAGGCGCTATCTCTTGAATGGCGTTATAAACTTTATCTTGTATGGGTTGTACCAATAATTTGCGGTATAAATACAAATCGCCTTTAGGTCCAAAATAAGCTTGTTGTAGTTGTCGGTATTCCAATTCTTTATAATAGATATCATCTTCTCTTTCTTGAATCAATTCTTCTGTAAGCAAAGCTTTTTCGTTGCTAAAATCTTTTTTAATCGCTTCAATTTCATTTTTTTCACGATCCAGGCGTCTCTCCCACGATTTAACTTTTGTGTCTAATTGGTTTTGGGCTTTACTATATTCAGGAATATTTTCTAAAACAAAAGCCATATCTATATACGCCAAACGCTGTGTTTTTTGCGAAAAGCTTAACTGACTTACAAAAGTCAAAATAAGAAGTATGTAAATGTGTTTTTTATACATAAAATAAACTTTCTATAATTTAGAAATAACCATGCCAAATTTTTTGCATAGGCAAAGATACTATTTTTTTAAAATTGTTGACCAATTATAAAGTGTGTTTGCCAGCCCGATTTTATATTGGTGCCGGGAATGTTATCTAGTCCGTTACCAAAATCAATTCCTAAAAGCCCAAATGCGGGCATAAATATTCTAATTCCAAAACCATAAGAGCGTTTTAACTCAAAGGGTTTATAGTTGATAAATCCATCATATGAATTACCACCTTCAATAAAAGTCAACCCGTAAATTGAAGCCGATGGTTTTAATGTTAATGGATAACGCAATTCAAATCCAAATTTGTTATAAACAGTACCACCAAAACTAGAAGATAGGCTAGAATTAGGGTATCCGCGTAAGCCAATAGTCTCTCTGCCATCAAACTGGCCAGAAGCCAAACCATCGCCACCTACATAAAAACGTTCAAAAGGTGAGTCGCCAATTTTGTGATTATAGGCCCCTAAAAAGCCAAATTCAGCATTTGACATAAGCACCAATTTACCAACAAGCGATGTGTACCATTTTACTTTGAAATTGGCTTTGTAATATTCTAACCATTTCAGTTTTTCTTCTTGAGTGGCATTTGTAAAATCTTTTTTACTGAATGATGAATAGGGTAATGTTAATTTTATACCTAAATTAAAATCGGATCCTCCAGTAGGGAAAACAGGATTTATACGTGTATTATTTCTTCCAAAATTAACAGAAAAAGCAAGGTTGTTAGAAGTTCCGTTGGTAAAATTAAAAGTAGAAACCGGAAAATTATTTAAATTAAATTGCTGAAAACTGATGGATGTAGATAACTGGAAAAAATCATCAGGCCAATCTAAACGCTGGCCGAGTCCAATTGTAGCGCCTGTAATATTTAACTTTTGATTTTTGTTTACCCTGTTAGAAGTAAAATCGGCTCTAAATTGTGTTGAACTGTAAACAGAGAATGAAAGCGATTTGGGGCGTTTACTACCATTTAACCACGGTTCGGTAAACGAAAAACTGTAAGTATTAAAAAACCGACTGGTTTGTAAACGCAGAGATAATGATTGACCATCGCCCATAGGTAGTGGTTTGTATTCTTTTTTGTTGAAAATATTTTTTATAGAAAAGTTATTAAAGGACAAACCTAAAGTACCTATAAAAGTATTGCCTCCAAACCCGCCTTGTAATTCAATTTGGCTGGATCCTTTTTCTGCAACACTATATTCTATATCAACTGTTTTGTCATTAAAATTTGGTTGTACATCGGGCACAATATTTTCAGCATCAAAAAAGCCCATTTGTCCAATTTCTCTAATGGTTCTTATAATGTCTTGTTTGCTAAATAAATTACCAGGTAATGTGCGGATATTTCTAAAAATAACATGGTCATTGGTTCGGTCATTACCCACAACGGTAATTTTTTTAATGTGTGCGGGCTTGTCTTCACGTATTCTTATTTCAATATCTATACTGTCTGTAGTTACTTTTGTTTCAACGGGGGTAACACTAGAAAATAAGTAACCATTATTTAGGTAAATTGTAGCTAAATCTTCAGAATCAGGAGTGCCATCGCCATTAACACGCTCTTTTAAAAGCTTGCCATTATAAACCATTCCTTTTTGTAATTTTAAGAAGCCTTTAAGTTGGGCATCTGTATAAACAGAATTCCCTAAAAAGCGTATGTCGCCAAAATAATAACGATTGCCTTCTGTAAGTGTAATATCTAGATTGATGGTGTTATCGTCATTCCAAGAAATAGAATCTTTTAATATCTGCGCATCACGGTATCCTTTTTCGCTATAGGTGGTGATGATATTATCTAAATCTTCTACGTATTTTTCTTTAATATATTTAGAAGCAGAGAATATATGAAGTGGGTTTTTTTCTTTTGTCTTTTTAAGTAACTTGTGTAATCGTTTGGATTTAAAAAATTTATTTCCGTGAAAACGGATGTTCTTGATTTTAATTTTAGAGCCTTTATCAATATTTACCAATACTTTTTCTAAGTCAACTTTTGAGGTGTCTTTTTTGGTATTGATAACAACTTTGGCCTTTAAAAAGCCTTTTTCTCTGTATTTTTTTTCAATGAAATTTTTGGTAGTGGTTAGCAAATTTTCGGTAAGCATTACCCCAGTTTTGAGCTTGGTATCGTCTTGTAAATCTCCGGCCTTAGATTTTTTGACACCATTAAAAGTAACAGAACTGGCTTTGGGCAATTCCTTTACAAAAAACGCGAGGTTTACAACGCCTTTTTCGTCAATGCCAGTAACATACACGTCAACATTACTAAATAAATCTGATTTCCATAATTTTTTAATAGAGCTGGTTAATTTATCGCCAGGCAATTTTATTTTTTGACCTACAATAAGACCTGTAAAGACCAATATGGCTTGCTCGCTAAATTTATTATTTCCTTTAACCGAAAGGCTTCCTAGCGTATAATTTTTGTTTTTCACAAAAATAACGTTGTCTTTAACATTTACTTTAAGAGAATCAACAACTTCTTTTTTAGAGGTGTTTATGGAGTCTTTAGTTTGTGTAACTGAGGTTTTATCTTGGGCAAAGAGCGCTATGTTTAATCCTAAAAAAAGGAAGAATAATGGTATTGATTGTCTAGTCATTAGTGTTCTTAATTTGTTCGCTTGTTTTTCCAAATCGGCGTTCTCTTTTTTGATATTCTTTTATTGCTTGGAAAAAATGTTCTTTTTTAAAATCGGGCCAAAGTACATCTGTAAAATAGAATTCGGCATAGGCAACTTGCCAAAGTAAAAAGTTGCTAATGCGTTTCTCTCCACTTGTACGAATTAAAAAATCAACATCGGGCAAAGTAACTGTATATAAATGATTATTTATAATATTTTCATCAATTTCTTCGATAGAAAAGTTATTATTAACAACTTTTTTAGAAATAATTTTGAAAGCATTAACAATTTCTTCTCTGGCGCCATAATTAAGAGCCAAGTTAAGTGTTAAACGCGTGTTGTTTTTTGTTTTTTCTATGACTTCTTTAAGTTCTTTAACTACTTTTAATGGCAACATATCTATTTTACCAATGGTTTGTAATTTGATATTATTTTTTACAAAAGTTTTTAGTTCTTTCTTAAGAGAACTTACCAAAAGGCTCATTAAAAATGAAATTTCTTGTTTGGGCCGGTTCCAATTTTCGGTAGAAAAGGTATAAAGTGTAAGCGTATCTATACCAATCTCGGCAGCTGCTTCTACAATATCTTGTACAGATTTCACCCCATTTCTATGACCAAAAACACGGGGCTTTCCTTTTTGTTTGGCCCAACGGCCATTACCGTCCATAATAATGGCAACATGTTTTGGAATTTTACCTTTTTGTATGTTAGAAACTTCGGTCATAATTTAAAAGCTGCCAAAAAAACAAGTGCGTTCTCCAAATGCGTAAACAAGACTTATTCCTGTAGATACGTACCAGTCTTTAGTATTTGGATTGTTAAAATTAAGGGCATTAATATTTGTCTGATCGCCCTCTAAGTTGTCTTTACCAGTGTAATTAAAACGCGTTTCTAAATTGAGACCTAAGCGATTGGCAATTTTAACTTTATAACCAATACCAAATGGGAACGAAATGTTTGTACTGGTTTGAAAAGCTCTAAAATCTGAAGCAATTTGATTGGGCGGAATTCTGAAACTAAGCGCAGCTATATTTAAAAAAACATATGGGGTGTGCATAAATTTAAACTGATTTAAATTGTATTTAAAAAAGTTAAATTCGAAACCAATGGCAAATTCTTTTAATGTATTGGTAAATTTGAATGGAATATTTTGAAGAACAACATTAGATGATTTTGCATTGTTTGCAGATATTTGTGAGTAAGTAAAAGAATACCTTATAGCAGATTGAGGGCTCATATTCCATTTGTATATGGCACCAACACTAATGTCTTTGGGTGCAATATAATCTGACTTGCCAACTTCGCCAATATAATTACTTCCGCCAAAAAAAATACCAATTTCGTTTATTTGGGCGCTAGAAGTTATTGTAGCTAAAAGACATACATATAAAAATAAACTTTTTTTCATATTAAAAATAAGTGTGCAAATATAAGAAACTATTTGCTTTGGTAAATCATTAGCGCGTATTTTTAAAAACAGTATTTTTTATGAAATATTGTTTAATACTTTTAATTTCTGGTATCCCTTCCCCAAAGCATTTTTTCGCGCAGTGTTTTTAGAAAAGTTTGGTTGTTAAAATGAACCATTTTAAGTTTAAAATCGGCTGTTTGAATATAGATTTCGGTGTGTTTTTCTACGGTTATTATTCTAGAATCTAATGAGATTAAAAACTGGTTACTCCTGCCAGAAACTTGTAGTTTAATTTTAGAATCATTGGGTATTACCAAGGGTCTTACATTTAAATTATGGGGTGCAATAGGTGTAATAACCAAACTTTTTGCACTGGGAATAATCACAGGACCACCACAACTCAACGAATAACCTGTAGAACCTGTAGGGGTTGCCACAATTAAGCCATCTGCCCAATATGAATTTAAATAGGCGTCATCAATAAAAGTGTTAATATTAATCATTGAAGTAGAATCTTTTCGGTTTATAGCCACTTCATTTAAGGCAAAATTGAGGTCTTTAAAATCGTTGGAATTTGGGTTGGTGTGTATTTTAAGCAATTCGCGTTCTTTTATCGAGAATTTATTTTGAACAAGTGCTTCAATAGCTTCTTTTATTTTTGTTTTTTGAACTGTGGCTAAAAATCCCAATCTGCCTGTATTAATACCTAGAATAGGAATGTTTAAATCTTTAACAAGAGTTACAGCTTTTAAAATAGTACCATCACCACCTACGGTAATCATTATGTCATAACTTTTATCTAAATCTTTAAAACTTGTAAATTGTAAATAGTCATCAGCAATATTAGTGTGCTTTTTAATGCCCTTTAAAAATATTTTTTCGACAACAACAGTAAAATTATAATGTTTAAAATAACCAAACAATTCTTCAACTGCTAGTTTCGATTTTTCAATATTGTAAAGACCATAAAGGGCAACTTTCATGATTATATGTTTAGGTATTTTTGTAGGTATTCTGATCTGTTTTTTAGCTGATCAAGGTATTTGTCTTCTAGGTTTTCTGAAATAATATGGTAGTTATACCTCCTAAAAGTCTGAATTGTATTGTTGATATCGTGATCAGTTATTTTTAGTGTAACTTGTACAGTGTTAGCATCTCTCTTGCTTACTAGGGCTCCCAAAAGCCGCGCATCGTTTGATTCAATAATTTGCGCTATTTCGCTAAATGAATACTCAGAACTGTTTTTTTCTACAATTAAGAGTAAGCCAACCTCATTTAAAAAGGGTGTTTCTGAAAATTGATGTAACACATCATTTAATTCGTAATAGCCCAAATATAAATGAGCGCTATCTACTATCGGTAAAATATTACTCTGAAAATTTGCAAATTGTTTAAGTAAATCAATCCACAGTGTTGTGTGTGAGATGTTAATATTTTGAATTAAATCTTGATGTACTTCAATATTGTCATTGTCATTTTCAATTACTTGAATGTCATTTTCGGCTAATAATCCCAATAAATAGTTGTTTTTAACAACTGGTAAATGTGATAATGTACAACTCGCAAAGATGTCTTTGGCTTTTTTGACACTGTCTTTTAATTTTAAAGCATCAATATCAGTCGATATGTATTCTAAATAGCTCATAATTGTAATCTAAGTGCAAAATACTAAAATACCTTTAAAAAAGAGTAAATTTGCATTTTTAAAAAGCGATTAAAATCTTATGACAAAGTTAAGTGTTAATATCAATAAAATAGCAACTTTAAGAAATTCTAGAGGTGGCAATACCCCAAATTTAATTGACGTCGCTAAAAATATTCAAGAGTTTGGCGCACAAGGAATTACAGTGCACCCCCGTCCCGATGAACGCCATATTAAATACCAAGACGCTTTAGATTTAAAAGCAGTTATTACTACAGAGTACAATATTGAGGGAAATCCCATTCCAAAATTTGTCGATTTGGTCACTTCAATTAAACCAACTCAAGTTACGCTTGTACCCGATGCAGTTGACGCTTTAACATCTAATGCTGGTTGGGATACGCTTACCCATAATGCTTTTTTGAAAGAAGTGATAACCGAATTT
The DNA here is from genome assembly GCA_021647405.1 of Flavobacteriaceae bacterium. Lineage (GTDB taxonomy): Bacteria > Bacteroidota > Bacteroidia > Flavobacteriales > Flavobacteriaceae > CG1-02-35-72. Next base: position 8,432 of record JAKIUU010000036.1, read on the forward strand.
AAACGACATGGTATTAGGACGTCTGTCTTTATGGATGTTGATTTAAAATTGATTGAAGCTGCCGCTTTAACTGGAGCCGACAGGGTTGAATTGTATACCGAAACTTATGCTAGTCAATATACTTTAGGCAATAAGATGGCTGTAGCACCTTATATTAAAGCTGCAAAATTAGCTTCAGAATTGGGTATGGGCATAAATGCCGGTCACGATTTAAGTTTAGATAACATTGCGTATTTCTCTCAAAATATTCCAAATTTAGCCGAAGTCTCAATTGGCCATGCCTTAATTGCTGAGTCTTTGTATTTGGGGTTTCAGAATGTCATAAATCAGTATTTATATAAATTACAAGGCTAATGAAATTGCTTCATTCCACAATTATTGGTCACGGACAAACTTTAATTATTGCACATGGTTATTTTGGTATGGGCGATAATTGGAGATCTATGGCTGTTAGATTTTCTGAGCATTTTGAAGTACACAGTATTGATCAAAGAAATCATGGCAAAAGTTTCCATACAGACGATTTTAATTATGAAATTTTAGTAGAAGATTTATACCATTACATAAAGCACTACAAATTGAGAAATGTCATTATACTTGGGCACTCAATGGGCGGTAAAATGGCCATGTTGTTTGCGGTAACTTATCCAGAAATGGTAAATAAATTAATTGTTGTAGACATTGCGCCTAAATATTATTCACCCCATCATGAATTTATTTTAAAAGCTTTGAATGCTGTTGATTTTGAAAAAATAAATACAAGACGCGAAGTAGAGGCTGTTTTAAAAAGTCATATAGATACACAAGAAGTGGTTCAATTTTTATTAAAAAATGTGTATTGGAAAAGCAAAGGGCATTTGGCCTTTCGTTTTAATTTAGAAAGCTTGACCGAAAATAATAATGAAGTGGGTGAAGCACTCCCGCCGTTTACAAATTTTGATAAAGCCGCCCTATTTTTAAAAGGGGCTTTGTCAGGATATTTAATAGCAGCCGATGTCTCGCTTATCAACACCCATTTCTCGCATGCAGAAATAGTAACAATTAACAATGCAGGTCATTGGATACATGCTGATAATCCAGAGGATTTTTACAAAAATGTGTATCGGTTTATAACCCAATAAAAAGGGATTTTAAAAATACCTGAAATAGAATGGGTTAAATCTTTGTCAGATATACAAAAAACACTAATTTTGCACCCTATTTTTTTAAAGGAAAGACATAATTATTATGAATGTTACAAAACAAGACATTGACGCTTTAAATGCAGTTGTAAAAATTGACATTACAGCTACAGATTATCAAGATAAAGTTGAAATAATTCTAAAAGATTACCGCATTAAGGCCAATATTCCCGGCTTTAGAAAAGGGAATGTACCCATGGGCTTGATCAAAAAACAATATGGTAAGTCTGTATTGATTGATGAGGTAAATAAATTAATTCAAGACAATTTAAATAAATTTTTAACCGAAGAAAAGTTAGATATTTTAGGAAACCCATTGCCCAAACTAAAAGAAGATTTTTCTTGGGATACAGCTGATTTTAGCTTTGAATTTGAATTGGGCTTGGCGCCTGAATTTGAAATTAATTTAAAGCCTAAAAAAGCCATAATGCAATATGTAATAAAAGCCGATGCCAAAATGGTAGGCACAGAATTACAAAACATGCAAGAACGTTACGGTAAATTAATAACACAAACTGCTGTAGAAAAGAATTCTAATATTACAGGAACCTTTTTAAACAAAGAAAAAGAAATTGATAAAAAAGCAACTTTTAATGTTTCTAAAATTAAAGGTAAAAGCAATTTAAAACTGGTTTTAGGAGCTAAAACTGGCGATGTAATAACCTTAGACACCAAAGGTTTGTTTACAGACAATCACGACTTAATGACCATTTTAGGCGTTTCGCACGATGAAGCTCACGATTTAGATGTCACTCTTCAATTTACTTTAGAAGAAATAACAGAAACCGAATTGGCCGTATTAAATCAAGATTTTTTCGATAAGATATTTGGAAAAGATGTGGTTAAATCAGAAGCTGAGTTGAAAACCAAATTGGCCGAAGATTTAGAAAAACAATTTGAGCAACAAGCCGACCAACAATTGTTAAATGCTGTTACAGAAAATCTTATTAAAAATACAAAATTCGATTTACCAGCCGATTTTCTTGTTAAATGGATAGCTGTTTCTGGCAAAAAACAATTAACATCCGATGAGGCTAAAGCCGAATACGATAAATCTGAAAAAGGACTGCGTTATCAATTAATTGAAAGTAAATTGATAAAAGACAATAATTTAAATGTTACGTTTGAAGAGCTGAAAGATTTTGCCAAAGGATTTATTAAAATGCAAATGGCACAATATGGCAATCCCAATCCAGAAGAAAAAGAATTGGATGAAATAGCCGATAGGATTTTAGCAAACCAAGACGAAACAAAACGTTTGAGCGAACAATTGATGCAGAAGAAAATGCTTGACTTTTTTAAAGCCAATGTAAAATTGAAAGCAAAAGAAGTAACTTTCGACGAATTTATAAAAGAAGTTTATAAATAATATGCAAGAAATTTTAGCCTATATTTTTGTTGGTCTGGCCGTTTTGTTTTTGATGAAAAAATTTATTTTTAAATCTAAAAAAGATTCAGATTGTGGCGGTCCAGATTGCAAGTGTGGTTAAACGGTAAAAAACGGATAAAAAAGCGCCCTTTTTAATTTTTAAAAAGGGCGCTTTTTTGTTTGATTAGTTCTAATACTTTAAAGTTTTGTCAACACTACTTTTTCTGTTTGTTTTTCAAGCATGGCTTTGTAAAAGTTTTTTAAATCTTTATAATAGATAGAAGAGATAATTGGGGTGTTTATTTTTGTAGAGGCTAAAACTTGAATTTTATTGTCGCCCTTTTTAGAAATAACAAATTTAAAAACACCCATATTTTCAGGCAGACCTATTGCCATATTTTCTGGTAATGAAGATATGCCATACCCATCGGGTATTCTGATTGATACAATATACTGATCTTCCCAAGCTGTTCCAAAATCAACGGGATACAAACGTTTTTCTTGTGTAAAAGGGTTTTTAGAATTGGCTAAAATAAGAAGTGGTGAAAAGTAAATTTTATCATTAATGACATCACATAAATCTTCTGCTTCAAATTTAAAGGATTCTAAAATTGGTTTTGAGAGGTTCTTTTTATTAGAAATTTTAAGTTCAATTATCTCAATATCACTATTTTCTTTTTCGAGTTTTGACTGTAAGTTTTTTTCTGTTAAAAAGGCTTTCTTATTGCGATAATTAAGAGCGTTGTTTGCATAATAGGAACTGCGTTTTAATCCTGTAATCCCGCCTTCTGAATCCATTTTTACAAATAGTGTAACACGTTCTTTTGCGGGTTGGGCTAAAAACAGATTGATTGGGTTAGAACTGCCGTCATGTTTTACCAATCTGCCTTGCCAATTTAAAGCGCGGTTTGGCAAAACATTTGGGACACTATAAGAATCTGTAGCATCAAAAAGTACAATGCCTTGAGGAAATTCAACAGCCGCCACAACATAATTAAAGCCATCTAAGGTTGGAAACAGTGGAATACCGTGTTTTTTTGTGCTTATCAATACAGGATTGGCTTTTAAACCAGCTTCTTTAAGCATGGCGACCAAACATAAATTGATATCTGCTACGTTGCCAGCGTGTTCTTTATAGGCTTTTTTAATGCCTTTATCAGTATATTTTCCATAAATTCCATTCCATTTTATTTGTGTTTTTATAAATTGAAATAATTTAAAAGCTTTTTCTTTATCAGTTGTTATTCCAGTAATTTGATTTAATATATCTGCTTTTAAAAAATTAGCCCTTTCTATCTGAACACCAAAATGGGTGCTTTTGTAAATAGTTTTAGCCACAGAATTCCAGTTGTTTGTGTAGTATTTTATTTTCTTACCAGGTAATTGAGTTGATGTGTGTTCAAAATGAACTTTTGCTATATAGTTGTTTATATTGTTGATGTAAGGCTCTTCTGTGATGGCGGGAATATTATTCTCTGAAGCCAAGTAAACTTGTTCGGTAATATTTTTACTTCCTCTTTTAACAGATGTTTTTAAACCTGTTTCATTGCCAGTTCTACTGGAATATTGAAAATGAAGTGTTCTGTTTTTTGTTGTGCTAACTATATTTATAGGATAGTAAAAATTGGGCTGGTATTTAAAGCTAAAGTATTGAGGTATTTCAATTCTTATTTTAATTTTTTTAACAGGTATTTTATATTGAAAAATAACATCTTCAATATTACTGGTAAAAGGAGAACGTATGGTGTATTCCCATTCAATAACGCTACCTACCTTTACATTGGGCATTGTAAATTTATTGTCATTCCAATATTTTGAAGACTTTTCTTTAAAAATATTTTTCTTTTTTAATTTTTCTTTTACAATTTTGTTATTCTCTAGGCTGTATGTAACAGCTTTTATACTTACAGATTCTCTTAAATTATTACCTTGATAGGTATGTATAGATTTGCTAGCCCATTTTAAGCCGTCTTTATTATATATTTTAATACGTTCGTGAATTTTTGTCATCAATTCAAAACCGGTAGATGAAGAATATTCATAATATGTTTTTCTTTTTTTGTAAAGAATGGCAGCAGGTGCTGTGGCGTCTAAAGGGTAAAATTTTTCCTGCAATTCTTGTTTAGAAACTTTGCCAAATTTAATTTCTTGAGCAGTTATTTTTAAAGTAAAACAAAAAAAAACCAATATAAATAGGAGGCTTATTTTTTTCATATTTATTCTTTTATTAGGATGATTTTGCTGTTGTCTTTTCGGACTATAGATTTTTTAAACTTTCTAAATTTGTTGTACTCTTCTTTGGGATAATAGCCTTTATTCATAGTTAAACTTCTTATGTAAACAACAGTGCTGTCGTTTTTAACCATTACTTCTGAATTGTAAACACCGTATTTTGTTTTTATTTGAGAAGCCGAAGGCGCGGCTTCAATTTTGTAATTTGTAGGCAAACTAATTGTAATGGAGTCTCTATCAATAAACCCATTGCTAATTTCGATGGGTAAAATTCTGTTGGCTAATCTTTTGGGCACATATGAGCTTTTGTTAAAAGCGTTAACAGTTAAAAGCATTCTGTCACCACTTTTTCTGCCATAATTGGTGGCTTCAATCTCTATGTGCTCTTTAAATTTATTTTTTATAGTATCCGTTTTGTTGTTAAATTTTACAACAACTAAATTATTAATCGCCCTAAAATAGGATTTATAATGCTTAACAATTTCGTCTTTCGCTTTATCATCTGTATAAAAGTGATTGTCAAATTGAATACCAGAGCTTTCTATATTTAGCTGGCCTTTTAGAGAACCATTGGTGTCAACACTGTAAAATCCAGAAGAATTTTGATAGCTTTCAGAGCTTTTGTAAGAAGTAGTATGCTTAATTTGTGCCCCATCCGATTTTACGACCAAAACATCTCTATCATTTGTAAAATGGCCAACATAGCCAAAAGGATTTGTTTGGGTGGTACATTCTAACCAAACCGTATCTTTTGGCGTAGGTAGATATAAAATGGCATGATTGCCTTGCACAGCAATAAAATCTTTGTCAATATTTTTCTTGGCTTTTGCAAAAACGAGCGTGTAATAAGCATTAACATTTGCTGCTTTAAGTAAAGATTGTGTGTAGTTTACCAAAGCTTTACAATCGCCATATTTCATTTTATCTACTTCTTCGGCCAACATAGGTTTCCAACCTCCAATACCAACCTGAATACTTATATAGCGTGTTTTATCTTGCATATAGGTATATACTTTACGTGCCCGTTCAATAGGGTCATCAATACCTTTAACCAATTGTCTAATTTCTGATTTTGTTTCTTCAGGTAGTTGGTCTCTACCCAATAGTAAATTTGAATACATCCACTGCCCAAATTCATTCCAATTATTAGCACTGCCTTTAACACCTGCCAAATTAAATTTGCTAGGTGCTAATTTTAAAGAGGGTTCAAATTCCGAAAATATTGGAGAATACGGTTCTCTTTCGATGGCTTTTATGAGCTTGGTATTATAATTAATAGCCCCGTCGGCAATAAAATTATTAATATTTAATTTTTTTAGATTTTCTTCTTTAAGCCTTATTTTTAATTGATTTTTAGGGTACTTTACATTAAAACGACTTTCTTGAGTGCTAATGTTATAGCCCCATAGAGGATTCCAGTCTGGCATAAAGGCTGTATTTTCAGAATCTTTAATGATGGTATAGTCAATAGTGTAGGGGTATTTTAAAGGGATGTATTTATAATATTTCACACGATAATCTGTGTATAAGCTGCCACCCGATGCCGAATAATCTTTTATGTCTTTTGATTTAACTTTTTTAATTTCAGAGCCAAAAGCATTATAAATACTTGCTTTAATTGATCTTATATGGACATGGTTATTATAATGAACATAAATATTAGCATAATCATCACCGTATTTATTAAGCACGGTAATTATGTAATGTTTTATAATACGCATTTTGTATGGCGAAGCCATGTCAATCAGCATGTCATCAAGCCTTACAACAGCATTGGCATTGTTTGTTAATCCTTCAGGAATGCTTAAGATACTGTGATTAGAATCTTGCGCATTTATTAAATGTAGTGCAAAAAAAAGCACACTAAAAAGAGTTGTTTTCAAAATAATTTGTGCGGGGGGTTGGTTAAACTTTAAAGATAAGAAATTATTCTTTAATTTTTGAATTTATTATTAGGGTAACGGGGCCATCATTTAGCAAACTAATTTTCATATCTGCGCCAAACTTGCCTGTGCCTACTTTTTTACCCAATTCCGTTTCAAAAGTTCGAATAAATTTCTGATATAATGGAATTGAAATTTCTGGTTTTGCAGCATTTATATAACTGGGTCTGTTTCCTTTTTTAGTGCTTGCCAATAAGGTAAATTGACTTACTATAATGGCCTCACCATCTGTGGTTTTTAACGAAAAATTCATGACGTCATTTTCATCATTAAAAATACGGAGATTTGCTATTTTTCTAGAGAGCCATAAAACATCTGCTTCGGTGTCATCTTGTGCAATTCCTAAAAAAATTAACAATCCCTCTTTAATTTCGCTAATTATAGTTTGGTTAACTGTTACACTGGCATGTTTAACACGTTGAATGATGGCTTTCATAAATTATGTTGTATAAATATCGGTTCTATAGGTAGTTTCGTCATCTAAAATTATTTGCAAGTAATTTTGATAACGCCAATCTGTAATTTCTCCTATTTCTACAGCTTTTTTTATCGCGCAATCGGGTTCATTTACATGAAGACAATTGTTAAACTTACACTTTGATTTAAGCTCAAAAAATTCAGGGAAATAGCCATCTACTTCCTGTGGGTTCATATCTACAACACCAAAACCTTTTATACCCGGTGTGTCAATTATTGATCCGCCGAAAGGCAACTCAAACATTTCGGCAAAAGTGGTGGTGTGCAAACCTTGTTTGTGTTGTTCTGAAATATTTTTGGTGGCCAATTGTAGATGGGGAGCCAATAAATTAATTAAGCTTGATTTTCCAACGCCCGAATGTCCCGAAAACATACTCACTTTGCCAGTCATTAATTGTTTTAGAGGGGCAATATTTAGCTGTGTTTCTACTGATATTTCAAGACATTTATAACCTATTTTTGTATAGGCTTCAATAATTACAGTACGCTTGTTTGAAAGTAATTCTGATTCTAAATCACTTTTGTTAAGAAGCAAAACTACAGGAATGTGATAAGCCTCTGCAGTAGCCAAAAACCGGTCAATAAAAGCTGTTGATGTGGGTGGTTCTTCTAAAGTAATCATTAAAAAAACCTGATCTATATTAGCGGCAATAATATGTGTTTGTTTTGATAGGTTTACAGATTTTCTGATGATATAATTCTTGCGTTCACTTATTTTAGTAATAACACCATTTTTAGAATTTTCTTCAAGCTCAAAAGTTACTTTATCGCCAACCGTAACAGGATTTGTGCTTTTAATACCTTTTATGCGGAATTTTCCTCTAATCCTGCATTCAACAATAGCAGCATTGTCAGTTCTAACGATGTACCAGCTCCCAGTTGATTTTATAACTACGCCATTCATTCATTCAAATTTTAACAATATTAATACTATTTATTTTTTTAACATTACATTAGTCAAATATTTTAATCAAAAAAATCACCAAATGAAAAGAATTATTTTAAGCGCCTTGTTGCTAGTAGCAACAGGATTAAGCGTAAATGCGCAAGGAGTAGAGTACAAAGTTATAACAAGTATTGAATCTATTATCCCCAGTGGTTTAGGACGTTCTAGATTGATATCTGTCAATGATACAAGAAATTATAAAGATTTTACTTCAACACAGTCTAAGAGCAATAAGAGTAGAAATAAATCTAAAAGAGGCAATATGAGGGTTAAAGGTTTTGATGAAACAAAACTTTTGAATTTTTACAATGTAGCGGGTATCAGATTTCAAAACATAGCCACAAATGATGCTTTAATTACATCAAAAATTAATACCATGGTTGCTGATGGTTGGGATTTGGCTTTTGTAACAAGCGCTGTAGAGAGCGATGCAGGAAAGGATGATGGCAAAGGTATTTTTATAACACGTTATATTTTTAAGAAAGCCAACTAAATAATTTATAAGCAAAACAAAGCCCGCAATATTTATTGCGGGCTTTGTTTTAAGTACATACAAAGTACTTTAATTTTCGCTTGGTAAAGTAGAATACAATTCGGCGTAGTCTAACATTTGTTTCGCAAAATTATCAGGATAGGTAACTATTACATCCAAAATATTGCCTTCGCTGTCAATACTAGGTACCAACACAGGATTTATAAAACCACCGTAAGGAGCCGAAGTAAATTTACTGTTACGCGCTAAAATTTCTTTGTGTAATTCTTGATCTACTTTTACACCATAAGTTTCGACCAAAGCTTTAGCCGCATCAAAGTCGCCTTCAGATTTTATACGTTGTATCTCTTTTAAAAGTTGTCCGAATAAATTGCGTAAAGCTTTATAGTCATTTATTTTAAAATAGGTTTTTCCATCTTTTTTAATTTTTTCAATAACATTGGCGTCTTTTCCTTTTTCAAAGGCCCAAGATGCTACTAATTGTCGGTTTCGCATGTGTGCTTCTTCTATGTCATCGCCAAGGTTTAAACGGATTAACTGTGTTATTAAACCATTTCTTATATAGCCATCAAAAGCTACTTTACCTATGGCATCGGCATCGGGCGAGAGGCCAAGATCAACTAATTTTTGACCTGGTAAATAGTACAGACCCATCAAATCTGCACGGGCTTCCTCTAGAGTAGATGAATAATTTTTCATGGTTTCTTTAGGGGTGCCTACACCTGGATTTATCTGACCACTGGCGTGGCCAATTACTTCGTGTAAAGCGGTGTGGAGCTTATCGGCTAATTGCCCATATTTTTTTTCTAGAGCCACTTCTTCGTCAGAATAAGCAAATTCTTCTAAACGACCACTTGAACCAGCATTGCTGTAGGCCTCAATAATATTGCCCAATGAAACTGATTTTGATCCATGAGAAGCCCTAATCCAGTTGGAGTTGGGTAGATTTACTCCTATGGGTGTTGAAGGAGACGAATCGCCAGCCTCGCCAGCCACATTTACTGTTTTATAAGAAACGCCTACAACATTTTTCTTTTTATGAGCATCCATAATAGGCGAATTGTCTTCGAACCATTGGACATTTTTGGCCAAAACATCCATTTTTTTACTCATTTCAAAATCCTTAATTTGAACGATGGTTTCGTAAGAACCTCTATAACCTTTTGGGTCGTTATAAACTTCAATAAAGCTGTTGATATAATCAATATCGCCTTCGGTAGTTTCTGCCCATGCAATATTGTAATCATCCCATATTTTTAAATCACCTGTTTTGTAATAGCTGATTAATAATTCGAAGGCTTTGGCTTGTTTGTCATTTTCGGCAACGTCTTTGGCTTTTTCTAACCAAAAAATAATTTTATCGATGGCTTTGCCATAAAGACCCCCACTTTTCCAAACTTTTTCTACTATTTTACCATTTTCTTTTACCAATTTTGAGTTTAATCCAAATGACAGAGGTTTGTCAGGGTTTGGACTTTTCTTAGCCTTATAAAAAGCATCTACATCGGCTTCGGTAATATCGGGGCCATAAAAATTGATAGCAGACCCTAAAACAAGTCCTTTGCTGGCATCTAAATTTACTTTTTTGGTGTCTTTGTCGTTAAAAATAACTTCAAAAGCAGCGTCGTTTAATTTGGTATGTGTTTTTTTAAGTAAATCAGTCAGGTACTCTTTAGAAAAATTGGGTTTAAATTTGACGTTAGAGTAGTGGTGATGTATGCCATTAGAAAACCAAATACGTTTTAAATATATTTCTAAATTCTTCCATTCATCCGAGTCTTTGTCGCCATTATATTTTTTATAAACACGTTCTAAAGCACGTCTTATGGCTAAATTATAACGGTAATTTTGATCGTACATAATATCCCTTCCAGACAGGCCTGCTTGGGTGAGATAATAGACCAATTCTTTTTGCTTTAAGCTCAGTTTATCAAAGTCAGGAATTTGATAACGAAGTATTTTTATATCGGCAAATTGTTCTGAAAAATTATTGAATTTTGTTTCTTTTGCAGCCTTATTTTTTGAGCACGAAATCAAAAATAAGGAGAGCATTAATAATACGAGCGTGGATTTAAGTTTCATGATATGAATTTGTAGATTAAGAGTTTCAAAGATAACTAAAATAACGCTTTAAACTATTGTGAATGGTGTGATTTTACCACGCAAATAAGCTAGCTTAGTTCTTTATATCTAAAACAATTTGTCACATGGTCGTTTACCATGCCAGTTGCTTGCATGTGGGCATAAATTACAGTTGAACCCACAAACTTAAAACTCCGTTTTTTGAGGTCTTTAGAGAGCTTATCTGACAGCACTGTTGTTGCTGGAATTTCACTTAGGCTCTTGCGTTTGTTTACAATAGGTTTGCCATTGGTAAATTGCCAGATATATTTGGCAAACGACCCAAATTTATCTTGAATTTCTATAAAAGCTTTGGCATTGCTTATGGTGGCTTTTATTTTTAGTTTATTGCGGATGATACCCGCATTTTGCATTAAGGATTCGAATTTTTGTTCGTTGTAATTAGCAATTTTCTGACAGTCAAAATTATCAAAAGCTTTTCTAAAATTTTCACGTTTTCTCAAAACAGTAATCCAACTCAAGCCTGCTTGAAAAGTTTCGAGAATTAAAAATTCAAATAGTTTGGCATCATCATAAACAGGAGTGCCCCACTCATTGTCATGATAAGACATGTATAAAGGGTCTTTTTCGCACCACGAACAGCGATTAATTTGTTTTTCCATAGTGTCAAAAATACGCATTTGGAATTAAAAAAAATCGCCTTAGCAAATTTTTGCTAAGGCGATTTACAGTTAAGTTTATTGTATTTACAATTGTGGTCCAGCAGCTATTAAGGCTTTTCCTTCTTCGTTATCGGTGTATTTACCAAAGTTTTCGATAAATAATTTGGCCAATTTAGTAGCTCTGGTATTCCATTCTTCAACATCGCTGTAAGTATCTCTTGGGTCTAGTATATCTGTGTGTACTTTTGCTAATTCGGTAGGAATTTCTAAATTAAATATGGGTAATATTTTTGTTTCAGCTTTATCAATTGAACCATCTAAAATACGGTCTATAATGGCTCTGGTATCTTGAATAGAAATACGTTTACCTGTGCCATTCCAACCGGTATTAACCAAATAGGCACTTGCATTATGGGCGGTCATCTTTTTGACCAATTCTTTGCCGTATTGTGTTGGGTGTAACGATAAAAAGGCTTCGCCAAAACAGGCCGAGAATGTGGGTGTTGGTTCGGTTACACCTCTTTCTGTTCCTGCCAATTTAGCTGTAAATCCAGATAGGAAATGGTATTTTGTTTGCTCGGGAGTTAGTTTGGCTACGGGTGGCATTACGCCAAAAGCATCAGCCGTTAAGAAAATAACTTTAGAGGCATGACCTGCTTTTGATACGGGTTTAACAATATTATCAATGTGATAAATGGGGTAAGAAACACGTGTGTTTTGAGTTGTAGAACCGTCAGTAAAATCAATAACACCATTGGCACCAACTGTAACATTTTCTAAAAGAGCATCTTTTTTAATGGCGCCAAAAATATCTGGTTCGGCTTCTTTATCAAGATTAATTGTCTTGGCGTAACAGCCACCTTCAAAGTTAAAGACCCCTTCGTCATCCCATCCGTGTTCATCATCGCCAATTAATTTGCGTTTTGGGTCGGTCGATAAGGTTGTTTTTCCTGTTCCAGACAGGCCAAAGAAAATAGCCACATCACCATTTTTTCCTTTGTTAGCAGAGCAATGCATGGCTGCCATCCCGTTTAACGGAAGGTAATAATTCATCATAGCAAACATGCCTTTTTTCATTTCGCCACCATACCATGAGCCGCCAATAACTTGTATTTTTTCGGTCAAATTAAAGGCTATAAACACTTCGGAATTTAATTGGTGTTTTTTCCATTGAGAATTGCTTGTTTGTGATCCGTTGAGAACAACAAAATCTGGTTCGCCAAAATTAATAAGTTCTTCTTTGGTAGGACGGATGAACATATTTTTTACAAAATGTGCCTGCCAAGCTACTTCAACAATAAAGCGTACTTTTAAGCGGGTATCTTCATTGGCACCACAAAAAGCATCTACAACATATAGTTTTTTTTCAGAAAGCTCTTCTAATACATTTTCTTTTAAATCGCTCCAAATTTCTTGAGAGATAGGTTTGTTATCGTTTTTTGCTCTGTCTGATGTCCACCAAATAGTGTCTTTTGTAATGGCATCTTTAACAATGTATTTGTCTTTTGGCGAACGGCCAGTAAATTTACCTGTCATTACATTAATGGCGCCTAACTCGGTTAATTCGCCTTTGCTAAAGCCTTTTAAGCTTGGGTCTAACTCGTCTTTATATAACATTTCAAAAGACGGATTGTAAAGAACTTCTTTAATATTTTTAATCCCCAAATCATTTAATGAGGTTAAAATTGATTTTTTTAAGGCTTCCATTTATTTTGTTTTTCTTATTAAATTCAAGTTAAATTTATGTAAAATTCGGTTTTATTACCCATGATTTTTGTCATTTTATATTTATTTATTTTTTAGAAACACAAATATCATTTTAGCCCATCCCAACATAAAAAACAAGCCGCCCATAGGTGTGATAAACCATATGAATTTCGGATTTATTCCGCCAATAGTAATGGCGTAAATAGAGCCTGAAAAAAATAAAATACCTGCAAATATTAAATAACTAATTATATTCTTAGACTTATTAGAAAAAGCACTGTAGGTGTTTATAAAAAGCAGTAGCAAAACATGATACATCTGGTATCTTACACCTGTTTCAAAACTTTTAAGAGACTCAGGATTTAGACTTTCTTTAAGTGCATGTGCTCCGAAAGCACCTAGCATAATGGCTGATAATCCGAGAAAAGCAGTAATTATTAAATTTTTATTCATCTTTAAAAAGATTTAGGCAAAATTAAAAATTTTAGTTAGAAAAACAGCTTTTTTAATTAAAAAATAGCAGCAGAATAGCCTATATTTGTAATGTATGGAATTTGACAAAAATAGTTTAATAACAGTTTATACCTCATCGTTTTCGCACGAAATATACCTTGCCAAAAACAAGCTAGAATTAGAAGGGATTGAGAGCTTTGTATTTGATGACAATTTAACGTCAACTATTGGCACAGCATTTATAGAGGAATACAAACTAAAGGTTAGATCAAAAAACTTTGAAGAAACCAAAACAATTTTAAGTCTTCATAAAATTTAAATAAGTATTTTTTTTAATTAAAAGCGTACTTTCGTTTGACTAAAAAGCCATTTAAAATGCGAAAAATATTGATAATTGGTGCAGGTAAATCATCGGCTTCTTTAATACGCTACCTGCTAGAGGAATCGGATAAAGAAAACCTTCAAATAATAGTTGGCGATAAGTCTGTTGAAGCTGTTCTATCTAAAACTAAAAATCACAAGAATTCTAAAGCGATAAAACTCGATGTATTTGACAAAGAAAACCGTCAAGCAGAAATAAAAAAGGCCGATATAATTATCTCTATGTTGCCAGCAAGATTTCATCTTGAAGTAGCTAAAGATTGCCTGAGATTTGGCAAAAACTTGGTTACACCCTCTTATATTAGCAATGAAATGCAAGCCTTAAATGCAGATGTTGTTGCCAAAGGTTTGGTTTTTATGAATGAAATTGGTGTCGACCCAGGTATTGATCATATGAGCGCCATGCAGGTTATTGATAATATTCGTGCCAAAGGCGGAAAAATTCTATTGTTCGAGTCGTTTACAGGAGGCTTAGTAGCGCCAGAAAGTGATAATAATTTGTGGCATTATAAATTTACTTGGAATCCTAGAAATGTGGTTGTATCTGGACAAGGTTCTGCTGCAAAGTTTATTCAAGAAGGGAAATACAAATACATATCGTATAAAAAACTGTTTAGACGCACCGAAATATTAGAGGTAAATGGTCATGGTAAATTTGAAGCTTATGCCAATCGTGATTCTCTAAAATACCGCCATATTTATGGTTTAGACGATGTACTAACACTCTATAGGGGCACAATAAGACGTGTGGGCTTTTCTAGAGCATGGAATGTTTTTGTACAGCTAGGCATGACAGATGATGACTATATAATGGAAGGATCAGAAAACATGACTTACCGCGATTTTACCAATTCTTTTTTAGTTTATAACCCCAACGATTCGGTTGAATTAAAATTACGTCACTATTTAAAAATTGACCAAGATGATATTATTTGGGAGAAATTGTTAGAGTTAGATATTTTTAATCCTGATAAAAAAGTGGGAATAAAAAATGCCACACCAGCTCAGATTTTGCAAAAAATTTTAATGGACAAATGGACTTTATCAACAGACGATAAAGACATGATAGTTATGATGCATAAATTTGGATACGAATTAAATGGCAAGTGTAAGCAGTTAGAATCTAGTTTGATGGTAAAAGGCGAAAACCAAACTTTTACAGCTATGGCCAATACCGTTGGGCTGCCAGTAGGTATTGCTACACTAAAAATTTTAAATAAAATAATAACCAAGCCTGGCGTACAATTGCCCATTACTAAAGAAGTGTACGGGCCTATTTTAGAGGCCTTAAAAGAATATGGCATCCGTTTTAAGGAAAGAGAAATGCCTTATTTAGGGTATAATCCTAATAATATTGTGATTTAGTCTGTATAAATAGTCAACCCTCAAAAAGCAATAATCTATCCTAGATCAGGCTATACCTATTTAGAGAATACGTTTTAATTTTAAAGAAGCCTATTATTTGTTGTTTTATAACAAGCCAAGAAATAGCTATTTTAAGT
>JAKIUU010000037.1 GCA_021647405.1 Flavobacteriaceae bacterium
TTACACAACAGCGCTTAAAGCTACAAATGACAGTGAGGTAAACATCCCTCAAATGGCTAAAGGCATTTATTTTATTAAAATAAAAACAGCCAACAGTAACTTTAGTACAAAAATAGCTTGGTATTAATAATATAAAGAAACATCAAAATGAAAGACGATTCTAAAAATATAAAATCAGATAAATTAATTACCCGCAAAGAAGCCCTACTAAAAACGGGTAAATATGCCGCTTATACGGCTTTGGCTACCTTTATTATACTCAATCCCAAAAAAGCACAGGCACAATCTACACCTGAAAATCCAGGATGGTAAAAAAAAGCTGTGTAGTGGAAACATTAGGGGCTAACTGTACGCCAAAAAATTGGTAAAGTATTAGTTTCCCATAAAAAAAACCTCAAACGCCAAACATACGCTTTTTGTATGCTTGACGTTTTTTTTAAAATTAAATCATTGAGATTTACCTATCTATTGACTATATTTTTATTCAGTTTTTACTACCTTCGTCATATCAAACCAACTTTTATCAATTTTGCTATGAAAAAAGTAATCATTGCAGCCTTTCTTATACTTAGCTTTGGAAGTATGGTTGGTCAATCAAATACTGAAATTGCAGGTGTTTATCTTAAAAAGGCAAATAAAAATTACATCAATTTAGAGACAGAATTGGCGCTTATTAATTTTAATAAAGCCATCAAATTGCTTGATACCATTACAAAGTCAAAAATTGCCAGATTGGGTGTTTTAATTCATTCCGAATTAAGGAATTATAAAGAAGCGCATAAATACGCCAAACAATATTTTCTGTTGGTGAAAAACAAACGCACCGAAGACTATCAAAAAGTATTAGAATTGTATGTTGATGTTAAAGATGAGTTAGACAGACAACTTGCCGAAGAAAAAAAATTAGAAGTCGAACGTCTTGCAAAAGAAAAAGAAGCCAAACGTTTAGATTCTTTAGAATTGGCTTGGAAAAATAAAGCCATGGCAATGGCTGTTAAAGCCGACAGTATTTATCCTTTTGACAAACACAATTTGGCCTTATTTAAGAATGGTGATTTTTTTGGTATTCTGAACGATATGGGAGTTGTTTTAGTTAAAGCCGATGAATACAAGGCGGCTTTCCATTTTGATGGTTATTTTATTTTGATGAATAAAAGTAAAAATCCGACAAAGATTTACACTTATAATGGCACCACTCTGCAAGGACACAAACTGCCCGATATTTCAGAATTTAATCCTTTATCTACACATTATGGTCAGGTAATGCTGCCGCGAGGCAACAACAAACTTATTGCCTACCCTAATAATACCTTAAAGGTTTTGCTTTACGATTTGGTAACTAAAAAATTCGTGTCAATCCCAAATGAGAAATCGCTTTTTAAACAATTAGAAAAGAAAAAAGCCATCTCAAATTACAATAAAGATGGCAAAGTAAAAGTTAATAAAAGATGGGTTTATTTTGGCGGCATTTTAGGAGGTGGCATTAGCCCGCTCTATAATGCAGATTATTCTCTTTTTGGTTTTTTATGTGCTATAGATGGCCGTTTATTAAGTAGCAGTATTTATAATTATATAGGTTCCTTTTACAATGACAAATTACAAGTTCTAACAAATGGTGAAATCTTTTGGGTAAATCAGAATGGCACTAAAGTAACAGCCCCTGTTGATGAAAATGGTATTTATAAGGGTGCTTCAAAGATTGAAAAATCAGAATTGGGTCATTATTTATTTTACCAAATAATTGATGGTAAAAAAATGATTGTTTCGGGGGATAAAAAACTCTTAAATCAGGACAGCTTTATTAAAAGTAATTAATATAATAACTACTTTTTTGAAGCCACAACAACATCGTTTGAATCCTTACTTATAAGAAGATAGAGCTTTTTATCGTTTTCCTTTATTTTATTTTCAATTCCTAAAACCAAGTCTTTGTAAAGACTTTTAACAGATCCATTGTATTTTTTGAATAAATCTTTAGGAGTTGTTTTTAATTTTTTGCCATCTTTTATAAAATTTCCGAACTCATAATGTAAAACATAATGATCGTAGAAAAAATTCATTTTTAAAGTAAATGCAACGTCATATACACTTTTAACACCACCTCTAATGGGTGCCCATACTTCTTTAGCTATTCCAGTAACTACAATTTCTTCATTTACAATGCTAGAAACCTTGGTTTTATCTACAGATTCATGGATTATTTTTAACCATTCTAAAGCGTTTTTATACTGTGTTGTGGTTGGTACCAAATAAGATTGAAAACTTGTTTCTGCTATGGCTGTTGGCTTTAGTTTTAAAACGTTTTGTTGGGCGTAGCTAAAAATACTGCTTATAAGTAGTAAAAATATAATTGCTTTTTTCATAATATTCAATTGTTAATCATTATCGTTGTGTATATAAAACAATTAATAAACCAAATACCCTACTTTTAGATCAGCTGCTTCGATTAAAAATATTATTGACACCCTATTAATTCTAAATTTCCACTAATTTTGTCAAAATTTAAGAAGTGCTATTTTGGAAGAATCTATAGATACAATGAATACTTTGGGACGTACCAAAACGCCCTTTTTCTTCTTAATTGATTATGAGCAACAAAAACCAAAAGTATATCCGCTCAATAAATTACCCAAATCTGTATTTTTTAAAACAGCTTTATTCTCAAAAGCGCCAGAAAAAAGTCCCTTTACAAATAAAATAAAATTTGATGTGCAGCCCATTGGATTTAAAAACTACAATAATGCTTTTTTAAAAGTAAAACGAGAAATTCAGAAAGGGAATTCTTATTTAACAAACCTCACTTTTAAAACACCCATTACAACGAATCTTTCTTTTTACGAAATATATAACCGCAGTAATTCACCCTATAAGCTGCTGTATAACGATAATTTTGTTTGTTTTTCTCCCGAATCTTTTGTGAAAATAAACAAAGGTAAAATCTTTTCTTTTCCCATGAAAGGAACAATTGACGCCGCCATTCCAAATGCCAAAGAAATTATCTTAAAGGACAAAAAAGAAACCGCAGAGCACCATACCATTGTCGATTTAATTAGAAATGATTTAAGTGTGGTATCACAACAGGTTACAGTTGAAAAGTTACGCTATGTTGAAACGCTAAAAACCAACACAAAAACCCTGTTGCAGGTAAGCTCAAAAATTTCTGGTGTTTTACCTAAAAATTACACAGAAAATATCGGTACAATCGTTTCGAAATTATTACCTGCAGGATCAATTTGTGGGGCGCCAAAAAAAGAAACTTTAAATATCATCCGCCGAGCAGAAAATTACAAACGTGGTTATTACACTGGCGTTATGGGTGTTTTTGATGGGCAGAATCTCGATAGCGCTGTGCTCATTCGTTATATCGAAAACTGTGATGGAAATCTGGTTTATAAAAGTGGGGGCGGCATAACCCATTTGAGTGATGCCGAATCTGAATATAAAGAACTAATACAAAAAGTGTATGTGCCTTTTAATTGAAAGTTTAAAAATTCAGAACAAAACCCTTCAAAATACCGATTATCACAACCGGCGTTTTAACAAAGCCCGTCAAGATTTATTTGGCGAAACCAAAAATTTAGATTTGTCAGATTACATTAATTTAACTGGTTTAAAAAACAATACTGTTTACAAATGTCGTATAGTGTATAATTCTGAAATTCAAAAAGTTGAATTTATTCCTTACAAACCCAAACTTATAAAAACACTACAATTGGTTAACTGTAATGGCATTGAATATTCGTTTAAATATGAAAATCGCAAAGCATTAAATCGGCTAAAAAAATCGGTTAGCGCCAGTGATATATTAATTATAAAAAATGGAGAAATTACCGATTTATCGCATGCCAATATCGTTTTTTTTACACCCAAAAACGAAGCCTTTACACCTTTAAATCCCCTGTTAAAAGGAACGATGCGCGCCTATTTATTAGACCAAAATCTGATTAAAGAACGCATCATAGAAACAACAGATTTACATTTATTTAACCGTGTCAAACCCATAAATGCCATGCTTGATTTTGACAAAACACCTTTTATTTCTGTTAAAAATATTTTTACATCCACAATTTAAACCCATTTAGTAGATTATTTTTAATATTTTCGTCAATCTAAAACCGCCATTTTTTGAAACGTCTTATAGTTTCGGTTACAAACGATTTAACTTCAGACCAACGGGTCCATAAAGTGTGTACCACATTACAAAATATGGGGTTTGATGTGCTTCTTATCGGACGCCATTTAAAAAACAGCAAACCACTTATGCGTTCTTACCAAACCAAACGCATGAAATTGTGGTTTACCAAGGGTTTTTTGTTTTATGCCGAATATAATTTTCGCTTGTTTTTATGGCTTCTTTTCCAAAAAAAAGATATTTTATTATCCAATGATTTGGACACGCTTTTACCCAATTTTTTAATCAGTAAATTATTTAACAAGCCTTTGGTGTACGACAGTCATGAGTTGTTTACAGAAGTGCCTGAACTCACCTCAAGACCCCAAATACAAAAGGTATGGTTAAGTATTGAACGCTTTATATTTCCAAAACTAAAACATGTTTATACTGTCAACCAATCAATCGCTTCTATCTACACTAAAAAATACAAAGTTCCTGTAAAAATAATTCGGAATATAGCACCCGCTTTTACGGGTAAATCGCTTAACAAAAGTTTCTTAGAAAAAGTTAAAGGCACTAAAAAAATGCTTATTTTACAGGGAAGCGGTATCAATATAGACCGTGGGGCTGAAGAAGCTGTACAAATGATGTCGCATCTTGACGGTTGTATTCTCTACATTATTGGCAGTGGCGATGTATTTAAAACCCTCAAAAAAATGGGGACCGATTTGGCTTTAACCGATAAGGTTGTTATTAAAGACAAAATACCTTATAATGAGTTGATGCAATATACCCAAGCAGCCGATTTGGGTTTGTCTTTAGACAAAGGAACCAATCTAAACTACGAATACAGCCTCCCCAATAAAGTATTTGATTACATTCAGGCACAAACACCATTGTTGGTGTCTAACCGCAAAGAAGTGGCTAAATTAGTCCTCAAAAACAACATAGGTGAAGTAACCGAAACCCTTAGTCCAAAAAAAATGGCAAAACAAATTGAAAGCCTTTTGGCTAACGCCGATTTGCAAAAAACTTGGCAGTCAAATCTCAAAAAAGCCGCTAAAAAATACACTTGGGAAAACGAATCGAAATCTTTAATCTTGATATTTAAAGCTTTGGCGTAATTTTTTTATCTGCTAAATAGCAGAAATAGGTCAGTTTATACAAGTCAAAAAGAACCAAAGAAGGTACGCTACTTTTTAGATTTATTTCAATTATCTTATTAAATAATGTGTAAACAAAACTTAAAACCCTGTTTAATTTATACTTTTTTACAAGTCCATAAGTCTGAAGAATTTTAACATCTCTTCCACTTAGGATTTTAAGAGAATTTAATGAATATAAATTATCGAGTGCTTGTTTTGTTTTAGACAAAAAAAGCGCATTATTTTCAATTCCCAAATGGTAAACTAAATTGTTTAAGTGGCTTATATCTATGGCGTTTGTTTTTAAATCTTCGACAAAAAGAATGTCTTCATAGCCGTATTTTACTATCATTTCGTTAAACTTACAGGTATCGAAAACGGACTTATGTATCAAGATATTGGCACCAAAAAAGTACCTGTAAGGATTTCTTTGCCTTACTTGCGCATCAACTTCTTCCCTGTTTTTTCCATAAATCCAACGCAGTGTTTTGTTTTTTTCTGGTTGCGCTTTCTGATAGATAATGCCCCCACAAAAGACTTTTTCTTTGTTGGAATTAATGTGTTTTAGGTAGGTTTTTATAAAGTTTTTGTCTTTAGGAAATACATCGGCATCCAAAAAAAGCAACCAGTCGTATTTGGCCTTTTTAACCAATAAATTTCTTATTTTACTGCGGCCGATATTAACTGATAATTTATGTAATACCGTATTATTGTATAACTTAAGATCGTCATTCTTTAAACAATAATTGGTTGAAGCATCATCTATACATATAATTTCATAATCAATATTCGACAGTGATAATTGAGAGATTAACGAGGCAACCAATGCGGTTACATCACAATTGAATATGGGAATCAGTACCGAAATCATTGTTAAAATTAAACTGTTTTCTGAACAACTTCAAAAACTTTTCCGCCTTCGCACCGCAAAGTTTTGAATGGAAATTTAAGTATTAAAGCATAGTCATGCGTGGCCATTAAAATGGGTATACCACTTTTGTTAATTTCTTGTAAAACCTGCATTACCTCAACCGATGTTTTTGGGTCTAAATTACCCGTTGGCTCATCGGCAAGAATTAAATCAGGATCATTTAAAAGCGCTCTGGCAATGGCAATACGTTGCTGTTCGCCTCCAGAAAGTTCATGAGGCATTTTATAGGCTTTTGTTTGCATTTCAACCTTTTTTAAGACCTCTTCAATTTTTGTTTTAATTTTTGCTTTGTCTTTCCAGCCTGTAGCTTTTAAAACAAAAAACAGGTTGTTAAAAACAGACCGGTCTGGCAATAATTTAAAATCCTGAAAAACAATGCCGAGCTTGCGTCTTAAAAAGGGAATTTCCTTTTCGTTTAAGGCTTTAAGGTTGTACCCAACAATCGTTCCTTCGCCGTGCTTAAGAGGTAAGTCTGCGTAAAGTGTTTTCATTAAGCTACTTTTTCCACTTCCTGTTTTACCTATCAAATAAACAAATTCACCTTTTTTAATAGTTAAATTAATACCAGACAAAATAAGCACTTTGTCTTGATAAATAGAAACGTCTTGTAATTGTAGCATTGTTATGAGATGTTATTCGCTTGTTACAAATGTAAGGCTAATTTTAAAAATCAAAACATTTAGCTTCTCAATAATATTTAATTAAATTTGACAAAATAAAATAGTGTAAAACCCGCTCTTTTTAATGAGATTCGTGGTGTACAATCAAATTGCTGGCTATTTTTATTAAAAAACCAACCTGGTATTAAAACAATATTATGAAGCCCTTATTTAAACTCAGTTTTACTTTAGCGATAATAATACTCATTTCTTCTTGTACAAAACCCCAACCCACCCTGCTTAAAACAGGTACATGGCGTGGCGAAATTGACATTCAAGGCCATTGGTTACCCTTTAATTTTGAAGTTACTAAAACCAACAGCACTTATACGGCCACCCTTATCAATGGCAAAGAAACCATTCCGCTAGACGACGTTAGCGTAAAAGGTGACTCGGTTTTTATTAAAATGTACATTTTTGATATAGACATACGCGCCAAAATTAACGGCGAAAAATTAAGTGGTTTATACATTAAAAATTACGCCGATAATTACCGCCTGAATTTTAAAGCCTCTTTTGGGAAAAAAGGCCGTTTAGATACCCCAACCAGCAATAATAAATTCGACGGCCGTTGGGAGACCTATTTTATAAAAGACAACGGTAGTAAAATACCCGCCCAAGGCGTGTTTAAATCAGAAGGCAACATCCTTACTGGGACATTTATGACAAAGACAGGCGATTACCGTTATTTAAAAGGCTTTGCCAAAGACAGGCATATGGTATTGTACACCTTTGACGGTACCCATGCCTTTGTATTTACAGCCGATTTACAAGACGACGGGTCGTTAAAAGGCGATTTTTATTCGGGCCGCTCAGGTCACAAACCTTTTACGGCTAAAAAAAATCCGGCTTTCGAGTTGCCCAATGCCTTAGAATTAACCTACCTTAAAAAAGGCTTTGATAAAGTTGGCTTTTCCTTTCCTGGTTTAGATGGTAAACCTGTTACTTTAGACGACCCAAAATACAAAGGAAAAGTAGTGGTACTTCAAATTTTTGGTACCTGGTGCCCCAATTGTATGGACGAAACCCGCTTTTACAAAAAGTGGTACGACAAAAACAAAGACCG
The DNA here is from genome assembly GCA_021647405.1 of Flavobacteriaceae bacterium. Classification (GTDB taxonomy): domain Bacteria; phylum Bacteroidota; class Bacteroidia; order Flavobacteriales; family Flavobacteriaceae; genus CG1-02-35-72. Next base: position 7,916 of record JAKIUU010000037.1, read on the forward strand.
CGGTGTGGAAATAATCGGCTTGGCTTACGAAAACCCCGTAAAAGGAAAATTCGATTTTAACTACGCCAAAGCCCGTGTCGAAAAAATGAAAAAGAAATTTAAGGTGGGATACGATTATGTCCTCGCTGGTATTTCCGACTCAAAAGTAGCTTCAGAAAGCCTGCCTATGCTCAATAAAATTATATCTTTCCCAACCTCTATCATCATAGATAGAAAAGGAAAGGTCCGCCGTATTCATACAGGTTTTGCAGGGCCAGCCACAGGAAAATATTACGACGCATTTGTAGAAGACTTTAACGATTTTATGGCCAAACTTATAGCTGAAAAAGAATAATTCTATTGCGGTAATATTTTTGGTGTGAATTTTGATATAGCTTATATTTTAACTTACTCTGTGTACAATTTTAATAAAATTCAGCGTTAAATAGTGTACTATTTGTAGTTTTGATTTTTTTGTAAAACCTCCTTAAATGAACCAAATTAAACCCCTTTTAGGAATTGCTTTTGTTGTCCTTTTTAATACGGCTAAAGCCCAAAAGACAGAAGCTTATACTACTGTGTTAAAAGATTATAACAACGCTGTTGCATTATACGAAAACAACGATTATGCCGCTGCTCAAACCCTTTTTAACAAAATAAGTACTTCTTTAGACAAAACGAGTGAGCTAAAAGCCAATATAGAATTTTACAAAGCTTTTGCCGCTATAAAGCGCAATCAATTTGGGGCAGATAACGCCATGTTTGATTTTGTAAAGCGGTACCCAACAAGTTTAAAATCGGTTGTGGCTTATTTAGAAGTTGGCAATTATTATTTTAAAGAGGCCCAGTACTCTAAAGCTATAAAATGGTTTGCAAGGGTAAAAATGGAGCGCTTAAGCCCTGCTCAAAAAGAGACCCTTCAATTTAATAAAGGCTATTCATTATTTGTTGTCAAAAAGTTTAAACTGGCTAAGACTTATTTTGCTTCGTTATTAAATTCGAAAGAATACAGCGAAAAGGCCCTGTATTATTACGGTTATATCGCTTACGCGGATAAAGATTACGGCGAGGCTAATAAATATTTATCGCAGGTTTCAAATCAGAAAAATTACGCCACCAATATCTCTTATTATTTAGCCGATATTAATTTTAAAATGGGGCGCTTTGAAAAGGCTATAGAAATCGCCAGGCCACTATTAAAAAAGCTATCCAAATCTTTAAGCCCTCAAATATCAAAAATCATCGGCGAAAGCTATTTTAACCTTAAAAATTATACCGATGCCATTCCTTATTTATTAGAATATAAAGGCGAAAAAGGCCAGTGGAGTAACAATGATTACTACCAACTTGGCTATGCGTATTATAGGCAAAAAGATTATCCTAAAGCCATTTCATGGTTTAATAAAATTGTAAGCGGTACCGATGCAGTAGCTCAAAATGCTTCCTATCATTTGGCCGATTGTTACCTAAAAACCAACAACAAAACCGCCGCTTTAAATGCCTTTAGAAAAGCGGCTCAAATGGATTTTGACGCGCTTCTTAAAGAAGATGCGTATTACAATTATGCACAGTTGAGTTATGACATCGGAAATCCGTACAACAATGTGGCGCAAGTGCTCATTGGTTTTTTGAAAAGTTACCCGAACCATCCTGAATATGCCGCCGTAAACAAACTGCTCATCAATGCTTTTATGCGCTCAAAAGATTACAAAGGGGCTTTAACCTACTTTAAAAATTTATCTGATTCAGAAAGTCAAAAGACCTTTCAAAAAGCAGCTTATTTTTATGGTGTTCAACTGTTTTTAGAAGCCCATTACCAAGCTGCAGTAGCAAATTTTAGCAAAAGTATTGGGGTTAAAATTAACAACGATATACATTTTAAATCCTTATTCTGGCGTGCCGAAGCCTATTACAGAATGGCCAGCTACAACAGTGCTTTAAATGATTTTTTAACCCTCTCTAAAAACCAAAATAATACTGTTAAAGGTCTAAACTATAATTTAGGTTATGCTTATTTTAAAATAAAAGACTACCAAAATGCCATTATTTATTTCAAGCGTTTTATCTCAAAAAATACAGCTGATACAGAACGTTTAAACGATAGTTATTTTCGCCTTGGCGACAGTTATTTTGCAAGCAGCAACTATACCGACGCCATTAAATTTTTTGACAAAGCACAACGCGTAAATTCGAATAATGCCGATTATGCTTTGTACCAAAAAGCAATGAGTTTTGGGTTTTTACAACAAAACGAAAAAAAAATAAAAAATTTAAAAAAATTATTGAATCAATACAGCCAATCGCGTTTAGCTGACGATGCCTTGTACGAATTGGGCAATACCTATCTCAAAACAAATCAAATACCTTTGGCTTTGCAAAGTTATTCCACACTCATAAATACAGTAAAAAGGAGTCCGTTTAAACCAAAAGCCTTGCTTAAAAAAGGGTTGATTTATTACAATCAAGACAATAATATTAAAGCCTTAGCCATCTACAAACGATTGGTAAAAGATTTTAACAACGCGGCAGAATCAAGACAAGCCGTTAAAAATGCCAAAGAAATTTATAGCGATTTAGGAGAAATTGACAAATATGAACTTTGGGTTAAAGATATCGGATTTGTAACCGAAACCGATGAAGCCCTCGATAAAGCCATGTACCATTCTGCCGAAAAATTCTTTTTACAAAATAACTTTAAAAAAGCAACTTCGGGCTTTAAGAAATATTTAGACCGCTTTCCTAATGGAGCCAATGTTTTAGAGGCCAATTTTTATAGCGCCCAATCTTTTATAAACTTAAAACAAAAAGACAAAGCGGCTGTGCATTTAGAAAATGTTATTGCGCAAACAGCTAATATATTTACCGAGAAAGCCCTTTCTACACTGGCATTGTTATATCTTGAAAAAGCTGATTGGGATAAGGCAATGCCTGTTCTAATCCGGCTGGAAGCCGAAGCAGAAAAACCCCAAAACACCACCTTTGCACAAAGCAATTTAATGAAAGCCTATTACGCAAAAGACAATTTCGAAAATGCTGTGATTTACGCCGAAAAAGTTTTGAAAATAAAAGGTTTGAAAATTGCAACACAAAGTGATGCGCAAATTATTATTGCCAGATCGGCCTTTAAAACAGGCGATTTAATCAAAGCCAAACAGGCCTACAAAAGAGTACAAAGTACTGCAACAGGAAAACTTAAAGCCGAAGCGCTTTATTACGATGCCTTTTTTAAACACCGTGAGAAAAAGTACAAAGCATCTAATAAAATCATACAAAATTTGGCTTCAAATTATGCTGCGTATAAAGAATTTGGGGCAAAAGGATTGATAATAATGGCGCAAAATTTTTATGGAATGAAAGATGCTTATCAAGCTACTTATATCTTAGAAAGTGTTATTAAGAATTTTGGTGGTTATCCCAATTTAATTGCAGAAGCCAAAACAATACTTGCCGACATAAAGACGAAAGAAGCCAAGACAAACCTCTCTGTAAAACAAAATGACAATTAAAATTATGAAATACCGTTTTTTATATATCGCCCTTTTAGTTAGTGCAGTTGTTGTTTCGCAAAACAAAGAAAAGGACACACTAAATACAGAAGTTATAAACGTTGTAAAACCCTTTAATCCTACTGTCTCGGATGCTTTTAAAATAACCCGAAATCCAAAAATAGAGCAAAATATTATTGCCAAACACAAAACCTTTAAATACAAAATATTTTCTGTGCCCGTAGCCTCTACTTTTAAACCAAAACAAGGAAATTTTGTAGGTTTAAAACAGCCCAAATCAAAGCTGGTTTACAACAATTTTATAAGCGCAGGTTATGGCAACAATAACACGCCCTTATTAGAGGCTTTTATCCATAACAAGCCTACAAAAATGAGTGATATTGGTGCTTTTATCAATATAAAATCAGCTGATAGCAATGTTAAAAATAGCCTGCTAAACGATGCTTATTCCGATGTTAAAATGGATTTGTATTACAAACAAAGCGACAACAATTTTGACTGGCAACTCAACTCAGGTCTGCGGTTTCAAAAATCTAATTGGTACGGACTGAGAAATCCTTTATCGATAGCTAGTGTTTATAGAAATAGCCTAAACCCCAAACAAGATTACAATAATTTTTATGCGGGTGGTAGCATGTCTTATTTTAACGCTTATTTTGAAGGTGGCACTTTTGAATATTCCTTTTTTAGCGACGATTACAAAAGCACCGAAAATTACCTTTATGCCGCCCCTCAATTTGCCTTTCCGCTATCGTCAGAATATCTTACAACTACTTTTAGTTTGGCTTATTTAGACGGAAAATTTAACACCGCTTATATTGACCCCAATCCTATCTCATACCGGTTTTTAAATTTGGGTGTGGCGCCTAATTTAGAATTCTTGCGCAACAATTTCAGCTTAAATTTAGGGGTAAAAGTATATTACAGCGCATCAAAAGCTATTGACCAAAAAAGTGGATTTTTTGCCTACCCAAATATAACAGCTTCGTATAAAACAGGAGCTTCTACTGTATTTGGCGGCCTTACAGGCGATTTACATCAGAATTCTTATAAAGAATTTGCAAATGACAATCCTTTTGTAAGTCCTACGCTTAACATAAAACAAACCGACGAACAGTACAAAGCTTTTGTCGGTTTAAAAGGTGTTGCGCAAAATTTGAGTTACGAGTTACAAGCGTCATATAAAAACGAAAAAGACAAAGCTTTATTTATTTTAAATCCGATTAAAACACTTAACATAACCAATCGTTCTTACGAATTTGGCAATTCGTTTAATGTGATTTACGACGCTATTAAAACCCTTAGTTTTACCGCAAATGCCGAAGTGGTTTACAATAAAAACCTGACTTTTGGCACCCGCTTAAACATAGATTCTTATACCCTTTCAAATGAAAAAGAGGCGTGGAATTTACCCGCATTAAAAGCCGAAGTGTACGGCCAATACACTTACAAGAAATGGGAAGCCCAAACCCATATTTATGTAGTTGGCGAACGTAAAGGTTTGCCTTCAAATATGTTTCCAACACTTGTGCCTGCGGTCTTTAACACGGTTACAAATGCCGCCTATGTCGATATGAATTTAAGCGGTAGGTATAACTTTACAGACAGGTTAACAGTTTTTACCAAATTAAATAATATTTTAGGCGATAACTATCAAAAATTTACCAATTTTAATGTACAAGGATTTCAGGCTTTAGCAGGGCTTACCTATAAATTTGATTTTTAAAGAATGGCCATAGCCCACCTCGTGTAAAGCCTTACCTCTGTAACGCTAAATTCTCTGTTTTATACGTTTTAATAGTGTCTTCTTGACTGTAAATCAAAAAGGCTTTAAATTTTTTATGGCTATTTAAAAATGTTTTTGTTTTTTCTAAGCCCATAACCATAAAAGCAGTGGCGTAACCGTCAACATCGGCACAATCTGTCGGTGCAATAACCGAAGTACTCAATAAGTTACTCATTGTGGCTTTACCCGTTTTGGGATTGATTATGTGAATGTATTTTTGTCCCGATGCATTTAGTTTAAACTTTCGATAACTGCCAGATGTGGCTATTGATTCATTTTGTAAAATAACAGTGGCTTGAAAACTTTGCGAGCCATCAAAATTAGGATGTTCTATGGCGATATGCCATTCTTTGTCACCCCGTGCACGGATTTCGCCGCCCATTTCTACAAGGTATTTACTGATTTGCTGACTTTCGAAATAACGACCGATAAGGTCAATGGCATAGCCTTTGGCAATGGCGTTAAAATCTAAATAAATATTTTTATCAGCTTTAACAATACGGTGGTTTTTAAGTTGCACTTTGTTAAAGCCAACATATTGTAAAAGTGAATCTATTTGATTTTTATTGAGGCTTGTCATCGTTTTTTGGGGGCCAAAACCCCAAGCATTAACCAAGCTGCCAATTGTTGGGTCAAAACTGCCGTCGGTTGATTTGTAAATAACAGCCGATTTATCGAAAACTTCTTTAAAATAATCACCTACAACAATACTGGTGTCGCCTTTGTTTATTTTAGAAATATCTGAAGTAGCGATATAAGTAGATAGCGATTTATTTACCTTGTGTAATAGACTGTCTATAGCATGCGAAAAATCGCGTTTTTGAACATCGTAATAAGTGATGTGAAAAGTAGTTCCCAAAGCATTCCCTTCTAATTTTACTTCCTCAGTACCATTCTGATTAGTACAAGAAAATCCTAAGAAAATTACCGTAAACAAGCTTAAAATTACCCGCATAAATACCTTTATTAAAACCTGTACAAAGGTAATTTAAAAAATAGTCATAAATAAACCATAATTTTTAAAAATTGGGCTGAATTTTAAGGTCTTATTTAATACTTTTGCTTAAAATTTAAATCCCATGAAAAATATTTTAGGAACGGTATTGGTAGCCGCTTTATTACTATCTTCTTGTGTGTCTCAAAAACAACACGCAGCATTGCAATCAGACTTAGATGTTGCCAAACAAAATTTGGTGGATATTAAAGCCAATTTAACCAAGTGTATATTAGAAAAAGAGAAAGCAAATTCTAATTTTAAAACCCTTGAAGGCCAAGTATCACATCTTAAAAAATCAAACAATTCTTTACTAGAAAACCTTGGGAATATGGCAAAACTTTCTACAAAAGAAGCCGAAAACCTAGAAACATCTTTAGAGAATATTAAAGAAAAAGACCTGCGTATCCGCTCTATGCAAAATGCCATTACCAGAAGAGATTCTGTAACTTTGGCTTTGGTTACAAGCCTTAAAGGTGTTTTAGACGATATTAATGATCCAGACATAGAAATAAACGTAGAAAAAGGTGTTGTTTATATTTCGCTATCAGATAAATTGGTTTTTAACACCGGAAGTTTTGTAGTATCTGACCGCGCCAAAGAAATTTTAGGAAAAGTAGCTAAAATAGTAAACGATAAACCCGATATCAATATTATGGTTGAAGGACATACAGATAATGTGTCTATACAAAATGATGTGGTAGAAGACAATTGGGACTTAAGTGTTAAACGTGCCACTTCGGTTGTGCGTATTTTACAAAAAGACTTTGGTGTAGCACCAGAGCGTATGACAGCTGCGGGTAGAAGTTCTTATGTGCCAATTGCCAGTAATGATACAGATGCCGGAAAATCTAGAAACCGCCGCACACGTATTGTTATCTTACCTAAATTAGACGAATTTTACAAACTTTTAGAAGAAGGTATGAAAAAAGCCAATTAATGTAATAATTAGCTTTCGCTGATTATGTTTCTTGAATTAAAAAACGCCCCAAAGTCTTGGGGCGTTTTTTTTGTTGTTAAAGGTCATAAAATTTATATTGTCACTGCGAGCGTAGCGTGGCAGTCTCTTAATTTAAAATCTCTTTTACTGCTTTATGATACTTATCAAAAGTTGCTAAATTATTATGCTTACCGCCGTCAATTACTATAAAAATAGCTTTGTTTTTAGGGGCGGATTTAAATAGTTTTTGTCCTAATTTAATAGGAATAACCCTGTCTTTTGTGCCATGGAAAATAGTAATTTTGCTTGGCACTTCTTTAATATATTTTTGCGAATTGAAATGGTATTTCAACAACAAATCATAGGGGGCGTATTTAAACCAGTATTTTGGCAATGCCACTAGGCTGTTAAACGGCGCTTCTAAAATAAGCTGGGCTGGTTTGTTTTTATACGCTACATAAGTGGCAAAAGTAGCCCCCAAAGAACGGCCATAAACCACAATTTTAGATTCGTCAAACATTTGGTTTACATAGGTGTACCATTGATGGGCGTCTTGGTATAATTTGGTTTCGCTTCTTTTGCCGGTACTTTTACCATAACCCCTATAATCAACAACAAGTACGTTGTAATTATATTTGGTAAATCCGGAGGCTATTGTGCCCCAGCGCACCAAATTATCTCTATTGCCATGAAAAAAGAGTATCACCCCCTTAGGGTTTTTAAGCTCAAAATAGAGGCCGTTTAGTGTGGCATTATCTTCTGTTTTTAGATTTATTTCTGTAAAGGGTTTCTCAAATTTAAAATTAAAATCTTGCGGTAATTTTACAGACTGAAAAAGAAGACGCTCCTGAAAAAAATACAGTCCCAATAAGGCAAGACAATAGAATATTGCCACAATAAAAAGTATTCTTTTAAAACTGCGCATCATTATTTTTTGATCTTAATTGTTTTGCTCCTAATAAAGTCAATACTGCAATTTTCTCTGTCAATTGTCGCCGCTTTTGAAGTCAAAATACTTTTTAAAGCCCTGTGATAATCTTCAAAATTGTGCAGATTTTTATGCCCTCCGTTAATAACGGGATACAAACGCGTCCGCTCTGCATTTATCCGCGACAGCCTAATACCCGATTTAAACGGAATTTGCTTGTCATTGGTGCCGTGTATAATGTGAATAGGACATTTTACATATTTAATCCATTTGTATGAAGGCATCGAAAAACGCAAAAATAATTTAACCGGTAAAATGGGAAAATAACGCTTTATACTGCTACGCATACTGTAATAAGGGCAGGCCAAAATCAACATTCTTGGGCGGTTTATAGAGGCTAATTTTGTGGCTATTCCTGTACCTAATGAGCGGCCATAAACAATAATATATTTTTCGTTTACCACTTCTTTAAGTTTGTTGTAAACCAATTGGGCATCTTTTTTAAAAGACTCTGAACTGCGTTTGCCAGTACTTTTGCCAAAACCTCGGTAATCCATCATAAAAACATCCCAACCTTGCGAGGTGAAATCTACCGCAAATTTACCCCAGCCTTTTATGCTTTTTGAATTGCCTTTTAGGTAAAAAACCAAACCTTTAGATTCTTTAGACTTAAAATGTAAACCGTTTAATTTGGTGTCTTTATTTATCTCTAAATGATACTCTTCTACTTCCTGATTTTCGTATTGAAATTGAAAATCTTGTGGTAATTTTTCGGGACGAAATAGAAAAAATTCTTGAAAAATATATAGAATAAGACTCAATAAACCGATGAATCCCAAGCAGTAAAAAACGATATCGAGTGCGTTTGTCAAATCTAAAATTTTAACCAAACTACTTAATTAAATTGACTTGGCAAAAAAGTGCGGTTTAAGCCTTAGATTTTTTACCCTCATACACCGCTGCAATAGTAGGATTTTCTGGCTTGTGAATTATGCGCATAAAATCATCACCAGCCTTTACTTCGCCTATTTCTAAAACTTTAAAGTAAACACCGCATTTTGTATCGGTCCAAAACTGTTTGACAACTTTTGCATCGCCAAACCGAATCCCTAATTTATAACAGGGTTCTCTGGGTTTGGTCACTTCAATTTTAGCTGTACCAACCTTAAAGACATCGCCAATATGAATGGCTGTTTCAATTAAATTGGATACGGTTAAATTTTCGCCAAACATACCAAAATTAAAATCTAAGTCCGGATACAATTCTTGCCAATGTTTATAATGATTTAAAGCATACGCATACACCGCTTTGTCAACACCGCCATGGTGCTTTCTATCTACAACTGTATCGCCAACAACGTCTTCTAAACCTAAAGTTATGGGATCTGGTACAGGTTTTTTAAAAATGCCTGTCGTTACTGTTTTGTGTTTCCATTTTAAAGTTTTAGGCGCCCCAATGTTTACAGAAATGATTTTCATAGTTTATGCAATTTCAAGTTTATCGGCTATTTTTCTGTCGTTAGACAAACGGGGTACTTTATTTTGCCCACCTAATTTACCTTGGGTCTTCATATAATTGTTAAAGCCATTTTTAGCGACTTTGGCAATCACCAACGGGCGTAAGACCTTGCCTTTAATCAAGTCGGAATAATAGGTGTTTTGCACTTGCAAACAAGTGTCAATTTTTAGGGCAAATTCTTCTAAATTTTCTGGTTCTTTTCCGAATTCTATAAACCATTCGTGGTAGGGCAAACCCGATTGGGGTGTAATTTGTGGCGCTACCGTAAATTCGTTTATACTGATGTCTTTACCTTTAACGGCTTCTTGTAAGGACTGCTCTACTTCTTTACCGATAACATGTTCGCCAAAGGCAGAAATAAAGTGTTTTATACGGCCTGTTACAATAATTTTATAAGGCTTTAAAGAAGTAAACATCACAGTATCGCCAATATTATAGGCCCATAATCCTGCATTACTTGACAAAATAAGCACATAATTGACATCTAATTTTACGCCGCCAATAGAGAGGCGTTCTGGATTATCGTCAAAAAAATGAGTTGCCTCTACAAATTCATAAAAAATACCACTGTTTAATTGCAGTAATAACCCATTGTCTGATTGCAAATCTTGGTAGGCAAAAAAGCCTTCGGAGGCTGGATACAATTCTATACTGTCTACTTTTCTGCCTATTAAATCCTCCATTTTATTACGATAAGGCTCATAATTGACACCGCCGTAAACAAACAAATTAAAATTTGGAAAAATGTTGCCTACTTTTTTATCCGCTTTAGCGATAAGCTTTTCAAAATACATTTGAACCCATGAAGGAATACCGCTAATCAAACGCATATCTTCATGAAGCGTTTCTTTAACAATGGCGTTAACTTTGGTTTCCCAATCATCAATACAGTTGGTTTCCCAACTTGGCATGCGATTTTTCTGTAAATATTTGGGCACATAATGCGCCACAATACCCGATAATCGGCCTATTTTTATCCCATTTTTATTGTCAATAATGGGGCTTCCCTGCAAAAAAATCATTTTGCCATCTACAAAATCTACTTTACCTGTTTCGGCAATATAAAGCAGCAATGCCTCTTTAGCCGATTTGATGTGGTAGGGCATAGATTCTGCGGTAATGGGAATGTATTTAACACCCGATGTTGTACCACTTGTCTTGGCAAAATAGGTGGGCTTTCCTGGCCATAAAATATTTTCTGTTCCTTTTACAACTTCATCAACATAGGGTTTAAGAGCCTCGTAATCTCTAATGGGAATTGCCTTTTTAAAATCTGAATAAGTCTGAATTTTATCAAACTGATGGTCTTTTCCGAATTGTGTTTTTTGGGCGGTTTTTATCAGATATTTAAAAACCTTTTCTTGGGATTTAATGGGATTGTCGGCCCATTTATACACCCTTTTAGCCACATGTTTGGCGTAAATTTTAGCTAAAGCTGATTTTACAGACATCATTCAAAATCTATAAATTGTGAGGGGTCAATAGGATAACCATCGTTCCAGAGCTCAAAGTGCAAATGAGGCCCCGTGGTAAATTCGCCCGTACTGCCAACCGTAGCAATTACCTCTCCTGAGGTTACCAAATCGCCCTGTTTTTTTAAAATAGTGGCATTGTGTTTATAAACAGATAAAAATCCGTTTGTGTGCTCAATAATAATCACATAGCCTGTTTCTACGGTCCACTCTGCAAAAATAATAGTGCCATCGGCAGCCGATTTTACAGGGGTCCCTGTTTTAACAGCTATATCTATAGCGTAGTGCTTTTCCTTTATATTAAAGTCCTGTGTAATGCTTCCTAAAACAGGGGCGAAAAATACCACTTTTGTGTTTTTTGTGGCTTTGTTAAAAAGCGTATAGCGGTCTTTGAGCTCTACTTGTTCTCTAAAAACCGAATCAATAACCGAAGGATTGAGTTCCTTTTCATCTATTGTTTGGGGCTTATTATTTAAAATGGTATCCCTATTAAAATCTGGAAAAGTATCTATTTTACCTATCAGCACTTTTCTTATAGTTTCTAAATAGGCATTGTTTATGTTTAAGGCACGTGTAAGCGAATCAGATTTATAAACCAAGTGTGTGGCTTTCTGTTTTAAAGCTGTTGATGAATAGCCTGGAATATATTCTTTTAACGGGCTATAGGCAATTATAATTGAGGTTATGCTTATCAAAAAAATAGAAAACACACCGCCAAAAATCAATACGTTTAGCCGGTTGATTTTAAACGACAAGCGCTCTTCAAACGAATCTTCATTTAATATAACCAACCTGTACTTTCGGGTGAGCTTTTTTTTGATTGTTTTTTTTTGTTTCGCTTTCTTTTTACTCATAAGCACCAAAGATACAATGTATTTTTATGTTGTAATTATTAGCTTTTTTTATTTATAAAAATTCATTTCGTCTATATATTGCCATACTTTACAAGGCAACAAAGGTTTTACTTCTTTATTTTGATTGATGCCTTTGCGGATTTGTGTAGCCGAAATTTCAATAACCGGTGCCATTACATGATGCACATGTGAGTGGTTTTTAAACTTCTCTTTTTTTAGTGTTTCTGTCAATCTCGGATAGACATAAAGATGGTGGTTCTCCAATATAAATTCATAATTTTTCCATTTATGAAAGGTGTTTAAATTATCGCCTCCCATAATTAAACTAAAATTATGTTGTGGAAATTTTTCGGATAAATAAGCCAATGTATTAACTGTATAAGATGGTTTTGTCAATTCAAATTCAATTTTTGATGGCTTTAATTTCGAAAAATCTTCGGTTGCAATTTGTACCAATTGATAGCGGTGGTAATCGGCCAATAAAGTGGATTTTTGTTTAAACGGATTTTGCGGACTTACTACCAACCAAACCTGTTCTAAGTCGGTGTATTCTGCCATGTGATTGGCAATGATTAAATGCCCCACATGAATGGGATTAAAAGTGCCAAAATAGAGTCCGATATTCATTTTATTTGGTTTGCTTTTCGGTAAAATCTTTAACTAATTTATAGGCTTCATTTTGGGCTTTTTCTAAAACATCATTCACTAAAATAACATCAAAATCATTGGCAAATTTGAGTTCTTTTTCGGCTTTAGCCACGCGCTCTTTAATTTTGACTTCGGTTTCTGTATTGCGATTGCGCAGACGCTGTTCCATTATTGCAACAGAAGGTGGTTGTACAAAAATAGCCAATGTGTTTTCAGAAAATTGTTTTTTAATATTGAGACCTCCTACCACATCTATATCAAAAATAACATTTTTACCCAATGCCCAAATACGTGCGACTTCAGATTTTAAAGTGCCGTAAAAATTATCTGTGTAAACCTCTTCATATTCTACAAAATCGCCTTGTTTTATATGCTTTTTAAAGGCTTCGGTAGATATAAAATGGTAGTCTTTTCCTTCAATTTCTTTACCGCGAATAGGACGTGACGTCGCCGAAATAGAAAAGCCTAATTTGAGTTCTCTTTGTTCTAAAAGATATTTTACAATAGTTGTTTTACCCGAACCAGAGGGTGCTGAAAAAACGATGAGTTTCCCTTGTTTCATAATTATTCGGCTATAAAACGTTTAAAAGTTGTTCTTTAATCTTTTCAAGTTCATCTTTCATTTTAACAACTATTTTTTGAAGCGTAGCATCATTGGCTTTTGAGCCCATGGTATTAATTTCACGACCCAATTCTTGTGAAATAAAACCCAGTTTTTTACCCTGAGAACTTTTCTCGTTAAGAACTTCTATAAAATAATTAAGGTGATTTTCAAGACGTACTTTTTCTTCGTTTATATCAAATTTTTCGATGTAATAAATCAGCTCCTGCTCAAAACGGTTTTCATCAATAGTCTGGTTTAAATCTTCTAAGGCTTTTTTTAATTTTTCTTTTTTAGCTGTAATTCTATCGCCATCAATGGCAATAGCATCTGCTAAAAGTGATTTTATCGTGGTGGTATTTTGAAGTATATCCTTGGCTAAGGAAGTGCCTTCGTCAAGTCTGTAATTGTTGAATTTTATAAGGGTTTCTTCAAGCCCATCTGCAATGTTTTGCCATTCGGTTTCATCTAAATCTTCACGTTCAACTTTTAAAGCGTCGGGCAGTTTGATGGCCATTTTTAAATAATCCATTTCATCGCCTTTTACAAAATCTTTTAATTGAGTTATGTACTGATTAACAACCTCTTTGTTAATGCTATTTGTTATGGTATCGGCTGTTTGTTCAACATAAATTGAACAGTCAACTTTACCGCGTATAACTGCTTTGGCAATGGTCTTTCTGATGTTTAATTCTTTCTCTCTATAAAGCGCCGGAATTCTGATATTTAAATCGAGGTTTTTAGAATTTAAAGATTTTATTTCGATGCTAATTTTTTTGGTAGGTAATAGCAGTTCGGTTTTACCATAACCAGTCATTGATTGTATCATCTGTCTTATTTAAAGCTTCGCAAAGTTACGGAAAATATAAAGTTTGTTTTAATTCTGAATTCAAAATTAAAAATTCAGAATTATTTTTTCTTACTCACCAAATAAACACCCGAAAAAATCAGCGCGCTGGCTACTATTTTATGAATATTAAGCGTGTCACTTTATTAACAAAAAATTTCTTTACTGCAAGGTTAGTGCATTGAGTGCTTATATCTTAGCCCTATCAAAGCAAAATACTAGACGTAGTATTGGGTTAGACGTAACTGAAGTTTTGATTCCGTTATTGTGTAGCGTCCTGATTTTGGTTGACTTTTTTATCATTATTTAGTCAACCTATTTCAGGACTATACAATGCTCAAAATGAGCCATTCCATCCCGCATATCTGCGGGACATATAGGGTCTAACCCAAGCTTCAACTAATCGCTCATCTGATAAATTATAAATCCGTTTGAGCAACAAGCTCCCGACCATCAACCTTATTGGCATCGCCGGTTGCCCTGTGTTTGAATAATATTGCGAAAAATTATCCTC
>JAKIUU010000038.1 GCA_021647405.1 Flavobacteriaceae bacterium
ATTTTGTAGGCATTAAAGCCCCCAATCTGGTTTGGTTGGCTTCTGCCCCACCCACAAACTCAGGGTATCAAATTATGAAAGCTTTTGATGCTGGTTGGGGTGGTGCTGTGTGGAAAACCTTGGGTGTACCCGTTGTCAACGTGTCGAGTAGATATGGTGCGGTAAATTACAGAAATACCCGCATGATGGGTTTCAATAATATCGAGCTGATAACCGATAGACCTTTGGCAGACAACCTCAGAGAAATAGAAGAAGTTAAAAAATATTTTCCAGACCATGCCGTCATAGCTTCTTTAATGGTTGAAAGCCGCAAAGAGTGGGAACAAATTATAAAAGATGTTGAGAATGCTGGCGCAGATGGTATTGAGCTCAATTTTGGTTGTCCACATGGCATGTGCGAACGCGGTATGGGGTCGGCAGTTGGGCAAGAACCTGAAGTTTTAAAAACCATCGTAGAATGGGTAAAAGAAGCGGCTCATATTCCGGTTATCACAAAATTATCACCTAACATTTCGCATATTGTTGATCCTGGTTTGGCAGCCGTTCAAGGCGGCACAGATGCTTTGTCGCTTATAAATACCATAAAAAGTATTGTGGGGATTGATTTAGATTCCTATGCCCCCTATCCTATTGTTGATGGCAAAGGAACTAATGGCGGTTATTGTGGCCCAGCCGTAAAACCCATTGCCATGCATATGCTCAAAGATTTAGCAAAACATCCAGATATTAGCAAAGTGCCCATTTGTGGCATTGGTGGTATTGAAACTTGGCGCGATGTGGTTGAGTTTATTTTATTAGGCGCTACTTCTGTACAGGTCTGTACAGCTGTAATGCATTACGGATTCGGCATTGTACGCGAAATGGAAGCTGGATTGCGCCAATTTATGGATGATAAAGGTTATAATACAATTTATGACTTTGCAGGAAAAGCCCTGCCTAATATAACCGAATGGAAACACCTCAACCTCAAACACAAAGTGGTAGCCGAAATTGATTCCAATACGTGCGTGGGATGCGATTTATGTTATATAGCTTGCGATGATGGGGCCCATCAAGCGATTGCCTTACCAACAGATGTTAGTAATAGAGTGCCAGGTATTATTGAAGAAAATTGTGTGGGTTGTAATTTGTGTTCTTTGGTATGTCCTATCGAAAATTGTATTACAATGGTTAAAAAAGATGATGGAACCGAACACAGCACATGGGCAGAACGTACCGAATCTGATGATGTACCTACTACTTTTGATGACGACCGTGCCGGTGGTAAAGGCCATTTTGTACCCAAGCCTAGTGATGCTCTGAAATTTAAAATAAAGAAGTAGTGTACAATACTTCTTTATTTTAATTTACATTGATTAACTACATAAATAAATATCCAATCAATAAGCCAAGAAAATAGCTTAAGATAATTAGTGACGCAAAAACAATAATAGTGGGTATAAACCCATACTTAAAAGTAGCTAAAATAACACCTACTAATGTTAATAATAAATAAGGAGTGTTCTTTTTATCCTTTAAATATTTAATTATTTTCGATATTTTCACAATTAAAAAATAAGATTTGACAAATACAAATATATTTAATTATCCTCAAAGATTAAATAAAACCTAGTTCATTTGCTTTTCACATTACTTTAACTATTTTTACCCTATAAAATAGTATTATTGCCCTATGCAAAAAATGCGCGTACTAATCTTACTTTTAGTCTTAAGCCAACTTAGTTTTGGGCAAGTAATAGACAATACAAAAAAGCTTGTTTTAAAAGGTAAAATTATTGACAATGTTGATAGTAAACCTCTGCAAAGTGCCGATATTTTAAACCTAAATTCAGTTGTAGGAACCACTACAAACAGAAAGGGACAGTTCGAAATAACCGCCCAACCCAATGACACCTTATTTATTTCATACATAGGTTATCAATCAATAAAATTAAAGGTTACAAACGATTTACTTAAAGGGAATGAACTGCTTATTTCTATGTTCGAAAAAGTAGTAGATCTTGATGAAGTAACACTTAAACCCTACCAACTTATAGGGGTCTTGGTGGTTGATGCCAAAAATGTACCTCTCGATAAATTTTCGCGAATTCACATCAATGGCATTTCGCAGACTTATGAAATTGGACGTCCTGTTTCTAGAAATTATGGTTCTGTTTTAAGTGCCTTATTTAATCCCATCGATTTTTGGTATAAGAAGCTCGGTAAAAAGCCCAAACAACTTAAAAGGCTTCAGAAACTTAAAGAGAAAGATAATTTACGCGAAATTATGCAACAAAAATTTAGCCGCGAGGTGCTTATGGATTATATGGATATGAGTAAAAAAGAACTTAACGACTTGTTAGACAAATGTAACTACTCTGAATATTTTATTAAAAAAGCCTCCGATTTACAAATTATAGAAGCTGTTTTAGAGTGTTACGAAAACTATAAAGCTCTTAAAAAAGGCAAAGTGGGAACAGATTTTATTCCAGATAAAGTAAAAATAGATAGCATAAAAAAAGCCAACTAATTGTTGGCTTTTTTTTATGTCCGCTAGACGGAAAAATAATATTAATTGTTTCCTAAAATTAATGGCAAACCATCTTTACCTCCTACTATAACAACTTTGGTATTTGGCGAAGTCGCTAATTTTAAAGTAGCATCAATACCTTTGTCTCTTAAAATTTTATCGGTTAATGACGCACTTAAAATACGGTTGGCATCTGCTTTTCCTTGGGCTTCAATAATTTGTTTTTGGGCTTCTTTAGTAGCCTTAGTCAATCTAAATTCATATTCTAAAGATTCTTGTTCTTGGCGTAATTTACGTTCAATAGCATCTTTAATAGCAGTAGGTAGCGTCACATCTCTTACTAATACAGCATTTAATTGCACATATTGAGGTTCTACAATATTTTTAGTTTCTTCATAAATTTCTTCCTGAATAGCATCGCGTTTGGTAGAATATAATTGTTCTGGTGTATAGCGCCCTACAACGCTACGTGTTGCAGAACGTATAGCAGGGATAATAACATCTTGTAAATAATTACGACCTCTGGTTTTGTGTAAAAACCCTAATTTTTTAATATTAGGTTGATATAAAACTGAGGCATCTAATGTGATTGCCAGTCCGTTAGAAGATAATACAATCATACTGCGTTCAAATAATTCTTGCTGTTTTACGTTGTAAACAGTTACATTGTTCCATGGTGCAATAAAGTGAAACCCTTCGTCTAAAGTATTTTCTGTGTCAACACCGCCATCAAATGTTTTAAATAAAACACCGGCTTCACCATAGTCAATTGTAACAGCAGATTTTGCTAGAAAAATTAAAAAAACAATGAGTACTACAAAGACCGGAATTAAAAATTTAGGTGGATTTTTCATAAGTGATAAATTAAATGTTTTTAAATGTTTAGATGAGTCCGTGAGTTTTTCTGATAAACCATTCGGTCACGGCCGATGCAATAATCAACAAAAGTAACCAATAAAACGATAGCAAATTGCTTGTTACTACTTTTTTAGTCTGAATACTTTTAAAGTCATTATTTGTGAGCAATTGCGCTTTTAAATCATTATACTTTTTAAGTAAAAAGGTGTTTCCTTTATTGGTATTCGCCAAAAAAGCCAGGTTATTATAGTTGGCATTGTAAAATTGTTTTTCTATAGGGAAATTGAGAATAGTAAATTTTCCTTTTTGACTGAGACCACTATTGTTTTCTTTAATGACAAAGGTGTAATTTCCTGCAACTAAATTTGATAAATTAATATGGTAATAATTTGATTCTAAAGCCAGTGGATAGCTTATTTTTTCTTTAGTCAATTCGTTTGTTATGTTGATTTCTAAAGAAGCCCGTGCGTCAAATTTTCTATTGGTATCCAAATAATTTACCAAAAACGTTAAGGGTTCATTTGAATATACTACCGATTTATAATCAACTTTAAGTTGCTTGTTGGCTTTAATTTCAACCAAATACTGAATGATATTATTCAAGAAATTATCGAAGTCAATAAAATTTTGTTGCCCAGAAAAAGAGGCCATACGCCATTTCCAAATATTAGCACCAAAAAGGGCTGCGCCACGCTTATCATTCCTTTTAAATGTGGTTAACAGGGGTTGTTTGGTAGCCTTGTTTCCTATCTGTTGGTACAATATTGTTTGATTATTTGTACTTTTAAAAGCTATCGAACCAAAGAAATCTTCTAATGGGGGTAACTTATTAAAACCAATATCCTTTACAACAAAGGGGCTATAGCTCAAGTTTAACCGTGCCAAATAATCTTGAGTTTGATTTATAAAATTTTTGTGGAATAAGGATTGTGCCTTGTTAAGAAAATTCCAATCTGTTTTGGTGCCTGTAATTATAAAATAAGGCAAATTTTCTTTCTGTATTTTTTCAAAAAGTTTGTTTTGTAAACTTGTAGGTTGGTACAAAATAATAAGTTGAAATTTAGCCAATTCTGTCAATTTTACACGGCCAATAATTACCTTTAATTTACGCTGTTTATTACTTTCAATACTGCGTTTTATGGCACCAATATCTGGATGCGCTATACTGCTGACCAATAAAATATTAGAGCGTTCACTTAAAGTATTAATTGAGAAGTATTTCTGGTTATTTTTTAAGTTCTTTTCATTTTCAATTGGGCTTATCATGGCCTTAAATTGGTGCACACCTGTCCTTTTAGTTTTTAAGCTAAAATTGAGTGTTTTGCTGTTTTCATTTTTCTTAAAACTTACTTTTTTTGAGAAGACAGTTTTTCCTTTTTCACTCACTTTAAATGTACTTGTAAAAGCTTTGTTTCCATCACGTTTTAAAAAAACTTCGACAGGAAAATTATTGCCAATATAACTATATGGGTTTGTATTTATTTGGCTTATAGCAATGTCATTAAATCTAGAGGTATCGCCTACCACCAATGTATAAATGGGGAATTTGGTTTTGTAATAACTGTAATCGGCTCCCTGAGTTTGATTGCCATCAGACAGTAAAACAAGCACAGAATT
Source organism: Flavobacteriaceae bacterium (assembly GCA_021647405.1). Lineage (GTDB taxonomy): Bacteria > Bacteroidota > Bacteroidia > Flavobacteriales > Flavobacteriaceae > CG1-02-35-72. Next base: position 4,985 of record JAKIUU010000038.1, read on the forward strand.
CTTAGAATACAAGCTATTTAACTGTTTTAAAGCACTTTCAATCTTGGTCTGTTTGGCTTCAAAAGTAAAGGTATCGGTTTGAATGAGATTGTCTCCAAAAGCAAAAGATTGAATATCAAATTTTTTAGATATACCTGCATCCGCTTTAAACGCATTTACAACCTGTTTTACATTTTTAGATTCCTTAAAAAAAGGGATAGATGCCGAATTGTCTACCGCCAAGACCAAATTGGGTTTTTCTATGGAATAGGTATTTTTGTTAAACTTAGGGTTGATAAAAAGAGCGGCAATTAAAAAGAAAGTAAGGGCGCGTAATAGTGCTAAATAGTAGAATATCTTATCTTTATACTTTGTTTTATAAAAATATTGATAATACGATATACCCAGCGCTGCACCTAATGCAAGAATTAAATAGAACGCTGTATATATGGTCATTTAAAAAGTATTTTGCAATAATTAAGTGAGCATACCACCATCTACATTTATCACTTGTCCCGTAATGTAGGTTGCTAAATTGGATGCTAAAAACAGGCAGGCATTGGCAACATCGTTTGGGGTACCCCCACGCTTAAGCGGAATAGCCTTGCGCCATCCGTCAACGGTAGTTTCATCTAATTTGGCTGTCATTTCGGTTTCAATAAATCCGGGTGCAATGGCATTGCAACGGATATTTCTTGAGCCCAGTTCTAAAGCTACAGATTTGGTAAAACCTATAATCCCTGCTTTAGAAGCGGCGTAATTGGTTTGACCCGCATTTCCTTTGACACCTACAACAGAACTCATATTTATAATCACACCGTCACGTTGTTTCATCATTGGACGGATAACGGCCTTGGTAAGGTTAAATACCGATTTTAAGTTGATGGCAATGACATCATCAAAATCGCTTTCAGAAATACGCATCAACAAATTGTCTTTTGTAATGCCCGCATTGTTTACAAGGATATCTAATTTGCCAAAATCTTTAATAACATCAGCAACTAAGTTTTGAGAAGCTTCAAAACTGGCAGCGTTAGATTGGTAGCCTTTGGCGTTTACGCCAAATTCTTTTAATTGATTTTCTAAATCTTTAGCAGCTGCAACAGACGCACTGTAAGTAAAAGCCACATGGGCTGCATTTTTTGCAAAAGCCAAAGCAATACCTTTGCCTATGCCTCTGGTAGCCCCTGTAATTAATACTGTTTTATTTTCGGTTAGTTTCATTAATGATAAAAAATTAAATTTAGTCAAATATAAAAAAAAGCTACCATTTGGTAGCTTTTTATAATGTATTAATTTATAGGATATTTACCCTAAAACTTCTTTCACTTTTTTACCAATTTCGGCAGGAGAATCCACCACATAAATACCGTTGTCTCTAAGTATTTGCATTTTTGCAGCGGCTGTATCATCTTTTCCGCCAACAATAGCGCCAGCGTGTCCCATTGTTCTACCTGTAGGCGCTGTTTGACCAGCTATAAAACCGATTACGGGTTTTTTATTTCCGGTGGCTTTTATCCACTTGGCAGCTTCGGCTTCTAATTGACCGCCAATTTCACCAATCATTACAATAACTTCTGTTTCGGGGTCATTCATAAACAATTCAACAGCTTCTTTTGTAGTTGTGCCAATAATAGGATCGCCACCAATTCCAATGGCTGTTGTAATACCCAAACCTTGTTTAACAACTTGGTCGGCAGCTTCGTAAGTTAAGGTTCCCGATTTAGAAACAATACCAACAGTTCCTTTTTTAAACACAAAACCAGGCATAATACCTACTTTGGCCTCTCCTGGTGTAATAACACCTGGGCAGTTAGGACCAACCAAACGGCAGTCTTTATGAGCTATAAAATCTTTTACTTTTACCATATCGGCAGTGGGAATACCTTCGGTGATACAAATAATAACTTTTATACCTGCTTCGGCAGCTTCCATAATGGCATCGGCAGCAAAAGCGGGTGGTACAAAAATAATAGAAGTATCGGCTTTAGCCACTTTTACAGCATCTACAACAGTATTAAAAACAGGCTTATTTAAATGAGTTTGCCCACCTTTTCCAGGAGTAACACCCCCAACAATATTGGTGCCGTAATCTATCATTTGTGAGGCGTGAAAAGTGCCTTCACTTCCTGTAAATCCTTGTACGATTATATTTGAATTTTTATTTACTAAAACACTCATGGGTTTGAATTTTAATTGAGATGCAAAATTAAGTTTTTGATAACTAAATTTGCTATTATTTATCTTTTATTTTTTCGATTTTAATAACTGACGGATGCCTGCTAATTCTTTTAATTTTTCACGAGATTCTGCTATGGGGGTGCCAAAATAAGACTTACCACCTTTAACGGATTTTGTAACACCTGTTTGCCCCATAATTACAGCGCCTTTGCCAATGGTAATACCGCTGTTGGTCCCTACCTGACCCCACAGTGTAACATCATCTTCAATAATTACACAACCAGCAATACCCGTTTGAGAGGCTATTAAACAGCGTTTACCAATATAGGTATCATGACCAACATGCACCTGATTATCTAGCTTTGTGCCTTCAGAAATAAGCGTCAATCCTGTTACACCCCTATCAATGGTGCACAAAGCACCAATATCAACATTGTCTTCTATTTTAACACTGCCACAACTTTTCAATTTATCGTAACCTGTAACGGGTCTGTTTTTATAATAAAAAGCATCGGCACCCAAAATACTTCCAGCATGAATTGTTACGTTGTTGCCTATTTCAACACCATCATAAAGACATACATTGGGGTGAATAACACAATTGTTGCCAATAATAACTTTGTTGCCAATAAAAACATTGGGCTGAATTATAGTGTCTTTACCTATCTTGGCTGTTTTGGCTATAGCCGATGTGGCTTTAGTAAAAGATTTAAAATGCTGTGTAATTTTATTAAAATCACGAAAAGGATTCTCAGAAATTAAAAGCGATTTTCCTTCAGGGCACCTTACTTCTTTGTTTATTAAAATGGTTGTGGCCTTAGAATTTAGGGCTTTATCGTAATACTTAGGATGGTCAACAAAAACAATGTCTCCTTCTTCAACTACGTGTATTTCATTAATCCCTGTAATTTCGAAATGAGGTTTGCCTTTGAATTCTGCCTCTATTAATAGGGCTATGGTTTTAAGGGTTTGTGGTTTTGCAAATTTCATAGTAAAAGCAAATACAACTACGCTTTAACACGCTCTAAATATGTCCCTTTTTCGGTATCTACCTTTATTTTATCGCCCTCATTAATAAATAGAGGTACGTTAATAGTGGCCCCTGTTTCAACAGTAGCAGGCTTGGTAGCATTTGTAGCTGTATTGCCTTTTACACCTGGCTCGGTGTGTGAGATCTCTAAAACAACACTGGCAGGCATATCAACTGCTAAGGGCATTTCGTCATCAGCATTAAAAATAACTGTCACTATTTCGCCTTCTCTTAAAAGGTCTGGTGCATCTAAAACAGATTTCTGAAGTGCTATTTGATTGTAGTCGACAGTGTTCATAAAGTTATACGCGTCGCCATCGGCATACAAATATTGGAATTTATGTGTTTCTACGCGTACTTCGTCTAATTTTCTGCCCGAAGGAAAGGTGTTGTCAAGCACTCTTCCTGTTGTCAAACTTTTCAATTTTGTCCTTACAAAAGCAGGTCCTTTTCCAGGTTTAACATGCAAAAATTCTACAATTTTAAAAATATCGTTGTTGTATCTTATACACAGTCCTTTTCGTATATCTGAGGTTGATGCCATTCTTTTTTACTTTTTAAATTATTGTTTGTTTGTATATCCTTTCATGATGCCACGTTGCGAATTGATAATAAACTCAATTATTTCATCACGTTCTGGTGTGGCTTCAAATTCGCCTTCTAAAATACTCAAAGCCTGAGTGGTATTGTAATTTTTTTGATAGAGAATTCTGTAAATATTTTGTATTTCTCTAATTTTTGCAGATTCAAATCCCCTTCTGCGCAAGCCAATTGAGTTAATGCCAACATAAGAAAGAGGCTCCTTAGCAGCTTTAGTAAATGGTGGCACATCTTTACGTACCAATGAACCCCCAGATACCATGGCGTGTTCGCCTATATGTATAAATTGATGAATACCAGACAAGCCGCCAATAATAGCATGTTTGCCAACCTTAACATGACCTGCTAAAAGCACCCCATTTACAATTATGACATTTTCTTCTAAAATACAATCGTGAGCAATATGAGCTGTTGCCATGATAAGAGAATTTTTACCAATCTCGGTTTTACCATAAGCTTTAGTACCTCTGTTTATGGTAACACACTCTCTAATAGTTACGTTGTCTCCAATAGTTACTAAAGAATCTTCATCTTCAAATTTTAAATCTTGTGGAATGGCCGAAATGACAGCGCCTGGAAAAATGCGACAATTTTTACCTATTCTTGCGCCTTCCATAATGGTAACATTTGAACCTATCCATGTGCCCGATCCAATTACTACATTGTTATTTATTGTGGCAAAAGGCTCTACCACTACATTGGTAGCTATTTTTGCTCCTGGATGTATATATGCTAAGGGTTGATTCATTTAATTATTTTTTTCGGGCAATTTGAGCCATTAATAAAGCCTCTACAACTAATTTGTTATTTGCGTACCCAAAGGCTTGCATATGGCAAATACCGCGACGGATAGGAGAGACCAATTCGGCTCTAAAAATTAGTGTATCGCCAGGTAATACCATTCGTTTAAATTTTACATTCTCAATTTTCATAAAAAAAGTAAGGTAATTCTCGGGATCCGGAACAGTACTCAGAATCAATACACCCCCACATTGTGCCATGGCTTCTACTTGTAAAACGCCGGGCATTACTGGTTTGCCAGGAAAATGTCCTGCAAAAAATGTTTCATTCATCGTTACATTTTTCATCCCTACAACATGGGTATCAGACAATTCTAAAATCCTATCAATAAACAAAAATGGCGGTCTGTGTGGCAATATTTTCATGATTTTTTCAACATCCATTAAGGGCGGTTGCGATAAATCAAAGAATGGTATTTTATTTCTTTTTTCTAATTTTATTATTTTGGAGAGTTTTTTTGCAAATTGGGTATTTATAGAGTGCCCTGGTTTATTAGCAATAACTTTTCCTCTAATAGGCACACCCACAAGGGCCAAATCGCCCATTACGTCTAATAACTTATGACGTGCAGCCTCATTAGGCCAATGAAGCGTCAAATTGTCTAAAATGCCATTGGGTTTAACTTTTACAGAATCTTTTTTAAAGGCAGAACGCAATTTGGCCATGGTTTCTTCTGATAATTTTTTATCAACATAAACAATGGCATTGTTTAAATCGCCTCCTTTTATTAAATTACTGTCAAGAAGCATTTCTATTTCGTGCAAGAAACTAAAAGTTCTCGCGTTTGCAATTTCTGATTTAAATTCAGAGATATCATTTAAAGTTGCATTTTGAGTGCCCAAAACTTTGGTGCCAAAATCAACCATAGCAGTAATCTCATATTTATCTGAGGGCATGATAATAATTTCACTTCCTGTACCGGGATCTTTAAACGATATAATTTCTTTTACGATATATTCTTGAACATAAGCGTTTTGTTCTACAATACCTGCTTTTTCGAGCGTTTCTACAAAAAACTTTGAAGACCCATCCATAATTGGAGGCTCTGCACCATCTAATTCAATAATAATATTGTGAATTCCTGCGCCAACTATTGCCGCTAAAACATGTTCTGATGTGTTAATTGAAACTCCATTTTTTTCAAGATTTGTACCACGTCTGGTGTCTACAACATATTCTGCTTTAGCTTCAATTATAGGATTTCCTACCAGATCCATACGCACAAAGGCGAAACCATGGTTTTCTGGTGCAGGTTTAAAAGTGAGTTTTACTTTATTGCCAGTATGTAACCCGACACCCGATAGTGAAACTTCATTTTTAATTGTGCGTTGCTTGATATCTAATACCTCCATTAATCTTTCTTTATTTTTTTTAATTCTTTCTCTAGTAAATGTACTCTATCGGCTAATTTGGTAAGGTTCTTAAAATGAACATAGGACTTAAAAAAACCTGAATAAGAAAAAGCAGGACTGCCTTGAACTTTAACATGATCTTTTAGATTTTTACCTATACCCGATTGGGCTTGAATTTTAACATAATCTCCTATGGTAAGATGTCCAGCAATGCCCACTTGACCTCCTATCTGACAATTTCTACCAATTTTTGTAGAGCCAGCAATACCTGTTTGAGCTGCTATTACAGTGTTTTCGTCTATTTCTACATTGTGTGCAATTTGTATCTGATTGTCTAGCTTTACGCCATTGGCAATTATAGTAGTGCCTAATGTTGCGCGGTCAATGGTAGTATTGGCACCTACATCTACATTGTTACCTAATACAACATTCCCTATTTGTGGAATCTTGTCATAGCTTCCAATACCATTTGGGGCAAAACCAAATCCGTCTGATCCAATAATAGCACCCGAATGTATGATACAATTATTACCTATCACACTATCGTGATACACTTTTGAACCTGAAAACAAAACAGTATCGTTTCCAATCTTTACATTATCACCAACAAAAGTATTTGGAAAAAGTTTGACATTATCGCCAATCTTAACATTCTTACCTATATAAGCAAACTGAGCGATATAAACATTTTTACCAATCTTGGCAGATTTATGTACAAAATTAGATTTTTTAACACCTACTTTATTAAGTTTTACCTGATCGTAAAAAGAGAGTAATTTTGAGAAGGCACCGTAAGGGTCTTCAACCTTAATAAGTGTTGCCTTTATTTTCTTTTCTGGAATAAAAGTCTTGTTAACTATAGCGATAGAGGCATTTGTTTGGTATAAAAAAGGCGTGTATTTAGGGTTTGATAGAAATGTTAATGAACCCGCTTTACCCTCTTCAATTTTAGAAAGTTCAAAAACTTCAATAGTAGGATCTCCTTCAATTTCACCTTCAAGTATTTCTGAGATTTGAGTAGCTGTAAATTTCATTGTTGCAAAAATATAAAAATAAAATTGAAATATACCCCTACAGTAGCTTAGGATAATACATATAAAATTTTACTATGGGTTTTGTTAAGGTTTCAGATCTGTTAAAATCAGATGCTCTTAAAAAAGTGGTTACATCACCATTTTTGTACAAAATCTTAATGGGGTCTTGGTTTTTGTTGTAAGCCAAATTCTCTATTTTCCCATAATCAACAAAATAACTTGTCTCAGATTTTTTTATTGGATATACCGACAAGAGGTTTTTATTAAGTATTTTTAATTCTGTTTTTTTAGGGGCTTCATTTTTAATAATTACCCTTGGTAATTTTCTGTCTATTATCATTTTACTTAAGGTTGACAGTGTAAAATCGTCATGAGTTTGCCATTGTTTTATTGCTGAAAGGACATCGCAGTCATCTAAATCATTAAAAATATTTAAAGATTTATTATGCCAGTTTTCGGTATTTACAGCATTTTCTAAGAAATATGAAAAAGCTGGGCTTGCGGGCAAAACAATGCCTTTTCTACTCAGCTCTTTGGCGCGTTTTAAAACTTTTACAAGCGTTTTTTCGGCTACAAGACCTGTTTTGTGTAAATAAACTTGCCAATACATCAATCGCCGGGCAGTTAAAAATTTCTCAATTGAATAAATGCCCTTGTATTCAATTACCAAATCGTTATCAACAACATTAAACATGGTTATGATGCGCTCTGAATTGATATTTCCCTCAGAAACACCTGTATAAAAGCTATCGCGTTTTAAATAGTCCATCCGGTCAATATCGAGCTGACTTGTTATTAGTTGGTGGAAAAATAGCCGTTTGTAGTTGCCTTTAAAAATTTTGATGGCCAAATCTAATTTGCCATCAAATTCATCATTTAAGGCGAGCATAAATTGCAAAGAGATATATTCATGGCTAATGCCCTCAACAATACTATTCTCTAGTGCATGCGAAAAAGCACCATGGCCTATATCATGCAGTAAAATAGCAATTAAAAGAGCATTAGATTCTTCGTCTGTAATAACGACTCCTTTAAATTTTAAGACCCGAATGGCTTTTTGCATCAAATGCATACAACCCAAAGCATGATGAAAACGTGTGTGATGTGCACCAGGATATACCAAATACGACAGTCCCATTTGAGAAATTCGGCGCAAACGCTGAAAATAACGGTGCTCAATAATATCAAAAATTAATTCGTTAGGAATTGAAATAAAACCGTAGATTGGGTCGTTTAATATTTTAAGTTTGTTCAAACTTTTATAATTATCTTGAATACAAAAATACATAATTCCTTATAAATTATTTTATGCAAAACGTAAAGATTCTTTGGGTTGATGATGAAGTAGCCTTATTAAAACCTCATATTATTTTCTTAGAAGAAAAAAATTATACTGTAACTCCTTGTAACAGTGGCTATGAAGCCTTAGAAATTATTAAAAATGAATTGTTTGATATTGTTTTATTAGATGAGAATATGCCTGGTTTGAGCGGACTTGAAACGCTGGCACAACTAAAGGTTTTAAAACCAAATCTTCCTGTAATAATGATTACAAAGAGCGAAGAAGAGTACATTATGGAGGAAGCAATAGGCTCTAAAATAGCCGATTACTTGATAAAACCTGTAAACCCAAATCAGATTTTATTGAGCTTAAAAAAGAATCTTGACCATTCAAGATTGGTTTCCGAAAAAACAACCTCTAATTACCAACAAGAGTTTAGAAAGATAAGTATGGAACTCGCTTCTGTAAATTCTTTTGAAGATTGGAACAGACTTTACCAGCGTTTACTCCATTGGGAATTGGAACTGGAATCAATAGACGATTTGGGACTAACTGAAATATTAGAAAGTCAGAAACAAGAAGCCAATGCACAGTTTTTTAAATTTATCACTAAAAATTATGCCAGTTGGTTTCATGAGTATGATGCCCCCCCCTTGTTATCGCCTAGTATTTTTAAAAATTTTGTAGTCCCAAGTATAAAAGAAAATAAAAATACTTTATTCATTGTTATAGATAACTTGAGATTTGACCAATGGCATATATTTAAACCACTTATTCAGAAATATTACGCTATTGAAGAAGAAATTGCCTATTGCAGTATTTTACCTACAGCCACACAGTATGCCAGAAACGCTTTGTTTTCTGGATTGATGCCATTAGAAATGGAAAGTAAATATCCAAATTATTGGAAAAATGATACTGAAGAAGGCGGTAAAAATCTTTTTGAAAAAGAGTTTCTATCTGCCCATTTAAAACGCCTTGGATTGGATATTCCTTTTGATTATTTTAAGATTACCAACCTCCAGAAAGGAAAAGATTTAGTAGCCAATTTTTCTGCTACAAAGCAAAATAAATTAACAGCCGTAGTTTATAATTTTGTCGATATGCTTTCGCATTCGCGCACAGAAATGAATATGATTAAAGAATTGGCTTCCGATGATAAAGCCTACCGGTCTTTAAGTATGAGTTGGTTTAAAAATTCCACCCTTTTTGAGCTAATTCAAAAAGCACATAGTTTAAAGTACAAACTCATTATTACCACAGATCATGGCACTATAAATGTTAAAAATCCAACAAAAATAATTGGCGACAAGCACATCAGTTCAAATTTGCGATACAAGACTGGTAGAAGTATGAGTTATAATAATAAAGAGGTTTATGCCGTAAACAATCCTAAAGACATATATTTGCCTAGTTTACATATGAGTAGTTCATTTGTTTTTGCCAAAGAAGATTACTTTTTTGCCTATCCCAACAACTACAATCACTTTGTAAAATACTACAAAGACACCTTTCAACACGGGGGAATTTCATTGGAAGAAATGATAATTCCATGTGTGATTTTAGACCCAAAATAAATTAAAAATATTTGAAATCTTATAGGGCTTGTTTGCAATAAATTGCACAAATTTGTTGTGTTAAATAAACTCATTATGAAAATGCACAATTTTAGCGCGGGACCAAGCATTTTACCGCAAGAAGTCTTAAAAAAAGCCTCCGATTCTGTCCTTAATTTTAACGATTTAAACCTGTCATTACTCGAAATTTCGCATCGCAGTCCTAATTATGTTGCTGTAATGGATAAAGCACGCCATCTGGTTCTTGAACTTTTGGGTTTAGAAGGCAAAGGATACAGCGCCTTGTTTTTGCAAGGAGGCGCCAGTTTAGAATTCTTAATGACAGCTTATAACCTCTTACCTCTTAACGGAAAAGCGGCTTACCTAGACACTGGGGCATGGAGTGCCAAAGCTATTAAAGAAGCCAAAATGTTGGGCAATGTAGAAATAGCAGCCAGCTCAAAAGACAAGGGCTATAATTACATTCCCAAGAATTATAAAATTCCAGATAATACCGCTTATTTTCATTGCACAAGTAACAACACTATTCACGGCACACAAATAAAAAGTTTTCCAGAGGTGGATGCTTTAATGGTATGCGATATGAGTTCTGATATTTTTTCGCGTCAACTAGATTTTTCGAAATTCGATTTAATATATGCTGGCGCACAAAAAAACATGGGACCAGCCGGAACAACACTGGTTGTTGTTAAAGAAAGTATTTTAGGTAAAACAGAACGTACCATTCCTTCTATGCTAGACTATCAGGTGCATATTTCTAAAGACAGCATGTTTAACACACCTCCTGTTTTTCCTGTTTATGTGTCAATGTTAACACTACAATGGTTAAAAGATTTGGGTGGTATTGAAGCCATTGAGAAAATAAACAATACCAAAGCCGATTTACTTTACAACGAAATAGATAGCAATCAAAATTTTAGCGGTACAGCAGTTAAAGAAGACCGTTCTCATATGAATGTTACTTTTGTACTTACTGACGACTCTAAAAAAGAAGCTTTTGACACTTTGTGTAAAAATGCAGGCCTTAGCGGATTAAAAGGACACCGTTCTGTAGGAGGCTATCGCGCAAGCATATACAATGCAATGCCTTTAGAAAGTGTTCAAACACTTGTAAGCGTAATGCAACAATTATAAACAAATTTAAAAATAATAGCATGAAAATATTAGCAAACGACGGATTAGCTGCAAGTGGAATCAAAGACCTTGAAGCTGCCGGATTTGAAGTTATAACCACAACTGTAGCGCAAGATCAGTTGGTAGATTTTATAAATAAGAATAACGTTGTAGTTCTATTGGTACGCAGTGCTACAACAGTTCGCAAAGAATTGATTGATGCTACCAATTTAAAGATTATCGGACGTGGTGGTGTTGGTATGGATAATATAGATGTTGCCTATGCAAAAAGCAAAGGCATTAGTGTTATAAACACACCAGCGGCTTCGTCTCATTCAGTAGCCGAACTTGTCTTTGCCCACCTTTTTGGGATGGTCCGTTTTTTACATGATTCAAATAGAGCCATGCCTTTAGAAGGCGACACAAAGTTTAAAGCACTTAAAAAAGCTTATGCTAAAGGACGCGAATTACAAGGCAAAACAATAGGTGTTTTTGGTTTTGGTCGCATAGGTCAAGAAACGGCAAAAATAGCTTTAGGCGTGGGTATGAAAGTTATTGCTTTCGATCCTTTTTTAGATAAGGTCAACCTTAATCTAGATTTCTACGATGGCCAATCTGTAGGATTTACTATCAATATGCAATCTAAAGAGAGCGTTTTAAAAGAAGCCGATTTCTTTAGCTTTCATGTGCCAGCACAAAAAGATTATGTTATCTCTACGGCCGAGTTTAATTTAATGAAAAATGGCGTGGGTCTAGTTAATGCAGCTCGTGGTGGTGTAATAGACGAAGTGGCTTTAGTTAAAGCGCTCGAAAATGATAAGGTAGCTTATGCGGCTGTTGATACTTTTGAAAATGAACCCACACCAGCCATAAAATTATTAATGACACCCAATGTATCTTTAACTCCTCATATTGGTGCAGCTACCCTTGAAGCGCAAGATAGGATAGGTTTGGAATTGGCAAGTCAGATAAAAAGTATATTGAACAAATAAAATATGTCATCTAGGGTCTGCCAATTTATTGGCAGGCATCTGAAACAAATATGACATACTAAATACTATTAATATGGCAGTAGTACGTCCTTTTAGAGCTGTGCGCCCTGTACGCGATAAAGCGGCTTTGCTAACTACCCGCTCTTTTGAGCTTTATGGCGACACAGAATTAGAGGCCATTTTAAAATACAATCCCTTTTCATTTTTACATATTTTAAAACCGGGTTATAGGTACCAACTCAACTTAAAGGGAACGCAACGTTTTAAATTAATACGCAATCGCTATTTAGAATTTAAAGAAAATAATTTCTTTATTCAAGATGCCAAGCCTGTTTATTATTTACATCAAAAATCATTTGGATCCTGTACCTATTGGGGGTTTATAGCCACCTCTAGTGTGACCGATTATCAAAATGGAATAATAAGAAAGCATGAGGCCACTTTAAAAGATCGCGAAGCTTTGTTTGGAAAATATTTAGAAGTTACCGGTTTTAATGCAGAACCTGTACTCCTTACCTATCCCGACAATAAGAAGTTAACAGCCCTTTATAATAAATTTCAGAATAAACGCCCCGAGTACGAATTTACAACCAACAAAAAGCGCACACATTTATTTTGGGTTATAGATAATGCAGAAGATATTAACACAATTAGCACAGAATTTTCTAAAATGAATGCTGTGTATATTGCCGATGGGCATCACCGTTCTGCATCGTCAAGTTATTTGGCAAATATTAAAAAGAAAATCAATACAGAACATACAGGCACAGAGAATTATAATTTCTTTATGAGCTATCTAATAGCCGAATCTAATTTAAATATTTCTTCTTTTAACCGATTTGTAAAAACCTTAAACGGATTGTCTAAAGATAAGTTTCTGATTGAATTAGACGCTTCATTTAGAATTCAAAAGCTTGAAAACAAACAGTACAGACCTTCTAAAAAGCATCATTTTAGCATGTATTTAGAAGGCGACTATTACGCACTTTATTTGCGTAAATCGGTTTACAAAATTGACAATGCTTTGGCCGATTTAGATGCGCAAGTACTTTTTACCACAGTTTTAAAACCTATTTTAGGCATAAACGATTTAAGCAATAGCGATAAAATTAATTACAAACCCAATATATTACACGAATCGCAACTTAAAAACCAAGTTGATTCAGGCAAGTACGCCGTGGGTTTTGGCTTATACCCTGCTTCTGTAGCGCAGTTAAAATCTATTGCCGATGCCAATTTAACCATGCCGCCAAAAAGTACGTATATTGAACCCAAATTACGCAGTGGCCTAACTATTTATGAGTTTTAATTATTTTTATTTTTTGTCATTCTGTCCCGATGGCTATCGGGAGAAGTGAAGAATCTCTATCTCATTAAAAACTAAAATTGTCACATTGAGCGTAGTCGAAATGTTTTAAATTTGAAAACTAAAATTAAATGTGTCATTTCCGTGAGGACGAGAATCCATTTTGATAAAATATAATCACATATGAAAATCCTAGATATCACCACAAAATTAAAAACTATAAAAGAGACCCTGCCCAAAGACGTCACCCTTGTAGCCGTATCAAAAACCAAACCTGAATCAGATATTTTAGAAGCTTACAACGCGGGACAGCGTGTGTTTGGTGAAAATAAAATTCAAGAAATGGCTCAGAAGTACGCGTCACTTCCCAAAGATATTAAATGGCATATGATAGGCCATTTACAGCGGAATAAGGTGAAATATATGGCACATTTTGTCGCTTTAATTCATGGGGTTGACAGTCTTAAAACGCTAAATGAAATTAACAAGCAAGCCCTAAAACACAAGCGTGTTATTAACTGCTTATTACAAGCCAAAATTGCTCAGGAAGACAGTAAATTTGGTTTGGCATTTCAAGAAATTGAAGCCATTTTAAATTCAGAGGAACTAAAATCTCTAGAAAATATTGCTATTGTCGGTCTGATGGGTATGGCCAGTTTTACAGCCGATTTAAAACAAGTTGAAAGTGAATTTAAAAGCCTTAATATTTTTTTTAGCCAACTCAAAGCCAGTCATCCTGAGCGCAGCCGAAGGACAAAGCTCAAAATTTTATCAATGGGTATGAGTGGCGATTACCAATTAGCTCTAAAATGTGGTTCTAATATGGTACGTGTGGGGAGTCGTATTTTTGGGGAGCGTAATTATATTTAATTGTAACGCTCCAAGGGTTTGAAACCCTTGGAGCGTTACACGTTAAGACATTATCAATGCAAAATCTTAAACAACAACTCCTTTAAAATAGCCCCATCAGGCAAGGCTTGGGCACCTACGCCTTTACTTTTTACATCGGCATCATGTAAATACCCTATAATTTGCGATACTTTGCGCATGGGGTAATTTCTTCCAGCTGTACTGTATTTACTTACAAAAAAAGGATTTATCTTTAATGCTTTGGCCACATTTTCTCTTGATTTATTGGGCAGTGCATGGTATTGTAAGAGCTGTGTAAAGTAGCTAAACAGCAAAGAAATGGTTACAACCAATGGATTGCTTTTTGGATTCTGTGCAAAGTGATTGATAATTTTATTGGCTTTAAGCACATCTTTAAGACCAATGGCATCACGCAATTCAAAAATATTATAATCCTTGCTAATGCCAATATTTTGCTCTATATCGGCTGCTGTTATGCTTGTGCCTGCTGGTAAAATAGCCATGAGCTTATCTAGTTCGTTGCTAATTTTACTTAAATTGGTTCCTAAGAACTCTGTTAACATAAGCGATGCCTTGTCTTCTATTTTGTATTGCTTACCTGCTAAAACACGCCTAATCCAATCGGGCACTTGGTTGTCGTACAATTTTTTACTTTCAAAAAGGACGCCCTTTTTAGCAATAAGTTTGGCGAGTTTTTTACGTTTGTCAAGTGTTTTGTATTTGTAACACATAACCAAAATAGTTGTGGGCTGCATATTTTCTATATAAGCCCCTAAATTTTCTATGCTTCGGCTTAAAAGTTGCGCTTCGCGTACAATAATAACTTGGTAATCGGCCATCATAGGGAAACGCTTAGCCTTAGAAATTATGCTGTCAATATTTACATCGCCACCATATAATACCATCTGATTAAAACCTTTTTCTTCTTCGGTTAAAACGCTGTTGCCAACTAAATCGGCTATTTTATCAATATAATAGCCTTCTTCACCCATTAAAAAATAAATGGGTGCTATTTTTTTATTTTGAATATCGGCTGCAATGTCTTTAACAGTATTCATTTATTCTGGGTAAAATTGGCTTTTAAAAAGTGACTTTATATTTGTATTTTTAAGGCGTGATAACATTAAATCTTCCCCCGTATAAATACAAGCTCAAAAGTAGCGAAAATAAAACGTTTATTTTTGATGTGATTCGTAAAAAATATGTGGTTTTAACCCCTGAAGAATGGGTACGTCAGCACATACTTCATTTTTTAATTAATCAGAAAGGTTATCCAAAATCTTTAATTAGTGTAGAAAAGCAAGTGGTGGTTAATAATTTAAAAAAACGCACTGACATTGTTGTTTACAATACCAGTGGGCTGCCACATATAATTGTAGAGTGCAAAGCCCCTTCTGTTAAGGTGTCGCAAAAAGCTTTTGACCAAATAGCCCGTTACAATCTTAATCTTAAGGCTACTTTTTTAATTGTAAGCAACGGATTAGAACACTATTTTGTAAAATTAAATCCTAAAAATGAGTCATTTACATTCATAAAAGACCTCCCTAAATATTAAGCTTATTTTAATAATTATTGATTTAATTAATGCTAAATTTGCATGACTTTTAAAAAAAGGGTTTTTATTGATGACTGTAGCTGTAGTTATATTAAATTGGAACGGAAAGCATTTGTTAGAAGAATTCTTACCAAATATTGTAGCGTATAGCAAAGAAGCCACTATTTATGTGGCGGATAATGCTTCTACTGATAATTCTGTTCAGTTTATAACAACACATTATAAAGATAGCGTAAATGTTGTTAAGAATAAATCAAACGGTGGTTTTGCCAAGGGTTATAATACCGCTTTAAAAAAAATAAAAGCCGATGTATATGTGCTTTTAAATTCTGATGTTGAAGTGACAAAAGATTGGTTAAAACCCATCATAAAACAGTTCAAAGAGTCGGCTAATACGGCTGTCATTCAACCAAAACTTTTAAATTATAAAAAACGAAGCCATTTTGAATATGCAGGTGCTGCAGGGGGCTTTATCGATTTTTTAGGCTACCCTTATTGCCGGGGGCGAATTTTTATGTCTTTAGAAAAAGACACTCAGCAATACGATGATATTAATCCCTCTATATTTTGGGCTTCTGGAGCTTGTTTGTGTATTAGAAGCCGTATTTACCATCATTTGGGGGGCTTTGACGAAGACTATTTTGCCCATCAAGAAGAGATTGATTTGTGTTGGCGTGTGCATAATTTAGGGTATAATGTCAATTATGTGGGGGCTTCTAAGGTGTATCATATTGGCGCGGCTACCCTAAGAGAGGCCAATCCAACAAAGACTTTTTTAAATTTTAGAAACAGCCTCTATTCTGTTGCCAAAAATGTTCCCAAGCGTTTCTTATTGCCGGTTATTTTGATAAGGCTTATTTTAGACGCTGTGGCAGGTATAAAATTTGCTCTAGAATTGCGCCCAATTCATACATGGGCAATTATAAAAGCCCATTTTAGTTTTTATTTCAACCTTAAACGGATGCTAAAAAAACGGAGAGAAAGTATCGGAAAAACCACACGTTATTATAGTTGTAAAAGTGTTGTATGGCAGCACTTTGTCTTAAGTCGAAATCGCTTTTCAGATATCAAGTAATTTTTTATTTAGTCGTCCCTATTTTAATCGATAAGTTTGTGTTTATTAGTATTTTATATTGATTTTATTAGTCAAAAACACGTTAAAAAAGACCAATTTTACGTATCTTAGGGCAAAAACCTTGTCAAATGCGTT